>JAQXJI010000006.1 GCA_029008615.1 Elusimicrobiota bacterium | reverse complement strand
TTTTTTTAGTTTTGAGCTTTAGCGTGATAGGACGTAACCGGCGTGGTTTGTTGATTTTGGAGCGGATTTCAATTTTAGCAGTGTGAGTATGAAACCAGCGTGAGCTTTAAGATTTAGAGCAAGTTTTAATTTTCTTCTAAGCGTAGAATACCGAGAACGATGGCGGCAAAGCCGCCGCGGTATTTAAGCGAAGAAAAAATTAAAAATTGCCTAAATATGAAAGCTTGCTAGCAGTAACGACGTAACTTAGACCGATTTATTAATAAATCAATTTAGGCGGGTGGCGATACAACCCCCGACCAAGGAGAAAAAATGTCAGAATTCTATGTACAACCAGGAGCCCTCACCGGCCCCGCAGCAGCCTACGTAAGCAAAACTTACGCCAGGCTTTTGGCCGCTCTTCCGCAGGTAAAAACAAATATCTTTGCGGGAAGAGCCGTGTTCCAGCCCGTTGAGTTCGGCGGGAAAACCGTTACGCATGTAAATTACGGTTCGACCGAGCTTGACGAGCAAAAACAAAGGATGGCCCCCACCGTTTACAGCGATTTGTTTATGGAAAAACGCTGGGTAAAATTAAGACGCTTTAACAAAGCTTTCACGCTTACCAATATGGACGAGCTTAACAGCGCGCTTTACCCAAATACCCTCCAAACGCCCTTTGCGCAGGCTTTGCAGGCCGCCGCAAAACGCAAAATGAACGAAGTCGCCTTAAACGCGCTCTTGGGCCCCGCCACCTGCGGCAGGGATGAGGCTTCCCTCACCACCAAAGAACTGCCCCAAAGCCAATATATAACTTGGGACAGAGCCGGCGGAGAAACCTTCAGCGAGGTGCTGGGCAAAATCGGCGGGTTATACGTCGACAAAGATATTATAACCGACGAGGAGGAAGTGGAAGCGTTTACCTTCGCCAACAAGCACGTGCTGGAAGATTTAAACGCCGACCCCAGCTATCGCACCATTTTGGAAAACGACGGGAAGTTCGCCCCGAAGTTCAAAATGCAGCCGGTGGCAAACATCATGCCCGTTAAATACGGCAAGGTGCCTTTCGTAACAAACGCCGACGAGAGCAGAACTTATTTTATTCCCGTTTGGACGAAAGATTCTTTGATTATCGCCCCGTGGAAAGAATTTAAAATGGAAGTTACCATTGATTCTTCCCTGCAGGACAACCCGCGCAAGATGTTCGCGGAAACCGCCGTCGACGCGGTAAGAACCAACGAAAAGGCCGTTTACGTAATCAAATACACCGTTGCGGCCGGGGAGTTTTAATGTCAAAAAGGATACTTTCTTACGAGCTTACCGACCTTGAAAAGAACGTCGGCAATTCTTACGGCGGCAAAGTGCGCGCCTATAAGGCCAAGTTTGATTTGGCGGCCCTTAACGCCGCAGGTATAAGCATAAAATCCGGCGATTATATGAAGCTCTGCGATAAGCCGCATGGTGCGGCGCTTGTGGGCGTTATGGCCGTTTCTTCCGACGCGCTTACAGCCGGCTTTACAGTAAACGGGCAGAATTTGGACGCTTCCGGCCAAAAAGTTTTGGCCGCCGGCAAATACGGCTCCTTGGCGGCCGGCACGCCCGCGCAGGGCGAAAGCGCCGCCGTTTATTCCGTAAAAGCCGACAGCCCCGTATGGATCGCCAAAGCCGGCGTGAACGACCAAATGGATTGGGTTGAGGAAATAGGCGTTACGCCCTCTGCCGATTTGGCCGCGACGGGCGTGATAGAGTTTGTGGTGCTTGTTTCTATCGTGTAAATAATAACTCGTGCGAGCCGCCGGGACAGCCCGGCGGCTGAAAAGGAGAAAAATTATGAGCTGGGTAAGCAAATCTTGGAAAAAAATGAAGAAATACGTAAACAGGGCCATGGGCACAATGATACTGCCGGCAACGCTCGCCGCCGGTATGATAAAGAACGGCGGCGATATAAACAAGGCGGCGGACGACGCTTACAACTTTTTTTCAAAAGGTTCGGATAAGCCCCAAACCGAAGAAGCCCCCGACGTTACAGGCGGGCTGGCCGCCGCCGTCGAAGAAGAAGAAAGCAAAAGAAAGAAAAAACGCGGCTTTGCGGCCAATGTTTTGACCGACGAGTTCCGTTTTGGCGGCGGATTATGAACAGGATAGACATTATCAATTTGGCTTTAAGGCGGCTTAAGCAGACGGCCCTTAAAAGCCTTAACGACGCTTCTTTAAGAAGCGAGGACATACAAAGCCTTTACGAAAACACCCTTGACGGGCTTTTGGCGCGCAGAAACTTCAGCTTTGCCCTTAAAGACGCCTTGCTGTTCCCCCTCAAGGACGAAAACAACGTGCGCGGCGAGCATAAAAAGGATATCTTCGGGCGGTATATTTACCCCCTGCCCAAAGATTTTATAAGAAAGAGCTTTGCAAACCGCCCCGGGGAACTTTTTGCCGTTTGGGCCGACGGGATACATTCCTCCGGCCCGAAGCCGATAAAAATGCTTTACGTGTTTAAACAGCGCGACGAACAAAAGTTTTCCGCCTATTTTATAAACGCGCTTGTGGCGGCTTTGTGTTTTAACTGCTCGGACAAATTGAACCTTTCAAGCGAGGATAAAAACGCCTTTTGGCAGGAGTGCGAGGCGCACCTTGAAGAGGCCGGCAGGATTGACGCTTTTAATATGCCCGTGCAAAGAATGCCTAAGAGTGATTTTGAACTGGCCCATGAGGAATATTAGCTCGTGAGCCGCCGGGGTATCCCGGTTAGCAGGCTGGAAGTTGTGGAAGCATTTTAGTGCCGGCTCTGTATAGAAGACGTGAAAAAATAATAATGTTCAGGCTAAAGTCAGGATGTTGAAAAAGGAGTTTTCCGTCGGGCGAAGCCCGACCTACATTGATACGGACTTAACATGAGTACAAAAACGCGAGGACGGAACTTAGACCGAGTAAAAACAGTGCGAGCTTGAAAGCAGCGTGGTTTATTGATTTTTGAGCGGATTTCAATTTTTGACGAAGAAGGTGTACTAAGAGTGATGGCAACGAAGTTGCCGCAGTACCCGACTGAGGAAAAAATTTAAAGCCGCCCAAAAGCGGCAAAGTGTTAGCAGAGAAAACGCAACTTAGACCGATTTAATTTTAAGGAGGATGATTATGTGGGCTGCCATATTCCAAATGGCCTACCAAGGCCTAAACGACTTTAAACAAAGCCGCGCCCAGTATAAACAATACCAGCGCGACGCACAAACTTACCGAACAAACGCGCGGCGCACCGCCGACGAGCTGACGGAAAACGAAACAAACGCCCGCTACGAACTGGCGCAGAGTTTGAGCGATTATTCCGCCCGTATGGCCGCGAGAGGGATTTCCACCTCAAGCGATATGTTCTTAAACACGTATTTGCAAAATTACAAAAACGCCGAAAAGAACATCTTAAACGAAAGACGGCGCGGCGTAAATGAATACGTCGACCTTAAAAACCAAGCGGCTTTGGCCGATTACAACGCCAAGCAGTCAAAGAGGAGCATTCTTGACCCATTGGGCCTTTACAGCGGGTGGAATTTATGAGCGATTTTATAAAAAGGGAAAAAGCGAACTTCGGCAGGGAAAGCCGGCAAGACTTTTTAAGCGCGCAGGAGCAAATAGCAAACAGGCAGGCGCGGACGGCCAACGCCCTTTTTGCGCTGGGGCAAAGCGTGCAGCGCAATATCGCCAACAATAAAAACACCGCCTGGAATACTTATTTGCAGACCCGCGCGGTTAAAATGAAAGCCGAGCTCACCCCCGCTTTGGAAAAGCAAAGCGATTTTGACGGTATTGACGCACAGCTTAAAGCTTTTGACGAGTGGGACAAAAAAACGCGCGAAAGCATTATGGGCGGGAGCGACGCCGCCAACAAATATTTAAGCCAAAACGGCCAAGGCGTGCTTTTAAAAGAGCAGACAGACGTTTTGGCCAATGCCGCCAAAGTGCGCCTTACCGACGCGCAGGCCGTGCGCGACACTGACGAACTTATTAAAGCTTCCGCCCAAAATTACGCCCTTACCAAGGATGAAAGCGTCCGCGCGCAAATTGACGAGGGCTTTTTAAAAGCCATTGAACAGACGCAGACTTACGCGGACGGCGGCCTTACCATGCGCGCCAGAACCGCAGAAGAAGTAAACAAAATTTACGCCGCCTATAAAGGCCAGCGCGAGGCCAAAGTAAACGAGGCCGATTATCTTGCCGCCCTGAACCTTGCAAAAAGCGCGCCGGAAAGTTTAAGCAAGACGATTTTAAACCCCAAAAAATGGACGACGCTTACAAATCAGCAGAGAGAGCACCTTTTTAACGCCGCGCAGGCGCAAACCGCCGCCAAGAATAAAACCAGCGCGGCCAAGGATTTGGAGCCTTTAAAAAACAAATTTTTGGAACTTTGGCAGACTAACCCGCTTGAAGCAAATAAATACTTTCAGGATTTAAACGCCCACAGGGGCGACGCGGTAAACCGCTTCGGCTTTGACGCTTCGAAGCTGGAAACCGTTTTAAATTATATGGAGGGCGTACTGCAGGACCCCAATACGGATTTTGCCCTGCAAAACGCCGAAAAATTTGAAAAGGCCCAAACCGATTTTAACCTTATGTTTGACGGCGAGGGGCTTACCTCGGGCGGGAATGTGGAAAGCGTTACGGCTTTTGTTTCCGCACTGAGGGAAGATATTTCCGCCGGCAATTACACCGGCAAAAAAAGGGAAGACGCCCAGCGTTATATAAAAACTTTGGCCAAAGCTTTGGGCGAGGACGTTTTAAACGGCAAAGAAGAACTGCGCGACACCAACCCGCCCGGATTTTTAAGATTTACCAGCGTAAGCGAATACATGCAAAAAAAATTAAGAACCGCCGCAGAGGACGAGGGCTTTACCGCCGGCGCGGACGGCGGGCTTGACGCGGAGGATTGGGGATCTATTTACGTAAACGCTTACAACGCTTTAAACAAAAACGGTATCCCCACGGACGGATATTGGAAAGACTATAAAGAGCAGGCGGACGCGATTTTTACCGCCGTCAAAATGCGCTTTATCGCCGATAAATACGATATCCCCGCAGAGCAGGTGCAGAGCGCGATTATCAACGGAAGAATTATAAAACTTAAAGAGGCCGAAAATGGAAAATGATTTCTTAAAACCTTTAAACGATTATCTTAAAAGCTACAAAACCGAACAGGAAAACGGAGAAATTTTCCGCGTGCGCCGGGACGAAAACGGCAAAATCCTTGATAAAGTGCGCGCTTACGGCAACAATAACCGCCCCTTGGATTTGCTGCCGGCGGAAGAAAAGCCGGTAAGCATTTGGGACGTTAAAAGGAAGATACCATTTACCACCGCTTTGGCCGACCCCGACGAAGCCGAATACGGCCTTTTGACGCAGACTTTAGAAGTGCCCAAAGAAAGGTTCTTCGGCCTGAAAAAGCTTGACGTCAAAACCGGGGATATTATCAACAGCGGTATGGCGGAAGTTTTTAAATTCCCCTCAGTAAAACTCTTGGCCGGGCCTAAGGAAGTTAAAGAAACGGCCTTAAACGGGGAAGTCCAAAGAACCGCCGCCGCCCTTAAAGCCGGCGCGAACTGGAGCATGAACGCTTTAAAAAATGTTTTTGAGGGGCTTGTAACAATAGGCGACACGGCCATAGAAGCTTTTGCAAAACCCGCGCCGGAAGATTACGAATTTATGCCCGAAAAAGCCAAAGCTATTTGGGAAAACGGGCTTAAGCTGGACGCTGAAAAAAGAAACAAAGAAACGGCTTTTGCCCTTAAACAGTTTGAGGACTTCGCCCAAAGCGTAATTGAAAAAACGGGGACGAACCTTAAAGCCGGCGCAAGGCCCGACGAGGCCCTTGTTTACGAGGGCACGCAGGCCGCCATGAGCCTTTTGGGCGCGATAGGCGTAACCGTGCTTGCAAAGAATCCCTCGGCCGGGGCGGCGTTTTTTGGGGCCATGCAGCTTGGCGATACTACGAGCGAGGGCTTAAAGGCCGGGCTTTCCTACCAAAAGGCCAAAGCCGCCGGCTTTACCGACGCGGCCTGGATAAGCGCGACGGAGCTTATAGGCCTTAAAACTTATTTAAGCGCGATTAAAGCCAATAATCTTATAGCCAACGCCGCAGGCAGAATTATGGCCAAAGCGCCTAAAAACCTGCCCGCGCGCTTTGCCGCGGTTACGGCCGCCGGCGCGTTTACGGAGGGCGCGCAGGAATATATCCAAGATACCGGCACGGATCTTATTAAAAACGCTTACGGCGTGCAAAATGAGAAGCTGGGCGATATCCTGCAAAAAAACATTATGAGCTTTGTTTGGGGCGCGGTTATGGGCGGCGGCTTCGGCGCCGCTTTTAACGGCGCAAGCGTGCTTAAAACCATGGGCCAAGTGCAAAGCGATTTGCAAAAAGCCGGTTTTCCCGAGGAACAAGCCCGCGCTTTGGCCGAGCAAACCGCCGGGGAGATTTTAAGCGAGGACTTCGTCCGCGATTTAACAGGCCCTTTGATTAAAGAAATGAGCCCCATGACTTACCCAGATTTTGACAAAAACAAAGTATCCCAAAACCTTGAGGCCGCCATTGCCGAACAAAAGGACCGCACCAAACAGCTTATTGATATTTCCGCCGGGTATGAGGAAGCCCTCAGGAAAAACGGCGCGAAAGAGGAAGAAGCGCAGGCCGCCGGGCGCATTTTGGCCAATATCGTAGATAACATAGCCAAGAAAAACAAAGTTCTGCCAAAAACCGCCGAAAGCTTTTTAAACTTTAAAATAGAACGCCAAGCGGAGGATTTGCCCCCCGCCGCGCAGGAAAGCTACGCGCAGGCCGCCGCGATGTATAAGAGCAGAGCAAACAGCCTTGCGGAATTTAAACAATACGCCGAAACCAGCAAAAAACGCAACAAACAATATTACGTTATAAATGGTGAAGAGGATATAACCGTCCCGCAGGAAAGAATTATAAGCGGCGACAATAAAAAAATTTCCCCGGAGGACTTGGAATTAATAGAAAATAGTTTAAAACACCCCGATATCCAAAATTATGAAATACTGCAAGGCAGCGGGGCTTATAACGGAATAAGAGTTGTTTTGAGTATTAAGACCGCAAAAGGCGATTTAAACACTTTAATGGAAATTGCCGCAAGCGGGAAAATATTTTTGGAAAAAGCGAAGCTCAACGCGCCTATAAAAAAACTCGCCGGGATGCGTACACTAAAAGCAAGTGCCGTGTCTCCCGGTCTAATTAATAGTTTATCGGATATTGTTGATATTGTCAACAGTGAATTTGAAAAGAATATCGAACAAAAACCGGCAAGTGAAATTATAAATATTACAAACGGATTTAAAGAAAGGATAAACGCCAGAGAAAGCAGAACCTACAATAAAGATAACTTCTACAGAAAAACAACAGGCGATTTTAAAACGGCTCAGGCTCCAAGCAGAGCCCCGGATTTTGTGTCTGCAAGCTCAAGCAAATACTGGTATGAGGATTACGGGGTTTTTAGACAGGCAGACCACTGGGGAAAAGTATCTTCCAACGAATGGACTTTGGACGGAAAGGAAAGCAGCGGGGCCGTTAAAACGGGATATGCAAAATGGGAGGATTTCGCCTATAACGGGGCAAAAGACAAAGCAAGGCTTGCAAAATATGAAAACGCTTTAAACAGGAAACTGAGCCAAGAGCAGGATTTCAACAGTTACATCCCGCAGGAAGAAAAGACCTCTTTTAACCAAGAAGAAGCGGAAGATATTTTTACGCCTTCCGCGGAAGACAGAAGAAAATATGAGGAAGACTTAAAAAAAGCCGAAGAGGGCGAACTCAAGAGCGGCCAGCTAATAAAAGTGGGAAGTACTCCGCAAATATATTTGGATATGGGTCTGCCAAAAGGTTCTTTAAATTTACCTGTAACGGTTTTGAGAAAAGCGGTTTCAGACAAACACAATATGAAAATGGGTGATATGCGGAGATTGCCGAATCTGGTCTACAACCCTATAATGGTGTTTAAATCCGCAACCGTTCCGGGCAATTTGGTGGCCGTGGTAGACGCAAAAGACGAAAGCAAACGGCAAGCGTTGGTAATATTAAAGCCTGCAAATAAGGGGATAAATATTATTCCAAGCGTTTATGGCCGCAATAATTTTACAGCTTTTGTAAAAAATAATATTGAAAACGGAAATTTGCTATATTTGGACGAAAAGAGAGCCGCCGAATTTGTAAGGCCGCAAGAGCTACAATCGCCCAAGGGAAACAAAGCCGACGGCTTCTTTAATAATATACCAACCAAGGAAGACGTTGTCAAGCGGTACGGGCAGGGTAAGCGCGGCAGTATAGATTTGAGCAAAAAAGGAAACGTTTATTATGCGCTTGTAAAGATAATGCAGACCGGCGACAAGAGCACTCTTTTGCACGAACTGGGCCATTTGTGGCTTTACACCGCACAGGATATTTACGCCGAAGACGAATTTAAAGAAACTAAAAAAGATTTGGACGAGTGGCTTGGCAAACCGCAGGTTAAAGCGGGGCGTTACGTTTATACGCGCGCACAGCAGGAAAAGCTTGCACAGGGCCTTGAAACGTACCTTATGGAAGGCAAAGCCCCCGCCCCGGCTTTAAAAAGCGTTTTTGAAAAAATACGCCAATGGTTTATGGATATTTACAACGGCGCGCTTGTGGAAATGAGCGAAGCGGGCCGCGCCGTTTACGACAGGATGTTTGAACTTTCCGGGCGGGATGTTGAGGAGCATTTAAAACTTTACCAAGACGAAGTTAAAACCAAGAAGACGCGCAAGGCCATAAAACAGCTGCGCGAAGAGGGCAAGACGGACGTTGAGGGCCTTACTTTGCGGGATATTGAAGAGTATCTTTCCGTTTTGGACATGGGCGCGCCGCCTTTGCCCAAAGCAACGCTGAGGACTTATTTAAGGAAATACGGCGCGAATTACGCCGGCGCGGGCAGGGTGGACGCGGAAGCTTACAAAAACGCAAGAATACCAAACCGCAAAGGCGGTATAGGCGACGATTTGGCGCGGCGTTTGATTGACTGGGGGTTTTTGGCGGGCGAGATTGACACTTATGAAGATTTAAACCGCCTTAACCGGGAAGCCGCTGAAATGATAGAGCGCGCATTAAACGGGGAAGACGTTTACCGCTTGGAAGATTTGCCGGCCGTGGAGCAGTTTGAAGCTTACATGGAAGCGGCCAAAACCGCGGAAGACGCTTTGGGCGGGAAGATGGAAGAGTACCGCCGCGTCAAAGATATAATAAAAGGCTTAAGGCTTGAGGGTTACAGGCCCGTAAGCGCAAAGGACATAGATTTTGTGGCCGCCCAAATTGAGGAGCTGGAGGAGGCCGCGCGGGAAGAAGCCGAAGACGCTTTAAACCCTAAAATAGAAAAAGCGCGCAAAGAGGCCGAGGCGTGGAAAAATACCGCCGACAAACGCCAGGAGGACTTGCACAAAGCCAAAGCCGCCGCGCGCGCGGAGTTTGAAGAAAAGCTTAAAGCTTTTACCGAAAGCGAAATGCCGGACGCGGAAAATTATAAAAACCCCTCAAAGGACTGCATTCTGCCGCCTTTAAACACCGCCGATTTAAAGCTTTTAAACAAAAAGAGCAAGCCCGTGGTGCTTAAAAAGAATATTATCGAGAAAGAAAAAAAGCGCCACCCGGAAATACCGACGGAAGAATATAACGAAATATTGGCAAAAGCCCTTTACGGCGCGACGGCCATTTTGCAGGTAAAACCTAAAACCAAACCGAATTATTTTACTTTCCTGCGGGAAAACGAAAAAGGCCAAAGCGCCGTATTGGAAATGGCTGAAAATAAAGATAATTTTGAGGTGGTAAGCTTTTTAAAAATAGACAGGCCTAGAGTGGAACTTTACAAAAAAAATACCAGACGCGAGGGCGGTGAATTCCTCATAACCGAGAGGAGTGAACCTCAAGGGGCAGCTCACCTTTCTGCTCTTGCGTCTGATAATAAAAGATTTACCAGACGCGAGGACGGACAATTCCTCATAACCGAGAGGAGTGAACCTCAAGGGGCAGCTGTCCTTTCTGCTCTTGCGTCTGATAATAAAAGTATAACCGAAAAGGAGCGGGAAGTCAACCAACGGGCGCGCGCCGTTAAAAAAGCCGTTATAAGCGAAATTAACAAGCGCGAAATTGAAAATAAAGAGGCCCTGCTTAAAGAACTTAAAGAGGCCAAAGAAGCCAAGGATATTTTAGACGCGGCCGGGATACTGCTTGAAAAGCTTGAAGCCGAATACGCCAAGACCGAAGAGGGCAAAGCCGAAAGGCGCAAGCTGGACGCGCCCGCAACGGACTGGGGCGCAAAAAAGGCCGGAGTTTTAAAAGAGATAAACGCCTTAATGCAAAACGCGGAAGAAAAAACGCGCCAAGCCCAAGCCGTTTTGGAAGAAGAAAGCCGCGCAAAGCTTGGCTACCGCGCCGCTTTGACCGAGGAAGAAAAAGCCGCCGCAAACCGCGCCAAGGCTTTTTTAAAAGAGAACTTTACCCCCCGCCTTACCGCCGTTTTGCAAAAAGCTTTAAGCGGAGAGGAGCATTTATCCCCCGCGGACGTAAACCGCATGATAGCGCATACCGCCGGGACCGTGAGCCATTTTAAAAAATCTTTAAACCAGCAGATTAACGGGCTTATGGCTTGGGCGAAGAAAACCCAAAAGGAAAATTACAACCGCTATATTTGGCGCAAGATAGACACGGAACTTAAACGCAAAGCTTTTGAGAAAAGCGGCAACGTCAAAAAAGCCAAACTGAGCCAAAGGGCTTTTGACTTTTTGCAAAAGGCGCGGGAATACTGGGGTTTAAAAAAGCCCGATCTTACGCTTGAGAAAAACAATTTGCAAACGGAAGAAAAAAAGAAGGCTGTCGGTAACTCCAGCCCCAATATGGAAACTGGCCAACAACAGCCTTCAAATGCGGAAGGTCCCTCCGAAGCGAACTTCGGCCATCTTCCGCATATAGATAATTTAGGAGATTTGAGAGATTTTGTCAAGCGCAAAATAGCCAAATATAATAAAAATTACGCAGGGCAAAAAGTTATCCCCGCCAGAGACACGGCTTTTAAACCGTTGCTAAACGGGGACAATGATATTATAGCTGAAAAATCAAATACTTTCAACACGCGTACAAAGCCTTACAGCCCGGAAGAACTGCAGGTTATTTTAAACGCGCGGCAGGATAAGGCCATGGCCGCCGTACAAAACGGCGATATTTACCCCGTGGAAGAAGCCCTTTTAAACGGCGTTTTGGAATTTTTGGTTAACGGCAAGGAGAACAACCCCGCCGACAGCCAAAAACTTTTTGAGGACGTTTCCGCCCTGTTAAAAGCCGGCCGCGCCAACAAGTTAAGGGAAAAACTTAGAAAACAGCTAAGCCGCGAATACCTGCGCGAAGCTTTAAACCAAGCTTTAAGAAACAGAAAACTGCCCTTTGGCGCAAAGTGGTTTTTAAACCTGCCCGATACCAATTATAAGCAGTTCCTTTTAAACGCTTTCGGCGTTATTGAGCATGAAGAAGTAAACGAAAACGGCGAACTGGTAAAAACCAAAACGAACCTCGCCGACGCTTTGGACACTTTACAAGGCCAAAGAGGCACCGCCCTTTACAAATATGAAAAGGGCCGGCAGTTAAACGATATCTTCCGCACGGTTTTGGATCTTAAAAGCAACGGCGCGGTTTTAAACAAAATAGCGGAACTGCAAAAAACCGTATTTACGGCGGAAAACTATATGCGCGCCCTTAACGAGGCCGACGGCGCGGAGCAGGCCAGAATTTTGCAAGACGGCAAATGGCTTGCCGAGCAGGATATAGACCAAGACGACCTTAACAAACTGGAAATAATGAGCGTTTACGAATGGTATAAAAACACCCAGCCCGAAACGCGCGAAGACGGAAGCATTGTTGATTACGGCTTAAGGGGCAGGCTTTTAAGGCAATACGGGCAGAACCAGCTGGAGCAAATGTTTAACCTTTTGACCCCGGCGGAAAAACGCCTTGCCGACGTACTGCAACAGTTTACGGCCGCACAATGGGCGAGGGAAAACGCCGTTTTCAGGGAAATGCACGGATTTTCCCTGCCGCAAGACCCTAACTATCTGCCCAGCGTGGCCAGGCGCATGGATATAGGCGGCGACACGGATTATATTAAACAATACATAAACGCGAGCGCGAACCCGAGCTTTATTAAAAAAAGAGTTAAAAGCTTCCGCGTCGCCATGAAGCCGACAAGCATTCTTGAAATAGTGCAAAACCACACCAACCGCGCCGCCGAGTATATAAATGAGGCTTTGACCTTTAATCTGATAAAGGGCGTATTTAAAAGCGAAAAGATAGAAAGAGCTTTTGAAAGCGCGGCCGGGCGCGAAGACGGCAAAAAACTTTACGACAAGCTTCTGCGCCTGATAGATTTGCAGGGCCCGCAAATAAAGAAGAGCGCGGGTTCAAGCCCGGTTATGGAGTTTATCTTCAACGGGTGGGTTAAAAGCGCGATGGCTTTAAAGGCCACCGTCGGCGCAAAGCAGTTTGCCACCGGGATAAGCTTTGCCGAAAAAATGCCTTTTCATATTTGGGCCAAATACTTTTTGGAAGGTATGGCCAAGCCTAAAGCCACTTATGATTTTATGCTTAAAAACGTGCCGCATATAGAAGTGCGCTTTGCCCAAGGTTCGATAAACGAAAGTTTGCAGCGCGCCATGGCCGCCCGCGATTTGAATTTGCTTCAAACCCGCTGGAACAACCTTACAAACGCGCTGATGTTTAATATACGCTGGGGCGATAAGGCAAGCTTTGTTTACGGCGGGTATCCCTATTATAAATATTTGACGGAGGATTTAAAACTTTCCCCGCAGGAGGCCCGCGCCAAAGTGGAAGAACAGGGCGAAAGCACTTTGCAAAGCTCCCAAAAAGCTTTGCTGGGCGAGTATCAGGCCAATGCCGATAATTACGCCGCGCGCATTTATACCGTGTTCAGGAACCAAAGCAAGCAGTACTTCGGCAAATTGGCGACAAGCTACATACAGTATAAAAACGGGGAAATTTCCGCCGCGGATTTCGGCAAGACGTGGCTTTTATACGCCGCTTTAAACCCCATGATTTATACGCTTTTGGGCTTTGCCTGGCTTTACCCCGGCAAGGACGACGACGGCGAGGAAAAAGCCCAAAAAGGCGTTTTTGACGTTTTGGCTTCCCCAATTACCGGGCTGGCTTCCGTAAACGCTTTTGCCGAAGCCGGCGTTAAATACCTTTTGGACGCCGTTTACGCCAAGAGCAAAAACCAAAAACTGCCCGCGCCCTCAAGCGTGGCCATGCCCGCTTTTGAAGACATACAGCGCGACGTCAATAAAGCCGTAAAAGCTTACAACGACGCCGGCGGGCTGGAAGAGCTGCTTGGCGAAATGAGCTTAACGGACAGCATAAACTCTTTGGCGGCTTTGCTTAAATATACCGGCCTGCCGGCGCAGACAGCGCTTAACGCCGCCGGCGGAGTTAAAGACGTTTTTGACGGCAAAACCGCAAAAGGCCTTTTAAGGGCGGCGGGCTACACCGAATACCGCGCCGGGCAGATGACCGGGGAGAAAAAGAAGAAAACCAAAAAACGCCGCAAAAAACAACGGAGGAATAATTAATGAGAAGAAAGCTGATTTCCCAAAAGTTTAATTTTATTTACGGGGAAATTGACCCGACCGTGGAAAGCCGCGCAGATTACGAGGCTTTGCAAAACCACCTGCGCGAAGGCAAAAACGTTTACGCCACCGAAAGCGGCGCGCTTTTTAACCGCGCGGGCAAACGCTTTTTGGCCGATCTGCAAACCGAGCTTGGCGTAAGCGGGCCTTTTGCGCTGTTCAGCTTTAACAGCACAAGAAATATAAAATACCTGCTTGTGTTTTACGGCGGAGGCTTTGCCCCCTTTGATTTGGAAAGCTTTGATTTTATCCGGCTTGAAGACGGTTCGCCTTTAAAAATAAGCGCGCCTTACCTGGCAAAAGATTTGTTTGACTTAAAAGGAATAAAACGCCTTAGAAGCAAGCAAAGCGCAAACGTGCTTTATTTGGCCCACGAGGATTACCCCTTCGCCCAAGTAAAATATTATGCGCGGGAAACTTGGACTTATAACGCCGTCGCCTTTAATAACGGGCCGTGGAAAGAATTTAACACCAATAAAGGCCGGCTTATTGAAGCTTCCGGCGTGAGCGGGAATATAACTTTGACTTCCGCCGCGGAAAACCCCGCCGCCGATTTGGCTTTGCAGCCTTATCAGCTGGCTTCGGGCGAAAGCGTAAAAAGCATTGTTTGGACCATTGGCGAAAACGAGGGCCCCGCGCTTGAAAACCTGCCCGATTTAAACGTAAACGCCGAAATGGCCGTAAGCTACCTTTTACGCGCAAACACCGATTTGCAGGCGCAGGGAAACGTAAGCGCGCAGACCGTTACGGCCGCTTCGAATACGGTAAATTATTCCGGCAAGGCTATCAGCTGCACAATTAAAGTGCTTAACGCCCAAACGCTGGAAGAAACCGTTTTTACGATGAACTCGGCCTTTACGCAGACCGGCGGGCAGGGCCTGCCCTTTTTTACCGAGGATATGCAGGGGCAGTATATACAGCTTAAATATTTTGACGCCGCCACAAAAGGCTGGAGCATGGACAGCGAGGGCTATGCGCTTAACGACGTGGTTAAAAGCGGAGAAAATTATTACAAAGTAACAAGCGGAGCGGGCAAGGCCGGTTACAGCCAGCCGAAACACACCGAGGGTACGGTATCCGACGGCAGACTGATGTTTAAATACCTGCACAGCGGTTTTGGCCGCGCGCTGATTACCGAGTATGTTTCCCCCTACAAAGTGAAAGCTTTGGTAATTGATTATATGCCCGACAAAATAAAAACCTATAAATGGCGGCTTGGGCTGGTTGACGGCGTAACTTACCCCAACTGCGTGGATTTTATCGACGGGAGGCTGGCGTTTTCCTACAACTCCGCCGAGGGGCCCTGCATCTGCCTGAGCCAAAGCGACGATTACCTTAACTTCAGCGATTTTAATTACGGTATCGTTGACGCGGAATGCTCTATTAAAATGATTATACAAAGCGAGTTCGCCCGCATTAACTGGATTAAACGCATAGGCGCGGCTTTGGTCGCCGGTACGGACAACGGCCTTGTGCGTCTTTACGCCCCGGACGACGGCGTTATTACAAACACCAATATCACCGCGCCGTTTATAGCCACGGCCGCCGCAAGCGCGGTTTTGCCCGCCGACGCGGACGGAAATATTATTTACGTAAGCAAAGACAGACAAAATTTATATTTGAGCCAGTACAACTTCCAAACAAACGCTTATCTTAAAAACGATTTGCTGAAACTGGCCAAGTATCAGTTTAAGGAGAAAATAAGTGACGTCTTCCCCCTAGAACACCCGTATAACGCGCTTTCGATAAGAATGCAAAGCGGCGCGCACAGAATTTTATTTTTGGATATCAACGAGGGAACGAAAGGCGCGTTTTTAAACGATACTCTGGGCTTGGCTTTGGGCGACGCCGTTATGAACTTTGACAAAGACGGCGACGAAAGCGGACTGGCCGGCGTTTACGGCGGAAGGTGGCTTGCCTTTGAAGAAATGCGCGACGTTTACGACAAAACAAATTCCCGCCCGCCGCTGGAGTTTTATTCCCCTTTGACGGTTACGCCCGACGGCGAAGAAAAATACGTAAAAGAACTTACTCTGCCGCAAAAAATGTTTACCCCGCCGGCGGGCAGAACTTTAACGGGCGTTTACGGCAAATATTCCTTTAAAATATCGGCCGCGCCCGGCGCAAAAGCGGATATATCGGCCCTTAAAATACCTTTCGACGCGGCTTTAAAAGCTTTCGCCGGGGTTGATATAGACGTAAAAGCCGTTTTGGTGCCCAAATACCCCGGCGCACAAGAAAAGGACGGAGTTAATGCGGTTAAGAACGTGTTTCAGGTGTTTAACACTCAGGATTTTTATTACGGCGAGGACGAAAACAATATGCGCGCTTTAAGCGAGGCCACGGCCGAAAAGGACTCCTCTTTTTACTGCGGGGAGCTGGAAACTTCCATGCCGTCGGCAAGCCGCATGAGGGCACTAAACAGGGAAGAGAAACTGCTTTCAAACGCGCCGGAAATAATAATAAAAAACGCGGGAGCCAAAAACTTTTGCCTCTGCGGAATTTTGACTTATGAATAAGCGTAAAAGGAAAGTCGGGTAAAACCCGACCTACGTTAAATGAGCGTTATCGTGGGTTTTAACGTGAGAGAATGTAAGCAGCGTGATTTTTAGCAATGTGAGCGCGTAAGCAACGTGATTTTTTGGTTTTGAGATGTATTTTGATTTTCTTTGACGCAAGGTATACTAAGTGCGATGCCGCCCTTGGGCGGCGCGGTATCCGAAGCGGTAAAAAAATCAAAATACGCTCAAAAACGGAAAATTGCTAGTAAAGAGTATGTAACATAGACCGATTTAACAAGGAGCATTTTTATGAAAAATAAAGTGGTATACAAAGGCGACGACTCCGCCTTTTCCGGGGCCCAAAAAACAGTAAAACTCGAAACAAATATTAATGATTTTTCCGGCTGGAGCGGAAAACTTTACATAGGCCCCGGCGTTTACGAGCAGGATGTAAGCGCGGCGGAACTTGCCGACGGAAAAATATATCTGCGCTTTACCGCCGCCGATACTAAAGACTGGCCGGAGGGCTTTTATGAAATAATTTTGAAGCTTAAAGACGCTTCCGGCAAAGAAAAAAGATTTTTATGCGACACGATTTTTGAAGTGAGGAGCGGAAAAAATGATTAAATGCGAAGTTTTTGACTCGGCCCGCCAAGGGCCCGCCGGCCAGCCCGGAAAAGACGGTTCTTCCCTTTTTTTGGGCGCGCCTTATGATACTTTGGGCCTGCTTAAAAGCGCGGTCCCCCAAGGCCAAAGCGGGGAACTGCACGTTATCGGCGGGCTGGAAGTTTACGCCTGGAGCGAAAGCCTTAATGATTGGATCTTCGCCGGGCCGTGGGCCGGGGCGCAGGCCGCGCCGGACTGGCAGGAACTTATAAGCAATACGGCGGCGGCCATGGCTTCTTCCGCGCTCGCCGTAGGCTCCGTGGTGGCCAGCGCGGGCGTAAAGGAACTGCCCGGCCAAAAATGGCTTAACGGCCAGACGCTTGAAGCCGCCGCCCAAAACTACCCGGAACTTTTAAGCCATGTGCTTGACGCCGGCAAATATACGACTTTTGAAGAGTATTCCCAAATATTGGCGGCAAACGGGCAATGCGGCCTCTACGGCTGGAACGGAACCGATTTGCGTCTGCCGCTTGTTTTAAGGCCGATAGCCGGCGAATACGGGGAAAATATCGGCTCTATAACAAAAGACGCCGTGCGCAAAATACCGGCTTTTAAACTGCCGGGAAGCGACAACAGTGACGGCGGCACCAACTGGCAAAGCGGCCCGGCGACAACAGAAGGCGAAAGCGACGAGCGCACTCTTGGCTTTGACAGCGCGGCGCACGGGCGGCCGATTAAAATTGATTTTTCCCTTTTGGGGCAAGAGTTCGCCGGGGCCGAAACGCGCGGAAAACAAATTTTGTGGCCGCTGAGCGTTATTTATACCGCCAAGCTTGCCGCGCCTTCCGCCGTGCCTAATTACATTTACCGCGCGGCGGATAGTTCTTTGACGGCGAACACGGTTAAAATTACTATCGGCGGAGGCTTTCAAACCTTGCCCGATAATACTTTGCTTTTGGTTAAGATAGCAAATGATAATACCGGGCCGGCGGTTTTATCGATAAACGGCGGGGCCGGAATTGGGATTTTGGGCGAGGGCCTGCCGCTAGGCGCGGGCGCGCTTTTGGCTGGGAGGACTTACGGCTTTATCTTTAACAAAACGGCGAACGTTTTTGATTTTATGGTTTCCGTTTCGGCGCAGGCCGGCGGGGCGGAGCTTTTGAGGCGGGTGGAGGCTTTGGAAGCGGAGCTGGCTTCATTAAAGGCAAATACCAAGCTTGAAGCCGGGGATAATGTAACTATTGAAGAAATCACGGAGGAAAATTAAATGAGTGAAGTAAATATCTTAGGAAAAACTTTAAAAATCTCTGCAACCGGCGGTACAAGCGCGCTTAATACCGATAAATTGACCGTCGCCGCGTGCAGTAAAGTGTTTGGCGATTTGCGTGATACCCTTATCCAAAAAGGGCTTAGCGAAACGCAAATATCTGCGGATAATCCGACAGGCCTTGTCGACGCCGTAAAAGCTTTGCCGACTAATACCGTCGGCGGGATTAGGCGCGACTTTCCTATGGCTTTAATACCTTACGGAATGCACACTTCCTCAGAGTCTTTTTTTGCCGACGTTGTAGACGATTACTATTTCCGCAAACAAACAACTTCCAGTCAAATTTTAATATTTGATTTGAGGGAAGTAACTTGGGACGAAACCTGTAAAGAAGTAGACGGCGGCGGCTTAAAAATTAATGTTAATAAAACCGCCTTGCAAGCTGCAGTAAAGGCTGCCGGCTTAGAAGTAACCTTGGGCGATATATATATGAAAGCCGTCCCGGAAAGCTTAAATATTGTTTATTATTCTTCCTCTGGACACGCTGGTGTAATTACGCCTAACCTTGAAACTAACACAATAACCGCAACTTGCGTAGCTTTGACGCAAAAAGAAGGTGCTTTAAAGACGCTTCCCACCTCAAGCCCAAGCGTTTGGGCCACCAATGGTCAAAAACTTTTATTAAAGGGTTATAATTCCCAAAGCCGTCAATGGCTTATAGATTTAACTACCGGCGTTTATGATACCCAAAATTGGGGTTTTGTTTCTGCCCTTGTTTATTCCGGCGATTATGGTTTTGACAGCCAATATCACAATGGCTTTTGGTTTTGCCCAAACGGCGCACATCTTGCCAAAGTTAAAATAAACTGGAATGATTTGGAGCAGACCTATGCCCTAAATACGCAATATGCCAATAAATGTTATTATGGGTTTAAAGGCAACTATCTTTATACTTACACTTATAATAACGGTATCCATTATCTTGGAATTGAAAACTTAGAAACCAACGTAAAAATAACAAAAACCATAACAACTGCAAGTATTGCGGACTCTTTCTTATTTGGGTACTCTTACAGCTATCCTAGTAACTGCCGCAAAAGTTTGATAATAGAAACTTTGGAAAACGGCTACACCCAAATTTTTGGCCCGTTTGGCTTTATACTGCTTGACGCTGATAATAATTTTATCAAGCCGATAGCCGGCGCAAATTACATAGGCACTTTCATTGTTAATGAAACAAGCAAATACCCAAAAGACAACTCTATTTCTACTGGGATTCCGTTTAAATACGACGGCAAATATTATTTATTATCGACAAGCACATCCTCAAACTATATTAGTTCAATAATAAATGGGCTTGTAGGCGTATATTACGGCAAAGCAGTAGCCAATGTTTATAACCACAACGAGCAAATATTGGTTTATCCGTACTGGGGCATTATAAATAAATCGGTTATGGACGGCAATACACTTGACGCTGATACGGTTAGTATATCAGTTGATGTAAGCGGCGGAACGGAGCAGGCTGGCGCTGAAGCGGCTTAAGGAGCGTAAGAAATGAACATCAGCGTTGAACTTGGCTTGAGTATTGCGGCGCAAATCCTTACCATAGGGATATTTGTGGGCAAATTAAACACGTTTCAAAAAATGGTGGAGTTCCGCCTTGATAGGCTAGAAAGCAAACAGGATAAGTACAACCATTTGCAGGAGCGTATGACGCGCAACGAGGAAAGCCTTAAAAGCGCGCATAAGCGGCTTAACGAGGTGGAGGATAGAGTACATGAATATCATCATTAAACGTGCGATTATGTAACAAACGTGAGCTTTAAGATTTAGAGAAAATTTTGTTTTTTAATGAGGAAGGTATACCTAGAGTGGGCGGAGCCCCGCGTATCCGACTGAAGCAAAAATCAAAATTTGCCTAAATATTAAAGCTTGCTAGTAATGAAAATGCAATTTAGACCGAGTAAACCTATGCAAATAAAAATTAAACGTATCTTTAAAGGGCCGGACTACACTATCGGCAAACTCTCAATCGACGGGAAATATTTTTGCGATACGCTGGAAGATACCGTCCGCGCGCCCGGGGTTAAAATCCCGGGCAAGACGGCTATCCCCACCGGCAAATATAAAATTAAGCTGACCGAAAGCCTGCGCTTTGGCCGCTTAATGCCGCGCTTGGAAAACGTGCCCGGCTTTACGGGTGTTCTTATCCACGCCGGCTCTACGGCTGAGGACACCAGGGGCTGTATTTTGGTGGGCCGAAACCGCGTAAAGGGTAAGGTTTTAGACAGCCGCAAAACGTTCCAAAAGCTTTTAAGGCTTTTATTTGTGGCCGAGCGCGGCGGCGAAGCTTTGGAAATTGAAATAAATTAAAACCCGCCGCTTAATGCGGCGGGCCAAACGTTCTTTGAAATTATACGCGGTTTACGGGCGTAATCGTCAGGCGATATCCCATTGCCGCCGACACCTTGCTTAAAGTGCGGACGGTGGGGTTTCCGCGCGGCGATAAGGATTTATACAGGCTTTCCCGGTTGAGTTTCGTTTCCCGGGCCAATTTGCTTAAGCCGTATAATTCCGCTATGCGCCTTAAAGACGCAAGCAGAACTTCTATGGGCATATCGGGCGTATTGTTGAAAGAGTCTATCGCTTCTTTGGTTAAAAGGGATATTTCTTCCGGGTGTTTTTTGTAATATTCGTTTTGCCAAGAAGTAAAATCGCTTAAATCTTCGGCTTTAAGTTTTTTTGTTTTTTTATTCATAACGCCCCCTGAAATCGTTTGCATACTCAACGGCTTTTTGGATGTCTTTATTTTGCGTTTTTTTATTGCCGCCGCAAAGCAAAATTATAAATGTGTTTTTATGAGGATAAAAATATATTCTTATCCCGCCGCGCACGTGTATGCGCGTTTCAAAAACGCCTTCGCCGACGTGGTCGAAATCCGGCATATAGCCCTGGGCCAAAAAATTAAGACGCTGGTTTATCTTGGCTATTACGGTTTTGTCTTTCAATTTGACGAGCCACTCTTTAAAAGGCTCTTTGCCGGCGGACGTTTTATAAAACTTTAGAGTTTTCATAATGTTATTGTAGCTTATAAACTACAAAAAATCAAGGAGGAATAATATGTGGGAACATATAACAAATGCAGTAACCTGGCTTAAAGCCAACTGGGACGCCGTGCTGACGCTGTGGGCGTGCGTAATCGGCGCGGCGGAAGTTATCGTCAAATGGTGCGACAGCGCGCGCGGTATCGTCATTATCGATAAAATCCGCGCCGCCGCGGTAAAGCTTATCAGCTGGCTTACAAAGTTCGGCTTTGAAGCCAAAAAAGACGCTTAATATGCTTTACGCGATTTGCGGAGTTTTGGCGGTTCTGGCGGCCTTTGCCTACGGGCGGGGCCGCTACAAAGCCGGCTATAATAAAGCCCGGCTGGAAATTTTACAGGCGGAGAAAAAGCAAAGTGAAGAAACAGATAAAATTATCGCGGCTAATAATAATCTTGGGCGCGGGGCTCTTCTTGACGGCTTGCGCGGGCGCGAAAACGAAAAGGAGTAACGCGCCTTTGTGCCGCCTGCAGTGGGATTACAGCGACGGCGGGCTTGAGTGTTTAAGCGTGCAAAATCTGCGCGCTTTAAAGAGTTTTAAGGACATCTGCGGGGGAGTTTATGGAAAGAAGTGAAATAGCCGCTAAAATAGCGGAACTTAAGAAATTAAAAGGGCTGGCCAAAGGCACGCCGTGCGAGGTGTTCAGCCGCGTGGTGGGTTATTTGCGCCCGGTCCAAAACTGGAACGACGGCAAGAAAGAAGAATATAAACTTAGAAAGCATTTTACCTGCGGGTGCAAGCAAACGCCCCGCCGCATAAAAAACGGCGGGGCGGGCGGGGGTTAAAGCTCGGGTATCACGCGCGACGCGCGGCGAAGCGCGCCGTCCCCCCAATGCGTGTAGCGCGCAGTAACCAATATCGACGTGTGCCCCATAAGTTCCGATATCGTTTTGATGTTAACGCCCCTCTGCGCAAGCAGGCTGCCGTATGTGTGCCGCAGTTTGTGCAGGTGCGATTTAAGCCCGGGTACGCCTTTTTTTACCGCGTCTATATAGTTGCCGGAAAGGTAAGAATCGCTTTCGCGCTTGCCCGGTATGTTTATTATAAAAGGGCTGTGCGCCGGCGCGGCCGCTATGCTGGCTTTTATCGCCGCTTCGCTTGAGGGCGCGAGCGGAAGCGTCCTTACGCTGCGCGCGGTTTTGGGCGTCCAGCCCTCTTTGCTTTGTATGGTTATAGTGTGGTTTTGCGCGTCGTAATCGGTTTTGTAAAGCCAGGCTATTTCGCTCTTTCTGAGGCCTTCCTGCCAACCCAAATAAAAAGCCGTCAGCAAATCCCCATCCAAAACCGCTTCTATTTGGCGGAGTTCTTCCACCGTGTGCCAGCTTGTGCGTCCGAATTTTTTTACGCGCAAATCCTTTTTTATGCCGTTCCAGTTCTGCGCTTGTATTTTGTTGAAGCTTTCCGCCGTGCGGAGCATTTTTTTAAAAGCGCAGACGTGCCTGTCCAGCGCGACGAGCCCGCCGCGGAAATTTTTGCGCGGGTTCTTGGGGGAAAGCTCCAGCCACGACTTGAAATCCAAAAGATAATCCGGCGTAAGCTGGCAGAGAAAAGCCGGTTTTTTGAACTCCTCAAGTTTTTTTATCGTGCGCAGCTCTATCTTTACCGTGCGGGGGCTGTTCATTGCGCGCAAATAATCAATATACCACGCTTTAAACGCCGGCCAGCTTTCACCATATGAGCCCGCTTGAAATTGCATATTTTGCGTTGGGTTTGCGGCCGGGGCGAGCGGCCGGGTGATAGCCGGGGCTGAGGGCTGGCTTGGCGACGGTGCCGCCGCTTGGTTTGCAGGATCTCCCGCGCGCGGGAAAATCCCCAAAGTTTGACACCCGCTTAAACCCTGCATCGCCTTTGAGCCAAAATTCTCAATCGCCGAATTTAAAAACAACGGGATTATCTGATTTATTTTTACTTTTCCGTCCCTCTCCTGCATTTTGCTGACGTCCAAATAATAAACGCCGCTTTCTAAACTTAGTTTCATGTTACGCCTCCTTATGTTTTGGCCCGGGTATTCTGCGCGCCGGAAGCGTTAAACCTTTTTAAACGCAAAATCCCGATACGCAAAATACGTATCGGGTCCCCAATATATTTATACTAAATTTTAATTATTTTTGTTCCTGCGGATGTTAATAATTACCCCAATCTATTATTAAATCTTCACGATATGGAAAATCCCGCGGGCCGTTATAAAAAATTCTTACGGCGTCATTTACGGTTATCAATAACGGCACTTCCCCTTTATAGCCGTACGCTGAAGCGGATTTCCAAAAATATCCGTCCATAATGTCCCATGCTATGCCGCCGTATGCTTTTTTCCCCTTATTGTCAGTAAAAGAGGTAACGAAAAAACCTTCTTTTAACAATCGAGAATAAATTTCTTCTTTAGAATCGCAATTTGTAAACTTTAAAATTTCTTCTAAAACGTCCGCTTCGGCGGCGCTTTCCGATATGAGGCCTTGATCCGCCTGTCTTGATAAATAAGAGTATAGATCTTCAATTTTTTTCATTGCGTTGAAAATTTCTCTATATTTTTTTATTTTCCCCGCCACGATGTTGACAATTTCCTTTTTTGACGACGAAGCAATATCCAGTTTGGCTTCCGCGATAAGTTCATGCCGGCCGCAATGTAAATTTGACAAACCGTTATAACGCAAAAAATAAACGGCGTTGATAAAATCAAAAGGCAAGCCGGAATTGTATTTTTCTATTTTCTTTTCCAAAGCAATAATTTTTTGCCTCAAATCATCCCTTCTAAAAAAGTTGAATATGGACATATTAAATCTTCCTCTTTATTGCAATTAACAAGTCCAGTTTGGCTTCCAAGGCGTCTAAACGGCTTTGCAAAGTTTGGAAACTGTCTTTTATAAACTCCATATCGGCGTTGTTAATGGTCTGGCGTATGTTAGTACTGTTGTTTGCCGATTGAGATATCCCCCCGCTGGAAAAAAAATAGCTGATGTCTTTGCCCGTCGCCTTGGCTATTTTTTTAAGAGTCGTCGCCGTAGGGTTGCGCCTCCCGTTGACGAACGCGTTTACAGTCGGCTGAGTTATTTTCATTTTTCTTGCCAACTCGCTTTGTGTTAGGCCCGCTTCTTTTAACGCCTGTTTTATTCTTTGTTTCCTCATAGTTTGTTCCTCGTAATTATTGACAAATAACAAAAAGTTGACTATAATCTTTTTATTAAGATTTAGTCTTTAGCGGACATAACAAATTTGCACAAGCGGAACAAAAAATCCGCCAAGCAAAAAATAAACAACAAGTTGTATATCTTGACCCGTCCAAGATTGAGATATACAACTTGATTAAAACAAGATTTTGACGAAATATAATCTAAAAAGATTATATAAAAGTCAAAAACATGTAGAGAAGCCGCAACAAAAGCCTCTCTACATTTATTGTACTTTATTTTATAACTTTTCTTAAGTTATAAGTTGATACGTATTGCCTCAACATCCTTCCCCAAATCCGTCAACTGTTTTCGTTTTTCATGGCCTGCCACGACGTACGACACAACAAACAATGCTAAAAAGGAGTAATAAAAGAAAGGCAAATTAATAGAAAAATGTATAGAAAATGTAGGTCAGGCTACGCCTGACGTTAATAAGGAGTTTTCCGTCGGGCAAAGCCCGACCTACATTAATGAAAAAGTTGTGGAAGCATTTTACGACCGAGTATATAGAGAGAATGTATAAAAGTAGTGTAAAAAGGAAAAAATAAAATAAAGAGGTAATTTAAAAATTAGCGTTTCGGTTGAAAAGGTACGAGCGTAAAAGCGGCGTGTTTTTTATCGGTGCGAATATGCAAAAGCGTGGTTTGTTGATTTTGGAGCGGATTTTAATTTTATTCTAAACGCAGAATACCTAGAACGATGGCGGCTTCGCCGCCGCGGTATTTAAGCGAAGAAAAAATTAAAAGCCGCCCAAAAGCGTCGAAGTGATAGCCGTGAGCGCGTAACTTAGACCGATTTAAAAACGTGAGAGGGCTTAACTTGCGTGGTTTTTTAGATTTGGAGGAAATTTAAGTTTTATTCTGTTCGAGGTATACTTGCAGCTATGCCGCCGAAGGCGGCAAGGTATCCGAATGAAGAAAAAACTTAAATTTGCCCAATTACTAACTATGAGAATCTAACTTAACGAGTTAAAACAAAAAAGGGCCGCCTATGTGCGGCCCCCGGTGCGAGGAGTAATGAAGTTACAAGGAGTATATTTATGAAGTTCTTAGGAGAGTTACGGAAGAATGCACCGTTTAAATTTGTTAATTTTTTTACTTCTTAATTTTGTTTATACTTACTATCCAAGTGCGCTCTTTTTTAAGATATTTGTTTTTTATTTTTTCCGGGATTTTAAGCCTAGAGTTTTCGCAATAAAAACCTTTTATTTGATATCCGCCTATGCGGAAATCCGGCACACCTTGAAAATATCGTTTTAAAGCGAAGTCAAGCCGGGCAAATTCTTTGGCCAAAGGCTCCAACTTATCTCTGCGTTCAAGCAGCTCAAGCATAACTTTATATAGCCCGGCCCCGCTTGGGAATAAGCCTTTATTGGGGCAATCAGAGTCAAACATATTTTTCATATTAACCTCCGCTTTATAAGAACGCCCGCGGAGCGCCGCTTTTTTTGCGGCAATCCTTTTTAGGGATTTGTGGGAGAGCCGTCTCGCCTCGGGGCCGAAGCCCCGCTGCTTTATCCGCGGGCGCAAGCCTGTGGCTTTCGGTTTGAAACGGTTTTACCGTATCAAATCTGATACAATCGTATCAAATATTTTTCGCTTTGTCAACTTTTCAGACGTAAAAAACAGATTGACATTTTTATAATATTTGTTACAATTTTATATAGGAGCCATAAAAATGAACTTGGGACAAAAAATAGAACAGCTGCTTAAAATGACGGCTATGACGAAGGTGGAACTTTCCAAAAAATTGGGGCTTAAAGACTCAAGCGTGGTTTCCCATTGGGTAAAAAACCGCTTTAAACCCGATAGGGACAATATGCTTAAACTTTCCCACGTTTTTGAAAAGCCGGTTTCCTATTTTACGGATGATTCTTTTGCATATCCCGCCCAAGAAGCGGAAGAAGAGCAATACGACAAAAAAATTTACGAGCTGCTTTCCAATCTGCCTTCCGGCAAGCCCATAGGCGTACTTAACGAAATCAGGGAGGAGTTTTTTAACATATCCTATTATTCCCAACCGGAAGAATATCTGCCCGTAATGCTGGAAGCAAAAGGGCAGCCGCCTTTCGCTTTAAAAGTGGCCGATACCGCCGCCTGTCCTTGGGCTCGCAAAGGCGAATATCTTATTTTCTGCCCGTCATCACAGATCTCAAACGGGAAATTGGCTCTCGTAAAAACAGACGGTCTGCTAAGCGTTAAAAAAGTTTCTTTTACAGCTTCAAAAGCCGTACTGGAAGGAGCGGATAAAAAAACGACCCGCCGCCCGCGCTCCGAGGTTGAAGTCATAGCCCAACTCTTGGCTTTTTACAGAAAACCCTAAGCCGCACCTTAAAAACGCCCTTTTGCCTTAAAAGCCTTATAATTGTAAAATGTATATTATATATATGTTTTCGGAGATTAAATTATTATGATTATATTGTGCTTGAACTGCGGAAGTTCTTCCGTAAAATACAGTCTGTTTGACAATACCGCAAAAAGGAATATCGCCGTCGGGCTTATAGAAAGAGTCGGCTACGACAACGCCGTTATATCTCAGGAAGCGCCCGGCAAAGAAAAATTTGAAGTTACTTTCCCCTGCCCCGATTTTAAAACCGCTATTGAACGCACCTTAAACACTTTGACGGATAAAGAATACGGCGTAATCAAAAATATGAGCGAAATCGGCGCTGTCGGCCACAGAGTAGTACACGGCGGCCCGCTTGAAAAATCAATGCTCATCACTCCGGAAATCATAAATCTTTTAAAAAGCATTTCCGATTTGGCCCCTCTTCACAACCCGGCGAACGTACTCGGTATGGAAGCGGCTATAGCCGTAATGCCCGGGATTAAACACGTCGTCGTCGCCGATACAGCCTGGCATATGACTATGCCGGCCAGCTCCTATATGTACGCTTTGCCGTACAAATGGTATGAAAAATACCAAATAAGGAGATACGGCGCGCACGGGACCTCATTCCTTTACAATGCAAAAAGGGCGGCAGTGCTTTTGGGCAAAAAACCTTTTGACTGCAATTTAATCATCTGCCATATCGGCAACGGCGCAAGTGTAAACGCTGTAAAAAACGGCGTATCCTTTGACACCAGTATGGGCCTGACCCCTCTTGAGGGCTTGGTAATGGGCACCAGAAGCGGCGACTTTGATGCTTCAATCGCTTTCCAAATGATGGAGCGTGAAAATATCTCCCCAAAAGATATGTACACCATTTTAAACAAGAAATCGGGCGTGCTTGGCATTACCGAAAAATATCAGGACAGACGCGATATTGAAATCGCTGCGGAAAAAGGCGACGAACGCTGCAAACTGGCCATTGATATGGAAACCTACCGTATCAAAAAATATATCGGCGCTTATGCCGCAGCTTTGGGCCACGTCGACGCGATAGTCTTTACGGCCGGCGTAGGCGAACGCGCACCGATATACAGGGAAAAAGCTTTGACCGGGCTTGAATATATGGGCGTAAAATTGGATATAGAACGCAACAAATCCGCCCTTACCAAAAACGCGGAAAGTTTAATTTCCGCAGAAGACAGCGCGGTAAAGGTGTTTGTGATACCTACGGACGAAGAAATCGTCTACGCAGAAGACGTCGCAGCGATCTGCGAAGGCCGCTACGACATACACACCAACTTCAAATATTCTTTTGAAGAAAAATCTTACAGGAACAGTCTCAGGGACGAATCGCTTAAGAAAGAACTTCTTAAAAAGCCTTTCTTAAGAAAGTGCATAATAAATACTCCTGAGGAAATCCTTAAAGCTTAAATATGTTTTATACCCCCGGTTAACGCCGGGGGTTTTTTAAATAAAAGCCACAAACGCAAACACATTTTATATCATATTTTTATACCCTTTAAGGAGCCTGCTATGAAAAAATATGCGGCAATAATACCATTTGTTTTTTTATTGAGCGCAGTTGCGCCGCGTTTATTGTATTCGGCGGCGGAACTTAGCGATTATATGTCCTCTTCAAATATCGGCGAAGCTATTGAAAACCAAAAAAATTTAGCTTTTACTAAAGAACTCGAACAATGCGGAAACCTTAATTTAAACGAAGAAGATTATGACGACTTCCTTAATTCCGCAAATCTTTTGACCCCGAAAAACAATTTGCTTATTTTGGTTGATAAAACGCACGCCGTAGGCACTAATTTTGACGATATAGAATATGAAGTTTACGATGGTAACGGCCGCCTTAAAATGACGCCGGAAACCCTGAAAGCTTTTAAAGATATGGCCGCAGCCGCAAAAAAAGACGGCATAAAAATATGGCCGATTTCAACGCACAGAACTTATGAATATCAAAAGAATCTGTTTAGCAGAAGCGTACAAAAAAACGGCATTGAGCACGCAAACAGATATTCCGCAAAACCGGGCCATTCACAACATCATTTGGGTACGGCCGTTGACATCAATTCCGTGGATAATTCTTTCGTTTACACTAAAGAGGCGGCTTGGTTGTCCGAAAACGCCGGAAAATACGGATTCAGTCTTTCATTTCCCAAAGGCCAAGAAGAAATTACGGGCTATGCCTACGAACCTTGGCACTTTAGATATATAGGTAAAGACGCGGTAAAAATGCAGGATAAATATTTTGGCGGCAGCCAGCAGAAATTTTTGGAATTTATGCACAAATGCGTATTTTAAAATAAAGATATAAAGATTAAAACAGAAACGCCGCTTTCAAGCGGCGTTTTTTATTTGACAAAATAAATCAAAATTTTTATCAATTCAGCACTTCAAAAGAAACTTCATAGTTTTTACGGCCCTCAAATTTAAGACGGTGTTTTCCGCTTATTATTTGCCAAAAGCATTCTTTTGCGCGGGGGCAAGGGAGTTTTTCCCCGTCAAGAAACCAAAAGCCTTCTTCCGAAGCTTTAAATTTAATTTGCTGGGCTTCGGCGTCCAAGGACGGGCTGCCCACAAACACGTCCCCTTCGGCAGGGAATATTATCCCCTCCGCCGCGCCCAAAACCGGCCCGCCCTCTTCCTGATGTTCTTTTAAGGAAAGAAGGCAATACTCTTTAGGCAATTTATCAACCGGGAAGACTTCCCTTACGGAACCCGTACAGTTTTTTGAGGTCAATCTCCCGCTTACCGGGCAAATGTCGGCGTGCGCCAAAGACGGCGGCATATCAAAAGAAGACTCCGTTTTAACCTTATCTGATGGATAATTAACGTCAAGGAAAACAGCTATATCCCTAAGTATCGGCGCTGCCCCCGTTATTCCAGATATGCGGCGCATAGGGGAAGCGTCAAAATTACCCACCCATACGGCAACGGTAAAACGGCGGGAATAACCTACGGCCCAATTATCCTTATAATCTTTGGAAGTGCCCGTTTTGGAAGCGAAGTCAAAAGGCATATTCAAAGGTGAATTAAGCCCGAAAGCCGCCGCACGCGCATTATTGTCGGCAAGAATATCCGTAAGCATAAAAGCCGTCTCCGCGCTGAAAACCCTCTGCGGGCGTGCGGCCTGTTTTACCTGCGGATTTAAAGCGTAAACCATAGGCCGCCATACCCCGCCGTTGGCCAAAGCGCGATAAGCGTTGGCAAGTTCAAGCAAAGTAACTTCCCCATTGCCGAGAGCTAAACCAAGCCCATAAAAATCGGACGTCTTTCCCAAAGAGGAAAACCCCGCCTTTTTCAAAGTTTCCAACACTTTGTATGCGCCCAGTTCCCCAGCCACCTGCACCGCCGGGATATTATAAGAACAGGCCAAGGCCTGACGCATAGACGGAGAACCGTGGTATTCTTCGTCATAATTTTTAGGCCGGAAAGAACCTTTAAAAAATTTATCTTCGTCTTCGACTTTATCCGATGGCAAAAAGCCTTCTTCAAACGCAGCTCCGTAGACAAAAGGTTTTAACGCCGAGCCCGGCTGCCTTAAAGAGAGTGCCCCGTTAACCTGGCCGGAAGAATGTTCGTCAAAATAATCGGCCGAACCCGCCAAAGCCAGCACTTCCCCTGTTTTATTATCAAGCACAACGGCGGCGGCATTGGTAACATTGTTCTTTTTTAAAGTTTCGACGTAGCCGGGCAGAATTTCCTCTATATGAGATTGGATTTTTCCGTCTATCGTACTTTGTATCAAGGCCGAACCCGCAGGAGCTTTAGAAGCGACAAAAAGCCCGTAATGCAGTGCGGTAAACTTTTTATTTTGAGGGGATATTTTAATTTCTTCCTCAAGAGCGACGGAGTATAATTCTTCGTTTATGAAACCGTTTTCCAACATACGGTTAAGAACTTCATTACGCCTTTTTAAAGCCCCTTTAAGATTTTTTAGCGGATTATATTGTGTGGGAGATTTTATCAGCCCCGCCAAAAAAGCCGCCTGCGAAAGCGAAAGGGCTGAAACGTCAGTATCAAAATAAACCAAGGCGGCGGCCTGTACGCCGTAAATATTTCCGCCGAAGTTTACGGCATTGAAATAGGCTTCAAGGATTTCTTCTTTGCTGAGTTCTCTTTCAAGCGAGGCGGCCGCGTAAGCTTCTTTCAGTTTTCCTTTAAAAGTGCGCTCTTTAGGGTTTATTGCATTTGCCAACTGCTGAGTTATGGTCGAGGCGCCAGAAACAACTCTCCCGGCGTTTATGTTCTGCCATAAAGCCCTTGCCGAAGCTTTAAAATCAACCCCGCCGTGTTCAAAAAAGCGTTTATCCTCCGCCGCCAAAACGGAAAGAACAAGCCAAGGGGTGATCTTTTCCAAAGCAACCGGTAGCATAATTCCGTCTTTGCCGGAAAGGATATTTCTAAGAGGAAGGAAATTTCTGTCCGTTACGCTGACGGAATTATCCGGGGCGTAAAAAGGCCGCGCCTCCGCATAAGAGCGTGGCGCGGCAAAAAATATCAAAAGCAACAATATTACGGCTTTAAAGCGCATACTATTTTATCGTATATTCACCGGAACCCGTCCTGCCGTACACTTCCGGCGCGTACATCGCGTTTACCCAAGCCGGCGGCACTTTAAAATATCCGCTTGTAGAAGCCGAAACGGTATACTTAAATTTATAAACGCCTTTGGGCATATAATCGGCAAAAGCGGCGATGCTGTCGTCATAAATTTCAGTGCGGTGGAACGGATTGTAAGAAGTTTCCGCGCCGTCATCGGCAAGGGCTATATCGACTCCTTCCGTGGCCAAAGTTTCGTCAATAACTTCAAACCCGGCGGGCAGATAATCCTGCAATACAACGAAGCGGCGTTCCAGATCAGTTGATACCGTGATTATAACTTCCGCTCTTTCCCCGGCCCTTAAAGAACTATTCCCTCCAAGCGGTTTTATTTCTTTCTCAACCTTAAATCCTGCGGAAACGGGTTCTTTAAGTTCCTTGGGATAATAGGCCAAGCCCAAGCTGTAATAAAGTTTGCCGATGCCTTCTTTGCCGACGTTTAAAACAACTCCCTGCGAGTTTTTGAAAAATTCTTTAAAAGAGTTTTCAAAAGAAGCAAAATCCTGTTTTCTGCCTTTGAAAGAAGCTTCAAAAATATTTTTGCCGTCTTTTTTTAAGAAAGCTTTAAAATCGGGCTCCTGCGCTTCGTTTTTGACATAATAGGCGTTAAACGCCCTTATGACAGCCGCATTTGTAAGCGTATTGCCCCAAGCCCCGTCCGGCCCGACCGAAGCGTTAAGGTAAGCAACGGCTTGATAATCCTGCGGGAAAGGAGCGTTTTGGGAAAGCAACGCTTCCAAGGCCAAGGCCGTAGCTCTGACGTTTGAAGTATATATCCAACGATAGGAAGACGGGGCTTCAAAATAAAGGCCGCGTTCGGATATTTTGCCGTAATTCATAATATCGGCGTAAAGCTTCTTAAACGCACTGTCCCTCTTTAAAAGTTTGGCAGCTTTAAACAAATAGATTTTAGCTTCCAAGCCCAGTTCGCCCGCGCGTGCGTATAAATTGCTGAAATATCCGCCGGCATTGCCGCCCGTTAAAGCCAAAGCGTAAACGGCATAGGCGGAGGCGGCGTCATTTTCCAAAACGTCGTAATCGTAAGCACCTTTCTGACGTTTTGAAAGATACTGGTTCAGCCAAGCGGAAGCTTTGCTTAAAACGTCCGCATCTACGTTAAAACCGTTTTTGCGGGCGTTTTCCAAAACGTCCACGGCATAAGCCGTAACAAAAGCGTCCGCGAAAGAAGCGTGCGGCCAATACGCAAAACCGCCCGAAGAAGTTTGATAGGAAATCACGTCATCTATAATAGCCGAAGCTTTTTTATTGATTTCCTCCTCCCCGGCAAGCTTAAACATAATCAAAATATCCTTGGCCGAAGTGTACAAAAGCAACTTCGACATTTGTTGTTCAAGGCAGTTGTAAGGATAAGTCTTCAAGTAATCGGCCGCCCCCCGGGCGCTAAGTAATATACTGGAAGAAAATAAAGTCTTTACCTTGTTTTGCTCATTTAAAAGACTGTTTAAAGGTTTGGATAGTTTTTGAGTTTCTTCCTTTTCAACGGCGGATGAGGTAAAAGCGTTTTCCTGACGTGAAATCTGCAAGATAGGCAGGGAAACTTCCAAACCGTCGGAATCTTTTGAAGAAGCCGCCTTAAAAGCAAACACGGCTTTTTCCCCTTCTTCCGCAAGGCATTTTCCTACGACTTTTACGCTGCCGCCTGCTGGAACGGTAACAGCCTTTTCCTGCGCTTTTATGAGTTTGATTCCGCCGGAAATCTTTATGTCGGTTTCGGCTTTCAGTCCGTCATTATCGGTATAGTTATAAAGAATAAAACCGCATTCAAAGCTGTCGCCCGGACGCGCAAAACGCGGCAGAAGCGGCTTAATCATTAAAGGTTTGGAAACCTCAATAAAACTTTGCGCTTTGCCAAATTGATCTTTAGAAGCCGAAACGGCCATTAATCTGAATTTGGTAAGATTATCAGGCGTCTTAAAGCTGATCTGACCGTTACCGGAATCATTGGTTTGCAGAGAAGCTGTAAAGAAAGGTGTAAATATAAAATTACTTCTCAAATCCACTCCGCCCAATTTGGACGCCGAACCGCCGCCGCCTCTGTTTTCGCCTTTTTGGCCGAAGCTTCTTTGCCCTATGACAAACAATCTGTTGTCAGAGGTTTCAACAGCAAGAGGCCTTTTGGCGTAAAAGAAAGAGAAAGGATCAGGCGTTTCATATCCGGTTAAGGCAAGCATAGATTCGTCTACGGCAAACACGGTAACCGAAGCCGGCGTGCCGCGGCCTTTATAATCTTCCGTTCTGATATTTACGTTGACGGTTTGACCGGGGCGATAATCGCCGCGCTCGGCCGCAACATAAGTTTTAAGCTCAAATTCTTTGGGCGGGACGTTTAAAACCGCATAGCCGAATTTGGCTTGAGGCTTGGAAAGATCTTCACCGTTCTCGGCGAATTTTTGTTCTTCCGCGCGGCCCTGCACCAATATAACGCTTATAAAAGCGTTCGGGGAATAATTTTCCTTAACCGGAATGCTTACTTTTGCCGCACCGCCTTTAACAGTTTTTACATAATGATCCAAAACGCCCTCGCGCTCGACCGTGATAAGGGCCTGCGCTTTTTTATAAGGGGATTTTATCAGCAGAGAAGCTTTTGAGCCTATTTTATATTCGTCTTTATTAAGCTGCAGGGAAAGCAAATCGTCGTCGGTTTGCTTCCAGTAGGCTTCACCGTCTGTAACATAAAAGGAATAATCCGTATAGTTTAAGCGGCCTTTGGCGTCTTTGGCGGTTAAAGTAAGGTTATAGCTGCCGGCCTTTTCCGGCGTAAAGGAATATTGAGCTTTGCCATCTAAAGAGTTTAAGGTGAAAGAAGCAATGTCTTCAGTTTTTTCCTCGCTTATCCATTCAAGGCGGCCGGCTACGCCGGTTTTCCTTACACTCATATACTCTTTGCGAACGATTTTGCCTTGCATAGCGGCCGAGGGCAAAAGCTTGCCCTCCGCGTCAACCGTAACGATATCAAGCGCAAAAGGCTTGCCGGCTTCCGCCATTCTGTCTTCGCTCTTTACTCCGATAAAAACATCCGCCGGAAGAACATTTACCGCACTCCTGGCAAAAAGTTTTTGATTCTGAGGGCTCAATACGCCGGCCTGAACGTATAAAAGCGCAGAATAGCTGACGGAGGGCATTGTAAAATCAAAAGTTTTTGAGCCTTTCTCATCTAAAGTAATGCGGGAAGAAAGTAAATCTTTGCCGTTTTCGGAGTTCGCCTGATAGAAAGAATATTTCTCCCAACCTTTGGGGGTATAAGCGGAAGGCGTTAAATTGAAAGACAAATCAACCGGCGCGCCGTCCATAACTCCGCCGAACATATACCTTGCAGCCAAAGAGAATACCGCTCTTTCCCCGCCGTAATAGCGTTTGGAAAGAGGCGTAAGCAGAACCTCAAACTCCGCAGGTTTAACCGCCTCCACGCGGAAAGATTCGCAGGAATACAAATCCCCGTTGCTTATAGAAACATTCCAGTATCCGCTAGGTGAAGAATCCGGCAGCTGATATTTATAATAAACGGAAGAAGTTTGCGCGTCCACTTCCACCTGCTTGTTTAAAACTTCTTTGCCGCGCGCATCGGTAATTATAAGTTTGACGTCTTTTAGCCCGGAGTAATCAAAAACACCGTCTTTTAAAGAACGTATTATGGATTTTATATATATCATTTCGCCCTGGCGATATACGCCTTTGTCGGTAAAAGTAAAAGCTTTAAGCGGAGTGTTGGCCGGATTAAAATCATAATTAATATTAAAACGCCAAGGCTGTATGCCGTCGTTAAATTCATTGGAAACCACGGCAACGTCTTCCCCGTTTTTCACGAAAACCCACAAGCGCGGCGTACGCCAAGAATCTTCATTGACGGGTTTAAGTTCCGTCCAACCGGGCGCGGAAGCTATACCGCGTTTATCCGTAAAACCCGTCCAAAGGACATTGTTGGCCAAATCGCGGATTTCCACTTCCGCATTTCTGAGTTCTTTGCCCGTTTTTAAGTCTGCGGCCCAAACAAGAATGTTTGAGGGAGAAGTCTTAAGGCTTACGCCGATATCGGTAATATTGTCAAAAGCGTTCTGCCAGCACTCGTCGGAATAGTAATGCTTGTTTAAAATCTGCGTAAAAACAAAACCGTATTTTCCGCCGTTTAAAGCCGGGGCCAAATTGATAAAAGTGTCTACGGATATGTTCCTTTCCATATTAGGAGTGATTATATTGGAAAGGACATCCCCTTTAAGCTGACGCTTGCGGCACCAAGGCGCTTCGTCTTTATAAAAATTAATAAAATCTTTGTAATCTATTTTCTGCTTTTCAACTTCTATACCCCCGGCGTTAATGGCTTTTATCGGATAGCGCGCGGGCAAATAGCTTTCCATTACGCCGAAACCGCCTTTAAAACTTATATTGGGGCAATAGCCTTTATTATCCCAAGTAAAAGTTACGTCGCGGCCTAAAGTATTACCGAAAATATCTTTTAAATCTTTGCCCAAGGTAACTTGATAGCTTTGACCGGCTTTAAATTCAAGCCCGCAAAGTTCCACACGGTATACTTGGGAGACGGCGCCGTCTTTCTCGTAAATTCTCGACCAACCGCTGGTATTCGGGTCGCACGGAGTATATTTTAAGGCAGGACTGAAAGTGATGTTTTTGGCGATTTCGCCCGCAGTTACCGGGTTGGTAAAATCCAAAGCGGGGGAATAAGGCAGGCACTCGGCCTGAGGTTTTAAAGCCAAATCCAAAGCGCCGTAAGTGTAAAATCTTATGGCTTTATCGGCGGACATTCCCAAATTCCCCACCTTTGCCAAAAGGCCCTTCTTCAAAATCAATTTATACTCTTTGCCTGATTCCAAATTGACGGCGGGCTCAAATATATAAACATTTTCTTTGTTGTAGCCGGAATATTCAAATTCTTTTTTAAATAAATCCTCGTCAATGCGACTTATTTTTAAAGGAACGGAAATATTGCCTTGTATCAGCTCCGCAAAAGAATGAAGCCTGTTTAAGTCAAGCGGCATATTGAAAACAACCAAAATTTTAGGCCTTAAAGAAAGCCATCTTTCGCCGTCATAAGGGCGGCTGGAAAGCACTAAGGGGCGGGCAGTTTCAAAAGACCAAGAATATTTTTGGGATAGGGAAGAGGCGTCAACCCCGCTCTTAAAACCGGCAGGCAAAGTTACGGTGTATTTGGTGGCGTTGGCAAGAGGCTTAGAAGGCGTAAAAGTTAGTGTTTGCGTACCCACCCAACGGCAGGTTCCTTCAACCGGAGGATTTAAGCGTATCGGACAAGCTGTTTTTTCCTGTTGGTTTTCCCCGTTCAAAGCCGCCGCGGGACGGTTAAATGTTACGGATATGCCGCCGTCGGACAAACTCTCGTTTATCTGTCCTATCGGCCTTTTTGATATTACGCTTAAACCCGCGCAATACGCGTTAAGCGTAAAAAACGCCAAAGTGAATATTAGAAAACCAAACCGCCTTTTCATAAAATAACCTCCGCCAAGTTTGCTATACTTATTATATAGTTAATATATCATTTTGGGAGGATTTATGTTACTTGGACCAATAAAAGCCCTTTACAGTATGAAGTTTTATTTGCAAGGCTTAGGAAAATCGGCGTGGAGAGCGTCTTTTTTCGTGTTTTACATTTTTATACTTACGGCCGTGATAACCGCCCTCTTTTCCATATTTGTAATGAGGCCGCGCATAGCCGGAGCCGTGGATACATTAGTCGATTATATGCCTGAAATGACCATAAATAACGGCATAATGGAAGTAAATGACAACGAAACCCTTAAAATCAGCCCCGAAAATATGGGCGGTTACAATATAGTTTTTGACACCGGCAGAACCGAACCCGTCTATCCCACGCAAATGGCAAACGACAGAACCATTATTTTGGTAGGCCCGGATAAACTTTATTTCTCTTTTAACGGACGATATCAGGAAACGCCTTTGCCGCAGGACTTAAACGCCAACCTTGACAGAGCCGCTTTAAACGCCGCCAAAGAACCCATAACGAATATGGCCGCCGGCGCAATATTGGCCTTTATGCTTTTGGCGCAGATATTCAGAGTTCCTTTTATGCTGATACTGGCTTTTATCATAATGCTGATTTTAGGCAAAGCTATGCGCGCGCAGACGCAAAGCGGCGACAATTACAAACTGGCCTGCTATGTGCAGGCGCCGGCTTTCCTTATTTATATAATCAGCTACTTCACGCCTGTCCCGGGCTTCTTGGCGGGGTTTGCGTATTTGGCGGTATTCATAATTTACGGACAGCTCGTATTTAACGCAAAAAGAGCGCAGCCTCTCCCCGTTGAAGCAGAAAACGCCGAAACGGACGAAAACAACGAGCAAGAAGAATCCGAAGACGAACAAGCCGAGCATAAAGACGATGATTCTGAGAATAATTAGGAAGTTCAGCTCCGCCCATAAACTGCCGAATTACGACGGGGACTGCGCCAATTTGCACGGACATACTTGGAAAGCCGTTTTTGAAATTGAAGGCCCGATACGGGAAAACGGTATGGTATACGATTTCAAACTGCTTAAACCGATGCTTGATTCCGTACTGCCGGACCATAAATTTCTAAACGATATTTATCCAAATCCTACGGCGGAGAATCTTTGTCAGGCGCTGTTCGACAAAACCGCGAAAATGTTGGAAGCAAAAAATCTTGAACTGAAAACGCTTGAAATATGGGAAAACGAGGACTCTGCAAGTGTCATCAGAAAGCCTTAAAGTAAACGAGATTTTTTATTCTATACAGGGGGAAGGGCCTTACTGCGGCTGCGCGGCGGTATTCATACGCTTGGCCGGCTGCTCTATGGGGTGCGCTTGGTGCGATACAAAATACTCCCAAAAAACAAATGCGCTTATGCGTCCCGAAGACATACTTGAAGAAGTTAAAAAGTACGCCTGCCCAAGGGTAATAATTACCGGCGGAGAACCTTGCGAACAGCACATAGCCCCGCTTTTGGAACTTTTGAATAAAAACGGCGTGGAAATACATATTGAAACAAACGGTTCCGTAAATATAGATTCCGGTTTGGCAAAATGCCTTACCGTTTCCCCCAAAAAGAACCCCGCCGAAGCTATGCTGAAAAAAGCCGACGTCATAAAATGCGTCATTGACGCACAGGAAAATTCCGCGCGGCAGGCTTTACAATATCAAAAGTATCTTAAGCCCGGCGCGGTTTTCTGCATACAGCCGGAAGGAAACAAACAGGAGAATTTAACCAAATGCCTAGAACTGATAAAACAAAATCCGCAAATAAGATTAAGCGTTCAGCTGCACAAACTGATAAACGTAAAGTAAGCAAAGAAGAAGTAATGCAAAGCCTGCGTAATATCCTGGCTTATATAGGCGACGATCCCGCCCGCGAAGGCCTGCTTGAAACCCCCGCGCGCATCGTGCGCAGTTGGGATAAACTTTACGGCGGATATAAAATGAAGCCGCAAGACGTCCTTAAAACCTTTACGGAAGGCTCCTGCGAGGAGATGGTCGTCTTAAAAAATATTGAATTTTACTCTACCTGCGAACATCATTTACAGCCGTTTTTCGGTACCATTTCAATAGGATATCTGCCAAAAGGGCGCGTTTTGGGCATTTCCAAATTGGCGCGCTTGGTGGAAGTTTACGCCAGACGCCTGCAAATACAGGAAAAGCTGGTATCGCAAATAGCCGACAGCCTTATGGAAACTTTAAAGCCTTACGGCGTAATGGTGGTATGCAAAGCCAAACATATGTGCATAAGCTCGCGCGGAATTGAAAAGCACGATGCTGTAATGGTAACCAGCGCGATACGCGGCGCATTTAAAAAAATGGAAGTCCGCAACGAATTTCTTGAAATGATTAAATAAAACCTTCAAAGTCTTGCAAAAGGTAAGGATTAATATATGAAACGGCAGTTAATGGGGATTGTGAACGCCACGCCAGATTCTTTTTACGACGGAAATCCTCAAAACAATTTGAATATTCTTATGGCAAAATGCAAAGATTATCTGCGCGAAGGTGCGGATATTTTGGATATCGGCGGGGAATCCACCAGGCCGTTCGCTCAGCCCGTATCAGCGGAAGAAGAGCTCTCGCGCGTAATACCGCTGATTGCCGAAGTGCGTAAAATATGGCCCAAAGTTCCCGTTTCTTTAGACACCGTAAAAATACCCGTCGCCTTGGCGGGCCTTAAAGCCGGAGTAAATATTATAAACGACGTCAGCGGCACGCCCGACAAAGAAATGTTCAAATTGGTTAAAGATTTTAACGCGCAAATAGTGGTAATGCACACGCGCGGTACTCCGCAAACGATGCAAACGATGACCGATTACCAAAATTTGCTAGACGAAATAAAAGATTTTTTGGCGCAAAAAATTGAAGAAGCCATATCCTGCAAAATAGCAAAAGAAAATATTATTATTGACGTCGGTTTTGGCTTTGCCAAGACCCGCGCGCAAAATTACGAACTTCTTAAACATTTGGATTTTTTTAAAGAGTTGGGCGTAAGGATGTTGGCCGGACTTTCGCGCAAAACTTTTTTAAGCCAAAAATGCGAAGGCGCCCCCAAACGCAAAGCGCAGACTTTGGCTGCCAATTTGGTAGCCCTGCAAAACGGGGCGGACATTCTGCGCGTACACGACGTAAAAGAAACGCGTAAAATAATCAACTTTTTTGAAGAACTAGAGACCGCAAAATGACGAAAATCTACCTTACGCAGACGGGCTTTTTTACCGCACGTCACGGCCACGGAGGCGCTTTGGCCGAGGCTTCTCACGAGCATACCTTCCGATACGAAATAACATTTTACGGCCCGCTTAACGCCGAAGGATATCTGCTTGATTTCCGCGATTTGTCGGCAGCGTTTAAAAGAGAAATTGACGACCGTTTTGAAGGCAAAGATTTGTGCGCTTTTTTTGACAACCCCACTACGGAAACCCTCTGCATTTGGATTTACCGTCGGATTAAGAAGCTTTTCCCGCATTTGTATTCCGTCAAAGTGGCCGAAGCCGAAGACCGCTGGGCCGAATACAGAGGCAATAATTAATGTCAAAAGTTTTTATAGCCTTAGGTTCAAACATAGCCCCGGCTAAGGGAAATATTGACCGGGCCGTATCCGCGCTTAATCAAGCCGGCACAGTTATAAAAACCGCGAATTATATTATTTCCAAACCGGAAGGTTTTGCAGATCAGGCGGATTTTGTAAATACGGTTTTACTGTTGCAAACCGACCTTAAACCTTTGCCTCTTCTTAAAAAATTAAAAGAGTTGGAAGCCTCTTTGGGCCGTAAACCGACTTTCCGCAACGGCCCGCGCGTGATTGATTTGGACATACTGTTCTACGAAGAAGAAACCATAAACCTCCCCGATTTGACAATCCCCCACAAAGCTTTGTCCGAACGGGAATTTGTGCTTGCCCCGTTAAATGAAATCGCCCCCGATTTTATCCACCCGGTTTTACACAAAGCCGTAAGCGAACTCCTTAAAGATTTAATGCTACGCAAAAAGCAAAGTACCGTGAAGGAACTAAACTAATTTTTTACCCTTCGTAAAAACCGTAAAAGCTTACCAAAAGCAAATTTTATACAATATTTTTATGCCGATTGACGATTTTAAAAGCCATTTGTCTTTTGAAAGGCAACTTTCTGCCAATACCGTGGAGGCATATGTTCGCGATTTAAAACAATATTTGGACTTTTGCCAAGCCAATAATATTGAATCCGAACAGGCCACGCCGGAATTTTTGGACGCTTATATTTATCATCTTAAATCGGAAGCGAATCTTGCTCCTTCAAGCGTATTCAGAAAAACCGAAGCCGTAAAAAATTATTATAAATTTCTTATGGCGGAAGGCGTAATAAACGAGGAACCGACAAGATTTTTGCTCTCCCCAAGGCTTATCAGAAAAATACCACAACAGCTTTCTCCCGAAGAAATGCATAAACTGCTTTCATTTAAGCCGAAAGACTTCGCCCATTGGCGCACATTTTGCATAATAACGCTTTTTTACGCCAGCGGCATACGCGTTTCCGAACTGACTAATTTAAGTACGGAAAACGTAAACACCAAAGAAGGCTGGGTTTTGGCTTTCGGCAAAGGACGCAAACAACGCTTTGTGCCGATACACGAACACGCCTGCCGCGTGGTGGACGCTTACCTTGATCAGCGTCAGGCTAAGTTTATCGGCAAGGACACCGACAGCGCACTCTTTTTAAACAACAGAGGCAAAAAAATAAGCAGAATTTCCGTCTGGAAGGATATTGAGAACTTGGCTAAAGCGGCAGGCATTACAAGGCGGGTTTATCCGCATTTGTTCAGGCATACCTTTGCTTCACATTTGTTAAAAGGCGGGGCCGATTTAAGGAGTTTGCAGGAAATGCTCGGGCACGAAAGCCTAAGCACAACGCAAATTTATACTCACGTAAATATAAGCGATATAAAAGAAAAGCACACCAGGCTTCATCCGCGCGGGCACGAAGTTAAAAGCCAAAACCTTGATAAAGAGGCAAACTGAAATTTTGGGAGCTTATCACGACATCGGCGGCGGCCGGCCCGGCAGGGGCTATTTCCGCCATTTTCTTTAAATTCTCCGTCTGTTTGGACAAAATGGAAACGTATTCCTGATTTTCATAAATAACGTCAGCCACCAAATCTCCCCCGTAAGAATTGCGCAAAGCCAAAACATTGGCAAGCATAAGCGAAGGGGTTTCGACATAGGAGTATTTTAAAGTTCTGGATACAACCGTTCTTCTGTTTGAAATTTTAGCCGCTTGCGCGCTTTGGGCCGAAAGCATCAATATTCCAAGCCCGGCCGCGCTGAGCAGAGGTAAAGAAGATTTTAAACTTAATTTGCTTGAAATATCTCTAAAAAATTTATTTAAGGTTTCTCTGTAATATTTTATTTCCTTAGGGGCAACCCCGGCCGAAACGGAAGAGAACCGTTCCAAAGATTCGCGCAAAGCACGGCGCGCAAAAGCAACGTCCTCTGCGGAGGAAGCTCTTTGAAAACGGGATAAATCGACTTCCATTCTCCTTATAAATTTGTCAATTTCCGGCGGTAAAAACAAACCGGCCTTATTCCTGAGAATGGCGGATATCGTATTGTACTCCCTTTTAAAAACTTCATACTGCGCTTCGGCAAAAGAAGACTGTTTTGAAGCTATTTCTTTTTGAAGAAGAGTTATTTCCCTCTTCAAAGCTTTTTCTTCCGCGGGTGCGGCGGCTTTTAAAAGTTTATTGCGGTTTGAAGACCATAACCTTTCCAAAGCTTTAAATTCTTTTTCCACTGCGGCAAATTCCTTTTCCGCGATATCCAAGCGGGCCCGCACTTCCGGAGATCTATAATATTCAAGATAGGCGTATCTGTGTTTTTTAACTTTTTCGAGCGCGGGTTCGTAAACATTGGCCCTGCGCCAATGATATCGATGATCCAAAGCGGGGAAATTAAGCTGATAAGAACCGGACCCGTCTTTAATAGTGATAAAAACTTTTTTGCCTGCATTTAAAACACGGGTGTTTTGCATTTCCGCAAGCAGCGCTTCTTTGGAGGCCAATTTGCTTTTTAAAGCGATAAAAGATTCTATAATCCTCTCCGAGCCGGATACTCCGGCCAAAACGGCCATAGAAAGCAAAACTTCGGGTTTTTTGGAATATTTTTCCGGTTTGGAGAGCATAATTTTAACCTCGTCCAAAGACATTTCCCCCGCTGCGGAAGCGGAAGAACCGAAAAATAAAACAAAAGCCAGGAATAAAGATAAAAATTTTTTAAACATTTGTTTTCCTTAAACGTCCGATTAAGTAAATTCTAATAAATGCGCGTTTCATTAACAAGGGAATTAAGACCTATAAACAAATGGGCCTTTTGCCCCACGTCCAAGGAGAAGTTGACGGAACAGGCCGGTAAAAAACTATAATATTATTATGCCCGCAATAACGAGTATAAAAGGAATAGGCCCCGCAAAAGCAAAATTATTCGCCCAGTTGGATTTAAATTCCGTCAGCGATTTGCTGCATTATTACCCCAGAACTTACCAAGACAGAAGGCTTGACGCAAAACTTTCCGCTTTTAAACGCGCGGAAAGCGTCGCGGGCGTATATACCGTTATAAGGACGCAATCCATACCGGCAAGATCTCTTTTGATTTTTAAAGCTTTTCTGCGCGATGGGGCTGGCGATCTGGTTGAGGCCGTTTGGTTTAAAAAGAAAATCCGCCGTTTTGACCCTTTTATGCAAATGCGCAGGGATTTCAGGCCCGAAGCGAAACTATGGATTATAGGCAAAAGAGATGAAAAAGGCGCGTTCTTTTCCAATAAAATAACGGTGGAAGAATATTATCCCGTAAACTCCCCCGACGCCAAAATAAACGCAGGCAGAATTGCCCCCGTTTACAGCCTTACGCAGGGGTTGACGAATAAGTTTTTCCGCTCAGTCCAATTTTCCGCTTTAAGCAACTATTTGCAGGAAGAAAAGGAAATTCTGCCGCCAGAACTGGCCCAAAAACGCAATCTTTTAAACATAAGACAAGCATTATGCGCGATACATTTCCCCAATTCTATAAGCGAACTTGAAAATGCGCGCAGACGTATGATTTACGAAGAATTCTTGCTTATGACTATGGCCTGGGGCATTAAAAAACGCCAAACCGTCCGCCGGGAAAAGGGATATCATTACGAAATTAAAAGGACTTTGCTTTCAAAATTTAAAAACAATTTGGAATATACTTTTACAAAAGCTCAAGTCCGCGTTATAAACGAAATTTTTTCCGATATGCAAAAAAACATACCGATGACAAGGCTTGTACAGGGCGATGTGGGCTCCGGAAAGACGGTAGTCGCGCTTTGCGCTATGCTTTTGGCTGTTGAAAACGGTTATCAATGCGCCTTTATGGCACCGACGGAAATTTTGGCGACCCAGCACTTTATCACTTTAAACAGATACCTGAAAGGGCTTGACGTAAAAGTAAAACTGCTAACCTCCAAGACGCCGAAAAAAGAGAAAGAAAACGCCCTGAAATATTTGGCGGAAGGGCAAACCGATATAGTTATAGGCACGCATTCGCTGATAGAAGATAACGTCAAGTTTAAAAATTTAAAACTTATAGTGGTTGACGAGCAGCACCGCTTCGGTGTAAAACAGCGCGCAAAACTGCGCGCCAAGGCCGAATTTACGGATATGCTTTCAATGACGGCAACCCCCATCCCGAGGACTTTCGCCTTGGCTTTTTACGGGGATTTGGACGTTTCCACAATAGATCAGCTTCCCCCCGGGCGTCAGCCAGTGCAAACCGAGCATTTAAGCGAAACAAAAGCTTTCGAAACCGTCATACGCGAGGCCGAAAAGGGCAGGCAGGCTTATATCGTTTATCCTTTGATAGACGAAAGCGACAAACTGGAACTTAAAGCCGCCGTACAGGAATATGAACGCATAAAACAATTAATGCCGCAGTTTAAAATCGCAATGATACACGGCGCTATGAAAAGCGCGGAAAAACAAAAAATTATGGAAGACTTCCTGCTTAAAAAGACGGATATTTTGGTAGCCACGCCGGTAATAGAAGTAGGTATAGACGTAAAAAACGCCACCGTAATGGTTATACAGAATGCGGAACGTTTCGGCCTGGCGAGTTTACACCAGCTTAGGGGCAGAGTAGGCAGAGGCTCGGAAAAATCTTATTGTATCTTAGTAAGCCAACACACGAGTAACGTTTCTTTGGAAAGAATAAATACAATATGCAAAACCGGCGACGGCTTTAAAATAGGCGAAAAAGATTTGGAACTGCGCGGACCGGGCGAAATACTCGGCACGCGTCAATCCGGCGATTTGGAATTTAAAGCCGGGGACATTATCAAAGACAAAGACGTCCTGCGTTGGGCGGTTGAAGACAGAGATTGGCTTAACGCCGATGATCCCCTCCTTCAAAAAACGCAGCACGCCGCTTTTAAGCAAAGGCTTATGGAACTTTACCAAAAACAATGGAATATTATTGATTTGGGCTGATAGAACTTGAAACCACCGTTAAAACATTATAAACTATCAACAAATACACTCCATTTATCAAGGAATTAGATATGCTAAGGAAAATTCTCTGCAATTACGAATTTATTTATAACGGTCATTCCTTTAAATCTTTCGGCACGTATCTCGGCGATACCAATAACCCGAAAGTCGCAAAACAAAAAGATTACAGCGGCGATATAATTTGCCTTGCTCTTAAAATAAGCAATGAAGAATTGGCTAAAATGTTGAATACGAAATACTGGGACATTACCCAAGCTAAAATAGAAGCCGCAGGCATACATTTCCGCCAGCTTGAAATCTATTTCTATCCAGACAAATAGAATAAAAGTCTTACGGACGCTACGCTTTGCGGGATTAAATCTCCGAAAATATAAAACGCCCCCGGGGTACAAGCCCGGGGGTTATATTGTGCGGAATTTTCCAAGGGCAACATACCTGTAAAAAATAAAACCCCGGTTTTGAACCGGGGTTTATGCGTTAAAACAATTATTAAGCCGCTTTTGCGCTTTCAACGGCCTGAGCGTCGCTTGAAGCGTAAGAACGGTAATCTATATCCGGGAAGATATTATCCTTCTGCTCCAAATCCCAGATAAAGCCCTCGTCTATACGGTTACCCATAATCATATCGTATATCGCTATAAAACGCTTAACGTGGTCTTTGGTGCGTTTGGTTGAATATTCCTTCGCGGTACCGACCGTCATTAAAAAGGCCCAGTCGGAAGACTGCATTAAAACCAATTCGCGCGCGGCTTGGTTTAAAGCCCTTCTCAAAACACCGTCCGCGTTGGGGAAGCGGTTTGCAAGCTCAACCATACGCTCTGCGGCTTTGATAAGGTGTCTGTAAATCCAATCATTGCCGCTGTTAAGCCAAACGTCGTGATATCCTTTATCTCCCCAAGAAGACATTGACGGCTGAACCACCTGATTGACCGGGTACTTTTCCAGATATTCAAGCGGCGTTATCAGTTTAATGTCTTTTTGGTCGTAATGGATTTTCTTAAACAGGAAATAGAGGAAATCTATACCTTCATACCACCAATGGCCGTAAAGTTCGGCGTCGTACATAGAAACTATTAAAGGCTTCCTGTCCGTAATTACGGAAGAAAGATATTCAAGCTGTTTTTGGCGGTTGAACATAAAGTTGCCGGCGTGAGTGGCGGCGACTTCCCTTGCGTCGCTTGGATAATAAGGCTGCTTCCTGTTTAAAGAAACTTTGCCGGTTATTTTATGGTACTTCATACCGATATTACGCCTTACGCCGTCGGAATGGAGATAAGGCTTAATATAGTCGTAATCCAAATCATAACCCAAATCGCGGTAAAATTCGCGGTAGTTGGGATCGCCCGGATAACCGCTTTCGGCGCTCCAAACCTGCTGGGCGGATTCCATATCTCTGGAGAAAGCCGCTACGCCGTTTGGCGTATAAACCGGCGCGTAAATGCCGTATTTCGGCCTTGGAGTGCCGTGCATAACGCCGTGCGATTCCATAAAGAAAAATCTTATTCCCTGTTCTTTAAGGAATATGTCGTCGCCCGGATTATAAGCGCATTCGGCAAGCCAAATGCCGCGCGGGTTTCTGTCAAATCTTTTTCTGTAATCTTCCGCCGCGATTTTGATTTGGGCGCGGACGCTTTCTCTGTGCACCTGCAAAGGCAAATAGCCGTGCGTGGCGCAGCAAGTGATGATTTCCAACTTGCCCATATCCTGAAATTTTTTAAAGCCCTGCAAAATTTGACCGTGATAATAATCTTCAAACAGTTCTCTGTAACGTTTGAATTTTTGATTATACATCTGCGCTACGTAAGCAAATTCCGTATTGGCCGTGCGGCCGAGTTCCTTTTCGGAAAGTTCTATGCGTTGGTTTAAATAATGTCTGAAGCGGCTGATAAGAAGCTCGTCCGACATCATCGCGCACAAAGGCGGCGTTAAGGACATTGTAATTCTAAAATCAACTCCCTCGGCGGTAAGCCTTTCGTAAACGTCCAAAAGCGGGAGATAAGTTTCAACCATAGCTTCATAGAACCAGTCTTCTTCCAAAAAGTCCGGGTATTCCGGGTGCCTGATGAAGGGCAAATGGGCGTGTAAAACTAAAGAAAGATATCCTTTTTCCTGCTGCATTATTAGGCCTCCTTTTGTCTTTCGGCTTTAATGGTAATCGCTCTTTGTTTTTCGGTTTTGGTATGATGATGCGCCTTTATCGGTATGACGACTTGTCCGTCCTGCAAAGAATACCTTAAAGAGAATGTGCCGTCCGGGCCGAGTTGTATTTCCTTGCCGTCTATCAAAACTTTGGCGTTTTTGCTGGCCTGCCCGTAGACGATAAGCTCGCAGTCGGCTTTAAGCCAAATATCTTCGTCCGTTTCGGCTTCGGGCGCGGGTACGGCCAAATGGGCCGAACCCCAAGAAGATGTATTTGAACTCGGCAAAGAATTTACGTCTATGCCGAACATCTTCCAACGCTGTTGGAGAATATTTTGAAGCTTCTCACTCGCGCCGCTTAAAGAACCGAACATTTCAACGCCGGACATTTTTACCAGCTTTTCATATTCGCCTTCAACCATCATCCATTTATCGTCGACAACGTCGGACATTTTGCCCGGGGGAGTCGTGGTGCTGTTGCTGCGCGTTAAAAGTACAAATTCCCCTTCCGGCGTAATAATGCCGACGTCGCAAATATATTTCCTTACGCCTATGGGTACATTGATGTACCAACTTCTGGCGTCAAGAACTATCGGAATATCAAAATAAGAATTTGAGTTTAAACCGTTAAAACCCGCTACGCCTGTAATATCGTAAACGCGGATTACGCTTCTTGATTTGTCAAAAATATCGCGGCCTCTTTCACCCATAATATATTCATAAGTTTCTTTTACGATATCCCAAAAAAGGAACATCCAGTTAGGGTCTTTGGGCAAAAGGAACGATTCCGTTTTACCATAGCTCTGAGGCAAATCGTATTGTGCTTCTTTGACCGAATTTTGTTCTATTTTTATCGCCGCTGTCGACGAAAGTTTCTCTTCCATATCAATCTCCCCTTAATCTCCCGGTTTTAAAATCCCAAGTTTAATTATTTCTTCCAAAGACGGCTTTACGAAACCGTGAGAAATCTCTATCGATTTCGCCGCCGCGCTTATATCCTTAAGTCCGTTTCCGCCGACCACTATCGCTACGGACTCGTCTTTCTGTATCACTCCCTGCGCGACAAGCTTTTTAAGCCCCGCGTATGTAGCCGCGCCGCCGGGCTCGGCAAAAACGCCCGATTCCCTGGCAAGTTCCGGAATGGCTGAAAGTATCTCCGCGTCGCTTACCGTTATAGCCATACCGTTGGATTCTTTAAGAGCCTGCAATGCCAAATAACCGTCGCGCGGATAATTTACGGAAATACTGTCGGCCACCGTATTGGCCTGCACGGAAGAAAGTTCTGCACCGTTCTTCCAAGCGTTTGTAATTGCCGCGCTGCCTTCCGCCTGAACCGCTATCATTTGCGGCATCTTCTCTATGATGCCTAATTTATTGAAATCTTTAAAGCCCCTCCACATTCCGCAGACTATTGTTCCGTCGCCGGCGGCGACGATAACTTTATCCGGGGCTTCCCATTGAAGCTGCTCGCAAATTTCAAAAGCGCAGGTTTTTTTGCCTTCCCTGGCGTAAGGATTATAACCCGCCGCGCGGTTATACCAACCGAATTTCTCGCTGGCGGAACGACAAAGTTCAAAAGCTTCGTCATAATCCCCGTCAACCCTTATTACGTCCGCGCCGTAAACATAAAGCTGAACAAGCTTGGGTTCGGGCGTATTCTTGGGGGAAAATATTACCGTTTTGATTTTCAAGTTGGACGTAAGGCAAGCCAAAGAATCGCTCGCGTTTCCGCTGGAAGCGTCCGTAATGACTTTCGCGCCCACTTCCAAAGCTCTGGCGACGGCAACCGCGCTGCCCCTATCCTTTATGGAACCCGTCGGATTGCGCCCTTCGTCCTTGATAAAAAGCTGTGATATCCCCAATCTTTCAGCCAATTCATCGGCTTTGTAAAGCGGCGTCCAGCCAAGCTGTACGGGCGGGATATCGTCATGATCGTCTATCGGAAGCAAATCTATATAACGCCACATATTGTAGGAAGTATTGCTTTCCAAAACGTCATAATCCAAACGCTTTTTGATCAATTTATAATCATAATTAACTTCCAGCGTGCCGCCGCAGGAATTGCAAACATAGTCCGAATCCCTTGTTTTATATTCTTTTCCGCAGTTGACGCACTGCAAGTTTAAAATCTTTTTCATATTTATAAAATCATAGCATTTTTAGAGATAATTTAATATTAAAATCCCCCTTTCCCCAGGCTGTTTGGCGGATACTCTCCGCAAACAAAAAGCCCCGGGAACTTTCGTCCCCGGGGCTTTTAAAAACTTAGCGGTTATTTTCCCAACATCGCCAGTAAAATACCGGCCACAACCGCCGAACCGATTACGCCGGCCACGTTCGGGCCCATAGCGTGCATCAGCAGGAAGTTGCTGGGATTGTATTCCTGACCGACTTTATTGGATACGCGCGCCGCCATAGGAACTGCGGAAACGCCCGCGGAACCGATAAGCGGGTTGATTTTGTTTTTGGAAAAGATATTCATAATCTTAGCCAAAATTACGCCCGAAGCCGTACCTACGCAGAAAGCCGCCAAACCCAAAATAACGATGGCTATGGTCTTAAACTGCAAGAACTTTTCCGAAGCGAGCTTGGAACCTACGGCCAAACCGAGCAAAATCGTAACTATGTTGATAAGTTCGTTCTGGGCGGTTTTGCTGAGCCTGTCGGCTACGCCGCATTCTTTAATCAGGTTGCCGAACATAAGCATACCGATAAGCGGAGTGGCGTCCGGGATCAAAAGTACGCAGAGCAAAAGCACCACCAACGGAAAAAGGATTTTTTCCCTCTTGGAAACGTGGCGAAGCTGCTTCATTTCGATTTTTCTTTCCTTTTCCGTGGTAAGAAGCTTCATTATCGGGGGCTGGATTATAGGAACCAAAGCCATATAAGAATATGCCGCTACGGCTATCGCACCCAAAAGTTCGGGAGCAAGCTTAGACGTAAGGAATATGGCCGTAGGGCCGTCCGCACCACCGATAATACCGATTGAGGCCGCCTCTTTTACGGAGAAGGTCAAATCAGGTATAAAGTTGCCGAGCATCAATGCGCCGAATACGGTAAAGAATATACCAAACTGGGCGGCCGCACCGAGCAAAGCCGTTCTGGGGTTGGCTATAAGCGGGCCGAAGTCCGTCATAGCGCCTACGCCCATAAATATCAACAGCGGGAAAAGGCCCGACTCTATACCAAATCCATAGACCTGGCCCAAGAAGCCGCCGAAAGCGGTGCTTACAACACCGCTGGGGTCAACCGTGCTGACGGATAAAGCCGCTATCCCGGCTACCGGGATATTGGAAAGAAGTCCGCCGAAACCGATAGGAATCAAGAGCAAAGGCTCAAACTGCTTTACGATACCGAGCCAAAGGATGAACAAACAAATAAGAATCATCAAGCATTGGCCCGTGGTTATATTGTAAAGCCCGGTCGTCAGCCATAAATTGGAGAAAGACTGTATTATATCTGCCATTGTTTTCTCCTTAACCTAAAACCGCCAATAAAGCGCCGGTTTGCACTTGGTCGCCGGTTTTTACTTTATAGGAAACTTTACCGTCCGCCGGGGCTTTGATTTCGGTTTCCATTTTCATCGCTTCCATTACCAAAACGGTTTGGCCTTTCTTAACGGCCGCGCCTTCTTGGAAGGAAAGTTTCATAACCGCACCCGGAAGAGGAGCTTTGATTTCCGCACCCGCACCTGAGGCAGCAGCGGCGGGTTTGGCTTCCGTTTGGGCCGAAGCGTCAATGCCTTCTTTAATATCAACGTCATAGGAAGTGCCGTTGACTATGGCTTTGCCGTTTTCAAGTTTTACGGCGAATTTTTCGCCGCCGACGCTTACCGTATAAGCGGAAGCTGAGCCTTCTTTCTTGGCGGCAACTTTCCTGATACCGAGTTTGGCTTCGCCTTTAAGGAAGGTAATACCTTTCTGACCGCAGGCCGCGGCGATGAAGATATTTTCGTCCGTTATCGGGAGTTTGTTTTCTTCAAGCAAAGCTTTGGCCGGGGCTACGCCTTTCTTGGGGTTGGCGTCATTGATTTCAAGAACGGTTTTCTTCGTGGGTTCAAGGCCGAGCTGTTCGCTGGCGAGTTTTACCACTTCCGGATCAGCCGGTTCCGGCGTCTTGCCGAAATAACCGAGTACCATTTTGCCGTAACCTTCGGCAAATTTTTTCCAAGGGCCGAACATTACGTTATTGAAAGCCTGCTGGAAGTAAAACTGGCTTACCGGCGTTACGGAAGTACCGAAACCGCCTTTTCTGACGGCTTCGCCCATAGCGTTGAAGATTTCGTCATATTTGTTCATAATGCCGTTGTCCCTTAACATCTGGGTATTGGCCGTAAGAGCGCCGCCCGGCAAAGGAGAAAAAGGAATCGTCGGTTCAACTTTCATAGCCTCGGGCGGAAGGAAGTAGTCTTTCATACAATCCTTAAATACGTCTTCCACCTTTTTGATTTTTTCAATATCAATGTCCAAGGTATAGTCGGAACCTCTTAAAGCGTGCCACATCGTGATGATATCTGTCTGGCAGGTGCCGCCGGAAACGGGGGCCATAGAAAGGTCCAATCTGTCCGCGCCGCCGTCCAAAGCCGCCAGGCAGCAGGTTGCGCCGTTGCCGCCGGTTTCGTGGGTGTGGAAGCAGACTTCAACTTCGGGCGGTAAAATCTTTTTGGCTAATTTGATGGTTTCCCTTACCGTAGAGGGGGTTGAAGTGCCGGAAGCGTCTTTAAAAGCGACGCTGTCAAAAGGAATGCCAGAATCTATAATTTTCTGTAAGGTCTTGGCGTAAAATTCCGGGGTGTGGACATTACCGTGTTTATCCCAGCCGGGGGCCAAGGACATCATCGTTACGGTAACTTCGTGTTTAAGGCCGGCTTCTTTAATACATTTGCCGCTGTAAATAAGGTTATTGACGTCGTTTAAAGCGTCAAAGTTTCTGATCGTGGTAACGCCGTGTTTTTTAAAGGTTTGCGCGTGCAGTTTGATAACGTCGCTGGGTTGAGAGTCCAAACCGACTACGTTTACGCCGCGGGCTAAAGTTTGAAGGTTGGCTTCCGGGCCGGCCGCTTTGCGGAAAGCATCCATAACGTCATAAGCGTTTTCGTTGTTATAAAAGAATGCGGACTGGAAAGTCGCCCCGCCGCCGGATTCAATATGCCTTATGCCGGCTTCTCTTGCGGCTTCCACCGCGGGCAAAAAGTCTTTGGAAAGGACTCTGGCTCCGTATACCGATTGAAAACCGTCCCTGAAGGCGGTAATCATAAATTTGATTTTCTTCATACTTTACAATCTCTCCTTTAGTTTTTAAATCTTTTATTTCGCCATACTTTTGGCCGCGGCCAAAGCTATGGCAATTTTTATTTTGTCGTCAGAAACGGCAGTGACCGCCGCCGCAGCCGGTTGGGCCGGAGGAAAAACTTTATTTAAAAAGCCTTCCACCACAAATTGCAAAACTTTCATTATACACACAAGTATAATAAGGAATGAGAAAGTCATTCCCATACCTACAACCATAAGCTCTACGCTTTTGGCAAAAACGCTTCCTTCCATAAATACTCTCCTTGTAATCTTTAAAAATCCATATCGCCTATATTTATCACGCGCAGTTTTTCCCCCTGACGCAGAATAAGGCGGCCTTCGGCGTCTATATCTTCGGCTATGCCCTCTACCGTTTCGTCAAAAACGCGCAGAGTAACAGGCTTGCCCAAATATAAAAACGCTTCTTTATAACAATCCCTTAAAGCCTCAAAACCCTCTCGCTTTAAAAGTTCAAAATTAAAGTTAAAATTGTCAACAATCTCTTTTAGCAAATCTTCCGCGTCCGCTTCTATGCCCAATTCAGCCAAAGTTACGGCGGGTTTATCGGAGTCAAGCTCCTTTTGGCTTAAATTTATTCCTACGCCCACAATTACGGCTTTAAGGTTTTGCCCGTCAAATACGGCTTCGCTTAAAATACCGCAGAATTTGCGGCCCTGCGCCAAAACGTCATTTGGCCATTTTATATAGGCCCCAGCCCCCGCCCGCCTGGCCGCCTTGCACACGGCCAAAGCCATAAGCTGAGTAAGCGTGCCGGGCGATTTTAAAAGGGACAAACCCTCTTTAAGCACAAGCGAAAAATAAAGCCCGCCTTCTTCCGAAGACCATTTGCGGCTTTTTCTGCCGCGGCCCGCGCTTTGCCGGCGCGCAGTCACTATATCACCGTGCGCCAAAGAACTTATATTCCGCGCGCAATACCCGTTTGTTGACGGAATAATGTCAAAAGAGATTACATTCATCTTTTAAATATTTTATCAAATTGCGAAAGGTTTGCACACCAAAGCCACTCGTGGCAAGCTAAGCCGCTTATATTATATAATCCGATATATGACAGTACATTTGATTATGTGGATAGTTTTCTGGGCGGTTATAGCCGCCGCCCTGTTCGTGGATCTCGTCGTGGTGCAGCATCATCACGGCAAAGTAAGCATTAAAGAGGCCTCCTGTATGGTGGCCGCTTGGATAGGCCTGGCCGCGCTTTTCGGCGGAGCGGTTTGGCTTACGCTCGGCCAAGGAAAAGCTTTGGAGTTTTTTACGGGGTACGTAATAGAATATTCCCTCTCCATAGACAATATGTTCGTGTTTATAATGATATTTTCCTACTTTGCTGTGCCGGCGGAACATCAGCCAAAAGTGTTGATATGGGGCATATTGGGCGCAGTGCTGATGAGATTCCTTTTCATCTTTATAGGCGTGCAGCTGATAACAAAATTTACTTTTATGATTTACATCTTCGGCGCGCTGCTGATATACACCGCAATAAAAATGATGACGCACGACGACGATTCCTTTGATCCGTCCCAAAATCCGGCGCTTAAAGCCCTCAAAAAAATTATGCCGTTAAAAGATGATTACCATGGGGAAAACTTCTTTATAAAAGAGGCGGGGAAATTCTTTGCGACGCCTCTGTTCGCCACAGTATTGGTTATTGAAACTTCGGATTTGATTTTTGCCATAGATTCCATACCGGCCGTCCTTTCAATAACGCAGGATACGTTTATAGTTTACACTTCAAACATATTCGCGATTATAGGGCTTAGGTCTTTATACTTTTTGTTGGCGGGTATGGCCGGCAAATTCGAATATCTCAAATACGGCATTGCGGCCGTATTGGTGTTCGTAGGGGCGAAAATGTTAGTTTCGCATTTTTACCACTTCCCGACGGCTTGCTCTTTGCTTGTTATAGTGCTTATACTTGCCGCGGCGATTACGGCTTCCGTTCTGCATAAAAAGAAAAAGGACAAAACTTCGCTTTAAATTTTTCCCCGCCGTTTGGCGGGGTTTTTATTTGGGCAAAATTTAGGCAAAGCACCGTTTAAAAGGCCCCGTATTGCAAATCAATAAATAAATTTGCTATCCTTGTTAAACAATCAGCTTTAGGGGGCGACCAGTTTCGACAGATATCTCTGAAGTTCGGTTGCAGGTACCGGTTGGCCAGGCCGGTTAAAATAGGGCCACAACAATTAGTTGGCAACAACTACAACAACAACGTTTGGGCTACCGCCTAAACCCGTTTGCTCTTCTTCGCCGGCGGGCGGAGCGTAACGGTCAAATCAGCCGGATGCTGAAGGGAAGGTTCGTTTAGCCTAACCCTTCCTAAGATAAAATAAACAAGCGCGCAAGCAACGGCTTCGGGTATGCGGGCGCGTTTTTAAGCCGAAGCTAAACCTGTAGTAACCGTGCCGTATGGATGTTTGGACGCGGGTGCGAATCCCGCCGCCTCCACTTGTTTTTGCCGCCTTGCTTTAGCGGGACGGGCTTAAATATTTTATACCGGGGGCGGACTCTTAAACCGCTCTGCCGGAGGAGCGTTTTATATATGGCTACATCAGACATCAAATTTGGCACCGACGGATGGCGCGGAATAATAGCTTGGGATTTTACTTTTGAAAACGTCAGGAGAATGGCGCAGGCTTTGGCGGATTTTATCAACCTAAACGCGCCTTCGGACCTGGGAGAAAAAACAAATATAGCCGCCGTCGGTTACGACAGGCGTTTCCTTTCCGATAAATTCGCCGCGGATATAGCCAGCATTTTAAAATTAAATAAAGTTGACGTAACTTTGCTCAATAAGCCCGTAACAACCCCGGTAATGAGCTGCCTTTCTTACACTAAATTTTGGATTACCATAATGGTTACCGCAAGCCATAATCCGCAGCAGTACAACGGCATCAAAATAAAAGTTAACGGCGGTTCCATTTCCGCCAGGCTTACAAAGGAAATAGAAGAACTTTTGGACCAAAAATCAGTCCTTTACATACCAGGGCATCAGGTCGAAGCGTCAGCGGGGCTTGAAAAGATTTATTTTAAATATATAGCCGGCAAAGTAAATCTAAAGAAAGTCGCCGCCCTTAAAGGCAAAGCTGCAGTTGATTATATGCACGGAAGCGCAGCGGGATATATGGAACAGATTTTAGGCGAAAACCGCGTTATAGCGTTAAACTCAAGCCACGATCCTTGCTTTGGTGGGATAAAGCCGGAGCCGAAGGAAGAAAATTTAGCCGAACTTAAAAAAACAGTCGTAAAAAACAAGTGTCTGCTCGGCGCGGCCTTTGACGGCGACGGCGACAGAACGGCCTTAATTGACGAAAAAGGCAAATACTTAAGCCCTTGTATGGTATCGGCCATAGTGCTTAACAATCTTGTAAAGAACAAAAAAGCAAAAGGCAAAGTTTTGCAATGCCTTTCTATGGGATATTTAAATAAGAGAGTCGCGCGCGCCGCCGGATTGGAATTTGAAGAAGTGCCGGTAGGTTTTAAACATATAGCCGAACGCACCGCTTTGGAGGATATCGCTTTCGGTTCGGAGGAATCGGGCGGTTATTGCTGGCAGGGCCTTATGCCGGAACGCGACGGACTTACCCTTATAATGTACATTATGGAAATTATGGCTGAGCGCAAAATGGCTTTAAGCGAACTTGTGAAAGAAATTGAACAAGAATACGGCGCAAGCTGCTATCAAAGAAGGGATTTTCCCATATCCAAAGCCATAGACAGAACCGTAATGGCGGAAAGGCTTAAAAAGAAGCTTCCCAAAAAGATTTTGGGCCGTCATATAGCGGAAGTTTACACTTTCGACGGGCTTAAAATTATCCTTGATAATGACGAATGGTTGCTTATACGCCCTTCCGGCACGGAGCCGATTTTAAGGCTTTATAGCGAAACGGGCGACAAAAAACAAACGGAAGCTTTCTTGGATTTCGGCGAAAAAATCGCCTCGGCTTTTAAATAATATATGAAAAAGATTATCATAGTGGACGATTCGGCCGTACTTAGAACGACCATACAAAACGCTCTTAACAGCGAAGGTTACGACGTTATAGCCACGGCGCAGGGTTCTCAGGAACTTTTTAACGCTTTAAACAGCGGCTTTATGCCGGATTTGATTTTGCTTGATATGTTCTTCCCGGAAGAATCCGGTATGGACATCTTAAAAAGCCTAAAAGAAAGTTACCCTGATATTAAAGTGCTTGTAATAACGGCTATGCACAGAGAAAGTTTGAATAAAGAAGTCAAAGCCGCCGGCGCGGATGATATTCTTTATAAACCCTTTGATATGGATGATTTGACTTTGTCCATACAAAAACTGGCCATATAAAAAATTTGTCTGAACGATAAAAACCCCGGTTTTACCCGGGGTTTTTAAATTTACGAAAACTGCAAAAACAAAGCTGAACTTATTTTTTGTCTTCGTCTTTCTTTAAGCTTTCTCTCAGGAATTCGGCCACGATGTCCCTCGCGCCCAAACCGAAAGCTATGGCCAAGCCCAAGCCCATAGAGGCCAAAAGTATCAAAATAACGTCGTTTATCAAAGCGAAGTTGATGTTGATTTGTTCCAAAGCCAAAAGTATGGCGAATATTACCACCACCACATTTATTATCTTGGAGAAGAATATCCCCCCCCTTATATTATTGGCTTTGGCCGAGTTCTGCACCACGTTTTCCACAAATCTGCCGAACAAAAGACCGGCAAAAAGAATCACTATGCAGGCAAAAAGCTTGGGGATAAAAGCAAGCAAATTGTAAAGCAAAGTTCTTATGGTGCTTAATCCCAAGGAATCGGCCGCTATCATAATAAACGTAATCATTACGGCCCAAGAAAGAACAAAAGCTATAACGTAAGTGGGGCTTTTGCCGAATCCGATCCTGGTCAGAATTTCATTGACGCCGATTTTGGAAGTCCACATATCAAGCTTAATCGCGTTTAAAAGTTTGCGTACGATTGTGCTTGTCCACCTAGATAAAAACAAGCCCAAAAACAGCATTACAAGCGCGACGATTATGCCGGGGATAAGCTCCACCGATTTATTGAAAAGAACTACAAAAGGTTCTATAGTCCTGTTAGCCAGAGTTTCAAGTTCCGCACCCATTTGGTATCTCCTTATTTATATTCCAACTTAACTAATTTATATTTGCGTTTGCCGCGCGGCAAAGCAACCTCAAAAATCTGACCTTCTTTGCATCCCAAAAGGCCGGTGGCTATCGGGGTTTTTACGGAAAGAAGTCCGGCTTCCGGGTTGGATTCCATTGAACCGACTAAAGTATAAACGGATTGTTCGCCGTCGGATAAATCTTCTATGGTAACGGTTGCGCCTATTCTGGCTTCGCTGCGGTCAACGTCCAAATCATCCGTAATGCGGGTATTGCGCAAGCGAATTTCCAAATCGTTTATTTTAGAAAGAGTTTCGGCCTGTTTTTCCTTAGCGGCGGTATATTCCGCGTTCTCTTTCAAATCCCCTTGGCGGGCCGCTTCGCCGATTTCTTCCGAAAGTTGGGCTTTTATCTTTTTAAGCGCGTCAAGTTCCTCTCTAAGCTTTTCGTAATTTTTGCGGCTCAAATAAAAAGTTTCACTCACTGTCTGTCCTCCCGAACTTAAGGCCCTGAGGCCTAAAGCTACCTTCTTATTATAACATTATTAAAAGCCTTGGCAATATGCGCCCGACTAAATGCTATAATTAGGAAAGTCTGTAACAAGGGGTTTATTATGAAAAAATTTTCCGTTTTGATATGCCTGTTTTTTACGGTCTGCTGTGCATTCGCCGCTGATTCCGTAAAAGACATTGAAAACGACAAAGTGGTAAAAGCTATGCAGAGTGAACTTAACCGCTCCATTAAGAAACTTTCCAAACTGGATCCGCCGATTTACTTTCTTTCCTATCAAATTGAAAACACTCAGTCCGCGTCGGTAATTTCCACTTTGGGCAAAAACGCTTATATCTATACGGCAAACGGCTATACGGCCGATGTGGACGCGCGCGCCGGCAGCCGCAAACTCGATAATACCCGCAAACTTAAATCTATAGATTTTGCCCAGCGCAACCCCAATATATTGGTAAACGGGATTCTGCCTTCCCCCAAGCAGATTAAAAATATGCTTTGGATTCTGACGGAAGACGCCGCCACCGCCGCACAGGAAGACTATCTTAAAGTAAAAACAAATGCGATGACTTCGGCCCAGCGCGCCGACGATTCCGACGATTTTTCGGTCAAGACAAAACCCGTTTCATACTATGCGCCGATAGAAAATACGCCTCTCATTTCCAAAGAAATTTTGGGGAAAACCGCAAAAGAACTGGACGAATACTCCGCCCTGTTCAAAGATGAAAGTTTTATAATGTCTTCTTCGGCTTCTTACAGCGCAAGTCTTAAGAATAAATATTTCGTCAATTCGGAAGGGGTAAGAACCGTACAGGGGCAAATACTCGGCAGAATAGGTTATACGATAACTTCCCGCAATAAAGATGGGATGAACCTTGAAAGAGGCAATTATTATGATTTTACTTCCCCGGAAGAAATGCCCTCGCCGGAAAAAATCAAAAAAGACATCAAACAATCCATAGAAGAACTTAAAGCTTTGCAGAACGCAGAAGCGGCCGAGCCTTTCCACGGGCCGGTAATTCTCAAAAACAGAGCTACGGGCGTTTTCTTCCACGAAATTTTGGGGCACAGAGTTGAAGGACACCGCCAAAAAGACGATGACTTCGGCCAAACTTTTACCAATAAAACGGATAAAGACGTCATTTCGCCTTTAATCAGCGTCTATGATAATCCGACTTTGAAATATTTTAAAAATATTCCTCTGCGCGGATATTACGCCTATGACGACGAAGGCGTCCCTTCCGAAAACGTAACGATAATAAAAGACGGCGTACTTAAAGGATTTTTAATGGGCCGCTCCCCTATAAAAGGCTTTGCCCGCTCAAACGGACACGGCAGGAAACAGACAAGGTACAGAGCAGTATCCAGAATGGGCATTACCGTTGTCGAAGCCGCTCACACGGTTGATTTTCCCACTTTAAAGCAAATGCTTAAAGACGAAATCAAAAAACAAAACAAGGCTTACGGGCTTATGATAGATGATATTTCCGGCGGTTTTACTATGTTGGACACTTCAAATCCACAATCATTTAAAGTCCAACCCTTACTCGTTTACAAAGTTTTCCCGGACGACAGACCCGACGAAATTATCCGCGGAGCAGACATAGTCGGCACGCCGCTGACAAGCTTTAACAAAATAATAGCCGCGGCTGACGACTACGCCGTATTCAACGGCTCCTGCGGAGCGGAATCCGGCTGGGTGCCGGTTTCGGCGATAGCCCCCAGCGTATTGATATCGGAATTGGAAGTGGAAAAAGTGCAAAAATCTTATGACAATCTGCCCATACTGACGCCCCCGGCGGCGCAGAAAGACAAAGGAGGCAAAAAATAATGAAAAAACTTTTACTCTTTTTAACAGCTCTGTTTTTGTTGGGCGAAGCAAACGCCTTTGACGTTAATAAAGACGGGGAAATTATCTTTAAAGCTATGCAGGACGAAATGATCCGTACGATGAAAAACCTTAAAACCAAAGGTGCTGCAAAACCGCATTACGCCGCTTACAAAGTTCAAGCGGAAAACTCCTTTTACGTAGGGGCTTTTATGGGTGAAAAATTTGCCCAAAGCGAATCCGAAGGCGACATAAGCATAAGCGTTATGCTGCGCGCCGGCGACAAAAAAACGGACAACAGTTTCTTTGAAAATACGGTCATTTCCACTGCGGAAGGGCAGTTGCCAAGCATATCTTATGAAAGCCTGAGAAGAGCGCTTTGGCTGCAAACCGACGACGCTTACAAACAGGCTTTGGATCAATATACCAAAAAAATCGCATACTTAAAGAAAAAAGAAGTAAAACAGGATAATCCGGATTTCAGTGCGGCGGAAATATCTTCGGATACGCCTTCTTTGCAGTTTCAGCCTTTTGACCGGGATTATTTAACCGCGTTGGCAAAGGAAATGTCCGCCTGCGGGAATGTGCAAGCTTTAAAAACTTTTTCCGTCTACGCGGCAATAAGACAAAATGCGGTATTTTTCCTTTCAAGCGAAGGAGCAAAATACATTAAAGACAATTCCAGATTAATAATCAGCATATCGGCCAAAGCCGACACCCCGGAAGGTTTCCCGATTGAAGCCTCAAAAGTTCTTTCATATAAAAATCAATCGGAATTGCCGTCAAAAGAAGAACTTTTAAAAACGGCGGAAGATCTTTCCAAGGAAATGCAGTCCGCCCTGCTTTCCCCGAAAGGCACAGCTTTTATAGGCCCCGTTCTCTTGGAAGAACAAGCCGCGGCTTACCTTTTCAACAGAACCTTTGCCAAAAACGTAACCAATACCAAGAAAACGCTCTCATTAACCAATGAAAAAGATTATAATATGGGCGAATTTGCCCTTAAAAAAGGCCTTAAAGTAATGCCTTTTGATTTTAATGTAGTAGACGATCCGGGAGCCGAAACTTTTGACGGAAGGAAGCTAGCCGGCTTTTATAAAATAGACGATGAGGGCGTAAAACCCTCAAAACTGCAAATAGTAAAGGACGGCAAACTGACTGATTTGCCCGCAACCAGAAGCTCCGGCAAGACCAACGGGCACGCGCGTTTGGGCTTTTTTGAAAACAAACTCTACGCCAAGGCCGCACCTTCAAATTTGTTCTTTTTGCCGCAAAAAACTTTGAGCAAATCCGAACTAAAAAAACGCCTTATGCGGGACTGTCTTAAAGAGAATTTGGATTACTGCTATATAATCCGCAGATTTGACGGCGATAATATAACTGCCTATAAAGTGGACGCCAAAACCGGAGAGGAAACCATTACCCACGGTTTTGAAATGCCTATTCTTTCCGCCAGAACTTTAAGGGATATTTCCGCCGCAGGGGAAGATTTGACGGCGACAAATTATTATTCTTCCTCTTTTCCGCCTTATGCGATTATCGCGCCTTCGGTGATATTAAGCGAATTGGAATTAAAACCCAGCCAAGCTGAAAATAAAAAACCGCCCAAGTTGGAAAAGCCCAAAGCTGATTAATCTCTTTTTCAGGCCGCGCCTTTACCGGGCGCGGCTTTGTTTTGGACTGGGGCAAATTCCGCCCCGCTTGACTAGCCGCCGTCCTTTTGTTAGTATATATTTTTAGGTATGGATAATCATAATAATAATCTCCCTTTAATACTTAACGAGAAAAGAATATTTATTATAAGGGAAAATATCGTCAAAAAGGATTTGGTGGCAAAATTGGTTCATTCCATTTGTGCCGAACTGCCCGCTTTAAACGAGGAGGAAGTTCTTTCTTCCGTATTAAAAAGGGAACAGGGTATAAGCACTACGCTTGACACCGGCCTAAGCATTCCGCACGCAAGGATAGAGGATTTGGAAGCTTTCCAAGCCGCGGCGGCCGTCCTTCCCGAACCTATAAAAGACGATTACGGGCTTGACGTAAAAGTTATGTTTTTATTCCTTTCTCCGGCGGGGCCGGCTTTTTTCTCCAGCCATTTAAAACTTTTGGCCGCTTTGGCGGAAAAGTTCAACCCGGATTTTATAAAAGAGCTTGGCAATACGCAAGACAAAAGCCAACTGCTTAAAAGTTTTTCACTCTGACAGTTATGAACCCCGATCCCGCCCAAGGGCAAACAAATAAATTTAAACTTAAAGGCGTAGTCGTAATGACTACCGCTATGCTTACGTTTATAACTTTTTGGAAAGCCGCCGCCATCGTTTTATGCGATTTCGGCTCAAGCGCGTTTTACGCCGGCGGTATCGCAATGAAAGCGATAGGCCCTGCCTTCCCTTGGTACATTTTGGCGATAATGATATTCGCCGGACCGATATTGATGATGTATATAGAAGCCTGTTCAATGTTCACAAGGGGCGGAATATTCCCAGTGGTAAAAGCCGGTTTGGGGGAAAACGCCGCAAAAGCGGCAACCGCCGCGATATTGTTTGATTTTCTTCTGACGGGCCCTATCAGCGGCATTTCAGCCGGGCAGTATATAGTAGGTTTTATAAATTCCGTCTTGGAATATTTTAATGCGGGAATTTCTTTAAACGGCGACGGATTTTCCATACTTTTCGCAATAGCCGTAACAATATATTTCTGGCGCCAGAACATAAAAGGAATTGAAGACTCCAGCGATAAAAACGCCCGCATTATAAAATTTTCCGTAATGATATGCGCCGTATTGGTATTTTGGGCCGTAATAACCCTGTTTATAAAAGACAATGTAAAACTCCCCCCTTTAACGCCCCATTTTACAGAAGCCTCTTTGGGCTGGGCGGCGGATATCCCGTTCCTTAAATATATAGGCATATTCGGCATCGTTATGGCTCTGGGCCATTCGGTTTTGGCTTTGAGCGGGATTGAAACTTTGGCGCAGGTTTTCAGGGAAATAGAATATCCAAAAATACAAAATCTTAAAAAAGCGGCTTTGATAATATTTGTTTTCGCCTTGGTGTTTACCGGCGGGCTGACCTTCCTTGCGGCTTTGCTTATCCCGGAAGACCTTATGGCCGGGAAGTATCAGGACAATCTTTTGGCCGGCCTCGCTATGAGTTTAAGCGGCCCGACTTTCCTTAAACTGATTTTGCAGTTCTGCGTGGTCGCTGCGGGTGCGGTAATGCTTTCCGGCGCGGTCAACACGTCCGTAATAGGGGCAAACGGTCTTATGAGCAGAATGGCTGAAACCGGCATACTTACTGACTGGTTCCGCAAAATTCATCCGAAACACGGTACCACTTACCATATGATAAATATGATTTGCATAATGCAAATTTTGGTGATACTTTTCTCGCGCGGGAACTTGTATTTGATAGGCCAGGCTTATGCTTTCGGCGTGCTTTGGAGCTTCGTTTTCGAACTTTCTTCAATAGTCGTTCTGCGCTTTAAAGAAAGGGAAAAGAAGCGCGAATTTATAATGCCTTTAAATTTTAAATTTGACCATTATTTAATCCCCGTCGGCGGAATTTTGGTTGTAATCGTAGTGGTGGTTTTGGCCCTTACAAATTTGATAACAAAGCAGGTGGCCACGGTAACCGGGCTTTCTTTTGCGGCGTTTTTCTTCTTGATATTCAATGTTTCCGAAAGAATGAACGCGCAGAAGGCCAATGATATTTTTGAAGAGGGCCACAGGGAAAAGCTCAATCATATAGAAGCCGATTCCCTGGAAAAAGCTCTTGCCGGCCTTGAAGGCTCAAACAGGGTACTGGTTGCTATGCGCGACCCGGAAAATATGTATCCTTTGGATACTATACTTAAAGAAATGAAAGACGACGACACTGACGTCATAGTGCTCTACGTCAAACCAGTCGAGCATTGGCGCATAGGCAAAACCGGTATGGCCAGGAGCGTTGACGAAAATGAACTTTTTACCAATATTATCTTAACGGCCGAGAAATACGGACATCACGTTTTCCCGATAGAAATAAACAGCAACGAAGTGTTTTACGCCATAAGCCAGACGGCGATAGCGGCGAAAGTTAAGGAAATTGTAATGGGCGTTTCCGGCTCTTACGGGGCCCATGATCAAATGGAAAGATTGGTAATGGCTTGGGGAGTGCTGCAAAACGGTCAGACTCATATTCCGATGACGGCAAGAATCCTTTGGGAGGGTAGGGAAGTTTCCTATAAATTTTAATTATGGCCATAATGAAAATATATAAATACGGCGAAGAAATCCTAAACAAAAAAACGAACAGAGTAAACTTTAATTTAATGGAAAAGAAACTGCCGAAAATCATTAATGATATGACGCAGACTTGTTTGGCTATGGGCGGAGTCGGTTTGGCCGCGCCTCAAGTCGGTTTGGATCTTTCAATAGCCGTAGTGATGTACCCTTTGGACGACGAAGGCGAAAAATATAAAAGATTTGTTCTTATAAATCCGGAAATATCACGCAAAGAAGGCTCGGTAGACAGCAATGAGGGATGTCTTTCCTTCCCGGGATTGGACATAAAAGTAAAAAGAGCGCAAAAAATCAAAGTAAAATATATTAACGAAAAGGGTATGCCTGTGGAAGTTAAAGCCGAAGGATTTTTGGCTATTATTATGCAGCACGAAATAGACCATCTTAACGGAAGAGTGTTTATTGATTTACTGCCAGCCGCCGAAAAAGCGGAAGCAAAAAAGAAACTGGACGAACTTTCAAAAAAGTGGTAGTTTGGAATTTATCTTTTATCCCCCGGCCGTACTTTAAAGCCGGGGGATTTTTTCATACAATAAAAAAGCGCCTCAAAAGAAGCGCTTGTTATAATTAAAACCGAATTTTTGCGTTTATTCCGCTTTGTGCGGCTGGATATTTTCCAGTTCGTTAATCAAACTGTAAAGAGTGGGCTGCAATTTATTGACGTATTCGTTTTCAAAAGTGTTTATGCGCTGTTCAATCTTCGCGACCGCTTTGGAAAGTTCCAAATTGCGTTTTTCTTCTATCAATTTTATTTCTTCTATGCGGTAATGCAGTTCTTTAAGCTTTTCTTTGATTTCCGCAGCTTCGCGCGCGTTTACGCTTCCGCCTTTGGCAAATAAACGCCTGGCGTCCTGTGCGGCCACGGCCGCGGCGGAGGAAACCCCGTCCAAAAGATCCAAATCGTCTTCCTGTTCTTTAGGGCCGCAGGCTCTGTATTTTGCGATAAAATAAAACAACAAAATCAAGCAGAGCAAAAAGCCCGATAAACTGATAATTATTGTCGGTGTCGGCATATACATATATTAGCATATTAAAGGCCTGTTTTGACGCGGCAATTTAAGTACCGCCGTCAATAAACCGCTCTTTAATTATGAAATTCCTTATTTAAAACTTTTAAAGTTTTATCTATATCTTCCACGACAAGATAAATCCTGCTTGGCGAACCTTCAAAAGCGCTGCCGAATATCGTGGTTATATTGATATTGTTTTTGCTAAGCACTCTTCCCAAATCCGCCATAACGCCCGGGCGGCTTTCCACTTCTACGCTTATGGCTTCGGTTTTGACCGCCGTATATCCGCCGCGCGTCATAAGATTAAGCACTTCGTGGCTTTCGCGCTGTTCGTCGCTCAAAACGAATTTAACGACGGCGGCTTCGTAACGCACTTCCGAAGAAAGGCCGGAAATATCCAAGCCGGAAGCGTAAAGCAGCGTGGCGAATTTTTCCAAAGCGCCGGGTTCGTTAATCAAAAATACGCTGTATTGATTCACTTTGCAAACTTTCATAAATACCCCAATGTTTTGTTTATAATTCCGAGCATTTCTTTATGGATTTTGCCGTTACTGGCCAAAAACTCCGCTCCGTAATTTTCAAGCTTTGAAAAAGCTTTTCCTTTAAAATCCGTAACTCTGCCCCCAGCTTCCCGAACAATTAAAGCGCCCGCGCAGCAATCCCAAGGATTAATGGAAAACTCCCAATAACCGTCGGCGCGGCCGCAGGCTATCCAACAACAGTCCAAAGCTGCGGAACCGGTGCGCCTTACATCGTGACAATTAAACAAAAAATCGGTAAATATCGGTATATGCACTTTTTTTATGGGGGTTCTGTCATAAGGAAAGCCGGTTATAAGAAGGCTGTCTTGCAATTTCGGCGTTTTGGAAACAGTGATTTTCTTTCCGTTTAAACGTGCGCCTTCGCCTTTTACGGCGGTAAAAAGTTCCCCCTTAAAAATATCCATAACCGCACCCATAACGGGGCGGCCGCCGTCAGTCAAAGCAACCGATACCGCACTGTGGGCGAAAGTATGGGCATAGTTGGTGGTTCCGTCAATAGGATCTATAACCCAAAGATAACGCCCGTCTTTTTTAATGCCGTTTTGACTCTCTTCAGCCAAAAATCCGTGCTCCGGGAAAGCTTTTGAAATTATCTCCACAATCTTTTTTTGACAGGCTATATCCGCTTGGGTAACCAAATTGCTTTTTCCTTTAAGTTCATAGCTGACTTTGCCTATGCGTTTTTTTGCAAGCGCGGCGGCTTTGGTTACGGCTTCAATAAGAACGGCGTATTCCTTTTTCATAATGAAAGGGCCTCATGTTGTTTAAGATAATTTTCCACATACAACATCGCTTTGCAGTCGTCTTCATTGTACATTAAAACTTTTTCAAGCTGGGGAAATTCCCCCGTTTTAAGCCAGTTCGTAAAATAAACCATACTGTCCATAGCGCCGCAATCGTCCTGCCGCCAATTAAAGCCGAAGGCAGGCGCGGCCGCCTTTAAAGAAAGGCTCGGCGCGGGCAGATAAAAAGATTTTTCCACGGTTACTTTTAAATCCGTACAATGGGAAATAAGCTTTTCCAAATCAGGTTTGATTTTGGGATATTTTTCGCAGAGAGAGCGCATTTTTTTGACTTCGTATTCCGTCCAATGATAAAGCGCAACGCTTTCTTCCCCGCCCAAATAATCGGCAAATTGTTTAAAGATTATTTCTTCCTCGGATTCGGTCTTCGCAACAAAATATACGAATTTATCCTCTTCCTTATCCCATACGCCTATTAAATAAACGAAAGAGATACTTTCCGCCGTAAAAGTTTCCGTAGCTTCGAAATCAAAATATAAATTGCGTTTTTTATGCTCGGGCGGCCAGGCGGAAGCATCCCTTACTACCGGCATATTTTTATGATAGGCCAAAGCGTGAGCGTAAGTTTCCACCGCGAGAGCTTCGGACGCTAAAGGTTCTTTTAAAATCTCTTTTATTTTAGGCAGACCGGCCAAGTAAACATCTTCATAAGTTTTTAGGCCGGATTCTTTAAGAGCCTTGCGCATTTGCGCGTTTAAATGCGGGAAAAGCACCAAATCTTTAGTATCGAAAACATATTTATTGGCGTAAACGCGCCAGGGCGCAAGCGCGGCCTTAGGAGGTTTTTGGGCTTCGGGCAGTAAACTGTTTTCCCTTATCGCGCGCCACTCGCTTAAATATTCTTCCGCGCGCGGCAAAGCTTTAAGGCAGTCCAATTCCCTATCTTTATTTTTAAGAATGAAAAGCGCGTTTTTTGGATTTACTCCTTGGATATCGGCCAAAATATTATTCATTAAAGCCGTTTGCATAGCGTAATGTTCTTTAAGTTCGCCGGCGCGCTTCAACTGCACTATTTTATAGTAATAATCGCCGAAAACGCTTTTGCCATCGTTTACTTTAAGCAGAAGATTAACGCTGCCGTATACGCCGTCTTCCTTGCGAAAATCCAATAAAACCGCGCCGATAATGCCGTCATCGCCGCGGGACATAGCCTCAAGAGTTTTTTTAAATTTTTCCGTTTCATTGCCGCCTGATATCGCCGTTACGGTTTTACAGTGTTCGTGTATCCAGTGGTCGCGATTGCTTTTATCGGTTTTGCCGCGCAAATGCTCGTAAAGGTTCGGTTCCTCCACCGCTTCCGTTTTGGAAACGTGAAAAGAACACCAAAGGCCGAAAGGGTCTTGGATAAGAATAAACATCTTTCCCGCGGGAAAATCTTTTGGGCCGGGCGTTCTGGAAGCTGAAAATTCGGTAAAAAGCTCTTCTGTCATTTGATACATTTTATCTTTTTAACATCATTTAGCCAAGCAAACGGATACAAAAATAAGACAATAAGGGAACTCGCACGGCAGGCATAAATTTATTTTTGCTGTTTAGCGGCTTCTTCCAACATATTTTGGTATTTTACGATTTCGTTGAGCAGTTCCTGATTGCCTTGTTCCGCCGCCAAAGAATTGGCGTTGGCAAAATCTTCCCTCGCGCTGTTAAAATCACCCTGTTGGGCATAACCCAAACCTCTGGAAAAATAACTTGCGCCGTCCTTGTCATCCAGTTCTATGGCTTTGGTAAAATCCGACACCGCTTGGGAAGGATTCCCGCTCTGCAAACTTTGCGTCCCGCGCATTTTATACGCCGCCGGAAGATTAGGGTTTAAATTTAAAGCTGCGGCTATCTCTTTTTGCGCTTCGCCGTTTTTGCCCTGCTCCATAAGTATTGAAGCCGCACCGATATGGGCGTCGGGCAAATTGGGGTTCATCGCTATTGTCCTTTGATAATCCTTTAAAGCCGCGTCTTTATTACCCAAAGCGGCATTGGCTATGGCGCGGTTATAGTAAACTTCGGGGACATCGGGCTGCCTTTGGGCCAACTCGTTAAATTTATTTAAAGATTCCTGATAATTGCCGCTGGCGTAAGCGTTTGAAGCGTCTTTAAACAAAGCTTCTGCCACGCCGTCGCGAACGCTGCGTTCCTGCAAGCCTTTCCCGTTAGCCAAGTTAGCCATATTCTGCGCTTGAGTTGCGCCTTCTTTATTGCCTTGTTCCTGATACAAGGCCTTTGCGGCGGCCGCATCCTGCGCAGCGCCTTTGTTATCGCCCATAGACGCGCGCAAACGCGCGCGGTTAAGATAAGCCGAAGCATTGTTTTTATCGGCTTCTATCGCTTTGGAATAATCGTCAAAAGCGGCTTTATAATTTTTATTTTGCAAATTGGCTGCCGCACGTTGGGCGTATAAATCGGAAGGATTGGAGGAAAGCTCAATGGCTTTGTCCAAATCGCTCACGGCACCGGCATAATCGCCCTTGGCCATTTTGTTTTTTGCGTCGGAAGTATAATCCAAAAGATTTTTCTTGGCGGAAGAAGCTTTGCCGGATGTTTTCTGTGAAGCCGCCGCGGCAAAAGCGTTAAAATTCCCCATATCCACATCCCCGGAAGCCAATCCGGCGGAAGCTTGTTTGAATTTTTGAAGCATAGCTTTTTTATCTCCGTTTTTTAAAGAAGAAGATATTTCGCTTAAGCTTCTTGTAATCTCGCTCTTGAATTTTGCCGCGGAAGCAGCGTCGGAAGAGGAAACGCTCGGCTTTAATTGCGCCGCCGCTTTGGCCGCAACGGCTTTGGAAGCGGCGGAATTTTTCTTTACGGCCGAACTTTGTTTTTTAAGCAGATTAAAAGCTTTGGAAGACTGCAAATATCCGGCTCTGTCGCCGGAAGCGGAAAAAAGTTTGCCGGCTTGGGCGAAATCGCTCATCGCCGGATTAAACCGCGCCAAGTTTACATTACTGACGCCCCTGTTATAGTAGGCTTCCGCCAAAGAGGGATTAATGGCTATCGCCGCGCTTAAATCTTTATTTGCGCCGGCATAATCGCCAAGCATTAAAAGAGCGGAAGCCCTGCCCATATACAAATCCGCCGAATCGGGATTTAAAGACAAAGCTTTATTATAATTCTCCAAAGCCGCTCTGTAATCGCCTTTTTGCATTAAAATGGCCGCTTTTGCGGAGTAGGCCTCGGGTTCATTGGGGCGAAGGGCGATTATTTTATCCAAACTTGCTAGCATATCTTCAGGCGAAGAGGCCTTGGTAAAAGCGTTAAGCGCGGCTTGAAGCTGACCGTCAAAATTATTTTCCTCCCGGGGGGCGGCGGTTTGCGCGGGACTTGCCGGTTGTAAATCTTTCAGACGATTAAAAGCATAGTAACCGCCTATCCCGAAGATAACGGCGCAAAGCAAAACGCCTATGACAAGCCCGGAAAGAAATTTCATTTTTTATTCTCCTGTTTTACGCTGCTGAAAGGGCAGCGGTTATTCATAAGACAATAAGCGCAATGATTGGTGTTCGGGGCAAAATCCCCAGCTTCAATGCTTTCACCCGCGGAAATAAAAGTATCAAGGATTTTGCGCTCTTCAAAAATAGAAAAATCGGCGGAAATTTTTTTGTCCAAAGCCACAAAATATATGGTGGCTTTGCCTTTCTGCATATTCCAAGCGCGGCGTGCGCCTATACTGTATATGCCAAGCTGAAGAGAATCTTTTATATCAAAATTCTCATTTAAAACCGCATCCGTTTTATAATCAATGACTTCCCAACTGCCGTCCGGCAGGCGGTCTACGCGATCTATTTTGCCGCGGAAAGACCAACCGTCCTGTTCAAAAATAAATTCCCTCTCCGTAGAGTTTACCGTCGTATTGCGGGAATATTCCTTTTCCTCATAGACTTCCAGCATACGTTTGCCCTTAAGATAATATTCCATTTGTTCCGCTGCGGAAGAATATCCCGCGCCCAGCCAACAACGGTTATAATATCTTTGAAGTTCGCTCGGATCATTGCTTTGGGCGTGGTAAGCTTCCAATGTACGGTGTATTGATACGCCCAGCGACGTCGCCGGTATCAAACCTTCCCTCCTGCCTTCAACATATTTAAGTTTGAAGAGATAAGGGCAGTCCCTATATGTTTTTACTTTGGAATAATTAAGTTCCCTCGGGTTATTGGGTATCATTTTTTATTTCTCAGAAAATGAACTAAAGTATCGCCGTATTTTTCTTCCCTGTAAACTTCCAGAGAATCGGGCACGTCAAAAGTTTCCGTTTTGTGATGCTGCAAAATAATTATGCCGTCTTCCGCCAAAAGCTTGGCTTGCGCGACTTTCGCCAAAACGGGGCCTGAAAAGCAAAGGGGTTTATTGTTGATATCTCTGTAAGGCGGGCCCATAAAAATTATGTCGTAACCCTCGCCCTCGCTGTAAGCGTAAAGCCAGTTTAAATCTTTGGCGAGCAAATCGCCTTTAAGAGATTTGGCCCGTTCGGTAAAACCCAAATGCTCCAAATTGCGTCTTTGCGCTTTAAGGCAGGCGGGTTCTCTATCTACCATAACCGTCTTCAAGGCACCGCGCGAAAGAGCCTCCAAAGAAACATTGCCCGTGCCGGAAAACAAATCCAGCATAATTGCGCCCGTTATGCGCGGGCGGATGATATCAAAGACGGATTGTTTTATCCTGTCCGATATCGGTTTTACCGGCAGATTCTTTGACACCGAAAATATTTTGCGGCCTCTGGCCGTGCCTGCGATAATCCTCATAATTAAATGTGCGCTATGCCCTCTTTAATGGCGTATCTTATCAAATCCGCCTGTTTGTGTATATTAAGCTTGCGCATAATATTGTTCCTGTGTACGTGTATGGTGTTTACGGAAAGGCCGTATTCTTCGGCCATTTTCTTGCTGCTGAAGCCTTCCGCTATAAGCTGTAAAATTTCCTTTTCCTTGGGAGTGAGCTGTTTTTTGCGTTTGGCTTTGGAAACTTTGCCGCCGGGCAGGCCGTTTTCAAAATACCTGCTGACTCCCTGAGATAAAAACATTTTACCTTCGTTTACGCTTTTTACGGCGTTTAAAATTTCTTCAGCGTCTGAAACTTTTACCACAAACCCCTTCGCGCCGGCCTTAATGGATTTTTCTACGGTAATTCTGTCGTCGTACATACTAAGCACGATAACTTTCGCCCCCGGGTGAGCTTTTATCAATTTGTAAGTGGTTTCAATACCGTTTAAAACAGGCATAGAAATATCAACTATGTAAATATCCGCCCCTTCCTCTTTGGCGAAGTCCAAAAGTTCCTTCCCGTTGGAAAAGCCTCCAACTATCTTTATGTCTTTACATTTGCGTTCAAGCACGGCTTTTATCCCGTCGCGCACTATCATATGATCATCGGCCATTGCTATTTTTATCATACAACCCTCTTATAAGAAATTATCGGGCAGACGACTTTTATTTTAGTCCCCTTGCCAGGCTTTCCTTCAATGCTTATAGTACCGCCTATATAGGAAATGTTTTCCTTCATACCGAGTATCCCCAGTTTATTCGCGGTTCTGCTTTTTTCTTCTTTGTAACCGATACCGTCGTCTTCCACGGTCAAAACTATATTATCGGCTTCTTTTGCGATTTTGATTTTAGCGGTTTTCGCGTCCGCGTGTTTTATGACATTATTTAAAGCTTCCTGCACCGTCCTGAATATAATAATCTTTACCCCGTCGGAGATCCTTACCCCGTCTTTTATTTTATATTTATAGTCAATCTTAAGCGGCACGGAAGCGGAAAGCGTATCCACAAAATGCCTTACCGCGGCGTCAAGCCCCACGTCGTCTATCTGCGGCGGGCGCAAATTTACCACGGCCTTTTTCATTCTGTCCATAGAAGTGGCCACCGCGCTCTTCAACTTATCTACGTCGGCCAAAGCTTGGACGGAGTTACCGTCTTTTATATCCTCTTTAAGTATAGCCAAAAGGGAATTAATTGCAACCGCGGCCGTGCCTATTTCATCGTGAAGCAAAGAGGATATTTTGCGTTTTTCTTCTTCCCGGCCGTTAAGAAGCATCCTGACCAAACTTGGCGCTTCGTCTTCGGCCACGGCAAAAGCGGTTCCTTCCGGTAGTTTATCTGCTTCTATCTTCCTTACTATGCCGAGAACTTTATCGACGGAACCGTCTTCCGCGGCAAACGGCACGAGCAAAGTTTTGTAAAAGCCCGGCTTTTGGCAGTCGCCGTCCAAAAACCACTCATAGGAAATTTTATTATTGTCAAAAGCTTTTTTATGCGAGTCCAAATGGATTTCGCTTTTAGTAATTTGTTCTTTAAAATTTTTAGGGAAATCGGAACCGCATCCGTAAATAAAAGCGCATTTGTTGCTTTTGTCCAAAAGATAAAGGCAAGTGTACTTTGCGGAAGAAGAACCGTCCTTAACTTCAAACGAAGAGTTCCCCGCAGCCTGACGGGATAACTCTTTTTTGCCCATAATGCAGCACAAAGAATCTTTCTTCTTATAGACAGTCATATTATTATTCTACTAATTTTCCGCCGTATTTTTATACCAATCATAAATTGATATAATTTAAAAATGAATATACTTAAATCAAAATTTTTTATATTTTCTTTCGTCTTTGCCGCGGCTTTGGGAATATTTATTTGCGCGGCTTTGACGTATTATATAGTTTCCGGCATACCGCCCGTTTACGAACTTGAAGAATACTCCCCCTCTTTGACCACTAAAGTTTTTGACAAAAACAATAATCTTATTTATGAATTTTCCGTAGAAAAACGTCAGCTTGTCCCGTTGGACGAAATCCCGGTGGACATACAAAACGCCGTAATTTCTATGGAGGACAGAAACTTTTTTAAGCACGCGGGTTTTTCCTTAAAAGGCATAGTCAGAGCTTTGGTAAACGATATCGTTTTAGGCAAGGCCGCGCAGGGCGGATCCACCGTAACGCAGCAGCTTTCCAGGGGCGTATTCCTGACAAAAGAGAAGAAAATCATCAGAAAGGTAAGGGAAATTTTCCTCTCAGTCCAAATAGAACGCGCTTTCAGCAAGCAGGAAATTTTGCAAATGTATCTTAACGAGATTTACTTCGGCGAAGGCGCTTACGGCGTTAAAGCCGCGGCAAAAAAATACTTTAACAAAGAGTTAAGCGAACTTACTTTAGGCGAAAGCGCGATGCTCGTAGGGGTAATACCTTTGCCGAGCAGATATAACCCGTTCGCTCACCCGGAAACCGCAAAACAGAGAAGGGCTTTGGTTTTAAACTCTATGCTTGAGATGGGCTTTATTACGCCGGAAGAGGCCAAAACCGCCAAAGAAGAACCCTTGCCGGAAAAGAAACAAGCCGCAGAAAAACCGGGGCTTTACTTCATAGAATACATAAGGCGTATTTTGGAACCGAAATACGGTATGGACACCTTTTGGAAAGGCGGGCTTAACATTTATACCACAATCGACATAGAAAAACAGGCTTTGGCCGAGCAAATAATGAATGAACGCCTGCACGATTACGACGTACGTTTGGCTAAGGATTTGGGCATAGAAATAGTGGACGATTCCATCGCTTCCGAAGCCCTGCCGGAGGAAGAAGAAACTTCATCGGGCGAAGAAAAGCCCGAGCAGGAAGAGTATCCGCAGTTGCAAGGCGCATTTCTTGCGCGCGACGTTAAGACCGGCGCAATAAGGATAATGATAGGCGGCAGAAATTATGAAGAATCCCGCTTTAACAGAGCGACCCAAGCCAAACGCCAACCGGGTTCTTCTTTCAAACCTTTCGTTTGGATGGCCGCGCTGGAAAAGGGCTATACCCCTTCAACAATGGTAAAAGATTTGGAAATGGTTTTCTACTACGACGGCAACAACTGGAGAGTATTTGACGAAGCAAAAGATCAATATTCCCTTCAGCTTGCGGCCCAACCTTTTATGTACAGCAAGGATTTTGACGTTTGGGCCCCAAGAAATATCGGAGGAAGCTCCTCCGGGTTCTCCACATTAAGAAGAGCTTTGGAACTTTCCAGGAACTTGGTCGCCGTAAATTTGATAGATGCGGTCGGCGTTAAAAATACCATAAATGTAGCCAGGAGAGCCGGCATAAAATCCGCTCTGCCCAATGCTCCGGCTTTGGCTTTGGGAGTATCGGTGGTAAGCTTGGACGAACTTCTCAGCGCTATGAGCACCTTCGCCAACAACGGTATTTACGTTGAAGAATACGCGATAGAGCGCGTGGAAGACCAAAACGGACGCGTTTTAGAGCAGCATATTCCTAACGAGAGGGAAGCTTTCTCCCCTCAGGATTCTTTTATTCTTATCAATATGATGAAAGGCGTGGTACAGCGCGGAACGGGCGGGGCGGCAAGGGCTATAAAGAAACCTATCGCCGGAAAGACAGGGACTTCCCAAAGTTACAGGGACGCTTGGTTTATAGGTATGACGCCCAATATAGCGGCCGGAGCCTGGATGGGCTATGACGACGATACCGCTCAAGAAAAAGGACGCTGGACCGGCGGCGGCGCGGTAGCCCCTTGGTGGACTGCCATAATGCAGGAAGTTCTAAAAGACGAACCGGCGGCGGATTTCCACGTGCCGGACGGCATTTCCTTCGCGGCGGTCAATCCCGAAACGGGCAAATTGGCTTTACCCGGCGACAGAAATAAATTCTTGGAAGCGTTTAAAAAAGGCACTGAGCCGAGTTCGTTCTAAATTTCTTTTTTATAAAAGCGCCCTAATATTTTTTAAAGGGCGCTTTGTATTTATATATGGCAATAAAAAATATTCTTTTACCCAATATTTCCTCCGCGGCTTTTTTGGCGGCGGGAAAAACTGAAGACGCTAACCGTAAAAACGGAAACATTCTGTTCGTTTGCCGCGACGAGCAGGAAATGGAAGATTTCATTCTTGCGTTTAAAACTTTCGCCCCGGAAGATGAGCGTACATTTGCCATAATAGGGGAAGACAAATATTCCATAAGCGCGGGACTGTATGAGTTTTTATCCTCAAAAAAGCCGATAGTCGCGGCGGCTTTATATTCAGCCTGTGCAAAGCCTCTGCCCGGCAGAAAAGATTTTTCCCAAAAGATAATAACAATTAAAATAGCACAAAGTATGACGCGCGGAGATTTGCTGTTTAAACTTGAAAACTGCGGCTACGAACGCGCCGACTTTACCGAGAAATCGGGCCAATACGCCGTCAGGGGTTCAGTGGTGGATATTTTCAGCCCGAACTATGACGCGCCGTGCAGAGTTTACTTCAGCGGGAATATGATAAGCACGGTTTCTTTGTTTGACATTGAAACGCAAAACACAAAAGAAAATCTTGGGGAATACGTCGTTTCCCCTTTAGTTTTTGAGGAGAATGCTTCCACCCTCGCAAATTGGGCCAAAGATTTTGAAATTTTCTTATATAATCCCTCAGAACAAGCCGCGGAGATTATGCCCGGCACGCAAACGGCTTTTTACAATCTGCCTACGGAAGACTTCGCGGACTGCGGCCTAAAACAAAACCCTTCTTTTAACGCGGATTTCAAACTTTTTGACGCGGAAGCCGCCAGACAGATTAAAGAAGGATATCAATTAAAATTATACTGCCTTAATATGGGCGAGCTGCAAAGGCTTCAGGAAGTCTTTGCCGATTATGAATCTTTAAAACGCATACCCTTGCTTATCGCGCCTTTAAGAGAAGGGTTTTACAGCCCCAAAGAAAAATTTGCCTTTTACACCTCTACGCAAGTGCTTAACAGAACTTACAGAGGTTCTTCTTTAATAAAAAAATTCGATTCCAATCAGGCTAAGCACGTCCGCTTTAAAGAACTTGAAACAGGCGACTATATTGTTCACCAAGAACACGGCATAGGGCGCTACCAAGGTATGAAAACCCTTATGAACGACGGCCTGCCCGTCGACTGCCTGATAATTGAATATAAACGCGGGGAGAAGCTTTATATACCCGTAAGCGATTTCAGGAAAATACAAAAATATATAGGTTTGAAAGGCAAAGCGCCTAGGATATCTTCCCTCAGCGGAAACGCTTGGCGCGAAGTTAAGAAAAGAGTAAAAGAAGACGCCCAAAAAACCGCCAAAGAAATTTTACGTCTTGAGGCCCTGCGCCAATCAAACAAAGCGCAGGAACTTTTCGGCGATGACAGACTTGAGCGGGAATTTGCGGATTCTTTCCCATACGAACAAACTCCCGATCAAACCAAAGCCATAGAAGAAATTTTAACCGATTTAACACAATCCCGCCCGATGGACAGAGTGCTCATCGGCGACGTCGGCTTCGGCAAAACGGAAGTTGCTATGCGCGCGGCTTTAAGGGCGGCTTTAAGCGGAACGCAGGTGCTTGTTTTGGTGCCGACCACCGTATTGGCGGCCCAACATTACAAAACTTTTACCCAACGTATGGCGACTTTCCCCGTTTCAATAGAATTATTATGCCGCTTCCAAACGAAAAAAGAACAAAAGGATATCGTAAGCAAAATAAAAAAAGGCATAACGGATATAGCGATAGGCACGCACAGGCTTCTTTCAAAAGATGTGGATTTTAAGAATCTCGGCCTCTGTATTATTGACGAAGAACACCGCTTCGGCGTAAAACAAAAGGAAAAAATTAAAGCCAAATCTCTCGGCGTACATACCCTTATGCTTTCCGCAACGCCGATACCAAGAACTTTAAATCAATCCCTATCAAGCTTAAGGGAAATGTCAATAATACAAACGCCGCCGCCCGGCAGAATGACCATAAAAACAAGGGTTCTGCCTTACGGGGACGATATCGTAAGCACGGCTATACGCGACGAAATCGCGCGCGGCGGCCAAGTGTTCTACCTTTATAACAAAGTGGAAACTATGCAGGATAAGCTTGCTTATTTGCAAAAGCTCTTGCCGGAAGTTAAATTTTGCGCCGCGCACGGTCAGCTTGACGAGCGCACTTTGGAAAATACTCTTTGGGATTTTTATAATAAACGCTACGACGTCCTTTTGGCTTCCACCATAATAGAATCCGGCCTGGACGTTACCAACGCAAACACTTTGATTATCGAAAACGCTCAGGATTTCGGCCTCGCCCAGCTTTATCAGCTGCGCGGCAGGATAGGCAGATCTTCCAGCAAAGCTTATTGCTATTTACTGCATCCGGCTTGGCTGCTTAAGAAAAAAGAGGAAGAAATAGAATACTCCGTAGACAGTTTTTTCGGGAAAATAGCCAAAAAGAAAAAAGACGTCAACGAAGAAGCAAGAAAACGCCTAAGCGCGATAATGGAATTCAGCGAGCTTGGCAGCGGCTTTAAACTGGCCCTGCGCGATTTGGAAATACGCGGCGGCGGAGAACTTTTAGGCGTGCGCCAGCACGGATATGTAAACGAAGTCGGCCTTTCCTTGTATTGCGATTTGGTCGCCAATGAAGTCAAAAAACTTAAAGGCGTACCCGTTGTAAGAACTCTCTACGCAACCACAAATTTAAAAGTTCCGGCCTATATTCCGCCGGATTATCTGCCCTCGGATAATGAACGCTTAAGATATTATAAAGAGTTGATGGCATCCGATTATGAAGGCAAAAAACTGCTTTTGGCAAAACTTGAAAATATGGCCGGCAAAGCCCCGGCGGAACTGATTAACTTAATTGAAGTTATGCAGCTTTCTATGGACGCAGGAAAGATAAATATCCGCCATATAGAAGGCGGAGAAGGCTTTACGGAATTTTATTTTACCAGAAACTTCAAAATACCGGAAAGTTCCATAACAAAACTTTTGGAAAGCTTCCGCCAAAACATAATGTTCCTGCCTGCCCCCAACGGCGACGGAATAAGGATTTATCACCGCCCGGGCAATATTTTGACTGAGGCCAAAAGGCTTATGGGCATACTGCAAATCCTTATAAACCCGCAGGAACAAAATTGACCCCGCTCTCCGTCGCATTGGCTTTGGAGCGGATTTTCATTAAATGATATAGTATGCATATGAAAAGAGTTAAGGAGGGATTATGGCGAAAAAATCAGCTAACATTGTGGAAAGGCTGAACAGAAGCTATGCTTTTGCCAATAAAGTGTTAAGCAAAATTTGGGCAAGAACGCCGGAGGAGGCTTTGCCCTTGTTTCAGCAAAGCAAAGAACTTTATGAACCGTTGATTTTAGACTCGGTTCTTACCGCGGCCGTACAGCGGGGTTATGACAATATAACAAATAAGCTGACGGAATTTGGCGCGGACCTAAAGCGTGCGGAACTTGGGAAAAAATTGCTTTCGGCGGTGCGCCACAGGCGCACTCTGGAAGCCTTGGAGTTAATGGAAAAGGGGGCTAATGTAAATTTTTGCGATCCGCTTTTTTGGGAAACGCCTCTTTTCCAAGCGATACAAACCGGTAATAAGCAACTGATTAGAGCTTTGACAGAACATGGCGCGAACGTAAACCATCATATTTACTGGGAGAGGCGGCCGCCATGCGGGCATATCTCCGGGAATCCGAAGCATAAATGTCCGTTGAGCTTCGCATATGACTATGAAGAAGAACATGATTTGACGGAAGAAATAGCTTTTCTAAAAGAACACGGCGCCAAGGAATGGGAATCTTTAGAGGGCGTTGTGGCGATTGTACCGTAAACAACGCAAGAATCCGCCTAAGGAAGAACGCTTTATCCGCTCTGTTCTTATAAACAAAGGAATATTCTCTCACACGGACATTCCTTTGTTTTAAACGGCGCGGCGACGTATTATTCTGCCGCAAGCGGAAAAATAAAAATATAGTCAAAAAAGCCGCGCCTCTTCCATTGAAAGCTTTAAACTGCTAAACTGTATATATGAAAAAACTCCTCCTACCCATTCTTGCTTTGACGCTCTGCGCCTGTCATCAAAAACAGGAGGAGCAAAATGCGCCCCAAGCCCCCGTACTTGCTCAAATATCCGGGGAAGCAATTACCGAAGCGGATTTTAACGCCCAAGCGGCGGAGCTTGACGATTCCTTTAAGAAATTTCTGCAAACCGATATCGGCAAAGAGAATTTTTTAAATTATCTGATTAACGAAAAACTAATGTTAAAGGCCGCAAAAGACGCAGGCTTGGAACGCAATCCCGACTATATCAAGGAAATACAAGATATAGAAGCCGAACAAAAAATCAGACTGGAAAAAGCGAAGGCATACGCTCTTAACCGCCTGCTTATGCAAAAGCTTTACGAAGACGGCACCATAGCGGTAAGCGAAGAAGAAATAAAAGCCTATCACAAGAAATATCCTTATCAGATTTATTTGCTTGAAATCCTGCTTACCGACCCCAAAGAAGCCGCAGACGTAACCCGCGCCATAAGAAATTCCAAAACCAAACAGACTTTTGAAGAAGCGGTAAAGAAATTTTCAAAAGATCCCGTTTCAAAAAAGAACAAAGGCGCGTTGGAACCGTTTATACCCGGCGAATATCTGCCGCAAATCGAAGTGGCCGCGGCCAATACCCCCGCCTATCAAGTGCAGGGTTTTATAAAAACGCCGCGCGGATTTCATATAATAATGAAGACGGGCGAAGAAAGGCTGAGTTACAATCAGGCCAAAGAACGCATAAGACAAATTTTGGAAAAACAAAAAACAGACGCGTACTTAAATTCCCTTAAAAGCAAGTACCGCGTGGAGGTAACAAATAATGAAATTAAATAAAATAACAGCAATAACGCTTGCCGCTTTCTTAGGTGCGTCTTTGCTTAACGCGAAAGTAGTCGATTCCACCGTGGCTACGGTAAACGGAAAACCGATTTTAAATTCCGAATATGAAAAAGTTACGCAGGGAACTTTGGAAAATTACAAAAACAGAGAACCCGCCGTATTGGAAAACAAAGACAATGTTACGGCAATTAAAGAAGAAGTCTTAAACCAGATGATAATAGAACAGCTGCTTTTGCAGGCCGCCAAAGAACAAAATATCAAAGTAAAAGACAGCGAAATCAACGAAAGCATCGTAGAAATTAAAAAACGCTTCCAAAGGGACGCTTCCGGCAAAGAACTTACCGAAAAGGAAGCGCAGAAGGCTTTTAACGACGAACTTAAAAAAGAAGGCCTTACTTATAAGCAATTTGAAAGCAGAATTAAAGACCAACTGGCCGTAAAGAAAATGATTGATTCCGTCGCCAGAGAAAAAGCGAAAGCCCCCACCAAAGAACAGACCCAACAGCTCTACGACGATATCCGCGTTTTAATGAAAGGCGAGCAAGCCGAAATTAAAAAACTTTCCAAGGAAAGGCTGGAACTTGCTGCGCCTTTGGCCGCCAAGCTTACCCAACTTACGGCCGAACAAATAAAGCTTTCCCCCGTATTCGTGAAAGTGGATAAAAACGCGACTCAGGCCAACTGGAAACTTAAAGAAAAAGAAGCTAAGGATATCAAAAAGAAAATTACTTCCGGCAAAGTTACTTTTATTGAAGCGATAGAAAAATTTTCCGACGATAAAACACCCCTTGCCGCCGGCGGCGAAATGATTTTAATCCGCGGGCTTATGCCTAAAGATTTTGACGATAAAGTGTTTAACGTCAAAGTGGGCGAAGTAAGCGACCCGATTAAAACCGAAGACGGTTACTATGTTATCAGAGTAAACGAGAAAAAAGCCAAAAAAGATTTTACTTATAAAGAAATCGAACCGGAACTCGCCCGCTTCTTGGCCGCGGCGGAAATGCAAAAAGCCAATATTGAGTTTTTAAATTCACTCAAAGACAAAGCGGAAATCAAAGTTATGGTTAAATTTGAATATTCCCAACCCGCAACGGCAAAAGCCGAGGAAAAATCTGCGGCAAAGAAATAAGAGAACAATTCCTTTTAAGGGCGGGGCTTAACCCGCCCTTTTTTATTATGAAGAAAATCATCATTACCTTGGGCGACCCTTACGGCATAGGCCCGGAAATAACTTTTAAAGCCTTAAAAAAAATTAAAGCAGAGAGCGCCGCCTTTATATTGATAGGCGACATTGACTCTTTTAAAAAATTAGGCGCGCTTGACGGAAATATCAACTATATAAATATCACTTCCGATTACCCTGCACCGCAAATGCCGGAACCTTCAAAAAGAGGCGGAGAAATATCTTTTAAAGCGGTGGATAAAGCCATCAGTCTTATGGGAGAATTAAAGGCCGACGCGCTGATTACCGCGCCGATATCAAAAGAAGCTTGGCAGGCCGCCAGCGTAAAATATATGGGACATACGGAAATTTTACGCGAACGGGCAGGAAATCCCGGGGCTTTGATGATGTTTAGAAGCGGAAGGCTTTGCTGCGGCTTGGCAACGGAACATTACGCCCTTAAAGATTTAAGTTCAGCCATAACTAAGGATAGAATTAAAGACGCGGCAAAAATTCTTGCCGGCCAAATCCCCCCCGGGGCGCTTATTGAAATATCCGCGCTTAATCCGCATTGCGGCGACGGCGGTAAAATAGGCTTAGAGGAAATAAAAACGATAATCCCGGCTGTGAGGGAACTGCAAAAAGAGGGCTTAAACGCCGCAGGCCCTTATCCTGTAGACGCTTTATGGCTTAGGCATATCCAAGCCAAAAACGACGCCGTTTTGATGATGTATCACGATGCGGCTCTATTGGGCCTTAAATTGGCCGCAAAAGAACCCGTAATTCATATAACTGCCGGGCTTAAATTTTTAAGGCTGTCCCCGGCCCACGGAACGGCTTTTGACATAGCGGGCCAAAACCGAGCCGACGAAAGTTCAATGGCGGCAACAATAGAATACGCTTTAAGGAGAAAATAAAATGATTATCGCGCCCGAAACCGAAAAAGACTTTCCGCAAATATACCTCTTCATTAAAAAAGCTTTTGAAACCGCTGAAGTTGCCGATGGCAAAGAACAGGATTTTACAAACGCTTTGAGGCAAAGCAAAGCTTATATTCCAGAACTTGCTTTAGCTCTTAAAGAGAAAAACAAAATAATAGGCTTTATAATGCTGACAAAATTTTATATTAATACGCCCGACGGGAAAAAAGAAACTTTGCTGCTTGCGCCTTTATGTATAGATATAGCGTACAGAAACAAAGGGCTTGGGCAAAAGCTGATGGCGGAAAGCTTTAAAAAAGCCAAGGAACTTGGTTTTAAATCCGTACTGCTTGTAGGCAATCCCGATTATTATTCCAGAGCGGGTTTTAAAGAAAGTTCTCTGTTCAGCATAAAAAATACCGACGGAATACCCGACAAATTTATTTTGGTTAAAGAACTTGAAACAAATGCGTTGGAAGGTGTTTCGGGTACGGTAAGTTTTCATTAAATTATTCTCTTAAAGCGGTCAAAGCCAAAACTTCGCGCGCGCCGGATTTTTTAAGAACTCGGGCGCATTCTTCTAAAGTCGCGCCGGTAGTGCAAACATCATCGATTAAAATTACGGCTTTGCCTTTTACGTTTACCCCGGGTTTAAGTTTGAAAGCGTCTTTAATATTTTCTTTCCTCTCGGCCCTGTTAAGCGACGTTTGGCTTTTGGTTTTATGTACCCTCAGCAAAATATCTTCCGCCGGGATATGATTGTATTTTGAAAGTTCATCCGCCAAAAGCCGCGCTTGGTTAAAGCCCCTCTTGCGCATACGGCTTTTGTGTATCGGGACGGGAACCATAATTTCGGCTTCAAAATAAGGCGGGTTTTCCTTAAAAGTTTTGTACATCAAAGGCGCAAAAAACTTCGCGGCGCATACATACTTTTCATATTTAAAAGCGTGCACCAAAGCGCGGGAAGGTTCGTTAAAGCATAACGCCGACCTTATATAAGAACATTTATACTTGGCGGCTTTGCTGCCTCGGCAATTAAAACAATGCGCGCCGCCGCTTTTTAAAGGCAGGCCGCACCTTACGCAAACAAGCCCGGTTATAGGCTCCAGTTTTTTAGTGCAATCGGGGCAAAGCAAAGAGGGATTTTTGCGCGAGATATCACGTCCGCAGCAAAAGCAAGTCCGCGGAAAGAAAATATGCAAAAGCAAATTGACGGCTTCCTGCAAAAATCCAAATGCCATAAATCCCCGTTAAAATTGTATCGTAAGCATAGTGCCGATATTATAGGCGGTGTAAGAATCCTCATCTATGTAAAGATGTTTAAAGTTCTGAAACGCGCCGGAAAGCGTAAGGCGCACGTTTTTGGAAACTTCATAATCCAAACTTGTGGTTATATCAAGCAAATCACGGTTTTCGTCTACGGTAAAAGAACGCCTGCGCGAATAGCTGGCCGTAGTGTTCCAGATAACGCGGTTCGTCATAAGATACTGTGCGCCTAATATCGGCAGACGGAAGCTGAAAGGCAAATTAAAGTCCACCCTGACATTGAGGCTGGGCACTATTTCCTCGACTCTATCCACCAATACGTCGCCGACTTCTTCGCTCTTGTCATAGATATAAGTTATCTTCGGCGTAAAACGGAAAGCGCGGTGGGAAAATGACGTCTGCGCGGAAAAATCTTTCCTTAAATAAGTAGCCAAAGGTTCGTTTACTTTGAGATCAGTTTTATTCTGACGCTGCTCGGTATAACTTAAAGTAGTGTCAAAATAGTTGAAAAGGACAAAGCGCAAATCGCCGCCGTAGGCCACATCTTCCTTATAATCAGTACCCAAAGTTTCATTGGTGGAAAAAGCGTATTTAAGTTTTAAATTTGCACCGGAAAGAACTCTGCCCGAAGAACCAAAAAGTTTTTCCAGTTCGTCTATATAAAACACTATGTCCGGCAGGGTCGAAGTTACCGTTTTGTACTCAGAACCCAAATCTTCAGTCGTTTGATAACTGCGCGTAAAGTTGTTTATGACGGAAATCGTCTTTATCGGCGCGGCCATACCCTCAAAGCCGTATTCCTTAAACGGCGACCAACGCATCGCCGCGCTGTAAGTGTCGCGCATAGTCATACTGCTTCTGTAACTGTACGGGGAATTTATGCCCATAGAACTTCTGAGCCAAAGCTTATCCAAAGATTCAAAAGAATCGGGTACGTTTTCCCACGCGTCGCCGTCCTGAAGCCTGTAAGAACCGGAAAGCGTCAATGCCGAAAATAATTTGGATTTCGGCAATACGTCCCGCCCGTTTAAAGAAAGCGCGACATTGCCTTCCGAATTTCTGTTAATGCTCTTTACGTCGCCGATGTCAAAGGTGTAGGTGGTATCGGCCGATTTATAGGAAGTTCTGCTTAAATTGTTGTTTTCCCTAATGCTTACGCTGTAACTGGCCGTAGGCGTCAGCCACGGGCGTAGCCTTAAAGCTGTGCTGATTGAAGCCGTTTCCGAGGCGTATTTGCTGTATTTTTTGTTTTTGAAAGATTCTATGCCGTCCGAGGCGTCAAAATACTTCCTTTTCTCGTCGGCGGAAGTAAGGGTGTAACTGGGAACTATGGAAGTGCCTTGCCAAGGCGACAAAGTCATTTTAAAATTATAATTTTGCGTAGTAGTGTCGCTGTTATAGTATCCGCCGGAAGAAGAAACCAACTGCGCGTCGCTGTAATCTATTTTGCTTTTTACCAAAGAAGTGCCAGCGGAAAAACTTTTTATTATATTGTCTTTGCTCTTGGCGGTATGGTTGAGAGTAAGGCTGTAAGTGTCGCTGTCGTCTTTCCTTTCCAACATTTGATAATCGGCGTTTTCAAAAGAATAACTTACGCCCACGGTCGGCAGTTTTCCGTCTATATATTCCGCGTTGATATTGCCTCTGTCGCGGTTGACTTCGCCTTTGTCCAAAAGACTGACGGTATTACTGCTGTTATATCCCAGCACGTCAGGCGTTATTGTGTTGGAGCGGTAATAATTGGCGTTAATGGGAAGTTTCTTAAAGCGTTTGAATTTTAAATAGTAATCTTCCTGACGGTTTTTCTGATTGCTAGCCACCGCTACCGGCGTTTGGAAGTTTTCGTCTATATAAGTTATCTTGCCGCCGGCGTCGAACCAATCGTCCACGCTTATTTTGGCTTGCGCCATATAAGCATTGCCGACGGTAACCATTGAATCGGCGAGGAAAATATCATCCAACCATACTTCCCCCTTAGGCGTTGTTCCGTCCGCCTTTATTATACCCGCGCTTATTACGCCGACGCGCTTATAATTAAGCATACCTTCATTTACTACGGAGGCTTCATAATCGGAAACATTTTCCCACCGGTCGGGAATATTATCGCCGTTGGTGTCAATCAGTTTAAGACTGTAAAGCCGCCAGGCGTCTTTAAAATTCAAAGGAACGCGAACTTCGCTGTAATTGTTCTCATCGGCGGCGATACGCAGATAAAAAGAAGTGTCTTCGTCTATATCGCCGTTATTGTAAAGCAAGAAGCGGAACTGCCTGTGCTTGGAGAAATCCATCGCGCTGAAGTTATGCTGCACCGAAACCTTTTCAAGAGCCGGATTTTTGGTAAAGTCATATTGCAAAGCCAAAGATTGTTCTTCTATATTATTGGTGCCGTCGTCCTTTTTAAGATCATTTACGGAACCGTATAAAGTGCGGAAAACTTTGCCGCCGTCGCCCGCGTCGCTGAAAATAGGCTTATAGTGCATATTGTCCACATTGTTTATACCGTAGCTTAAGAGCACTTCGTCGTCAGTATCCAAAGGCTGCCACACGCTGCCGGAAACTCCTAAAGAAGCTATCTTTATTTGTCCTTTAAGTTTGCCGCCGTTAGGATTCCTTTTAAGAGTAATGCGCATTTGCTGAATCGAAGTCCAATCCGTACCCCAAACATTTGTGGAAGAACCGAAATCCACTTCCTGATTAAAAGTTTTCCAGCCGGAGAAGTTTATCTCCCCGCCCGGCAGGCCCTGTATTTCCTGCCCGGCGAAGCCGAAGCTTCCGCCGGAAGTTAAATCTTCCGAATCCAAAAGCCCGTTGCCGTTAAGATCCTGCGTTTCTATCGTGCCCGTCGGCTGAGGCCAGGGATTATATGTATTATTTGCGAAAGGATTATAACGCTGATAAGAACCGTCCGGGTTTATATAGAGCCAGCCGGTATCCTCGGAATTGGTAAGCTTTCCGGTACATCTTAAATCTTCGGTTTTTGGTACGGTGTTCATACCGGCCACATAATATTTACTGCAAACGGGGAAGATTTGATCCAGCTGAAATCCCGCCGCCAAAAGGGAGGCGTAAGCCCCGTAGTTATCGGACATTTCGTTAACCGTACCGAATGTTACGTTGATAAGAGGGCCGTTTTCTTCCCCCTGCATTGTAAGTTCAAAGAGGGTTTTATCGGAAAAATCTACGCCGGAATTACTTATCGGGAACACTATTGAAACTTCGTCCCTGTCCCCGTAGCCTTTGTCTTGCGCAATGCTGAAATCATAGTTTATAAGCAGAACATTTTGCTTGTCGTCGCCGTTTGCTATCGCCGAGGGATTTATTTGCAGCATCGGCACATCCTGCGAGTCCCAACGGACGGCGTCAAAAAAGTTTGTTTCCGCAGTGGGGTTTGAGGCTATCTTCCAATCATTGTAGACGGTGGAAGCTTTTACGTATTCTTTGGTTTCTTCCATACTGTCTATCATAGCGTAACCGAAAAGGTTTTCATCCTTGCGGCTTTGCGCGGCCTCGCCGCCCAAACTTACGTGTACGCCTTCGGCCACTTTTACGTCGTCCATTTTAAAATCCGCTTCCATAGCCGTTAAACTGCTGGCCGTTGCGCCGACGTTAGGCACGCGTTTGGGCTCGCTGCCCGATTCGTTTAACAAACTCGCCCCGACGGAGATTTTATCGGTAAAATCATAATTAAAACGCCCGCCCATAAGCGCGGTATCTTCCCCGCCGCCGGAAACTTCATAGGTAACGTCAACCACGCTGTTGGAACCTATCAAATCGGAATTGTAAAAAGTGATAAAGCCCGAAGCGTAATCAACGTAATAATCTTTGTTGCGGGCCATAGTGGCCCCGTTTACTTTTACCGTTTCGGACTGGACGACTATATCCGATTCCAAAAAGTAAGTTTTAACCGTAGAAGTATACTGGACGAAAAAGTATCTGTTGGTGGACGAAACCGGCGTAGAATTATACAGACTTACGTCACTGAAGCGTCCGCCTATTTTAAATATGCCCTTGTCATAATCAACAGTAAACTGGCAGAAGGGGCGTGTATCGTTTGCGGAGCAAACTTCCGTACCGTCGGACTCAAGAAGTTTTAAAATAAAATTACCGCTGCCGTCGTCGCGCGTTATCTGCGTGGAACCGATATTGTAGTAACGTTTTATTTCCAACTGATAATCAAGTTCGTCGGAGGTGGCAATCGGGCGGTCATTATTGGTTTTAATAAGTATCGGATATCCCTCGGGACTGACGGAAGAAGGGATTGCGCCCTGGGAGTTTTCATAATCGACCGCGACAACATCCGTAGCGTTAAGGCTGTTGTTAAATATCAAAATGTTTTGATTGTAATCAATCGTATAATCAACGCCGCGGGTTAAAAGCCTGAAAGCCGCCGTACCGCCGTTGGAAGGATACACCGCGCCCGTTTTTATGTCAACGGCTTTTGAAGCCACTTGATAACCGCCGTTCGTATGATCATCTATATAAACGCGTTCCGTGCCCTGCCTTATGGCGTAAGCCCATTGCGTGCTTGTGCTTGCCCCGGTTTGATAGCCGAAAGTAAGATCGTAATATTTGCGCCTTGTGTACTGGAGATCTTTTATATTTACGGTTTCAAAAACGCTGTCGCCTTTAAATTGTTTGCTTTTGCTTTCGCCTTTGTTCTGGCTGCCGATAAGCCTTAAATGCGCGTCGCCGTACTGAAGATGCATTTTTGCGCCGAACACCTGTTTGCTGTAAGATATAAATTCCGTTCCGGGAAGCGAAAGTTCTATATCGCCGAAATCAGCGCTTTGCACTAGTTCGCCGGGCTTGCCGCGGTATGATACTCCTATATTTTGGGCGTCCTCGCGTTGGTCGTCATAGTCGATATCGACAAAAATTCTGTCGCTGATTTTACCCTGCACCTTAAGCTGCATTTCCTGCTCAAATTCCATACTGCTGGTGTTTTTGTCCTCTACGGTGCTTTTGGTTTCTTTATATTTTTTTACATCGTATTTCAAACCGAAGGTTTTGCGTCCCGTCATTGAAATGGTGGTACCGTATATCGGCAGCAAAAGGGAGGGATTTAAAATTTCTATATATTCCGATGCGCGTTCTTTTATTTCTATGCCGCCTTCCATATCTTTTATGACGTTTTCCAAATAAGCCCGGTTATAGCGGAAGTAATCGTCTTCCTCGTCCGAAGGAGTTTCCTCGTAAGGAAGAAGGAGCGGTTTTTCTTCCGCCAAAAAGCCGTAGCGGGAAGGCTCAAAAAGTTTTATTCCGTCGCCGAAACGGTTAGGATCTTTCAAGACGGAGTTTTCAAAAGTTTGTTCTTCGGATTTTGCGGAAGAAGCGGGCTTAGCCTCCGCGCCGAATGCGCTGAGGCTTAAACAATCCGTAAGCAGGCAAAAACACAAAAACAGTCTTAATAATTTCTTAAGCACAAAATCCTCTATTTTAATTCTATAAAAAATAATAAGCAAGCGTATGATTTATATGCTTGCTTATTTAAATGTCCGGATATATGGTTATATTATCAAAATATTATATCTTAAGCAGTTTAAACTCCACATAGGCTACCGCGGCGAACAAAACCACCGGCAGCCAACCGGCGACAGCCGGGTTTATCATACCGCTTTCCCCGGCCGAAGTCAGCATAGAAACTATCCACCAAAAAGTAAAACCTATCGCTATTGCCGCCACAATGTTCAGCAATTTGCTTGAGCGTTTTAAAGCTATCGCGAAAGGCATACCCAAAAGGCACATAATTACCGTAGCGAAAGGGGCGGCCAATTTGGAGTGGAAGAAAGTTTCTTCCTGAAAAGTGGTAAGTCCGCTGGCTTTTAAAAATTTTATGCGTCTTATCAAATCGCTTATACTGAGGTAAGAAGGCTTTGCGCTGCCGACGGCGATTTGATCCGGCGGAACGGTAAAATCCGAATCCAAGACGGAAAAACTTTCCTCGGTAACCGCGGCGTTTTTGCCGAAATATCTTATAAAGCCGTCTTCAAAAATCCATTTCTCTTTATTTTCGTCCCACACAAAACGCCGCGCGCTGATTTGGGAAGTTATTGACCAGCTGTTGTCGTAAACATCTATAAACATACCGTCCATAACACCCTCGTCAGCTTTAACGGTTTTGGCAAAAAGTACCCGCTGATTATCAAGCCTTAAAGTAACATCATTCTGTACATTAAAATACCATTCTTTTTTGCCGCGGATTTTACGCTGCAAAGTAAGCTCGGCCTTTTTGCTTAAGTCGGGGACGAAAAATTCCTGCACGCAAAAACCCGCCATAGCCACCAAAAAAATGCAGGCTATCAAAGGTTTGAATATCTGCCTTACCGAAAAGCCGCCCGCAAGGCAAGCCGTCCATTCTCCGCTTGTAATCATATCGGATATTACAAAAAGCGCGCTCAACAGGCAGGCCACGGGCAAAATCTGTACAAGCCAAGAAGGCATTGTCAAAAAACTGTATTTAAGCACAAGCCCCAAAGTGGTGCCGTAACTGTTTATCCAGCGGATTTTCTCCAAGCTGTCACCAAGGAATATCAGCACCGCAAAAATGCTGATTATAAAAACAAAAGGGCCCCAAAACTTCTTGGCTATGTAACCGTAAATTATTTTCATCAGTCGGAAAGCCTCTTCTTCCATAAATAAAGACCGGCGGCAAGCCCGCATACCACGGGCAGGAAAGGCGCAGCGTAGACCAAAGCGGCGGTTTCGACTTTTTCCGCTATGCTGTTGCCGACCGTTATCAACCCGAAATAGGCGAAAATAAAAGCCAAACTGTAAATCATCGCGCCGGCTCTTCCGGCTTTTTTTGTATTAACAAAAGCAACCGGGCAGCTTAAAAGGAAAAATATCAAAGGGCATAAAGCCATAGCGATGCGATAAGTAATCGCCGGGCGGTACTCCCGCCATTCTCTTTCGCCCATAGCCGAAGGCCCTTCCTTTACGGCTTTGACAAGCTGCGGGGTGGTAAGTTCGGAAGCTTTCACGCGGTGATCGTTATCGGTTTTCTGCGTCAAAGGTATAAAGACGGAATATTTATTAAATTCCGAAGTTATTATCTTTCTGCTTTCAAGGGAATATACGCGCTGCATTTGGCCTTTAAACAAAGTTAAAGAAATACCGTCCCCGCCTATATCGACTTTTCCCTCCGATGCGTTTACTTTGGTACTGAAAGCGCTGTCGTCGTTTTTTCGGGAAAGGTGAACCTGATAAATAGTTTTGTTCTTTTTATCCACGTTCTCGGCAAACAAATCCCAGTCGCCCAAATTTATAAAGGTTTTGGGTTCTATATTTACCTTGGAAATTTTGGAAGCGATATCGGCCTTGCTTTGCTCGACGTGATGGCGGCCCAAAGGGCTGAGCCAACCGTTAAGGCCAGTCATCACAAAAATTAAAAAAACGGCAAAAATCAAAATGGGTTTGGCTATTTCCATAAAAGAAAACCCCGCCGCGCGCAAAGCCATAACTTCGCCCGTTTGGCCCATAGAAGTCAGCGTCATCAAAATGGAAATTTGGAAAGCCATCGGCACGCTAAGCACCAAGATATCCGGCACCATATACATCATTGTCGAAAATACCCAAAAAATATCCGCGCCGTAGTTCATCGCATAAGTGAAAATCTGCGAAAACTGCCCCATAAAAACCACAAAAACGAAGACGAACAATATTCCCGAAAAGAATATCGCCAAATTCTTAGCTATATATCTGAATATTATTCCTGGCACAGATTTATTTTAGCAAATATATGCAAGGCGCGCCGCAAAGCCGAAAAGAGCGACTAAAAAAGGCTTGTGCGGGGGAGCGTCTTCCTTTTTGGCTTAAATTTTTGTATATTGCTTTAACAGAATTATATTTATTGAGGTATTTATGGCTAATGATATCAGATTTGCAACCGCCGGGTTCAGAGGCGCTATCGCCGAAAGCGTAACCGCGCAAAACATTTACAGGCTTTCCGTTGCCATAGCCGAACACATTTTTACGGACGAATATTACGGATTTGAAGGCGAAGGATACCAAAAACATATAAAGGAAAAGGGCTTCAAGTTCAGAAGGCCGATGGTAATAGTCGGTACGGACACGAGGTTTATGTCGGATAAATTCGCGGATATAGTCTGCGATGTTTTGGCCTCCAAAGGCATAAGCGTAAAAAGAGCGTTTTACCCCCTTCCCACGCCTGTTGCCGAGTGGGCCGTACTTAAAGAAGGAGCCGTAGGCGCTGTGGTTATAACCGCAAGCGAAGCCGATTATCATCAAAACGGCCTTAAATGGATTTCCTATTACGGCGGCATAGCCAATAATGAAGTGATTTCCGATATAGAAAGCCATATTCCCGCGGCAAGCTCCGTAAGGGATTTGCCGGAATTCGGATACAAAAATTCCGCCGTGAGCGAATTTAACTTCAGGGACGAATACATTAAGCATTTGTCTTCCCTGATAAACGTAAAAGCCATAAAGAAAGCCAAACTTAAAGTTGGTATAGATCCGCTTTTCGGTACGGCGGACAATTATTTCAGAGAGTTCTTAAAACTTTGCGGGTGCGAAGTTGAGGGTCTTCACGAAGGGACAGACGTACTCTTCGGCGGGAAAGTGCCCAATGCCGGCCCGATAGCTTTGGCCGAACTCAGCAAACTGGTTGTTAAAAAGAAGCTTGACGTAGGCATAGCCTGCAACACTGACTGCGATAAATTCGGTATTATAGGGCCGGACGGATATTGGATTTCCCCCAACCAAATCGCCCCCATACTTTTAGAGCATATAATAGAATACCGCGGGCAAAAAGGCCGCGTATGCAGAAGCTTGATTACCACCAATTTGATAGACGAAGTCGCCAAAGCGCACGGCCTTGCCGTACGCGAAACGCCCGTAGGCTTTAAATACATCAATGAACTTATGATGACGGGGCAGTATATATTCGGCGCGGAAGAATCCGGCGGCGTGGCCATATCGAACCATATGCCGGATAAAGACGGTCTTATGGCCTGTATGCTGACTTTGGAAATGCTAGCCGTAAGCGGAAAAAGCCTTAAACAACTTTTTAAAGACTTCTACAAAAAATACAATATGTACTACGACAAAAAGGTAAGTATCCCCAAGAGAGAGATTGAAATTAATCAAATTATGGAGAAACTTAATCTTAGGCCGCCTTTGTCAATAAACAAGACTTCCGTTTGGAGAATAGACCAAACGGACGGCTTTAAGTTTATATTGAGAAACGGCAGTTGGCTGGCTCTTAGGCCTTCGGGAACGGAACATCTTATAAGGATTTACGCCGAAGCCAAAGACGAAGCCGCGCCGGCAAAACTTATAGCTGAGGCGCAGAAGATTATAGAGTCTTTATCGGAGAAATAAAGACCTCAAGGGGGTAGAAGTATGAAGATTAAGAATATAAAGGCCAGGGAAATCTTGGATTCAAGGGGATTTCCGACGGTTCAGGCCGACGTAATACTGGAAAACGGCGCTTTTGGTTCCGCAGCCGTACCCAGCGGGGCTTCCACCGGCAGCCACGAAGCTTTGGAACTGCGCGACAAAGACGAAAGATTTAACGGCAAAGGCGTACTTAAAGCTGTTGCGAATGTAGCTAAAATAGAAAAACTGCTCCAAGGTTATGACATTGAAGACATCCGCCTTATAGATAAAGCGATGTTGGATTTGGACGGAACCGAAAATAAAACTTCTTTGGGGGCAAACGCCATACTGGCCGTATCAATGGCAGTGTTAAGGGCCGGCGCGGCAAGCTTAAATGAACCGCTTTACCGCTATTTAAGGCGCGCTTACGAACTGCCGGAAGAAGATTGGATTATGCCCGCGCCGATGCTCAATATTATAAATGGCGGCAAACACGCCGACAGCGGCTTGGACGTACAAGAATTTATGATAGTGCCGGCCTTTGCGCCTTCTTTTAAAGAAGCCCTGCGCGCTGCGGCGGAAACTTATCACGCCCTTAAAAACGATCTCGCAAAAAAGGGTATGGTTACGGCCGTGGGCGACGAAGGCGGCTTTGCGCCTAAAATAAGCTCCCACGCCGAGGTTTTGGAAACCGTAATATCGGCTGCCCAAAAAGCGGGATATCCCGAAATGAGCCTTGCTTTGGACGCCGCCGCGAGCGAGTTTTTCCATAACGGTTTTTATAAATTTGAAGGCCAAAACAGAACTTCCGAGCAAATGACGGAAATTTATTCCTCTTGGACGGAAAAATATCCCTTGGTTTCAATCGAAGATCCTTTGCAGGAAGACGATTGGGCCGGTTGGCGGCATTTTACGGAAAAGCTCGGCAAAAAGATAAATATAGTCGGCGACGACTTGTTCGTTACGAATAAAAAACGCCTTGAAAAAGGCATAGAGGAAAAGGCCGCCAATTCGATTTTAATCAAACTTAACCAAATAGGCAGCGTAAGCGAAACTATAGACGTGATTTATTTGGCCAAAAAAGCCGGATACACCACCATTATATCGCACCGCTCGGGCGAAACGGAAGACAGCTTTATAGCCGATCTCGCCGTAGCCGTAAACGCCGGAGCAATAAAAACCGGCGCGCCGGCAAGGAGCGAAAGGCTTGCCAAGTACAACCGTCTTCTGCTGATAGAAGAGGAACTGGGCAGCAAAGCCGTTTACGCCAAAGATAAAACTTTTAGAAAATGACTGTTTTAAAAAAAGCGAAATTCCTTCTGATAGCGTTGGCGGTTATGGCCGCGGTTTTACTGTTCAACGGAAGATTTTTAAGTTTAACACACAATATCCTTGAACTGAAAAAACTCAATGCACATTCCGCCGCGCTTGACGAAGAATATAAAAAACTCGCCGCGGAATATCAAAATATTTTGGACGGCGACACTTCTTATCTGCAAAGAACTGCCCGGGTCAAATACAATATGGTAAAACCCGGAGAAATAGAATTTAGGACGACAAAATGAAAGTATATATCCTCCAACTCGGCGAAATGGGCAACTGCACTTACATAGTGGAACATAAAGGCAAAGGGATTATAGTTGATCCCACTTGGGATATGAAAGCCATTTACAGACTGCTTGAGGACGAAAAAATCACCCCGGAAGCCGTACTTTTTACACACGGCCACTACGACCACGTAACCGGCGCGCAGGAACTTATGCGCAAATACGGGATTAAAGGCTATATAGAAGCCTCCGACGCGGAAAACAGCGCGCTGCCGGAAGAACAGCTTATAACTTATGAAGGCGACCACAGCGAAAAGCTGGCCGGGCTTACCGTCAACTTTTTAAGCACGCCGGGGCATACAAGAGGTTCCGTCTGCATTAAAATAGGAGACGTCATTTTTACCGGGGACACTTTATTTCCCAACGCCTGCGGCAGAACCGATTTGCCCGGTTCCGACCCGAGGCAAATGACTAAAAGCCTTCAGCGCTTAGCCGCTCTGCCGGGGAAAACAACTGTTTACGCCGGACACTCTTACGGTTCGGACGGTATGGGAAATACGACGATAGAAAAAGAAGTCAAAAATAACCCTTTTATAAAAATGGCCCTAAGAGAACCCGACAATTTTGAAGATATGATATGACGAAATACGCCCTTATAACAGATTTTGACGGAACAATCACAACCCAAGACATAGGAAATGCGCTTTGTATTCATTACGGGCTGACTTCGCCCGAAAAAATAGAAAAAGCTTACAACAGCAAAGCCGACGCGCGGGAATGGATGAAAAACCACTTCGGTTCGGTAAAAACCACCAAAGAAGATTTTGAAAGAATCATTCTTGAAAAAGCATTGGTTCGCCCCGGATTCAGGGACTTATGCCTATACGCAAAAGAACACGATATTCCTTTTGAAATCGCTTCAGGCGGGCTTGATATTTACATAAAACCCGTGCTTGACATTTTTGACTGCAATCAAATAAAAATAGGAAGCGTAAAAGGCGTGATAAAGCCGGAAGGGATAGAAGTTACTTTCCCCGATTATAACGGGCTTCGTATGGAAGAATTTAAAGAGTCCCGCGTAAGGCATTACCAAAAAGAAGATTATAAAGTAATATTCTTTGGGGACGGCCCTGGCGATTTTGAAGCCGCGCGCGCCGCCGACATCGTTTTTGCGACCTCCCGCCTTGAAACGCTGCTTAAAAAACACGGCATAAAATATGTTCATTTTGAAGATTATACTTTGGCTTTGGATTTGGTAAGGGGGAAAGATGTATCCTTATTTACTGCCTGAAATTTTCGGCAAAACGATACCGATGTACGGCATAATGACGGCTTTGGGTTATTTGGCTGCCATATTATACTGCCTTCATTATAAGCAAAGACTCGGACTAAAAAAAGAACAGCTGCTGGATATTATCTTTTACCTTATTTTGGGCGCGCTTATCGGCGGAAAACTGTTTTTTATGCTTCTTAATTGGGATTCTTTCAACGCGTCTTCCCTGATTGAAAAACTGCGCTACGGTTTTGTATTCTTCGGAGGGCTTATCGGGGCGGCGGCGGCAGGATTCTGGGCCGTAAGGAAAAATCATATTCCGTTTTTTAAAGCGGCGGATTTTTTTGCGCCCGCCGTGGCTTTGGGGCACTCGCTGGGCAGATTGGGCTGTTTTTTTGCCGGCTGCTGTTACGGCAAAGAAGCGCCGGAAGCTTTGGGCGTGCATTTTACGAACCCGGATTCTTTGGTGCCGGCGCATTTACACGGGCATACTCTTTACCCGGTACAGTTAATAGAATCCGTATTGGTTTTCGGCTTATTTTTAGTCTTGAATAAACTTTCACAAAAAAGCCGCAAACGCGGCACTTTAAGCGCGGTTTACGTGCTGGGGTATTGCCTGATAAGGTTTTTTACCGAATTTCTGCGTGCGGACGACAGAGGGGCTTTTGTGGCGGGAATGTCCCCCTCACAAATAATATCTCTGTTGCTGGCCGGCGCGATGACAATTTTTCTTATTAAGAGGACTTATGCAAAAAAAACAAACGATAATATTTGAAGGCAAAGAAAAACGTCTTGACGTTTTCGCCACGGAATTTTGCGAGAATTACTCAAGGAGCCTTATCCAAAACTTAATTAAGAGCGGACTTATTACCGTAAACGGGAAGGCAAAAAAACCCTCTTGGCCGCTTGAGGACGGCGATATCATTGAAATCACCTGGCCGGAAATCTCCTCGAAATTGAACCTTAAGGATATTATCGTAGCCGAAAACAAAGATTTTCTGGTGATAAACAAACCCGCCGGCGTTTTAGTACACCCTCAAAGTTCCGCTTGGGAAGAAAACCCGGAAGTTTTGGACGGCACGGAAGAAACTTTGGTAACTGCAATATTAAAAAGCAAAATAAAGAATTTTGAAAATCCCCCCCGCGCGGGTTTGGTTCATCGTTTGGACCGCGAAACAAGCGGCATTATGATGATAGCCAAAAATGAGGAATTTCAGCTTGCCGCAAGCCAAATGTTCGCCGATAGGCAAATGCATAAAACCTATAACGCAATTTGCTGCGGCGACATTCCCGACGACGAAGGCGTTATAGACGTACCAATCGGCCGCCTTGCCGGAGGCAAAATAAAAGCCTCTCCGCTTGGGCGCCAAGCCGTAACGGGGTATAAAGTTATTGAGCGCGCAAAAGGCTTTTGCTTTATGGAACTTTACCCAAAAACGGGCAGAACAAACCAACTGCGCGTGCATATGAGCTGGCTCGGCTACCCGGTACTGGGCGACTGGCTTTATAAAGGAGCCCAGGCCCCAAGGCTTATGCTTCACGCCAGAAAGCTGGAGTTTAAACATCCTTTTACCGGCAGAAAACTTTGTTTTGAGGCCGAACCGCCGGCCGATTTTATGCAAGCTTGGCAGGAAGTCAAATCCGGCAAGAAAGTTAAATAAAGCCGCGGCGTATTTCAGCTTATCTGTTTTCCCCAAAGGCCGAAAACCAGACAGATTGATTTTTCAGTCTTAATTTTCACTTACGTGATTTTTCATTTTCACAGGGCCGAAAACCAAACAGATTGATTTTCCAGTCTTAACTTTCGTTTACGTGATTTTTCATATTTGAGCAGGATTTACGTTTTCTTATGAGTGAGGAATACTAAGAATGATGCCGACAAAGTCGGCGCAGTATCCGAACAAAGAAAAAACGTAAATCCGGCCAAAGATGGAAAATTGCTAGTCAAAACAACTAAAACCCTCAGGATATTCCTCTTTTATAAACTTCCAATATTCCGCTATAAAATGGTAATATATATAAACAGGAGATTTTATGGATACAAAAACCCTTTCCGATTTTATCGCTTGGTCAAAAACCACGGATTTACAGGAAGTAATATTTAAAAAAGACGGCGTTTGCGTCGAAATTTCTACGGCAGCAAAAAACCCGAAAGCCTCCGACTTTTCTTGCAAACTTACCCCGGTAAAAGCGCCGGCCGTAGGCATATACAGCTTCGGCAAAAAGGGAAAAGCCGTAACCGTTAAGGAAAATATGCCAGTAAAACAAGGCGATATTTTGGGTTACGTTGAAATGAACAAAACCTTAAAAGAAGTTTCCGCGCCCGTCAAAGGCACGATAAAAATCAATTTGGCCGCAGAAGGCTCCGCCGTTGAATACGGACAGCCGCTCTTCTTTATAGAACCCTAATTATGACAAAAGAAACCATAAAACCTTTTAATAAAGTTCTTATCGCCAACAGGGGCGAAATCGCTTTGCGCATAATACGCACCCTTAAAGAAATGGGCATAAAATCCGTGGCGGTTTACTCGGAAGCGGATAAATTTTCCGCACACGTAAGCCAAGCCGACGAAGCCGTCTGCATAGGCCCGGGGCCGTCTTCCTTAAGTTACTTGAATATTGACGCAATTATAGCCGCCTGTAAAATTACGGGCGCGCAGGCCGTGCACCCGGGGTATGGTTTCTTATCGGAAAACGCCCGCTTCGCGCAAGCCGTTATTGACAACGGTATGACTTTTATCGGCCCCAGCCCTGAAGCTATTTTAAAACTGGGCGAAAAGGCCCACGCCAGAGCCTTGGCCATTTCCGCCAAAGTGCCGGTAATACCTGGCTCCGACGGCATAGTTGAAAAGGATTTCCTCAAAGCGGCGAAAAAAGTAGGCTTCCCGATAATGATTAAAGCCACAATGGGCGGCGGCGGAAGGGGTATGCGCCCGGCTTTCGGCGAGGAAGACTTCCAAAAAGCTTTGGATACAGCCCAAGGGGAAGCAAAAGCCGCCTTCGGCGACGGCAGAGTCTATTTTGAAAGACTGGTTTTAAATCCGCGCCATATAGAAGTGCAAATGGCAGCCGATAATTACGGCAATGCGGTGGCTTTCGCCGAGAGGGATTGCTCTATGCAGCGCAAGAACCAAAAACTTATTGAGGAATCCCCTTCGCCTTTCGTTACGCCGGAAGTAAGGAAAGAACTTTGCGCCGCGGCGATGCGCCTTGCAAAAGCGGCCAAATACAGCGGTGTAGGTACGGTTGAATTTTTAATGGACGAAAACCATAACTTCTATTTTATGGAAGTCAACACGCGTTTACAGGTTGAACACCCGGTAACGGAACTTGTAAGCGGAATGGATTTAGTTAAACTCCAAATAGATATCGCTCAAGGCAAAAAACTTGAAATAACGCCCGAGCGCGCGCTTGAAGTGCGCTGCCACGCAATAGAACACCGTATAAACGCGGAAGATTATAAAAAGAATTTTATGCCCTGCCCGGGCACGATTGAAGAATGGTCGCCCGCCGGCGGGCTGGGAATACGGTTGGACAGCCACGTCCATACGGGATACACCATACCCTCTTTTTACGACAGTCTTATTGCAAAGCTGATAGTATTTGCCCCGGAAAGGCAAACCGCTTTAAAACGCAGCAAAAGAGCTTTGAATGAATTTACCGTAAAAGGCGTAAAAACAACGATAGACTTCCATAAGGTAATGCTAAACGACGAGGATTTTACATCAGGCAATATGAACACCGGCCTTGTGGAAAGAATTATTAAGAAAAATGAAAGCGCAAAATAAAATATTGACCTGGCAGCAGGCTGAAGAGTATGTAAAAGAACAGAAAAAACAAGGCAAAAGCGTAGCTTTTACCAACGGTTGTTTTGACATACTACACGCCGGGCACGTAAGTATTTTGGAGTTTTCCAGAAATCAGGCTGATGTACTTGTGCTCGGCATAAACAGCGACGCTTCCGTAAAAAGGCTTAAAGGGCCGACGCGCCCCATTAATACCCAAGAGGACAGGGCTTTGGTCTGCGCTTCTTTGCAGGCGGTGGACGCCGTCGTTGTTTTTGACCAAGATACGCCTTATGAACTTATAAAATTAATCAGGCCCGACGTTTTGGTAAAAGGGGCCGATTACAAAGAGGAAGACGTCGTCGGCAGGGAATTCGCCGGGAAAGTGGCGCTTTACCCGATACTTGAAGGCCGCTCCACTACAAACACGATTAAAAAGGCGGCTCAAAAATAGATTTTAAGTTTATCTTAAATATAAAGAAATTATAATTAAACCGAAGGTATAAACTATGGCAGATATTTTTGAAAAATGCAGGAACTTTAAAGATGCTAAAGCTTTAATGCGTTTGGGGATTTACGGTTACTTCCAGCCGATATCCTCCGCGCAAGCACCTGAAGTAGAATTAAACGGTAAAAAATATATTATGGCCGGCTCAAACAACTATTTGGGGTTGGCCAATGATCCCGAAATGAAAAAAGCCGCCGCCGAAGCGGCCTTGGCCAGAGGCACCGGTTCTGCCGGTTCCAGATTTTTAAACGGAAACACCAAATACGCCAATGACCTTGAAGAAAAACTGGCAAAATTTAAAGGCAAAGAAGCGGGGCTTATATTCTCCGCCGGGTACCAAATGAATTTGGGCGTGATTTCCAGCCTGCTCAAAAAAGGCGACGTAGCCATAGTCGATAAACTTGACCACGCCAGCATTTTAGACGGCGTAAAACTTTCCGAAGCCGAAATGGTACGCTTTAAACACAATGATATGGAAGATTTGGAAAGAGTGCTTTCCAAAATAGACGACAGTAAAGGTAAACTTATAATAGTAGACGGCGTATTTAGTATGGAAGGCGATATCTGCAATCTGCCGGAAATCGTCAGGCTTGCAAAAAAATACGGCGCCAGAACAATAGTCGACGATGCACACGCAACCGGCATTTTGGGCAAAAAAGGACGCGGTACCTGCGAGCACTTCGGTTTGGAAAACGGCGAAGTGGACTTGGTGGTAGGTACTTGCTCAAAAACTTTTGCGACGGTAGGCGGCTTTGTTGTAGGCGACGCGGACGTAATTCATTATATCCGCCACAGCGCAAGAAGCCAAATATTTTCCGCCGCTTTGCCGCCGGCTTCAATAGCTTCCATAGACAAAGCTTTGGATTTGATTTGGGATGATATGTCCCGCAAAGACAGGCTTTGGGCCAATACAAAACGCCTGAAAGAAGGCTTCTTAAAACTCGGCTTTAACATCGGCGCGACGCAGACCCCGATAGTCCCGATATTTATCGGTACTATGGAAAACTGCTTTAAAATGTGGCGCGCCACTTTTGACGGCGGTATTTTTACCACGCCGGTAATTCCGCCCGCCGTTCCGCCAAACAAATGTATGATGAGGGTTACCCTTATGGCCACGCACACCGATGAACAAATCGACAAAATTATAGAAGTTTTCGGCAATGCGGGCAAAGCTTTGGGTATTATAAAATAAAATGCTCAGCGTAGAAAAAGCGGAACTTAAAGAATTTATCGCCTTTCCGTTTAAATTATACAAAGACGATAAATTTTATGTACCCGAGCTTAAAGCGGATACTAAACATCTTTTAACGAAAGATCCCTTCTGGCGTCACGCCGGAAGGGAACTTTTTTTGGCGAAAAGGGACGGACAAACCGTAGGCAGAATAGCCGCCATAGTCAATGAAAACCATAATAAGCATTGGAACGACAATATAGGCTTCTTCGGTTTTTTTGAATGTGAAAACAACCCGGAAACCGCAAAAGCTCTTTTTGACGCGGCGGCCGCCTGGCTTAAAGAACAAGGTAAAACCGCCATACGCGGGCCGCTTAATCCAAGTACAAATCATACCTGCGGCGTACTTGTTGATTCTTTTGACTCTATGCCGTGCATAATGATGCCGTACAATCCGCCTTATTATGACGACATTATAAAATCCGCCGGATTTGAAAAAGCCAAAGACTTGCTAGCTTTTGACAGAACCGATAAAAATGATTTCTCCACCCGTATGCAAAAGATTATTCAGCGCATACTCAGAAACCCGGAAATTACTATGAGGTGTATAAATATGAACGATTTTGACAATGAAGTCAAAACCGTCAGGGAAATTTATAACGCCGCCTGGAGCCACAACTACGGTTTTGTGCCTATGACGGAGGAAGAAATAAAAGAAACGGCCAAACAACTTAAATTGATAGTACGCCCGGAACTTACCTGTATGATAGAAATAAAGGGCGAAGTGGCGGGATTTGCAATTTCCATCCCCAATATGAACCACGTCTTAAAAGTCCTTAACGGCGGGCTCAATCCGTTTAAACTGCCGAAAGCCCTGCTGACTTGGCGCAAAATACGCGACTGCCGTATGATAATGTTGGGAGTACACCCCGATCACCGCAGCAGAGGCCTTGAACTTTTACTCGTCAAACACGTGGTTGACAACGGCGTAAGCAAAGGCTGGAACAAGGCGGAACTCTCCTGGATGCTGGAAGACAATAAAGCTATTATTTCCGTCATTGAAGAAGCCGGCTGCTACAAAACGAAAACTTACAGGATTTATCAAAAAGACTTATAAGTTTTGATTTGTATCATAAAAAAGCCCCGGTGCTAAACCCGGGGTTTTTTAATATTAAAGAGCAATTCTCCGCCGCTGAAGGCCAAGCGTTTTAAAAAGTTCATCCCGGATAAATTCCGCGAAAGAGCCTCCCTTATAACCTAAAAATACAAAACCCCCGCAGCTTTAGCATACGGGGGCGATTAAAAATATTTCTTTAAGTCAGAACTTTACTGAAGGGGCTTTCTTGGCCTGTTCGGCTTCGCTGTCATCCAAGGTAAAGAGTTCGGCTTTTTCAAATTTAAAGTAAGAAGCTATTATATTTGAAGGAAAAGACTCTATCGATATATTAAGATCTTTGGCATTGGTGTTATAGAACTTTCTGGCGGCTTGCAGCCTGTCTTCCGTATCGGAAAGCTCCTGTTGAAGTTTAAGGAAATTCTGATTTGCCTTTAAATCGGGATAGTTTTCGGAAACGGCAAACAAACTTTTAAGCGTTGAAGTAAGCATATTCTCCGCCTCGGCTTGGCCTTGCATATCCCCTTTTGCGTTTAAAGCCATATTGCGGGCCTGAATTACTTTTTCCAGTGTGGAACTTTCGTGCGAGGCATAGCCTTTTACCGTTTCCACAAGGTTCGGGATAAGGTCATAACGCCTTTTAAGCTGTACTTGAATATCGCTCCAAGCTTCTTTTACGCGGTTTTTAAGCGTAATCAAGCCGTTGTAGACGCTTATTATATATAAAGCGACAATCACGGCAATAACAATCAAAACTATTGCTAGGGTCATCATTTCTACCTCCGTATAATATATTTATTATACAAAAAGGATAGGGTTAATGTTCAATTTTAAGGACGTCTTTCTTTTTGACCGGCAGACATTCCTGAAGGCGGAAGCGCGCCTGATCGGGAACCATAGCTTTTATGGTTTCTATGTCGCCGTCGTTAAGGACTTCTTTGTAATAGGTAGTTCTGAACTGATAATTAATGCCGGAAGAAATGATAATATTCATACTCTCTTTTACAGCGTCCAAATTGGCGGGACCGCAAACGGCTTCGTACTTTTCAAACGGAGCTTTTATGTCCATAGCCACGAAATCAACCAATTTCTTTTCTATGAGTTCTTTAAGAACGCCGGGATTTGTGCCGTTGGTATCAAGCTTTACCAAATATCCCATCGCTTTTACTTTCGCCGCGAATTTGTCCAAATCCGGTTGGAGAGTCGGTTCGCCGCCGGTAATTACAAGGCCGTCTAAAGAATGTTTGCGTCTTTCCAAATAATCCAAGACATCCTCTTCGGCCAAAGCGTTATTTTCATCCTGGGCGGGTGGTATAAGTTCCGGATTATGACAATACGCACAATGCAGATTACAACCTTGAGTAAAAACTATTGCTGAAATACTGCCGGGAAAATCTATCATTGAAAACTTCAAAAGTCCGCTAATCTTCACTTACAACACACCTGCCTTAGGATAAAAATATTATTATTAAAACTTAGCAACCGCAGGACATTTTAATAGTCTTGCGCATAGCAAATTCTTCTTTTTTGCCTTTGTTCCAGTTCTGAACCGGGCGAAGATATCCCACTACTCTGGAATAGACTTCGCAGTTGGTGCCTTTAGCCGCTTCTTTGGCAGCTTTCAGCTCGGAAATTCTAGTTTCAATATTGTGTCTTTCTTGTGCCGTCATAATCGTTTCCTCCTGCGCGGTTTTTGGCCGCATTTATTATTTTTGCAAATTATTATTTGCCCAACAAGACCTATTTTTTCGTAGGTCCTTAGCCCTATTTACAAAGGGCGTAAAATTTATTTACTGTACAACTGTTCTTCCAAAAGCGCGATTTGCTTTTCAATGTTTTCTATCTTCTCGGCTTTGCATTTGGGGCATTCAAAATGCTCGCCTTCAATGTACCCGCATTTAGGGCAGACGCTGAAAGTCGGCGTTATGGAAAAATAAGGCAGCTGATAGCCTTCGCAGACTCTTCTGATGAATTTTTTAAGAGCTTGAGTGTCTTTAATCCTTTCGCCCATAAAAATGTGCAGTACAGTTCCGCCGGTATATTTGGCCTGGATTTCGTCCTGCAAATCCAAAAGTTCAAATATATCATCGGTAAAGTTTACCGGCAGCTGGCTGGAATTGGTGTAGAAAGGCGGTCTGCCCTGCGCGGCTTGCTCATTATCGGCTACGATAATATCCGGGTATTTTTCCCTGTCCAAACGCGCCAAGCGGTAAGAAGTACCTTCCGCCGGAGTGGCTTCAAGATTATAGTTATTGCCGGTTTCCTTTTGGAATTCCACCAGTTTTGCCCTCATAAAATCCATAACTTTTACGCCGAATTTGCGGCCTTTTTCGCTGCCTACGCTTTCCCCCATCAAGTTGAGGCAGGCTTCGTTCAGACCGACAAGGCCTATCGTGGAAAAGTGGTTCTTCCAATATTCGTTGAAACGCTGTTTGACGCTTCTTAAATAGAAAGTCATATACGGATACAAATTGGCATTGGTGAAGCGTTCAATCACCTTGCGTTTGATTTCCAAGCTGACTTTGGCTACTTCCATACGCTCTTCAAGAAGTTTAAAGAACTCTTCTTCCGTGGAAGCCAAATAGCCTATGCGCGGCATATTGATAGTAACCACGCCGATGGACCCCGTCAAAGGAGCCGAACCGAAAAGCCCGCCGCCGCGGCGGTTAAGTTCGCGGTTGTCTATTCTTAAGCGGCAGCACATAGAGCGCGCGTCTTCAGGGTTCATATCGGAATTGACGAAATTAGCAAAATAAGGAATACCGTATTTGGCCGTCATTTCCCAAAGGGGCTGATAAGAGGGATTATCCCAGTCAAAATCTTTCGTTATATTGTAAGTGGGGATAGGGAAAGTAAATACGCGGCCTTTGGCGTCGCCTTCAAGCATAATTTCAAGAAAGGCCTTATTAAACATATCCATTTCTTTCTGGAATTCCCCATATTTTCTATCTTGTATCTGCCCGCCGATGATAACGCCCTGATCTTTAAAATAAGAAGGTACGTTAAAATCCAAAGTTACGTTTGTAAAAGGCGTTTGAAAGCCTACTCTGGTAGGGACGTTTACGTTAAACAAAAATTCCTGCAAAGCCTGTTTTACTTCCTGATAGCTGAGCTTGTCATAGTAGATAAAAGGCGCAAGCAAAGTGTCAAAGTTGGAGAAGGCCTGTGCGCCGGCGCTTTCGCCCTGCAAAGTATAGAAAAAGTTTACTATCTGCCCCAAAGCCGTCCTTAAATGTTTGGCCGGTTTGGATTCGGCTTTGCCGGCAACGCCTTTAAAACCGCTGATAAGCAAATCCTGCAAGTCCCAACCGACGCAATAGGCGCCCAAAAGGCCCAAGTCGTGCAAATGGATATCGCCGGAGGTGTGCATCTTTTTTACGTTTTCCGGGTAAATTTTGTTAAGCCAATAAATTTTTGTAATTTCGGAAGAAACGTAATTGTTCAAACCCTGCAGAGAATAGCCCATATTGCTGTTCTCGTTAACCTGCCAGTCAAGCTTCTGCAAATATTGGTCAACCAATTCCACATTGAATTTGGAAGAAATTTCCCTCGCTCTTGCGCGCTGATCCCTGTACAAGATATAGGCTTTCGCCGTTTTGTGGAAATTGGAAGTCAAAAGCACATCTTCCACAACGTCCTGTATATTTTCCACGCTGGGGGTTATTTCTGAATAAAGCTGCTGCAGAATATTGACTACCCTGATTGTAAGCTTTTTGGAGGTTTCAAGGTCAAATTCATTGGTGGTTTGCCCGGCTTTATAAATGGCGTTTGTAATTTTTTTTGAATCAAAAAGCTGGGTTGAACCGTCCCTTTTGATAATTTTTAACAAAATCTCGTTATTTGGCATAACATTTTCCTCTTAAAAGTTTTTAACAGCGGCACATATTGTGGATAAAGGTTGATAGGTTTAACTTCCGAAACCATAAAAACCGGCCGTTTTAAGCTGTTTGCTTACAAAATTCTACATAAGTTTCAAGAATATTTCAAACCTCGTCTAAGATTTACTTTTTTAAGTATTATCAACAAGTAATTCTCCGACGATAAAACAAAAGCTTGTCCACAGTTGTCAAGACTGTGGACAAGCACAATTTTTTTAGTGTTTTTAGGGTATTTTTTTAAGCAATTTTTCCGCAATCAGACCAAAAAACGGCCCTTTTCATAAATTGTTAAATGTTTTCCGTTTTTTAATGTTGCGGTAACCAATTTATTTTGCGTGTTTACCAAATCCCAATGCAATGCGGACTCGTTAAAACCAAGCTGTTTTTTAAGCTTCTTATCAAGTTTGGACAAATTGCCGCTGAAAGTATCGCTGTAACTGGAACCCAAAGCTATATGGCTGTTGCCGTAAGCACCGCCGAAGTTCTCGTCATACAAAGTATCGGCCATAAAGCGGTCTATTTTGGAAAAGCGCGTATCAGTCAAAGAATATTCCCCTATCTGGCTTGCGCCACGGTCCAGGGAAAGCATTTTTTTAAGGAAATCTTCCCCCTGCCCCGCCGTCGCTTTAATCACGCGACCGGCTTTAAATTCCAGGCGGATGTCTTTGACGTAATTGCCGTTGCGGAAACTCATTAAATCGCTGAAGTAGACCCCGCGCGTACCGCGCCAATCCGGGGAAGTAAAAATCTCAAAAGAGGGAACATTGCACCCGCCTCCGCTTATAAAACGGCGTTTTTCACCCAAAAGTATCTCCAAGTCCATATTTTCGGACTGAGTTCTTAATTTAACTATCGGCAAAGAAGAAAGCCTTTTGGAAACTTCGTTGATTTCGGCGGTAACTTCCGCAAATTTTTTGGCGGGGTTTTTCTCGTTCAAGAAACAGGCTTTGGCGATTTGCGCTTCATACTGTTTTAAACTTAAACCGGCCTGCTTTGCCAAACCTTCGGTAGGGTAATTGGCCAAAGTCCAAGAAAACAATCCGCGTTCTTCCCTGACGTCCATAATTTCTCGTATCGGCTTTCTGGCGATTGTCGCCAAAGCTATTTTTTTGGTGTCGACATCTTTTAAATTTGCCAAATCCTGCGGGGCTCTTAACGCTATAAGGCCGTTAAGATTTTCGGTAAAAAGTTTCTCCCATTCCGGCATAAATTTTATTTGTTTGTCGCTGCCTTTGGTGTAAAGTATTTTAGCCATTTTTTCAGTGGCGTAAGGCCTTAAAATCACGTTAAAGCCGCCCTCAATAAGTTTGGCGTAAATTTCTTCGGCAAGCGGCAAGGCGGGCATATCGTAACTTACAAGAATATTCTCCCCCGGTTTGAACTTTCCCCCTTTACGGGATGATTTTAAAGCGAAAATCATCACGTCGGCATATTTTTTTAAATCCATTTCGGCCTCCTTTTATATATAATATTTATGATACAAAATATGAGGCGGCCCAATATGAAAAAACTGTTTTTTGTCTTTATCGCTTTAATCGCTTTTTCCTTAAACTCCAAGGCTGATATAGCCCCGGCGGAACAAATAAATTATTCTTTTAAATTTGAAGGTGTCAATCCGCTTAAAATTCTCCCCGCGCACAGCGAACAGCTGCAATGCGAGGACAATCAATGTCTTTCCCCCAAACCTTTGGGGCGCTTCGGCATACAAAAACTTGAATGCGAAGAAGCAGCCTGCCACGCGGTTTCTTATGAGTTTGCTCCTTATCAAAAACTCATAATTCAATTTGAAGACGGCTCCGTGAGGGAATCAGCCGTTTTTAAAACACCTGCCGGCAGGAAAAACTCCATACAAATAACAGTTACTCCCGACGCTTTAAAAGCAAGCGCGGCAAATTCCGAAACAGCGCCGGATAAGCTGCCAAAAAGCTATATACTGCTTTCAATGTTGTTCGTTTTCTTTATCGAAATATCCGCGGCGGCAATCTTCATATTTATGAATAAGCTGCCGGCCGGAGTGATATTTTGTTTCTCCGTTTTAAACGCCGTTACCATTCCCCTGAACTGGTTTGTTCTGTCAAACTATTTTCAGAGCGACGGAATTTTATGGCTGACGGCTTTCCTTATTGAATTTGCCTTATTATCGTTGTTCTTCAGGAAGAAATCCATCTATACAGAACTGTTCGGGCTGACGCTGTTTGCCAATGTGGCGGGGTATTCTTCCGGGATGATACTTTCCTTTATAATGACGTTTTTTTAAACGGCTTTCCGGGTGCTCTTCCTAAGTTATACGCTTGATAAGTTGGCCGGCAAGCCTATAATATATACTGAAAAACAAATAAGGGGGATGTATGTGGGAAAAAGACATTAACATCAACGAAGTAAAAGAAATCCGCGTGCGCACGACCGTATATTTCGGAGTCGGCGCAATCAAAAAAATAGAAGATATAGCAAAAGACTTAAAAGCCAAAGGCCTTGATAAACTTATAATAGTTACCGGCAGAGGCGCTTATAAAAAAACCGGCGCTTGGGATTATGTTCAGGCCGCGTTGAAAAACAACTCAATAACCTATGTTCACTATGACGGGGTTACACCGAATCCGAATACTCATCAGGTAAACGAAGCCGCAAAAATGGCAAAAGAATTCGGCGCGAAAGCTATGTTGGCCATAGGCGGAGGTTCTGCCATAGACGCGGGCAAAAGCGTAGCCATTTTAATGGAAAACCCCGGTAAAACCGCCGAAGAACTTTACGAGTTTAAATTTGCTCCGGAAAAGGCCGCGCCGATTATCGCCATAAACCTTACGCACGGCACCGGCAGCGAAGCCAACCGCTTCGCCGTCGTAACGATTCTTGAAAAGAATTTTAAGCCCGCAATCGCTTACGACTGCATTTACCCGATGTACTCTATCGACGACCCGGCTTTAATGGCGAATCTTTCGGAAAATCAGACCCGTTACGTTTCAATCGACGCAGTAAACCACGTCGTTGAAGCTTCCACCAGCAAAGCGGCTTCCCCGTTTGCGATAGATTTGGCTCTTTCAGTTGTAAAGCTTGTGGCGCATTATCTGCCCATAGCTTTAAAAGAACCCGGCAATCTTGAAGCCCGTTACTTCCTGGCCTACGCCGCATTGATAGCGGGCGTCAGCTTTGATAACGGACTTTTGCATTATACGCACGCTTTGGAACATCCTTTAAGCGCGGTCAACCCGAATCTTACCCACGGTTTGGGGCTGGCTATGCTTTTGCCGGCGGTGATAAAATACATTTATCCCGAAAAATCCCATACTTTAGCCGCCATACTGGAGCCCCTCGCCCCGGGTTTAAGCGGATGTCCCTGTCAGGCCGATGATGCGGCCAAAGCCGTGGAAAAATGGCTGTTCTCGGTAGGAGCGACGGCAAAACTTAAAGACGAAGGCTTCCACGAGGAAGACGTGGATAAAATGACGGAACTTGCTTTTACCACTCCGTCGTTGGGCCTGCTCTTAAGTATGGCCCCCAACGAAGGCACAAAAGAAAGAGTACGGGCTATTTATAAAGAATCCCTGCTCCCGTATACCAAATAAAAAGCCTTGCAGCTTTAAAAGCCCTCCTCTTACAGGAGGGCTTTTTTGATAAAATAAATTAAAGGGGGCCATATGCACGAAGAAACTTTTAAAATCAGATATCACGAAATGAACCCGCAGGGTAAAATACCCGTTTGGGTGCTGCAAAATTATTTTCAGGAGGCGGCCTGTTTGGACGCCCATAATCTTTCTTACGGCTGGGAAGAACTTTCCGTAAACGGCGTGGCCTGGATTATTACGAAAGTACAGATGAAACTGTTAAAACCCGTCGAAGGTACGCAAAAAATAAAAGTTAAAACCTGGCATTGCTATTCCGACAAAATACAAAGCAGGAGGGATTTTATTTTATTCAACGAAAAGGGCGAGCATATAGCAAAAGGCGTAAGCTGGTGGCTTATTATGGATTTATCCAAACGCAAAATAACGCGTTCTCCGCAAGGCCTTATTGATATGAACGATAAAAACCCCGCGCCGATAATGGAAGCTTCTATGGAAAAGGCCCCGCGCGAAAGCGAGCTCGGCCCGGAAGTAAATTTTTTTGAACTTACGGCGCGCCTTGAGGATTTAGACTGCAATAATCACGTCAACAACAGCCACTTCTCGGCTTGGGCCGTACAAAGCGCGCCGCAAGAGGTTTCAGACAATAAAATCCTTGAGGAAATTATCATTCACTATAAAGCGGAAGTGCGCTTGGGCGACAAACTGACGGTTTCCGCACACGAAGCCGGGCAGAATGCATATTGGCATATGATAAAACGCCCCTCCGACGGCAAGGACATCGCGGCGATTTACACCAAATGGGGATAATCCCGGCGGCGAAACAGAATATAATAACAGAAAATTTATGAAGATAGAACATTTGGCTCTTTACGTTGAAGACTTGGAAAGAATGAAAGATTTTTACGTAAAATATTTTCAGGCAAAGGCGGGTGATTTGTATCACAACAAAACCACCGGGCTGAAAACTTATTTTTTATATTTTGAAGACGGCGCAAGGCTGGAAATTATGAACAAACCCGGCCTTAAGCGCAATAATTTAAACGAGGGCTTCGGCTACACCCATTTGGCTTTTTCCGCAGGCTCAAAAGAGGCGGTAAACATTCTTACCCAACAACTTAAAGAAGACGGCTTTAAAATAATAAGCGGGCCGCGCACAACCGGCGACGGCTATTATGAAAGTTTGGCGGCCGATCCGGAAAACAATTTAATTGAAATTACTCAATAAAACATCAAAATTTTTTAAATTTTATATTTAAATACTTTGACGTTCGGCTTTTTGCCGAAAAGGCTTAAGATAAGCATAGGTACGGCCATAAAAACAAAAACAACCGCAAAAACGCAAAGCATCATAAACCCGCTGAGCAAAGCCGAAACCGACCCCAAAACAGCCATTAAAGTGCGGCGCAAAGGGTTAAGTTCTCTTTTTACGGTTTCTTGAACAGGCTCGCGTTCCGTACTGATTTTTCTGCCGTTTTCATCTAAAATTTCAGGCTCTATAACTTCGGGGTTATCGTATTCTTTATATTTCATACTTTATATTCTTACAAAAAAAAGTTATTTTTCCAAGCCGCTCGCGGATTTTAATTAAAATACAAGCCTTCTAAAATTGTAAAATATAGGAGTAAAGGCGTAGAGTCACATTACGCAAATTAAAAATAAGAGGAATTATTATGTTGCCAAAAGCTTATGACCCTAAAGAAGTTGAACAAAAAATATCAAATTTATGGAAGGAAAAACACGTTTTTAAAGCCGAAGTAGACGAAAACAAAAAACCTTATGTAATAGTAATACCGCCGCCTAACATAACCGGCGCTTTGCATATGGGCCACGGGCTTAACAACACTTTGCAGGACACTTTGATACGTTTCCACCGTATGAACGGCGAATGCGCCAACTGGGTTCCCGGCACCGACCACGGCGGCATAGCCACCCAGAACGTAATTGAAAAGAAACTTTCCAAAGAACAAAAACTTTCCCGCCACGATTTGGGCAGAGAAAAATTCGTCCAAACCGTATGGGATTGGTATAAAGAATGCGGCAACGCCATTTACAATCAATTTGAAAAAATGGGCTGGGCCCTTGACCAAAGCAATATCCGCTTTACTATGGACGAAGATCGCGCAAAATCCGTTTACGCGAGCTTTAAAAATCTTTGGGATAAAAAATACATTTACCGCGGCAAACGTATGATTAACTGGTGCGTACGCTGTTCCACCGCGCTTTCCGACATTGAAGTCGAACACGAACAACACGCCGGCAAACTTTGGCATTTGCATTACAAAATGGAAGACGGATCCGACGGTATAGTCATAGCGACGACCAGGCCGGAAACCATTTTCGCCGACGCCGCCATAGCGGTAAACCCCAAAGACGAAAGATATAAAAACGTAATCGGCAAAAAGGTTCAAATACCTTTAACGGGCAGGCTTATCCCCATAATCGCCGACGAAGCCGTCGAAATGGACTTCGGCACCGGCGCGCTTAAAATTACGCCCGCGCACGACCCTGTGGATTATGAAGTCGGTCAACGCCACAACCTTGAAATTATTTGCGTAATATCCGATAAAGGCAAGATGATTAACCTGCCGGAAAAATATCTGGGTATGGACAGAGATCTCTGCCGCAAAGAAACCGTAAAAGATTTGGAAGCCGCCGGATTATTGGTTAAAGAAGAAAAATACAATAACGCCGTAAGCACCTGCTATCGCTGCCATAACGCCATTGAGCCTTATTTAAGCGAACAATGGTTCGTCAAAATGGACGATTTGGCGAAAAACGCTTTAAAAGCCGTCGAAAACGACGAAGTAAAATTCCACCCCGCAAACTGGAAAGGCCCTTTGACGAATTGGCTAAAAAACATTCAGGATTGGTGCATTTCCAGGCAGATTTGGTGGGGACACAGAATACCAGTTTGGTACTGCCGCCATTGCAGTGAAAAAGGCTTGACTTTTATCACTGACAAACAAGGCAAAGAGCAGCTTTCAAAAGTTTCTTTTGAAGACGGCGCAAAACCGATAATTTCCTTTACTCAGCCGGCCTGCCCGCATTGTGCAAGCCACGACACCGTGCAAGACCCCGACGTTCTGGATACTTGGTTTTCCTCCGCTTTGTGGCCGATGTCAGTCTTCGGCTGGCCGGAACAAACCAAAGACCTTAAATATTATTACCCTACAAGCATTCTCGTAACCGGATATGAAATTATTTATCTTTGGGTCGCCAGAATGATAATGATGGGCCTTGAGTTTGAAGGCAAAGTTCCGTTTAAAGACGTACTCTTAAACGGCATCGTCAGGGATAAAACGGGTAAGAAAATGTCCAAATCTTTGGGAAATGTCGTCGATCCGTTGGATTTAACGCAAAAATACGGCGCGGACGCGGTAAGGTTTTCCCTGCTTTCCCAATCTGTGCTCGGCAAAGATATCCCCTACGGCGAAGAAAGCATTATCGGCGCAAGGAACTTCTGCAACAAGATTTATAACGCTTCCCGCTTTATTCAAATGAACGGAGAAGGTATTGAGGGCCCGCTTCAGCTGCCGACGGAACCGAAAGAACTTTGCGACCGCTGGATAATTTCCCGCTATAACGGCGCGATGAAGCAAGCCGCGGACGAAATTAAAAAATACAATATGGCCGCCGCCGCGGACACTTTATATCACTTCCTGTGGGGCGACTTCTGCGATTGGTATATTGAACTTGCCAAACAGCGTTTTGAAGGCGAAGGCAAAAAAGAAGTTATTTCCATATTGATAAATATTCTTTACGGCACTTTAAAGGCTCTGCACCCGATGATGCCTTTTATCACGGAAGAAATAGCTATGAGCCTTAAAAAATACATAAAAGGCCATAAAGAATTTTTAATAGAGGAAGACTACCCCGCCTTTAATCCCGTGCTTGAGGATAAAGAAGCCGAAGCCGAAATGGCCCTTTTGCAAGGCGTAACAGGGCAGATAAGAACGATAAGAGCACAGTTTAACGTACCGCCGGGGCTTAAGATTAAAGTTCTTTTAAACACACCGGACGAGAAAGACTTGGCCGTTATAAGAAAATATCAAAACTATATTTCCAGTATGGCCAAAATAGAAACTTTGCAGACCGGCTCCGACATTGCAAAGCCCAAGCAAACCGCTACTGGCGTTTACGGCACCGCGACTGTTTATATTCCGCTTGAAGGCCTGATTGATTTTGAAAAAGAAAAGGCCCGCTTGGATAAGGAACTCTCCGTAATTGAAAACGGCATAAACAACCGCAAGAGAATGCTCGGGAACGAAAACTTCGTAAAGAACGCGCCCAAGGAGCAGGTAGAAAAAGCAAAAAGCGAACTTGAACAAATGCTGTTAAGAGCGCAGCAAATCAAGGCCGCGAAAGAGGACTTAAACTAAATATTTTCCCCGCCTTTTTAGGCGGGGATTTTTAACTTATGAAAATACTTTTATCCACTCATAACAAACACAAAGCGGCCGAATTGTTAAAAATATTGCCGAAAAAAAACAATAAAGGCGAAGAGATAATTTATTTGTCCTTTAAGGATTTTCCGAGCATTCTTGAGCCGGAGGAAACCGGGCTGACTCTTAAAGAAAACGCCGCATTAAAAGCCGCTTACGGCTTGAAACAAACGGGGCTTATCAGTTTAGCGGACGACACCGGCCTTACGGTAGACGCTTTAAACGGAGCACCCGGTGTGCACAGCGCGCGTTACGCCCATAGCGACAGAGCCGACTATCCCGCAAACAATGAAAAACTTTTAAGAGAACTTTCGCCTTTTAAAGACTCCCAAAGAAGCGCAAGCTTTACCACGGTGGCTGCGCTTGCTTTGCCCAACGGCGAAATAATATTTAAAGAAGGCAAGGTTGAAGGCCTTATCACGCAGGAGTACAAAGGGGAAAACGGCTTTGGCTATGATCCGCTTTTCCTTGTAACGGAAGTCGGAAAAACTATGGCGGAAATGACGGCGGAAGAAAAAAATAAAATCAGCCACCGTTTCCGCGCTTTTAAACAAATGGCGGAAATAATTAAAGCTTTGTGAAGGCAAGCCGATTTGCCAAAATAACGCTCCGATTAAAAAGCCCCGCAAAAGCGGGGCTTATATATCAAATTGTAAGTTCGGCTAAAGTAAAGTTTGCCCTTTCAAATCCTTAGTCAGCCTGACTCCGCCCGTATTAACATTCTTCTTAATCATTTTGGTAAAATCGTGAGAAAATAAAGCGTAGCTGTCGGATTTGGTATACTCCCAATTATTGATATTGCTCGGCGTTTTTATCCCCACAAAAATATTTTTACTGCCGTCCGCCTTATAAAAAACAGGTTCGCCGACAAAGCTTCTTTCGGCTTTGCCTTTGAGGGTAAGCAAACCGCGCGCGGCTTTGACTGCCGCCTTCTTTTCCCCTTTATGATTGAAGAACACTTTGCCCGACAAAGCATTTTGAATATTGTCTTTGGGGCTTATGTCGGATAAAATTATCGTGCCGTAATTGCTATTTACGGTAAAATTTTGAGCTTCGGGCTCTGTCGCCCATTCCCATAATTTCAAACAGACATTGGCCGGCGCATTTGCCTGCTGCAAGCATAAATCGCTTACTTTAAGCAAAACCGCTCCGCTTTTTTTATCAATCCAATAATTATTGAACTTCTTGCTGTTTTTCCTGTTATAAACAAGCTCGCGTCCGTCTTTTTTAAACTTTGTATTTATAGGTTCATATTCAGCCAAATTAACGGTGCTTTCGGGGATAGTGTATTCTTTGTCGACAGGCATTTGCAAACAATTTTTATGGGTAATCATAAAATCTTTGTTAATTAAAGTACCGTAACATTTGGCGTGATATTCCCCGGCGGAAGAGCCGAAAAAACCGGCGTTTTTATAATCCAGGTTTATCTTTTGTCCGTCTTCATAATCGCAGTAAAGATGCTGCTGATAGAGGGTGTCAATTTCAAAAACTATCGGAGAATAATTATATTTATAATTTACGTCTTTAGCCCCGGCCCCGGGAAACAAAGCCTTAATCCCGGCGTCAAGCGAAGCCGAACGTTCACCGTTTTGCTCCAAAAAAGAATTAAAATCATACGCCCCGCCAAAAGACGCAAAAAAAACAAAACTTAAAATTGCCGTAATTTTTTTAACTGACATCTGTCCCTCCGACAAGAATATATTAATATTATAATTATTGCACCTAACGCCGCACAAGAGAAGAAAGGCCCACGCAGTTATGGGCCTTATGTCCTAATCGTTTTTATCAAGCGGAAAATACAAATTAAAAGCCCTCCTTTCGGAGGGCTTTTTACCGGATTTTATTTTGCAATCAAATAGTCTATCTCTCCGTCGCCGCTTATTTTGGCTCTTGCTTTATCAAACAAACCTGTTTCTTTGGCGTGCTGCATAAAACTGCTCCACTCTTCATCCGTAAATTTGTATTTCTGTTTTATGTAGTTGGAAGCGACTTCTTCATAATCCTGAGCGCTGGGGTTACTCTTTCTGTAATCGTTTTCTATAAGAGTATACTCTTCGGCGATTTCAAGCATTACTTCCTCATCGCTCTTTTCTTCCGCGGGTTTTTCCTGAGCGGCTTCCGCAGCCGGTTTGTTATTATTATTTTCCGCAGGAGAGGAATTATTTGTTTTCTCCCCTTTGTTTAAAATCATAAAGATGGAAAGAATAACTGTAAAAAGCACCAGCGAAGTCAGCGCAATATTAATCCAAGAAGCAAAATCTTTCTCCGCCAACAAATCTTTAACTGCATATAAAATCAAAACCAAAATTATTATTACGGCTATAAAAACACCCATATTTTATTCTCCTGTAATTTATTTGCTCTTGGCCGCGGCCGCTGCATTTTGCGAGGCTTGGGCTTTTCTAAAAGCCTCATCGGCCATTTGCATTAATTTAGGGTTCTTACTATATTGAAGCAAAATTTTTTGCATTTGTGGATTATTTAATATTTTTTCCGTCATTTCCTCCGGCGAAATAGGGCGATTTAACATATCCTCGCCCATAGCCTTTTGCATATCGGCCACAAATTGTTTTAAAAGAGGATCTTGGGCGTATACCTCAAAATCCGCCTGCAATTCTTCTTTGTTTTTAAATTCTTCCTGATCTATTGAAGCTTTCTTCGCTGCGCCGGAATTGATATAGGCTTCCTGCTCTTTAGCCAAAGCCGGCAAATCTATCTGCCCGCCGAAAAACGGCTTTTGCATTTGCTTTTCGGGCACATAAGCATCCTCCCCCTCCACCGCTATCATCATACGATTGGGCAGCTGTGAGGAATCTTCGGGCAAAGTTCCGCTCCCTTCGGCAAAAGGATAATAGCCCTCTTCATCCGCAGTTTCGCTTTCGGCGGATTTATCCGGCGGAAACCAGACGCTCTGTATGCGCCGCGCCGAAAGCACCGCCGCTATAACCGCCAGCGAAAAAATTATTATCCCTATATATATTTTAGACTTCAAGTTCATTTATCTATAACGTCCAATAATTCTACGTCGAAAATCAACAAAGAACCGGGCTGTATAGGGCCGGCCTGGGCATTACCGTAAGCCGTATCCGGCGGGCAATATAAAGTGGCTTTGGAGCCGGCTTTCATCTCCTGAAGGGCGGAAGTCCAACACGGTATTACGCCGTTAAGCGGGAACTCGGCCGGTTTGCCTCTTTTAATTGAACTGTCAAATTCCGTACCGTCAAGCAGTTTGCCTTCATAATGTACTTTTACCAAGCTTGAGGCTTTAGGCGTTTTGCCTTTGCCTTTTTTGTTTATCCGCATTACCACCCCGTTGGATAAAGTTTGGTTCTTTTTGTCTTTTTTGGCTTCTTTTAAAAATTCGTCCTGTTCGATTTTGCGTTTGTTTATTACGGCGGTGGTGTCGTCGCGGTATCTTTTTTCGACAAGCGGTTTGTAATCTTCCAAATCAGTTTGGGAATTTCTGTTTAAAAGCGCGTCCCTTAAGCCTTGAGATACGGCTTTAAAATCGTCTTCGTTGTTTAAAAGGAGATTGTTTTTAAGGTTTTCGCCCAGCAAATAACCGAGAGAATATAAAACTTTTTCCCCGGAAGCGTCCGCCGCGCTTGAGGCCGCCTGTTCCTGTGCGCAAACAGGCAAAGCCAGTAAAGCGAAAAGGGATAAAATTAAAATATTCTTCATTGTTGAATCTCCTATTTTTTCTGTATATAATCTATAAGTTTGCTTTTTATTATCGGCGCGCATTTTTTGCCGGCCGCAACCAAGCTGCGTCTTTTAGCTTCCTCGCCGCGTGCAGAGCCGACTCTTTCCGTTTCGCTGAAAGTGGCGAAAATGCCTTTTGTCGCCATATCTTTTAAAGCGACGGTAGCAGTTGCCGTGCTCCAATAAAGCCCGTCTAAGGTGGAAGAAGCGTATTTGTCTATCCGCGTATCCATCGCAAGTTCTATATCATAAGTTTGAAGGTTCTCGCCTACGCCGAAACCGAGTTCGTTTAAAGCGTCGATAAGATAGGTTTTTACCGTTATATCGTCCGCGCCGGTAAGAACCGCATTTATTTTTATATCGTAAAAAGTTTTATTGTAAATGCTTTTATAGGAATATAAATTTTCTTCATTGTAGGCCGAACCGTCAAAAGAAATTCTGCGATACTCGGCGTCAAGTTTTTCCCTTTTGGCAAGAATTGCCGGCATTTCGACCGCATATTTAAGCTTTACGAATTTATCGCTTTCTCCCGCTATTTTGGCGGCCATATTATTAAGCTGCCCGTCTATCGGGGCATAATAAGGTTTTATTACTTCAAGAGCGGGCTCCCTTTCCAACACGGCTATTGCGTAATATTTTTTATTTTGGCGATTTTTCCACCACTGCGCGGCTTTTATCTGGGACATTATATTATCCCTGCGTATTTGCGAAGAATCGTCCTGAGCGAGGCCGTCAAACAATTTGGAAAGTTCCGCCACGGCGGCGTCTTTGGCTTCTTTCTTAGTCTGGCCGGAAGCGATTTTCGTCAGATATTTATCCGCCGGGTACTTGGCCATTTTCTCATTTAAAATATTTCTGTTTGAAGCGCAAGCCGAAAATAATACTGCCGCGCATAAAAGAAAAGCGAGTTTTTTCATTTTTTCTCCTTATTTGGAAGTTCTGTTATATAAATATGTTCTCTTCCCTTTAATAATTTGTACATTTTCAAAGACGTATTCGTCAATAGTTTGCCCGTTTCCGCTCATAAATCTGATTTTGATATTATGTGTGCCGGGCGGCAGGAAAAGGCTGGCCATTCTTATTTCCGCCGGGAGAGTGAACCAAGAACGAGTATCGGCTTTTTCCGTTACGTTGGAAAATATGCTCATTAAAGAACCGACCAAAAAGCCGGCGTCTTCGCCCATATTCTTTTCCGCGACGTGCCGGGCCTGAACGCTAAGTATATATTTCGTTACGGCGCGCGTTATACTGCGCGTAAATATGGCCGCTTTATCCTGTTTTAAATTTTGCTTGGCCTGCCACGCGATGTCGCTTACAAGCTGAGTTCTTACGGCGGGGCCTCCGTCTGCGGAAACCTCGGAATATTTTATATCGTAAGGAACATCGACATATTCCGGAAAGCTTACCGTTATGGAATTGCCGAAAGCGCCTGCATACACGGCATTTATAAGGCCTTGGCTGGTACCCGCCAAATCGCTGTTGCCTTCCACCGCGAACCAAATGTCGTCCCACGCAAACATAACGCTGTTGGAAACTTTCAACGGCACTTTGCCGTTATAGTGGAAAATTACGGCTTCGCCTTTGTTAGCGTAATCATACGGAAGGGGAAAATAAGGCATTGAAGCGGAAGATGAAGCTTGCCTTTCATAAGCGTTTTTGGCATTGTAGCGCGCTATTCTCGCATCGGAAATTTTGCCGTTGTCTTCATAAATCATACTTGAAAAATACTGCACGAAGGCGTCGTCGTTATACAGATCTTTGGGTTTGGCTTCGCGGTTTCTGTCCAACATAAATACGGCCCTGTTGGCTTCCACCAAAGCTTCCCTGGGGCTTCCCAATGAAATATAATCCGCCGCGCGGTAAAAATACATTAAAGAGCGTTCAAACAAAGGCGGGACATAGGCGACGGTATTATCGTTTATAATAATCGTACCGACAGACGCGCTGACGCTTTTGGTAAAAAGTTCTTCGGTAATATCACCGGCGTTGGTAAGCGAACTGAGGCTGGCGCGGGAATCATAACGCGCGCTTTGTTGGGTGCTTAAGTCCAAATAATACAGGACGGCGTTTTTGGATCCGTAAGATTTCTTTCTGTTTTCTTCTATTATTTTTTCGGCCTTTTCGAACTGGCCGGAATCCATTTTGGAAAGTACGTCCTTTTTATAGCGCAAAGAAGGCCCGGCGCACGCAGTTAATACGCCTATGGCAATTATTAAAAGAGCAAGCCGGGCTTTCATAGTATTTATAATTTAAGAGATTTCTTTGCTACATATTTTTTGATTTGTTTTTGGCCGTTCCAAAGTATTTTATTGGTTTCGATATTGATAAGTTTCAAGTTTACCTGATAAAACACTACGGACTTTCTGCCTTCCTGATCCACTATTGAGCTGAGTACGCCGCTTAACATATAATCCGCGCCGACTTCCTGCCCGAAAGCTTTTCTGGTTGATTCGGAAGCGTATTCGTCCTGTTCAAGCCTTTCCTGACGGATTTCGCCGCGTTCGGAAGAGCTGGCCACAAATTCCACTTTGCCGCTGTTGATTAAAGCCCTTTGCAGTTCCTCAATAAAAGCGCCGGTATTAATATGTTCCATAGTATCGTTGTTTACGGTACCGACTATTACTACTGGCTCTTTGCCTTTGGATTCCCTTAAAGCTTTGGCGTACCAACCGCCGTTAAGGCATTCCTGAATCATCGTTTCGGCAACGAGGCGGGAATCTGTATCGTTCCATTTACCGCTTAAATCTTTTGTCGTGTCAACGTCCATACGTTCAACCTTGGTGCCGCAAGCCAGCAAAAAAGGAAGAACTAAAAATGCGATTAGAAGTTTCTTCATTTTATCTCCTTAATAAAAATGATATATCCTCTATTTTCCTACTTAATGGGAACATTGTCAAGAATAAAAATAAACGCGCAAGCTTAAAGCGAAATTTTAAAGGAATAAAACTGGAAAAAACACCCCAAACGGAAAGTTTTACAAGACAAAAAAAGAACCGCCGCAAAAGCGGCGGTTTATAAATCTGGTGGACCTGAACGGGATCGAACCGATGACCTCCTGCATGCCATGCAGGCGCTCTCCCAGCTGAGCTACAGGCCCGTACATATATATTAACAAATATATTTTTTAAATGCAACACTAATTTTAAATTATTTTCTATGCCCCCATATCTGCGGGGCTTTCCATATCGCTACTTACCCTGCTTAAGACGGGTGGAAAGTATCGTCGGCAAGCCGCGGCTTTCTATTTTATCCTGTACGGATTTTATATCATAGGGCAAACGTATAAGACGGAAAGTTTGCTCCTTAGTGTCAAAAATACCGAAAGAGGCCTTTTCGTTGGTGTCGCGCGGCTGGCCTATCGAACCGGGATTTATCATATATCTTATGCCTGGCAAAAGTTTTAAAGTAACGTCGGAACCCAAAAACAAATCTATCTGCGGCATATGATTGCTTTTATAGCTCATAATAAAAGGAACGTGGCTGTGCCCCACAAAACACAAATTGCCTTTCCATTTATCCAAATTAAGTACGAACTGCTCCGCCGTAAGCAGATAATCGCGGAAAGGATCCAAAAAAGAACCGTGCACCATAGAAAAATCCTTGCCGTGGTATTCCTTGGCGAAAGTTTTTATAAATTCCTGCGATTTTTGGCTCAGCTGTTTGGCGGTATAAAGCATTGACTGTTTGGCGTAATCGCTGAACCAGTTAAAAAAATCTTCCCTGAAAAGGCTCATATCGTGATTGCCCATAACCGCAATCAGATTTTTTACCTTCATAAGGCGTTGGCAGCATTCTTCCGGATCGGGGCCGTAACCTATCAAATCGCCGCAAAAAGCGTATCCGTCCACGCCGATTTCATCTACTTTGTGTAAAACGACGTCAAGCGCTTCGTAATTAGAATGTACGTCTGAAAGTACGGCGTATTTCATACTGCTCCTATTAGACTTTATTTTGCCGAATTCGTCAATAAGCGCAAAGCTTATTCCGACGCGGCGGACACCAGCCTTCTGGTGCGGGCATCCTGATCTTTCAAATTAAGCGAAAGGACTTTGGAAACGCCGCTCTCCTCCATAGTTACGCCGTATAACATTTGGGCCGCTTCCATAGTGCGTTTATTATGCGTTACTACTATAAACTGCGTCTTCTTGGAAAATTCTTTTATAAGATTCGTAAATCTTTCCACATTGGCCTCGTCAAGCGGGGCGTCGGCTTCGTCCAAAATACAGAAAGGCGAAGGATTATGCGTAAAGAAAGCAAATAAAAGCGAAACTACCGTAAGGGCTTTCTCCCCGCCGGAAAGAGCGGAAATATTCAAAAGTTTTTTGCCGGGCGGCTGAACAATTATTTCTATACCCGTTTCAAGCAGATTTTCCGGATTTGTCAGTATAAGTTCCGCTTCCCCGCCGACAAATAATGTTTGATAAATGTTTTTAAAGTGCGTTCTTACCTGCTCAAAAGTATATTTGAAATTCTCCCTTGTAGTCGCGTTGATTTTGGTTATGGCCGATTTTAAATCGCGCTTGGCGGAATTTAAGTCCTCTATCTGTTTTTTAAGGAAATCGTTGCGTTGGGTAAGTGCGTCGTATTCTTCGGGTGCGGTCATATTTACCGCGCCCATATTCTCTATGCGTTTTCGCATCATTTTGACACGCTCATAATCAACTTTAACGTCGCCCCATTTCATTTGCGCTTCCTGTTGGGTTATGTTCCAGGATTCCAACAAATTGTTTATTACGGCCGTCTTTTGGCGGCGATGGTTGGAAAGAGTGTTTTCCAAATCGTGCGCTTTTAAAGTAAGTTCGTTTATTCTGGTTTTATATTTGTTTAAAGCGGTATTTTTGGAATCATAGTCCGTTTTAATTGCGTTCAAATCCCCGCGCATTTTGTTTTCGGCAATTTCCAAAGCTGCCAAAGAATCGCGCTGAGCCGCCAACTTGGCTTGGGAAGAAAGCTTTTCTGCTTCCAAAGTTTTTATTCTCTCGCCGGCTTTAAGCAGGCTTTCCACCCTTTTGCTTTGGGCTTCTTTTAATGATTGTTCCTCGGAAGAGGCGGTTTTCAAATCAAGTTCCAAATTGTTCTTTTTTATTTTGGCTTCGTATAATCTGGCATTGGCTTGTTCTATTTCAATCTTTAAAGCCTGTTCTTCTTTTTGCAAAGCTTCGCGTTTCGCGCGCGCGGCTTCTACATTGTTTTTGGCTTGCTCGCAGGTTGAAGTCAAATCGGTTAGGCTGAGTTTCATTTGAGCGGCCTTTTCCCTGCGCAAAGCCATACGGGCGGAAACCTCCGCCTTATTTTTAGTTATTTGTTCGTTGGTTTGTTCAATGTCGCTTAAAGTGCGGCGGTGCAGAGCGGCGTCGTTTTTCAAAGAGTTTAAAGATATGCTTTCTTCCTGATATTTCGCGCGCAAGTTTTTAAGTTCGCTTTCGGTACGGGCCAAATCGGTATTGGCCGAATCAAGCTCTTTATTTAAAGAGTCTTCTTCTTGGGAAATTTGCTTTAACTCTTTTTTGGCCGATTCCTCTTCCCCCCAGTAAGCTTCCGGCGATTTAACACCCGCCGCACCGCCGGAAATCCAAAATCCGCCGGCAACTTCGCCGCCTTCGGCGTTATAAGAGGAACTTATATATTCCACCAATCCGGCAAGTTCCGCGGGGTATTCCAAAAGGCTTTTTAAAGAAGCGCCTTCTATTAACGATTTGCCTTCAACGGCTTTGGGAACGGAAGATAAAATTATAAATCTGCATCTGGCTTTGCCGTGTTTTTTAAGCAAAGCTATCGCGTTTTTTACGCAGGATAAATCGTCCGCCAAGACTGAATCCAAAAATTTGCCGAAAGCCTCTTCCACGTTTAAAGAATATTCTTCTTTAAATTTAAGATATTTCCTTAAAGTACCTTTTATGCCGGCGATACCGCTTTCTTCCACAAGCTTGGTGCCGACCCAGTAGGGATCGTTTTTACCCTGAGTTTGTATCATTTGCATTTTGGCGTTTAAAGAAGCCCTTTTGCCGCGCAAATTGTTCAGTTTATCTTCCAAAGAGCGGATTTTCAACCTAAGTTCTCCCAAAGCGGCTTCCGCTTTTCTTTGATTTTCCTTTAAGGACAAAACCAAAGTTTCTTTTCCGCTCAAAGCGGATTCAATGCGTTCGGCTTCTTTAGCCAAAGAGGAGGCTCTTTCCCGCTGGGACTGCAAAGTCCTTTCCAAATTTATCAGGTTGGCTTCTTCGTGCGAGCAGGAAGATTCTTCCAAAGCGATTTTGCCGGAAAGTTCCAACTGCTTTTGCGATATTTCCGAAGCTTCCGCCGAGGCCCTTTCCACTTGGTTCTGAGCTTCTTTCAAAGCTTGCTCATTAGCGGTAACCTGCGCGTATTTTTGATTATATTTTTCCTGCAAAGGGGCGTATTCTTCTTCCGCGCTTTTTATCTTGTTTTTAAGTTCTTCCAACGCGGGGCCGAGTTCCGCCAGGCGGGCAAGGCTTATTTCCTTTTCCGCTTCGGAAGTTTTCATTTGCAAAGTAAGCTCGCCGGAAAGGTTTTGGCAATTCTGTATTGCCCCTTCCAAAAGACCTATTTGATATTTGGCCGAAGAAATATTCTCGTTAAACTGGCTGAGTTCTTTTTGTTTGTGGGTAAGGTTCAAATCCAAAGCCGCCACTTGCCCTTCCAAGGCCGAAACTGCATTGTTGGAATCTTCAATTTCTTTTAAAATCGGTTCAAGCTGCGCGGCGGCTGTCTGTATTTCCGCGTCGTGATTTTTAATATTTTCCAAAGAAAGCGCTATTTCGCTCTCTTTAAGTTCTTCTCTGTATTTTTGGTAAAGCCTGGCTTTGCGGGCTTCGCTGTCCAGCTTTTTTATTTGCTCGGCTATAAGTGCCAAAGTGTCGCTCAGGCGCGCGATATCTATATCCACGCGTTCAAGTTTGCGAACGGCCTCTTCCCTTTTGGCTTTGTATTTTGATACTCCGGCGACTTCTTCAAACATTTCGCGTCTTTGTTCCGGGGTAGACTCCAAAAGTTGGTTTACGGAACCTTGGTCTATAATTGCGTAACCTTCCCCGCCGATGCCGGTATCAAGGAACATTTCCCTGATGTCTTTAAGACGGCATTGTACGCGGTTTAAGAAATATTCGCTCTCGCCGGAGCGGTAAATTTTGCGAGATACCGTAACTTCGTTAAAATCTATCGGGAGTTTTTTGGAAGCATTGTCAAACACCATATTGACCTGCGCCATATTTAAGGGAGGCCTTTTCCTGGTGCCGTTAAAAATTATGTCCACCATAGAACCGGAGCGCAGGGACTTCCAGGACATTTCCCCTATCGCCCAGCGCACGGAATCAATTACGTTTGATTTTCCGCAGCCGTTCGGGCCGACTATGCAAGATACGCCCGGCTCAAAGTTGAGCCTTACTTTATCCGCAAAAGATTTGAAACCGATAATTTCTATCGCTTTTAAATACATAACAGTTCCGTAAGAAGAAACAAGGCCTTAACGACCTTTTAAATATAATACTAAATTTTGCTTATTTATTATGATTTTGGCATAATAAAAACATAATCTTGTTATCAGGAGGAAACAAATGAAAAAAACACTGTTTGCGGCTCTGCTTCTGGCCCTTTTTGCGGCCAACGCTTCAGCCAAAGCCGTAACCAATCCTTTATTTATGCCCGCGCAGGGGCAGATTTTATCGGATACGCTTGCGACTTTCAACAACACCACTGACGGCGCAAGCAATAAAATATATTCCGCTCGCGAGGCCCTTTCTTTCGGGCTTACCGACAGGCTTCAAATCGGCGGTTATATAGGTTACGCCAAATCAGACAATTTGGACAGGAAAGATTTTACCAATCCGGGCGTTTTTGCCGTATTAAGGCTTTGGAATATCGGCCTTGATATAGACTTGGGCGGCCGCATAGAATTTGACGCTTTTGACGACTTCAACGAAGGCGGTATGGCCGACGGTACGGATAAATACGGCTTCTTTGCGCGCGCAGGCGCGGATTTGGGCGTATTCTATTTGGGCGCGATAGGCGGCCTGGATTATTGGGACGGCCTCGGTTCAAAAATGATGAGCCTCGGCAAAGACGATAAAGTTTATAACGGCGATATCAAAGCTTTTGCGATATTTGACGTTATGGACATAGTCGGCCTTGGCGGCGAAGCCGGTTACAGAGCTTATGATATGGGCGGCGAGAATTATTATAAAGGTTATTATCTTACCGCACGCTTGGACATAAATCCCATTCCGTCAAGAATAGGCGTAACGGCTTTCGGCACTTACGAAAATATTGACCATATGGACGAAAATTACACTTTGGGTTTAAACCTCAAATTGGCGATTTAGCCCTTTTACAAACATTAACCCCCGGCCCAAAAGCCGGGGGTTTTATTTTTCCGAACAAAACAAAACTATTTTATTTTGGAAGCCATATCATACATTATTATAGCCCCGGCAGCGGCCGCATTTAAACTGCTTACGCCGCCTTTTTGGGGAATGCTGATGACTTCATCGCAATGTTCTTTGGTTTTAAGCCTGAGGCCCGTGCCTTCCGAACCTATTACGAGCACAGCAGGATATGCATAATCCATAGTTTTAATGCTTTTGCCGTCCATATCCGCGCCGTAAATCCAAAATCCTTCGTCTTTAAGATCCAAAAGAGCGGTGGTAAGGTTTGTAACTTCCACTATTCTTAAAGTTTCAAGCGCTCCGCAAGCCACTTTATGAACCGTAGCGGTAATGCCGACGCTCCTTCTTTGCGGTAAAATCACGGTGCTGAACCCTAAGCAGGCCGCGCTTCTGAGCATAGAGCCCAGATTTTGCGGGTCGGTAACTTCGTCTATAGCTAGCCATAAATCCTTTTTATTGCCGGAAGATTCATACAAAGCGTTGGTAAGACGCATAAGCTTAAGCGGTTCGGCGCGCGCTATTACGCCTTGGTGATTTGCGCCGCCGGCCAAATTATTCATAAGCCGCTCTTCCATACTTTTTATCTTTACATTGTTGGTCTTGGCCAAGCGGATTACGTCTTCAATCGCTCTGCTTTGTTTTTTGTTTTCAATAATATAAAGCTGTATTATTTGGCGTTTTCTGCCTTTCAAAGCCTCTCTTATCGGGTGAATACCGAAAATTAATTGTTCTTTATCTATTCTTTCCATTTATACCCCGCATTTTTCGCCGACTTTATTTGAGCCGAAGCTTGTACCCACCGCCAAAGCGGCGCGGACTTCTTCGCCGTTCGGGTCGACCCGTTTAAGCTTTGAGACGGCTTCTTTTACAGGTACGCTTACGATTTCGGTTCCTCTTAAAGCCACCATATAGCCCGTTTTCCCCTGCAAAATCAGTTCCACGGCTTCCGTACCGAAACGCGTTGAAAGCCATCTGTCAAAAGCCGTAGGCGTACCGCCTCTCTGTAAATGCCCCAACACTACTACGCGGCATTCCACTTTAAGGCGTTCTTCCACCATAGCGGCGATTTTACCGCTGATTCCGCCGAGCCTGATAGGATCGGTAGAACCTGCGACAGTGCTTTTTACGGCCATTTCGCCTTTTTCGTTTACCGCGCCTTCCGCCGCCACTATAATGCTGAAAGTTTTGCCTTCTCTCTGTCTGTCTTCAATGGCTTGAACTATGGCATCATCGGAATAAGGAATTTCCGGAATTAAACAAATATCCCCGCCGCCCGCTATGCAGGAGCGCAAAGCTATCCAACCGGCATAACGGCCCATTGTTTCCAAAATCATTACGCGGTGATGAGATTCGGCCGTAGTGTGTATTCTGTCCACGGCGTCGGTGGCGACGCTTAAGGCCGAATCAAAACCGAAAGTAAAATCCGTCGCGGAAAGGTCGTTGTCTATCGTTTTGGGCACGCCGACTATCGGCACGCCGAGCTCTATAAACTTCTGCGACATTGAAAGCGTACCGTCCCCGCCTATCGTTACCAAAGCGTCCACTTTATTGCTCTTAATAGTATGGAGCACCAAAGAAGAAACATCTTTCGGATCTTCCGGGGTGCCTATCGGCGGCAAAGTATATTTAAAAGGATTGGCTAAATTGCTGGTGCCGAGGATAGTTCCGCCGCGGGTGAGTATACCCGACACGGCTTTTGCGTCCAACACCATAAATTGATTTTTTACAAGGCCGTCAAAACCGTTCTTAAAACCCAACACTTCTATGCCGCAGTTAATCGCGTGTTTGGCTACGCCTCTCACTACTGCGTTAAGGCCGGGGCAGTCTCCGCCGGCGGTAAGTACGCCGATTCTTCTTATTTTCATATAATTCTACGCTCCTTAAAACTAAAACAACTTAACCGCGAGATACGTCAAAACGGCCAAAACAAGGAATTGACCGTCTATAAAAGTCTCGCTCAGCGTTGTGCGCGGAGTTTTCTTGGTGTAGAAATAAACCGCTATCGCTATGGTATAAATCTGGCCTAAAAGCAGCATAAAAACAAGTCCGCTCTTCCAGCCCATTATCAAAAGCTGTACAAGAACCGCCGTCAAAGCGATTATTATAATCCCTATCGCCGCTTTTGTGGCGTTAAGGCCGAAAGCTTTATAAAAACTTTCTTTGCCAAGCATAATATCTTTGCGCTCCGCCCCTATACTTAAAATTACGGAGCGGATAAAAACCAACAATAGCCCGTAAGTAAAAGCCAGCCAGGCGGATTTGCTCATCAAAAGGCCCTGGCTTGCCGCCGGCGCGTAAATGCAAACAAAACACCAACCCAAAGCCGTTATTATATCCTTAGTGCCGGGCAGACGGGAGAATAAAGTGATTTTGCTTCTGAACGGATAAGCCGCCGCACCCAGTATCAATAAAATTAAAGTGGGCAGCCAAACGCAAACCCCGTAATTAAGAGCGGTGAGAAAAGTTAAAATCCCGCCCAAGATAACAGGAATATAAAACCAGCGTTTGGCTTTTGAAGGCATATCCTGCGGAGTTTTGTTTGCGAGAGTTAAAGTAAACACAAAAAGAAGCGAAAGCAGATAAAGTTTAAGGTCGTTATGCGCGCCGGAAAGCTTCATACAGACATAAGTAAGACAAGCCGCCGCAAAAGAAGTATACAAAGAGCTTTTTACGGTAAAATCCCAAATTTTGGCAAGCAGCTCCGAAAAAGAAGAAGCTTCTTTCCTAAGGTTTTTTACTCTGGTGGAAACATTGTCTATAACCCAGTTAGGGGTGGACGCGCCGGCCGTAATAAAAATATGTTCGGGAGGGAGAACGTCCTCTTTACGGATTTCTTCCTCGCTTTCAACGTGCAAGACTTTGGGGCATAATTCCCCGCAAATTTTTGCAAGGCGCGCGGTATTTGCGCTGTGTTTGCCGCCGACGACTATAACCAAATCGGCGGTTTTGGCAAGCTCCAAAGTTTCTTTTTGACGCTGTTTTGTAGGCTGACAAATGGTATTGTTGATTTGGCAGATATCAGCTTTTTTCTTTACCGCTTCGGCGGCTTTAAAAAAAGTTTCTTCTTTTTGGGTCGTCTGGGAAACTATGTTTACTTTGTCAAAGTGAGGCAGCTTTTCGGCCTCCTCGGCATTGGCTATTACATATCCCTTTCCGCGCGTATATCCCAAAAGGCCTATCACTTCCGCGTGCCCGCCGTCGCCGACTATAACCGTATAATAGCCCTGCTTGGCGTATTCGTCTATTACATTATGAACTTTCTTTACAAGCGGGCAGGTGGAATCCACAACTTCCATTCCCTGCGATTCCACTTCTTTTTGGAACTCCGGCGTAATTCCGTGCGCGCGTATAACCAATACGCCGTTTTTATCTTTGGCCTCTTCAAGTTTGTCTATTGATGATATGCCCTTTTCCCCAAGCATATCCGTAACCTGCTTATTGTGTATAAGCGGGCCTATCGTGTAAATGGGCTTCTTGCCGGAAGCTTCAAGCCGCAAAACGCAGTCTATGGCTTTTTTGACACCGGGGCAAAAACCCGCGCCGGGGGCAACCGTTACGCCGTGATTCTTATCTTTCATACATATATTCTACTAAAAAGACCGCCGCTTTCGCCTTAAGCTTTTAAGACGTTCTTTATCCTCTTTGCTTACCCTAAAAGAATCCCTTATTTTGCTTATGGCCTTATTGTGGGTAAAGTCGTCAAAATCATTGTTTTTAAGCAAAGATTCGGTCTTCTCCGGGAATTTTACATAGCAAACGCTTACTGCCCAAGCCACCGCCATTTGGCGGTAATATCCCTCGGCTTTAATTTCCCTCAGGGCGAGTAAAGTTCTGTCTATATAAACTTCGTCAACGAAAAAATCCATAAGCAGGCAAGCCGCCGCGCGGGCGTAATACTCGCGTTTATCCTTAACATAAGGCTGAATAAACCGCCAGACTTCCGCCTGATGTTTTTTTATCAGTTTAAGGCTGCTTAAAGGGCTGTCGCAAACGGCCCAATTATTAATCTTGGGTATATAGAGTTTAAGATATTTAAGAAGAGTTTTGATGTCTTTGATATGGCCGAGCAAAAAGCCTTTAAGCATTACGTACTCGGTATATTCTTCCGGCGCGTAGAGGAAAAACTCCTCCCAATCGCCTTTTGCGATTTCGGCCGCAAGTTTACGCAGCACTGGCAGTTTTACTCCCAACAAATTAGCCCCGGGGATTAAAGAAGCGGAAAATTGACGCGCTTTTTCATCTGAATTTTGTTTTAAGAACAAATCTATTTCTTTTAAATTCATATCCTAATTATACAAAACGCAACCCCAATGAATTTGACGCAGCTGTTGGCAAATTACAATCGGGATTAAACGGGCATTTTGCCTTTGGCTTCGGCTTTGCCCAAAAGAATTTCGGCGCAAGTTTTTTGGAAAGCGGAAGTTTTAGTCCCCGCCATAAGGAAAGAATCAACCTTTACGCCTTCATTTAAGAAAGGACTGCCGAAAGAAATCAAAACGCTCTTACCTGCTTTCTGTGCCGCTTTGTTTATGAAGTTTTTTTGTTCCGGCGTAAAATTGATTTTACCGCTGAAAGCCGCATAATCCGCCGCGGAAGCTATAAGAAGGATATCACAGCGTTCCCCCTCTTTGTACGGCTTTAATTTGATGCCGGCGGCTTCAAGAGTTTCATAAAAAACGGGGAATTGCCGCTCCCCTTTTGATTGGGAATCGGGCTCCATAAAACGGATATTTTTGCCGGGTTTTAAAATTATATTCTCCCCATTAAGGCAGACGCCGAAGCGGGCGGTTTCCGCGGATAATTTTTCGGCTTCCTCGGCGCAGTCTTTACACATAAAATCCTTGGCGGCTTTAAGTTTTACGGACATCATTTCCTGCTCGCTTATCGCGCTTATTGCGCGGTCTATAAGGTTTCTGTCTTTCATTATTTCCGCTTTCAGTTTGGGCATAAGGGCAAAAGGATCATCGGGACATAAAAGTATGTCCGCCCCCGCCTTGAAAGCGTCCACGGGGTCAAGCCCGCCGGTTGCCTTCATAACCAAAGCGTCAGTAATTATCAAACCTTTATAACGCAGTTCCTTCCTTAAAAGGCCTTGAATAACCGACGCGGAAAATGACGCGGGGTTTGCGGCGTCCAGGGCGGGTATAAGCAAATGCGCTATCATTATTGCGTCGGCCTTCATTAAAAGTTTTTCGTAAGGGATAAGCTCGGCGGAAAACAAATCCTCTTTGCTTTTGTTTACCGCAGGCAGAGAAAGGTGGCTGTCTGAAAGCGTTGAACCGTGGCCCGGGAAATGTTTTAAACAGTTAAGGCATCCGCCGTCGGCCAGACCAAGCATAAAGGCCCGCGCCATAGCCGCAACCAAAGCGGGATCTTTGCCGAAAGAGCGCGTATTTACTATCGGATTGCCGGCGGTATCGGCCAAATCCACATTAGGCGCAAAAACCCAGTCTACGCCAATCTCCCTTGCCTGGCGCGCCGTAATCAAACCTTTTTTATAAGACAAATCTTCCTTGCCGGCAGCTCCGATTGAAATATTTGATGGGAGAAAAGGCACGTCTTTATGCCAGCGGCCCAAACCGTATTCATAATCCGCGCTGATTATCAAATTGCCGGGCGCGGCTTGGCGCAAAAGCGAAACCAGTTCTTTAACCTCTTTGGTTGTACCGAAATAAATGCAGAAACCGCCTACGCCCGCTTCCGCCAGTTTAACGGCTTCTTTAACGTCGCTTTTGCCGAACCAAAATCCGGCGTGTATCAAACGATTGGTATTCATTGTTTTATCACGCACCCTAAAACGGCCGCGCGCTTTGCGCCCGTAGCTGACGTACACCCCCCCGGCTTCCCGTTTAAGGAAAGCCAAGCCAAATACGCAAAAGCCGCCGCTTCTTTAGCCAAAGGATGAAGGCCGATATCGGCCGTACTTCCTATTTTAATGCCCGGCAGCAAAGCCGCCAGATTAAGCGCAAGCGTTTTATTGTAAACGCCGCCGCCGCAAAGATAAAGATTTTTAACGTCGTCTTTATTAAGTATAAAATTTTTTACGCTTTTTGCAATTATAAGCGCGGTAAGATAGTTTAAGGTGGATACGTCTTTAAGTTCAAGTTTGGGGAAATATTTGTTTATAAAAGGCTCGGCAAGAAGGCTTCTTTCCAAAGATACCAGCGGCTTAGAACCTATAAACATACGGCAAAGCTCTTCCGCTTTTTTGACGTCGGGCTTGAAAGAAGCCGCTATTTTCCCGTCTTTATCATAAGTTTTTTTGCCTTTGCTCAAGATATTGACGGCGGCGTCGCTCAAGCTGTTGCCCGGGCCTATATCAAACCCGTATATTTTTTTACCGGCGCATACCGTTATATTGGATATTCCGCCTATATTTAAAAGCATTGCTTTTTTGCCGCCGCAAATGTATTTGTCGAAAACCGGCACCAAAGGAGCTCCGCTTCCGCCGGCGGCGATATCCGCGGGGCGGAAATTGTAAACTACCGGAATGCCCTTAAAAGCTTCCGCCAAAAAAGAAGCTTCGCCGATTTGCAAAGTATTGGGCACCTTTGCGCGAGGCCCGTGCCAAACAGTCTGCCCGTGCGAACCTATTGCGGCGATATCTTTTTTGCGGATATTAAATTCTTTGACAAATTTTAACGCCGTTTTTGCGTAAAGCCGGCCAAGTTCAAAATTAAGTTCGGAAAGGGCTGGAACGGTAAAATCTTTCGCGCGAAGTATTTTGTTTTGCAGTTTAATATTATAAGGGTAATTTTTGAAGCAAATCGTTTTTTTTGCTGATATGTCAAAAAAGCACAAGGTAAGGCCGTCGGCGGAAGTGCCGCTCATCAAACCTAAAGCCTTGACGTTTTTTCTATTCATTGATAACTTTATCCAAGAAACCTTTTTCTTGTGCAAGCAAAGCCTGCGCTTTTTTAAAGCTAACGCCCAGTTTCGCCATTACTATGGCCGCCTTTACATTATAGCCCGTTTTCTTTGCCAAAGCAAAGGCTTGTGATTCTTCTGTTTCGGCCCCCTTAGCTATAAGGCGCACGGCCCTGTTTCTAAGTTTATCGTTGGAAGCTTTTACGTCCACCATTAAATTTTTATAGACTTTACCGCTTAAAGCCATCGCTATCGTCGTAATCATATTAAGCGCGCATTTTGTGGCAGTGGCGGCTTTAAGCCTTGTAGAGCCGGAAACAACTTCCGCGCCCGTAGGCAAATAAATAAAAATATCCGCGTCGGAAGTATCGGCTGTATCGCTGCAGGAAATAAAAACCGTTTTGTGTCCGTTCTCTCTTGCGGCTTTAAGCGCGCCCAAGACATAAGGCGTTCTTCCGCTGGCGGCTATGGCGATAAGGATATCGCCCTTCTTGGCTTTTTTAAGGAAATCTTTTTGACCTTGCAAAAAATCGTCTTCCGCACCTTCGGCGGCTTTGAAAACGGCCTGTTTGCCGCCCGCGATAACCGCGGTAAAAACGTCATAATCCACACTGAAAGTGGGCGGGCATTCCGCCGCTTCCAATACTCCAAGTCTGCCGCTTGTTCCCGCACCGATAAAAATTATTTTGCTTTTGTTTTGATAAGCTTGCGCCGTCAGCCGGGCCGCGGCGGTTATTTGTTTTTTTGCTTTGGCGACGGCTTTTACTGCGTTTAAATTCTCCCTCTGCATTTTGTCGAACATTTTTAAAGGCCCGGCAAAACTAAAATCAACCGTTTGGGCATTAAACTCTTCCGTTTGGGGAATAAGCTTTTTTTGCGCCGGAGGGAGAATTTTCTTCATAAGTTAATCCAAAGATTTCAGAACTTCGCCCATAGTCATACCCAGGGAACCTTCGTTTATGGGTTCGCCGCCGTAGTCCTCTTCCATAGAAACGGAATCGGGCAAGATTTCCGGCAGCTGAGGCGTTTTAAGCCATTGGAGCACTTCTTGGGTAAGATATCTGTCCAGCATATCGACGCCTTTTAAATTATAAGCCGTCATAAAAGTTACTTTGCCTTTGCCGGACGCCAAATAAGCCGCGTTTCTTATAAAGCTGGCTTCCATAAATTGTTTTCTGTCCGTAGAGGAAACGCCTATAAACACAGGCCCTTTAAAAGTTTTTATGCCGCTCATAGAAAGGACGTCCCTGTTCTTAAGGGAAGGCGTAAGCAAAACTACGCCGCCTATCCTTGGGTGGAAGGGCAAGGATTTTGCCGCGACGTTTGCGCCAAGCCCCGCGCCCAAAATAAAAATATTGCCTTCGGACGCGCCTTTGGCTTTTAAATAAGCGACTGCGGCGTCAACATCGCGGTTCATTTTATTAAATTCATTATCCGCGCCGGTCTTTTTAAAATTTTTCTGTATATTTATGTTCGTACTGCGACCGTGGCCCCTTAAATCTACGCTTAAATATCCGAAACCGGCGCCGGATAAAGCCTTACTGAAAGAGGGGAAATCCTCTTTGCGTCTGCCCAAATCGTGCAGGAGTATTACATATTTGCCGTTTTCGGAAGGATTGTATAAAGCTTCAAGCTTCCAACGGTCTTCGGTTTGCAAAACGGCTTTATCCTGCGCGAAACTAGCGCAGGATAAAAGCGTCAAAACAATACAAATAAGCGGAATTTTAAACCGCATTACAATACTTCCCCGGGTTTAAACCAAAGGTTTATCTCCCTTTCGGCGTCTTCCTTACAGCCGGAAGCGTGTACGCAGTTTTGCATTACGCCGTCTTTAAAGCAGCCGAAAGCGCCCCTTATAGTCCAAGGTTCGGCTTTGGCGGGGTCTGTCGCCCCCAAAGCGGCGCGCACTTTTGATATGGCGTCTTCGCCTTCAAAAACAAAAGCGTAAATGCGGTGATCGGTTATGCCGTTTAAATCGCCGCGCATAAAAGAAATTACGCTCGGCAAAAAAGGTTTGCCGGCTAAGTTGGAATAATGCTCGCGGGCGAGTTCTTCCGTCATTTCTCTCACTTTTGCGCCTTTCATTTCAAGGCCCAAATGGAAAAAACGATCCAAAATAACGCCCGTAAGTTTTTTGCTTATGGCGTCGGGTTTGATTAAAATTAAAGTTCTTTCTTTCATATAATTCATTATAACAAATATATATAAGCCCCGTTTTCGGGCAAAATTGTTTACGGTCGGCTTGCCCTAAATGCTATAATGAAAAATACGAGGTATTTTATATGAGCGATACAAAAATAAAATTCGGCGTTATCGGCGCCGGTAAAATAGGCACTTTTCACGTAAGAACATTATCCAAAATGAGCGGCATAGAACTAGTCGGCGTTTGCGACAGGGACCCTATGCGTGCGCAAAAACTTGCCTGGGAATATAATTCCACGGCTTATACCCGCTATGAAGATTTAATACCGCAGGTGGACGCGGTAATAGTCGCCGCCCCTACGGAACTGCACCACAAAATAGGTATGTACTGCCTTGAACATAAAGTAAACACCCTTATGGAAAAACCGATAGCCTCCACAATGGAGCAGGCGAGGGAACTCATCGCGAAAGCGCACGAAAAAAACGTAATTTTGCAGATAGGCCACGTGGAAAGATTTAACCCCGCCGTATTGGAAGCTTTCAAATATATAAAAGACCCTAAATTTATCGCCATAAAACGCCTTGGGCCTTATGACCCCAGAATGGCAAATATCGGCGTCGTGCTTGACCTTATGATTCACGATATCGACCTTTTGCTTACTATGCTTAAATCCGACGTCGTATCCATAGACGCGGTGGGCTTAAGCGCGTTTTCCGCGCACGAAGACATCGCCAACGTACGCCTTAAATTCGCCAACGGCTGCACCGCCGACGTTACGGCAAGCAGGGCCAGTTTTGAACGCTCCCGCTATATGAATTTATATCAGGAAAACGCTTATATCTCGGTAGACTTTATGAACGCCAGGGTAAAGATTTACAAAAAGAAAGTACCCGTAATAAAATCCTTAAACGATATAGACGTAATTTACCCCGCAGTTGACAAACAAATGCCCATAACTTCCGAAATTTTACACTTCGTAGATTGCATTAAGAACGATAAAACGCCAGGCCCCAGCGGAGAAAAGGGCAGCAAAGCTTTGTTAATCGCTTTAAAAATCATAGACGAAATAAAACGCTATAATGTGCCGCAAGGCACGGAAGAAGAAAAACACGGCCCTATGCATTTGGTGCAGGAAATCGGCACGGCGGCCAAAATAGCTTTAGACGAAAGCTTGGGCAATTTAAAAAGGGGAAGCGGTAAATAACTATGCCACATATAATACCCAACAGCAAAAATATTCTTGTTGTGGCCGGGGACATATCCGGCGACGTACACGCTTCCAATTTAATTAAGGAGCTTAAGGCTTTCGCCCCCGATATCACCGTAACGGCTATCGGCGGGGAAAGAATGAAAGCGGCTAGCGATAAATTCCTTTATAATTTAGTGGCGCGCGGCGCAAGCGGCTTTGTGGAGCCTTTCAAAAAGCTGCCGATGTGGGTCCGTTTGATGAATATGATTAAAAATTACATCAACGAAAAGAACCCTGCCTGCGTAATTACCGTCGACTTTTACGGCTTTAACCATCAGGTTTTGGGAATCGCCAAACACAGAAACATTCCCGCTTACTATTATGTTTGCCCGCAGGTTTGGGCAAGCCGCGAATATCGCGCAAGAAGCATAGTGCGTTTAGCCAAAAAAATGTTCGTGATATTCCCTTTTGAAAAGAAAATTTATACAGATTTGGGCGGCGACGCCGTATTTTTGGGCAATCCCCTCTTGGATAAAATACCCGCCCCCAAAAACAATCCCTTTAAAGGCGACAATACCAAAGAATGGAAAATCGGCCTTTTGCCGGGAAGCCGCCCCAGGGAAATAGAAAAACACACTAAACTTTTTTATCAGGCTTTTAAGGAAATCAGGCGCTCCTTCCCCAACGCAAAGGCTTATTTGTTTGCGGTGCCGGAAGTCAGCGACGAACGCCTGTTTGAACTTTTGGGGCAGCGTCACGACGGCGTTGAAATCGTCCGCGAAACGGATTACGCCGCCAGAAGCGAAATGGATTTTGTAATAACCTGTTCCGGAACCGCCACCTTGGAAAACGCCCTTTTGGGCCTGCCGATGCTGGTGGTTTATAAAACCGGCTGGGTTACTTATCAAATAGCCAAAATGATTATCAAAGTTCCTTATATATCTTTGGTCAATATTTTGAGCAAAAAAGGTGTTGTAAAAGAATTTATACAGAAAGACGCAAACGCAAAAGCGATTGCGCAGGAAGTATGCTCTGTTATCGGCAATGAAAACGCTTACAACAAAATGCGCGCGCAGCTGCTTAAGCTCAGAAGCGAACTCGGCGAGCCGGGCGTAGCGGCAAGGGCGGCCAAAATGATAATAGAGGAAGTCTTCCCGCAAGAGTAATTATGGACGATCATTATTTAGAAGAAATTATCGCGGGTTTTAAGGAATATAATCCCAATCACGATACGGCTATGATTGAGAAGGCCTATTTCTTTGCGAAAAAGGCCCACGAAAACCAAAAAAGGCTTACCGGCGAGCCGTTTTTTATTCATTGCTGCGAAGTGGCTAAAATCCTTTTGGAACACAAGCTTGACGCAGATACGATTTCCGCCGCGCTTTTGCACGACACTGTGGAAGACACCGAAACCACCGTTAAAGATATTGAAGTAAATTTTAATAAAGAAATAGCCAATATGGTGGCCGGCCTTACCAAAATAGACAGTTTGGAAAACACTTCCACCGACGAAGAAACCGTAGAAAACTGGCGCAAAATGCTTATAGCCGTATCAAACGATATGCGCATTATTCTTATAAAACTGGCCGACCGCACCCATAATATGAAAACGCTTGACGCTCTACCGGCCAAAAGGCAGAAAGAAAAAGCCCTTGAAACCTTAAACCTCTACGCGCCTTTGGCCCAGCGCCTTGGTATGTTCAGCATTAAAAACGAACTTGAAGACCTTTCTTTTAAATATTTGTTCCCGGAAGATTTTAAACAGATAGTTGCTGGCGTAAACAGAAAAAAGGCCAATTTGGATAAAAAACTCGCTTCCTTTAAAAACGCTTTGGACGCCGTACTTGATAAAGACCAAATACCGCACAGGCTGCTTTCCCGCGTAAAAAACTATTATTCAATTTTTAGGAAAATGCGCAAGCAGGATTCCACCTTTGACCAAATACAAGATTTGTTGGGCGTGCGCATAATTACGGATACCGTCCTTGACTGTTACAGAGCTTTGGGCGCGCTTCACGCCAATTTTAAACCCTTGGCAGGAAGTTTTACCGATTACATCGCTATGCCTAAAATGAATATGTACCAAAGTATACACACTACGGTATTTTTTGAGGGTACTCTTGTTGAAGTGCAAATAAGAACCGAGGATATGCACCGCACCTGCGAATACGGTATCGCCGCGCATTGGCGTTATAAATTGGGTACGAAAGCTGACCCGAACCTTGATGAAAAACTAAACTGGATACGCCAATGGATAGAATGGCAGAGAGATTTAACCGCACCCAGAGAATTTTTGGAAAGCTTCCAGACCGATATCAACCTTAACCAGATTTTCGTATTTACGCCGAAGGGCGACGTTAAAGTTCTGCCCGAACGCGCCACCCCTTTGGATTTTGCTTACCTGGTGCATACGGAAATAGGCGACCATTACAGCGGCGCACTTGTTAACGGGAAAATGGTTAAAATGAACAGCCCTCTTAAAAGCGGCGACATCATAGAAATACAAACCCGCAAAAACGTAGAGCCAAAGCCGCAATGGCTTGACGCCGCAAAAACCGCAAGGGCGCGCTCCAAAATAAAGACTTTCTTAAGAACAAGAGGCATAGAACTGTGATTTGCTGGAAATGCAAAACCGATATAGGCGACTTCGACAATTACTGCAAATATTGCGGGGCCGGCCAAGGCAGGCATATATCTTTTTATTATAAAGCTTGGGGCGTTTGGCTTTTATATTTATTTATAGGGCCATTCGCTTTATATTTTGTCTTGCGTTCGCCGGTTATAGGGAAATGGACCAAAATAGTATTTTCCGCAATAATGATAATATTATTTATTTGGTTTTCTTACAGTTTTGTCAAAGCCTTAAAACAAGTGGCAGATATTTACCTTTCCCTGCTTAATATGCCGATTTATTAAAGTACCTATAAGCATATAAATTCTTTTAAATCCGTACGGCACATTTTTTGTATAAGATGACAAAGCCAAACAAAATTTTTATAATAAATTATATTTAGTTTTTAGGAGTTTAATTTTGAATAAGCCTTAAACGCGGCTTATATACAATTTAATCTGTTTTTGGAACCGTATGAAGAATACGGTGCGCTGTTGGGATACCGACGGCACAGCTCTAATCCAAAAACAGTCGTTTTAGGCACAAGGCAAACGGACTAATTACCCGGTTGTTTTGTGCCGAGTGTTTGTCGCCCCACAGGACGGCAAACCACGGCTGTTATTATTTGGGTTATTAGAGCTGGCTCAAATATAACAGCCGTTTTTATTTGCCCGATTTTGCTTTTGTTATCTTTGAGCCCGAAATAAAAAATAACAAGGAGAAATGGCTATTAAACATTGGAAATGTTCACGCTGTAATCAAGTCTATACCTTTGAGGGAATTAATGCGTTTCCCCCAGCAGGATTTAAGTGTTCTTGTGGAAATACTTTATTCAGAGAAATCCACTAATGCTATAGGGGAGCCAGTTCTCCCCTATGTTTTGATAGGAGTAATATATGGAGAAACTGATTCATTGTATACAAATTAAACAGCACAAACCCATAAATTCTTGGATTATTTCAGAGGCACAATTAAAAATATTTTTACAAAAAGCCCAATTATCAACTGATATCGCTGGAGATATTAAAAAATTAACTGGAAAAGACATCAATTTAACGGATGATTATTCCGATTATTATATTTTCAAAAATATATCAGAAAAACAAAAGGAGAAATAAAATGGAAGAAATATGTATCTTATTTTGGATTATATTGATATTAATGAATACAATGATTGCGAGTGAGAAAAATAGAAGCGGCCTAGCTGTATTTATCTCTTCTATATTTTTATCGCCATTGGTTCCGTATTTATATTTACTAGCAGTTCCTGCATTACCTATAACACAAAAAACAGATAACAAAAAAGGAAATGTTGATTAATTTATGGAGGAGAAATGAAAATAACCATAACGAAGAGAGTAGACGCTCGTATATGCAAGTATTTGAATGAACTTAAAAAGAGCTTGAGGGTTATTCAAAAACAGAATAATAATGAAAGTGCGGTAGAAGATTTATGCAAAAAATTTTTAATCCACCTGTTCGGATATGATGAGTTCTCTATATACAACCAAGAAAGAACAGGCGCACAGCAAGAAACGGACTTTGTTATTAAAAATGATAAAAATCAGTTCATTTGGATCTGCGAGTGCAAAAGTATGAAAGAAAACCTGTATAAAGACAAGTGGTTAAGCCAACTCAAAGGATATTGTTGTACCACAAACTCAAATTGGGGAATCTTAACGAACGGTCTTTCCTGGGTTATATACTATGTGTTCCAAAAAGGGAATGAGCAACCACAACATACAAAAGTCTATGAAATAGAAAATATACTGGAAATACGGAACTGTAAACAGGATCGGAATAAACTTTATCCTTTTTGTGCCGAAGCCGTCAGCAAGCAATTAAGAGAGAAATTGTTAGAAAAACAGAAAGCCTTATCCTGTGAATGTTTAGGCTGCGCTTTAATCAGCGAGAATGTTTTAACTATGCTTTCTAAGCAAATTAAAAAAGCCGAAGGTATTACAATTAAAGAGGAAGATTTGGCAAAACAAATCAAAAAATTGATACCGCAATTTAAGGATCTAAAGATATCTAGACGGTTTACTAAGAAGAAATCTTACCGTAAAACAAATAATTCAACGTAAGAAATAGTGCTACAAGAATCGGAGGAAATAAAATGAAAAAAATATTATTTATTTGTTGTATAAGTTGTATGTTATTAAATGGTTGTGGAAAAAAAGAAATTAATAACTTGAAAACGGAAAACCAACAACTCAAAAATACAATCGCTCAATTGCAAGAAGAAATTAGCTCATTGAAAGAAACCGATCAAGGATTTTTTTCATCTGCTGTTGATAAATTTAATAGTGCCAGTGATAAACAACAGTGGCAAGAAGTAGCAAATGATTTTAAAGTTTTTGGACAGAAATTTCCGCAGTCTCCTTACACAGCACAAGCTCAGTCCTATGCAAAGCAAGCCACCGAAAAAGCAAGTGAACTGCAACGCATTGACGACGGAATCAATAAAATCAATAATGCAATTCAAAAACATCATTGGAAAACAGCTCGTCTGACTCTACAAAGCATTAAAAATGGACTTTCAACAGAACGCTATGAACAACTTAAAAATTATATTTATGAAGAAAGCCATAAACCCATTCAAACTACAATTAATGAAATTATTTCTGACAAATATAATTTTATTGGAAAAAGAGTAAGTGTTCTCGCCTCACTTTCTTCCAGTGTCAATAGGAATCGAAAAGAAATAACAGCATTTAGTTCTGGTTGTGCTGATGGTTCATCAGTATCAGTATTTTATAACACAACTCCTAAAAATACCATCCAATGGTTTACAAAGAATGACCCTGTTTGTCAGGGAAAACGATGGCGTATAGTTGGAACTGTAGAACAATATTCCAATGACTATGATATATATATTCAAGCAGAAAACATTCAGTAATCTTTTGGGGGTTATAAGTATATGTTTTTACCCATATCGGCTGCTTGTGCTAACGGCAAAACCTAAAATCTTTATAAAGTCAGTTTAGCTTCCGTATATGACGGAGATATTTTTAAAGTCTATTTGGCTTATATGTATCTCCGCTTTATAAGACATATTCCATTCGTTGTAACACAAAAAAGCCTTTCTGAAAAGAAAGGCTTTTTTATATTGCTGATTTAAAGGCACTTGGTTAAAATATGGCAGCTTTTAATATCAGGCGAGTAAAGCTGTGCGAGCATTTAATCGGCGTGGGCTTTAAGATTTAAAGTAAGTTTTAATTTTCTTCCGCGCGCGGTGTACTAAGTATAATGCGCCCAAAGGGCGCGAAGTATCCGACTGACGAAAAAACACAAATCCTGCCAAATATTAAAGCCTGCCAGTCTAACCAACGCAACTTAACATAAGGAAACAGCCTGAGAAAATGTAAGCGGCGTGGTTTTTCAGATTTGAGGGAAATTTAAGTTTTATTCTAAGCGCAGAATACCTAGAACGATGGCGGCAAAGCCGCCGCGGTATTTAAGCGAAGAAAAAACTTAAATTTCCCCAAATATGGAAAATTGCCAGCCGCGAACGCCTAACTTAACACGAGGAAATACGCCCTACCCGTTGATAAGCTTCATAAATATCTTGTTCAGCACCGCCGGATTCGCCTTCCCCTTCGACATCCTCATCACGGCGCCGACCAATGCGCCTATAGCTTTGCCGTTGCCGGCTTTAACATCGGCGGCGGCTTTGGGGTTGGCGGCCAAAGCTTCTTTGGCCCAAGCTTCAAGCGCGGATTCATCGCTTATCTGCGAAGCCCCGGAACTTTCCACAAGTTCTTTGACGCTCTTGCCGCTTTCAAAAGCTTTTACGAAGATTTCCTTCGCCATTTTGGAAGAGATTTTCCCGCTTTGGATATAGTTTATCAAGGCGGCCAAATCGGCGGCTTTTACCGGGCTTTCGGATATTTCTTTGCCGGCGGCGTTAAGTTTGCCCAAAAGATCCGTACCTATCCAGTTGACGGCGTTTTTGGGCTGAGCCCCCGCTTTAAGGACTTGCTCGAAATAGTCGCAAAGTGCGCGGCTGCCGGTTATAAGTTTGGAGTCATACGCGTTAAGGCCGAGTTCATTTTCATAATAAGCGCGCTTTGCGGCAGGCAAAACCGGCATAGCCGATTTGACGCTTTCAAGCATTTCTTCGCTTATTACCAATGGCGGCAAATCAGGCTCGGGGAAGTATCTGTATTCCTGAGCCGTTTCTTTACTGCGCATAACGTGCGTAACGCCGGCGGCTTCATCCCAAAGCATAGTCTGCTGGGTAACGGTTCCGCCGTCGTTTAAAAGTTCGCTTTGGCGTTTGATTTCGTAAGTCAAAGCGTCCTTTACGGCTTTAAAAGAGTTAAGATTTTTTATCTCTATTCTTGTGCCGAATTTTTCCGTTCCCTTCGGCCTTAAAGAAAGATTTACGTCCACGCGAAGTTCGCCCTTTTCCATATCGCAGTTGGAAACTTCCAACCATTGCATTATTTTTTTAAGAGCGGTAAGGTAATTGTAAGCTTCCTGCGGGCTGCGCATATCAGGCTCGGAAACGATTTCCAGCAAAGGCACGCCGGCGCGGTTTAAATCTATCAAAGAAGCTCCGCTTTCGTGGGTGGATTTGCCCGCGTCTTCTTCCAAATGGGCGCGGGTAATATTAATTTTTTTTGTTTGACCGTCTTCCGTTTCGATATCCACGGAACCGAATTGTATTATGGGTTTATCGTCTTGGGAAATTTGATAGCCTTTTGGCAAATCAGGATAAAAATAATTTTTGCGCGCAAAAACCGAAGTCTTATTGATTTTGGCGTTTATGCCCAACCCGGCTTTTAAGGCCAATAGGACGGCCTCTTTATTGATAACCGGCAATACGCCCGGCTGCCCGCTGCAAAGAGGGCATAAAGCCGTATTGGGCCGCATATCGGCCTTGGCGCCGCTTGGACAAGCGCAGAACATTTTACTTTTTGTTGCAAGCTGGACGTGGATTTCCAGCCCGATTACTGGTTCAAATTCTTGTTTCATATATTTAATATAATATCAAATATGGAGAATTATAAAAAAGGAGCCGCGCTCTCCGTCGCCGCTACGGTGGCCGGCAAAGTATTTTCCTTCCTGAGCAGCCTTTTGCTGGCGTTTTACTTCGGCGCAACAGTAAAAACCGATATTTATTTTTACTTGATTCTCATCTGCGCGGTAATTACAGGGTGGCTTTCCTCCATAAACATTTCCTTGGTTCTGCCGGAGTTTATGCACCAGAGGGAAAAATCTTTAAAATCCGCTTTTGATTTGGCAAATTTCTTTTTGTATATTTACGCCGCCGCCGCTTTAATATTTTGTACGGCGGCTTATTTATTTCCTGCGGAAATACTGGGTTTTATATCGTCTTTTTCCCACGAGGAAACCGCCCAAGCCGGCAGTTTGATGTTTTTAAGCTGCGTATACTTTTTTTCTTTTTTCATAATGACGTATTTAACTGCACTAAGCGAAAGCTTCCGCCTGTTCGGGATTTACTTTCTTACGCCGCTTAATACTTTGCTGCCGCTGATTTTTTTGCTGGCTTTTAAAAATTTGGAAGCGATGTTCCTTGGCTATATTTCCGCCTATTGGATACAAATTTTGTTCTGCTTGTATATTTTGCGCCGCAAAACAGGGTGGATTTTTAAACCTGGCAAACCCGAAATCAACAGAAAATTTTTAATAAACTTCGCTTATTCCCAACCTTCGGCTTTTGCTTGGGCGGCCGTGCTTTACGCCCCTATTTTTATGATTTCTTCAACGCAGGCCGGTATGGTAAGCGCGGTAAATTATTCCAGAATGCTCTCCGACAGTCCGACAGATATTTTAACTTCCAAAATAAACAATGTGGCGAAAGTAAAATTTACCTGCGAAGCCGCCAAAAATCAATTTGAACAAATGGCGCAAACGATTATAAAAACCGATAAATTTACTATGCTGCTTTTAGTCCCCTTCTGCGTGTTTACCTGTATGTTTGCCGAAGACATAATAATAATGTTTTTTAAAAGGGGCGGTTTTACATTGCAGGACGCACACAATACGGCAAAATTCCTGGCTATGTTCATAATGGCGGTGCCGTTTATCGGGCTTAACAACAATATATCCAACACTTTCGCCGCACTTAGAATTATTAAGGAAGTAACCCCCCGATACCTTGTTTTGGCTCTTATTTTTACGGCGTTGTTTATAGCGGGCGTAAAATATTACGGGGCTTACGCCTATCCCGTTTTGTTTTTGGCAATGTACGCTATAATGACTTTGATGAATATTATCACGCTTCGCCGGTTTGCGCCTTTTATACCTTACGGTAAACATATACTGTGGATTATAAAAATGATTGCGATTTCCTTTGCGTGCGCCTTTTTGGGGAAATGGATTTTTAGTTTTTATGAGGGAAACGTCTTTATAAAAATATTTATAAACGGCTCGTTTTTCGTCTTAGTAAACGCCGCGGTTTTATACTTGACGGGGGAACTTTCGGAATTTAAAAAGATTGCGGGGATAAAATGGAAATTTCAATAATAACGGCTTCTTACAACTGCCAAGATACGATAGAACAAACTTTAGACTCCGTACTGGCCCAAACATACAAAAATTGGCGGCTTATAGTTTTTGACGATGGCTCAAAAGACTCTTCCGCAGAGATTATCCGCCGATATTCCGAGGCGGACAACAGAATAAAACTGTTTCGCCACCCGGGCGGCATAAATAAGGGGCTTCCCCAAACTCTTCAAAAAGCTCTGGCTTGCGTAAAAACGGAATATGTCGCCTTTCTTGAGTGCGACGATATTTGGGATAAAGATTACCTTAAAGAAAAAGTTAATTATATACGCAAAAATCCCGAAGCGGAAATTATTTTTAATAAAGTTAAATGCTTCGACGATAAAAACCGCGTAAAAAAATTAACGCTGTTTAATAAAGCGGCGGAAGTTTATTTAAAGATTTTAAATCCGTTTTCAAACAAGTACAATTTGAATTTTCCGCTTTTTTCTTTTAATCCGATACCGACTTTTTCCTGCGTAACGCTAAAAACGGACTTGGCGGAAGAACACGGTTTTGACGCGCCCTATCCGCCGCAAGAGGATTATTGGCTTTGGGCAAGGCTTTCCTTTAAACACAAATTCCATTTTATCGGTAAAGAACTTACGCTTTGGCGTTTAACGCAAAGCAGCTATACTATGAAAAGCCTCGGCAATGACGCCGGGCAAAAAAAGCTTAGGCGGGCGATAAAAGATTTATACAAAAAGAACAACCCGGCTTCTTACTTTTTTAAAGCCGGGCTGTCCAATATTTTGGTATTTGGTTTTCATCTTATTTCTTTTATATCAAAACCCGTCATAAAGGCGTTTTTGGGTATAAAGAAATAAAAAACGGACCTCAACTATTTGCCAAACATATAGAGTTTTCCGTCTTCGGATACGGCCATACCGCTTTGAGTACCCGTAAAATGTACGATATCGGGCCTGTTCGCCGTGCCGAAATCCAAATAAACTAGTTTTTCCGTTTCGGACGGATTTGATATTACGTGCGAGCCTTTCACGTCCGCCGGGAAGAAAATCGCGTCGCCTTGTTTCAAGCGGATTTCCCCGTTTTCGGTTTTTACGGAAGCTTCCCCGCTGATGATGTAAAACACTTCTTCGTTGGCTTCGTGCCAATGATATCCGTAAGCGGTATTGCCGGGTTCAACTTCCACAAAATTAGCCGAACATTTATTTACGGCTTCCGCGGGGATTACGGACTTTACCGTAAATTTATTTTTACCTTCCCCCTGCTGAGCGCCTTTTTCTTCTTTATAATTTTTAATAATGATTTCCTTCATAAGACCTCCTTTATTTTCTTGTTACAATATGCTATATTTTTTACAGGAAAAATGTAAAGTAGGCACTTTTTTGTAATGTAGTATTAAAAAAGTAACTATATCAATACAAAAGAGGTTTTTATGATTAACAAAAAAATGCTTCCGCCCTGCCCGGTGGCAATAGTTTTACAGCTTATAGGAAACAAATGGAAAATACTTATTATAAGGGATTTGCTCTGCGGCGTTAAACGCTTTGGACAGCTGCAAAAAAGCGTGGGTTGTTCTCAAAAAGTTCTTACCGACAATCTGCGTGAATTGGAGGAAAATAAACTTGTAAAAAGAAAAGCATACCCGGAAGTTCCCCCGAGGGTGGAATATTCCCTTTCGCCTTTAGGGCAAACGCTTGCCCCTGTCTTAAAGGAAATGGCAAAATGGGGAGAATATTACAGGAGCCTTGTCTGAGCCGAACCTATCCAAACGGACGGCAAAATTCAGCGCGATTTGCAAAAGAGGGCCTTATTATGTATAATAATATTGCGGGGTAGAGAAGCCCGGTATCTCGCAAGGCCCATAACCTTGAGATCGCAGGTTCAAATCCTGCCCCCGCAATGTTTTTATTATCATACCGCCTAAGGGCGGTTTTTTATTTGCCGATATTTGCACCTATTCTGCGTGCCTCCCGCTGATTTTATATAATTTATATATGAGAGGCAGCACAAAACCCACAATTTATCTTATAGACGGGCTTAATTTTATCCGCACCTTTCTTGCGGGCAACGCTTACGTCAATGAAGAAAACCTGACTTCGGAGCTTATTTCCTGGCTGGACGAACTCGGTTCGGATAAATTATACGGCTCGGAATTCAGGCTGTTTTTGGACGGCTCGTTCCGCAATGTCGGCCCGATAGCAACCCCTTGCGTACACGCTTCCTTTACGGAAGAATACACCGCGGACGATATTATCCTGGAGCAGGCCGAGTATTATACACAATATTCCAAACGCGCCGTTGTGGTAACTTCCGACTTGGAACTGGCCGCAAGAGTCCGCGCTGTTGGAATAAAGAGCATATCCTGCGCTAAATTTTTTAATGCCTTTTATAATTAAATTTGCTAGAATATACTTACAATTTATTTAAGGGCTGGTGGCGGAATTGGTAGACGCGACAGACTTAAAATCTGTTGATCGCAAGATCGTGGGGGTTCGAGTCCCCCCCTGCCCACTCTTTATATGCCGCCCATAAAGCGGCATTTTTTAATTTGTGGGCGCCCGGGCGAGGTATTATGCTGGAAGATATAAAAAGGACTTTTGGGGAAGTTTTCGGTTGGGTCAAAAACATTTATCCCCTCGGCAAAAAAACGGCTTTAATAATTTTCACGCTTTCCGTAATCGCTTTTGCGGTCTACTATTTTACCTGCTCGATTCTTTCTTTAATCGTTGCGATAGTTTATTTAATCATAGCTCTGTTTACGGCATTCTTCTTCCGTGATCCTTATCGCCCGACCGTATTTAAAGAAGACGAAATAGCCTGCCCCGCCGACGGAAAAATCTTATCAATCAAAACCGAAGACGACGAAAATGTTTTGGTAATACGCATATTCCTTTCCATTTTTAACGTACACATACAGCGCGCCACAATGAACGGCGAAGTAAAAGACGTAATTTACACGAAAGGTAGCTTCGCTTTCGCTAACAACCCGCAGGCCAATAAGAACGAACGTAACCTTATCAAGTTTGCCGACGGGGACAGATTTGCTTATATGGAACAGATAACCGGCGCGATAGCCAGAAGGATAGAATGCTGGGTTAAGCCCGGGCAAAAAGTTAAAGCCGGGGATTATGCGGGCATAATTTATTTTGGTTCGCAAGTGGCGGTTTATCTGCCTAAAGACAAAGTCAGAATTACGGTAAAAGAAGGCCAAAGCGTACAAGGCGCAATAACCGTACTGGGCCTGTGGAGATAATATGAATTTGGAAAAAATAAAACACGCGGGAATAATTACCATTCCGTCCCTGTTTACTATGGGGAATATAGGCTGCGGATTTTTCTCGATAATGGCTTCCATTAACGGCCAGTATTCCAAAGCCGGATGGCTGATTTTTATAGCTATGCTTTTAGACACATTTGACGGAAGAGTGGCAAGAATGTTAAACGCGGAATCTTCCTTCGGGGTGGAAATGGATTCTTTGGCGGATTTGATTTCCTTCTGCACCGCGCCCGCTTTTTTGATTTATTACGTCGCTTTGCAGAACATAACTGTTTTCGGCGCGCAAATAGCTTTTATATTCGTGCTTTTCGGCGCGATAAGGCTTGCAAGATTTAACGCTATGGCCCACGCCGGAAAGTCCTCAAAACAGTATTTTACCGGTTTGCCGGTACCGGCGGCCGCGGCGGTTTTGGTGTCATTTGCGCTTTCTTACAATATATTCGCTTTCGACGCCAACGGCAAAGTAATGCCTTTTATGCAAACCTATTTGCCGCACATTTATAATCTTACGGCCTTTATTACGATAGGTTTGGCTTTGCTTATGGTTTCCAATATACCTTATGCCGCTTTCAAAGGCAAAAAAGAAGGCTCCGCCGACGCTCCCCGCAAGAGAATTTCCGTAACGAAACTTGCGCTGATTGCCATAATAATAGCTTTTTTGTTCAAATATCCGCAGGATATGGTGTTTATAATCTTCGGTTTATATGCGCTTATGGGCATTATAATGGTTATATTTAAAGCCTTTAAAAATATGACTTTAAAAAAAGATTAAACCAAAAATTTTACATTAAAAATTAACCGTCGGCCTTTTCAGACCGGCGGTTTTATTTTTACAATCAAAAAAATTGCGGGCGAATTCCAAAAAGAAATTATTTTTTGCCCGCTTTATAAATCTTATCTGCGAACTTATCTATAAGCTGGTCCCCTTCCAAATCCGTTATTTTCTTAAGATAGATTGAACTTTGCGCTTCACTCGCACCCAGACGCAACAAGGAAAGATATTTTATAAAAAGGGCCAATTTATCACGCCCGTCTTTTCGCAGGACGGCGTCGGCCATTTTTCCGCCCTCGGCTGCCGTGTCTTTGTCAAAAGCAAACCAAAGGGCTTTGGTAAGGTAAATATCCTCGCGGGAAGGAGCTTTTTCCAAAGCCGCATTCAGGTATTTAAGAGCGTTTTTTTCATCGGCGGAATTTTTATATATTTTGGCGATAAGCAGCAGCGTATCCGGGGTTTCTTCCGCCGATAAAGATTTAAAAGCAAGTTCCAAAGCCAAATCCGAATGATTGGAAAAATACTGAGCCATAGCGTAATAATAAAAGAAAGAAGCGGATAAATCCTCCCCTTGTGAAGCTTGTTCGTATTCTTTAAAAAACATTGTTGCGCGGGAGAAAAATCCGTCATAATAATGTGCGCGCGCCAAACCCAAAAGTGCGTCCTTGTTGGCTTTATTTATAACCAGTACTTTGCGGTAAATTTCTTTTGCGTTATCGGTAAGCCCGCCTATAAGATAAATACCGCCCAAAGCGATGTTTACGTCTTCGTCTTTGGGAAGGAACTCAACGGCTTCGTTATATACCAACAAAGCTTTGTCATATTGGCCTTCGGCCTTATATGCCCCGCCAAGGGAAAGATAAACGTCTTTAAGGCGTTTTTTTGAAGCTGACGGATATTTTAAAAGAAACTCGCGGCTTATCTCCTCCACTGTTTTATAATCGCCTTCGGCGTACGCCGTACGCACTTGTTCTATCATTTCGTTTTGTGCGGCGCGCGCGCTGAAGCCGAAAAGAGCTTCCGCCTTCGCAAAAGGAAAGGATATCAATAAAGCGGCAATAATAACAGAAAATTTATTTAAGCACATAATCCACCGAATATAAAAGTAAATTATCTTTCATAGCGTCCAAAGAAGTATACGCCGAATGTGCGCCTATTTCCACGGCTTTTAAAGACTGGCGAGGATCAAAAGAATGAATGTCCCCGACTCTTGATTCTATAAGGAAGTTGGCGTTCTTTTCGGAATTTTCCGTAAGGAAGGCACCCCTTAAATCCCCGGTTCTTATTATATAGCCTAAAATAGTGGTAGGTACGCTTTTTGAATAATCCGGCAGAGAAAACACCGCCAAAACCCAGTCCGCACCCATTTCTTTTACCAAATCGACAGGCATATAATCAACAACGCCGCCGTCGACCAAATATCTCTGTCTGTATTCAACCGGCGCAAAAATGCCGGGTAAATTCATACTGGCCCGTACGCCAAGCGCAACCGGCCCGCTGCTGAAAACAACCTTTTCTCCCGTTTTAATATCGGCGGAAACGCAGGCGAAAGGTATTGCCAAATCTTCATAATATACCGAACCGATTTCCGTATCTATAAAATCTTGGAAACTCTCCGAAGAGAACAATCTGTTGCCGAAAACATATTTTATAACGCCGACCAAACTTAAATCTTTGGAAATATAGGAAAGCTTAGGATTGGTGGCCAAATCCAACATACGGGCTTCGCTTACGCCGGCCGCAAACATAGAGCCGACTATGCACCCCATTGAAGTGCCCGACATATAATCTATCGGCATACCGCTGGCTTCAATAACTTCCAACGCGCCGATATGGGAAAACCCCCTTACGCTGCCGGCGGAAAGAGTAACGCCTATTTTAGGGCGTTTATCTTTCGGCAGATTTATAAAATTCTGCCAAAGAAACTCCCTCAAAATATCGTTTTCCTGTTTATCGCCGATTATGCCGCCGACGGCAAAAGGATTTAAGAAGGAAAGCGCGAGAAAAATAAAAAACAATGATTTGAACTTCATCAAATTATTCTCTTATATCTTGCCCGACGGCAAGTTCCAACCTGGCCAAAGCAAGCATATGTTCTTTTATGCCCTCAAGGTAATCAACGCCGGCTTCATAATAATAATTGAACACCTTTATGGCTTCTTCTTTGCTGAGCGTATCGTAGTTCAAATCGCCGAGTTCTTTGTTTATGGAATCCCAGGTGCTTATCCTTACGGCGGTTTCCTTTTGCCAGAACATAAGATTATTGTAAGCCTCAAGCACTTCGGAGCGGATTGAGTCCTCTATGGCAGCCCTTTTAAGATTGCTTTGGCGTTGTTCGGCCCTTTTTTGTTTAAGCTGCGTACCGTAGTCGTAACCGAAAGGCAGTTTTAAAGCCAAAGTGGCTTGGATATTTTCATCCTGAAGATTGTCTTCCCCCTGGCGGTCATATCCGACGCCGAGCAAAATATTCGGATAACGCCTCGCCAAAGATAATTTTACGGAAATATTATCCATTTCCAATTTATACAAAGCGCTTTTAAGTTCTGGGCGGAACTCCATAGCCCAAAGAGTAGCTTTAGCCAAATCTACGTTTATGGGGTTAAAGTCAAATTCCCCGGTAATCACCACCTTGCTGTTAAGCTCTTTGTTAAGGACATTGATAAGTTTTAAATTGGCTGAGGAAAGTTCCTCCTTCAAAGCGGCAAGTTTGCTGTTCATTTTGGCGAGCTCGGCCTGTACCAAAACTTTTTCCCACTGTTTATATTTTTTGCCCGTTACATATTTTTCCGCTTTGCTTACCATATCTTTAAGCAAGGCCTCTTTGCGTTGTAAAAACAACTGCTGAAAAAATGCTTCTTTAACTTGGTAAATTACGGCGTATTTTACGGCTTCGTAACGGCTCATAGCTTCTTTCAGGCCGGCATTCGCCATACTGACCGTACTGGAAGTTCTGCCGCCCGTGTAAAGATACTGCGTGGCCGAAACGCCGACACCGTAAAACAAATCTTCCGTATTATGATTTCTGGAAGGGGCGATATATCTAAGGCCCAAATTATCGGGCAAAACTATCGGCGAATCCAAATTATATCCCGTAGCGGCGGCGTTGAAGCTGATTTCCGGAAGATACAGGAATTTGGCCTCCTTTAAACGCTGCTCAGAAATAACGACGTCCTGCTCCGTAAGAAGAAGATTATAATTGTTTTCCAAGGCCAAACGGATTGCGTTTTCCAAAGAAAGAGGATCTTTGTCATCTGCGGAATATTTGATTCTGTATTTTTGCGCGTCGGCCAAACCGGCGCAAAAAAGCAAAACCGTCAACAAAAGTATTATTTTATTTTTCATCTTTACGTTCTCCGTCCACATTTTCCGATTTATCCAGAGCCTCAAGCATAAGATTAAATTCTTTTTCAAGCCCGCGCAGGCCGTCGCCTTCGCGCAAGTGAATGCGCACTTTATAATTTCCTTTGGCTATTTCCCGGCAGGTACTTTCAAAACGGTAAAGCGGGCCGGCTATTCTGTTGGAAAGCACAGCCGCCAAAATCGCCACCACGGCAAAAAAGATTATCAGTTTTATAAAAGCCAAAGGCAGTATTTTGCCGCTTTGCTCAATAAGTTCCTGAAGCAAAACCGGATGAGCGCGGAAGAATGTCTGCGTAAGACTGACAAACTCATACACGCACATCATAACGCAGAATAAAGCCAAAAGCAAAGCTAAGAATACAAACTTAAGCTGCATTTGCTTCTTTATAAAAATTATGCTGCGTTTATACGGTTTTTTTGTATCGTTCATAGTTATAGACTGCAAGTATATTTAAGCTGGGCTATGCGTTCGGCTTTGCCGTTAAAGTTACGAATAGCCAAATCCAAGGCGAAATATTCCGTAATATATATTCTGCCGCCGGCGTTTAAGCGGGAATCTTTAAAATTATGTATATTATCCCACTCAAACATCAAATTGACGGCATCTTTAATATTATAAGCCAAAGACGCGAAACCGGCCAGTTTGTCAAATTCAAAACCGTCAACGGTTACGTTTAAACCCGGGTTAAATACAAGGCCGGGCGTAAAAATTTCTTTAGTCGCGGCAATATAAACGCCTTTGGCTTTTTGTTTATACTCGTCTTTATCGTGATTGTAATAAAAACCTTGATTGTCAAAGCCGAGGGCAAAAGCCGGCAAAACGTCATCGCCGTCATAAAATCTGTATTTAAGCTGTAAAGCGGGAACGAGGAGTTTTAAGTCTTCCTCATTTTCCCCGATAAGATGTTCCACCGTAAAAGAAGCGCCTATACTAAGGCGGTTGATTACGGTAAAATCAAAATAAGTAAGCACTCCGCCGCCGCTGAAAAACCTTGTCCTTAAACCGAAATCCCGCAAAGCCAAAACTTCCGCTGTGGGAGTATCAACAAGGTAAGTGTCGCTCTGCATAGCGCACAAAGGGCCCGCGCCCAAAAACAGCACGGACAAAATATAAAATACCTTTTTAAGCATAATTTAGTCCAAGAAAATTCTGGGGTCCCTTACATTTGCCGGCTCAAGTATAAGCCTGATGTTATCAAGACGGTAAACTTCTTTGGTGGCCATAAAATCGTTGCGGTCGTGAGGGAATTCAAGCATTACTTTATCTTCGCTTAATTTATCCAAATTGTAAACTACGCCTTTGCGCCACATATCGGTGCGGCTGTTTTCGTCCTGAGTTTTGGGGTTCCAATGGTTTACCAAAACAACCAAGCCTTTTTTAAGTTCATAGCCTTCTGCCGGGCGGGTTTTGAGGATGATATCCTTTGTTTTTATTATCTGGCCCTCTTTAGGCCCGTTTTTAAATTCCGCTTCATACCAGCCTTTATTGTCCGGGCCGGAAATCTTTTTGCCCAAAGCGTAATAGGCGTAAAATTTATCTTCATACATAAACGGAATAAAGGCGGAGTACCTCATTTGATTCTCATAAGAGGCTTTTTTGGACCTGTTATAAGGTTCTTCCTCATAGGCATCGCCTTTTTTGTTTCCGCTGCACGCGCCTAAAAATATTGCTCCGCATAAAACGGCTAAAAGTAAAAATGACTTTTTCATTATATTCCTCCGTAAATGTTATCGCCCTTTATATCTTGGGCAACGATAAGCGGAAAATCCTTAACTTCCAGCTTGAATACGGCTTCCGCCCCCAATTCTTTATAAAGTACGGCTTCACTCTTCAAAACGCTTTTGGCGCATAAAGCGCCCAAACCGGCATAAGCGAGGAAATAAACCGATCGGCCTTTCATACTTTTATTTGCCGCCTCGTTGCGTTCGCCTTTGCCTATAATACCAATTATACTTGTTTTTTTGATTAAAGTAGGCGTATATTTATCCATACGCGCGCTTGTGGTTGGCCCGCAGCTGCCGCAAGGCCTGCCGGGGCGCGCCGGAGTAGGCCCCATATAATAAATTACGGCCCCTTTCAAAAAAGGCGGCGTTTGCCCGTGGGAAACAATCTTTGCGTGGGCTTTATCCCTTAAAGAATAAACCGTTCCGCTGAGCAAAACTTCTTGGCCGGCTTTAAGCGTTTTAAATTTTTCCTTATCCTGAGGGAGATTTATCTTTATCATATTTCACCCTCTTTAATGCGGTGGCTGTGGCAGCAGGGGTTTACCGCAACCGGCAGGCTTGCCATATGGCAGGGCGCGGTTTCAATATATACGGCGAGAGCCGTAACCCTCCCCCCCAAACCCTGCGGCCCTATTTTAAGGGCGTTTACGCGGGATAGAATTTCCTCCTCCAAATCGGCGTAAAGTTTATTTTTATTTTTTGATTTACGGGTAAGAGCTTTCTTCGCCAAAAAAGCGCATTGCTCAAAATCCCCGCCGATGCCTACGCCCAAAGTAAGGGGCGGGCAAGCTTTGGCCCCGGCTTCTTTTACTGTTTGAACTATAAAATCAACAATTTCTTTTTTACCGTCGGCAGGAGCAAACATTTTAATGCGGCTGGTATTTTCCGCCCCGCCGCCTTTAAGCAAAACTTTTACTTTTATTTTGTCGCCTTTGACAAAGGAAATATGCAAAACCGCGGGGGTATTGTCTTTGGTGTTTTCCCTTTTAAACAAAGGGCAGGAAACTATCGATTTGCGTAAATAGCCGTCTTTAAAACCTTTTCTTACGCCGTCATCAACGGCCTTATTTACGTCGCCGTCAATAAAAACATTTTGGCCTATTTCCAAAAATACAACCGCGGTGCCTGTATCTTGGCAAAGAGGATATAAATCCTTGCGGGCTATTTCGGCGTTTTTCAAAATAAGTTTAAGCAAATCGGCGGAAAGTCCCTTTTCCTTCACAACAGCCTGCTTTAAAAGCTTTACTTGATTGGACGGAAGATTATGCGCCGCTTCTATACACAAAGCGGCTACCAGATTAGTGAGTTTTTCGGCTTTAATAATTTTCATACTTCTTTTAAAGCTTCTTTCAAAGCAGAGTTAATCAGAGCCGCAGGAAATTTCCTTATATATCCGTTTTTATACAAAGCTTCGCTTAAACGTCGGGAAGCTTTAATATCGGCTTTTGCGCGTTTGTAAGCTTCCTGCGGGGTAATATTTACCTGAGCGATGCCTTCTTTCAAAGCTTGCTTTACAACGGCTTCAACTTGTAAAGGATAGACTTCCGGGTCGTACATATCCGGCAGTATTTTTTCTTTTTTAAGGCCTTTGGCCTCGGCGCAGGCCGCTATCGCTTCGGCGGCGGCAAGAGCCATTGTATCGGTAATGGCTTTGGCGCGGCACAAAAGGACGGCTTTCAAAAGCCCGGGGAAACATAAAGAATTGTTTACCTGATTGGGGAAATCCCCCCTTCCGCTCCCGGCGATAAAAGCTCCCGCAGCCAAAGCTTCGTCCGGATATATTTCCGGCACGGGATTTGCGCAGGCAAATACTATGGCCTTTTTAGCCATAAGCTTTATCCATTCCGGCTTAATCGTGCCGGGCCCGGGTTTGGAAAGAGCTATAAGAACATCGGCGTTTTTAAAAGCTTCTTCCTGAGTTTTCACTCCGTTTTTATTTGTTTTAAGGCATAAATTCCACTGGCGGTAAAAATCCGGATTGTTCTTGAGGTCGGTTCTGTCTTTACTTAAAGCTCCGACGGAATCAAACATCACGATGTCGCCGCCGTTTGCGCCCAAAAGCATAAGGTACTTGGCGACGGTGCTGTTGGCCGCGCCCGCACCGTAAAGCACTATTTTAATTTTATTTATTTTTTTGCGCGCAAGTTTCAAAGCATTTATCAAAGCCGCGCAGGTAACGCAGGCCGTGCCTTGGGCGTCATCGTGCCACACGGGGATAGAACAAGTTTTTTGAAGTTCGTCCAAAACTCTGTAACAATTCGGTTGGCTGATGTCTTCAAGATTAATCGCGCCGAAAGAGGGTGCGACCATATTAGCGAAATCTATTATCTTTTCGGCCGAAGGTTTGCCGTCCGCGCCGCGGCTGTTTATGCAAAGCGGAAAAGCGTCAAATCCGCCCAAATACTTCATCAGCATAGCTTTGCCTTCCATTACCCCTAGCCCGCCGGGCGGGGTACAGTCCCCGTCGCCCAAAACGCGCGTGGAATCGCTCAGCACAAGCGCGCGGCTTCCGCGTCCGCTTAAAGCAAACGATGCGCCGTTATCATCCCTTACCGCCGTGGAAACGGAAGATACTCCGGGAGTATACCAAACGCTTAACCAAGCCGGCAGTATAGGCCCGGCCTTTGGGACGGCGGTTATTTTGCCGCCGTAAAATCGATGGGCTTTTAAAGCCAGTTTTTTCAAGAAAAGAGTTTTTGCCTTCAACCGCCTTTCCGGGGAATATGTTTTAGGCAAAAACTCTTCCAAATTGCTAAGATCAAATTTTAATTTCATTTTTATAGGCCGCATACTCCTTTTTTGTTTGTACGCGGTGCAAAATATTCTACCGCGCGGCGGCTTCCCTTGCCGCTTTCGCAGCCAAAATGTTCTGCGTTTCCCGGTCCATATTGTTCAGCCTTTCGGCTATTTGCCTGACGGCCGACTGTTTTTCCAAATCTCCGGGATTTATAAGAACCGCCCTGCCGATATAAGCCTCGGCTATTTTCTGGGAAGTCGTAAGGATAATAGTGTTTGGATTCTTGGCGTTAATAATAAACCCTTCTTTGTCAATGCCTTTGAATGCCCCTTCGGAGGAAGGTATTTTCTGCGTGCCCGAAATATAATTTTTGAAACCAATAGCCTTAATCCCGGCCGCAGCCACAGAGCCCTCAACGGGAGTGGCTCTTAAAAGCTGCCCTTCGACTTCTACTTCTCCCAGATCCACCAACACTTGTTTGGAAGAGATTTCGCCATTCAAAGCGGGAACATTGTCAACATGGACAGGGTCGCCGGAACAAGATTCCACTTGAATTTTATCTTGGTCATCTTCCTGCCCTCCCGAGAATGAACCGAAGTTCTGTCCCCATTTCGAACTTCCGATAACACTGGGAGCATCGGGATTGCGGCAAGAACCATTCATATAGGTATCCCATTTACTAATATCAAATTTACTGTCTTCCGCAGACGGAGTATCAGGATTATTTACACCGCCGGAATTATCCCCGGAAATCCCTTCCGAACCGCCTTCCCCCGCACCTTGGCCGTTTCCGCCGTCATTGCCGCCGGTATTTCCGCCGCCGCTGCCTTGGGAGGAACCTCCATTGCCATCAGGCCTTTGTATATCCGGCCCCGGAACTACGGAAGAGGAATCCCCCGCGCCGGAAGCGGCTTTATCACGTATAGCCTGTGATATATCTTTAACCTTGGCGTTTATATCGGAAGAAGCTTGAATAAAAAGTTCGCCCAAATCCTGAGCGTTGCGATCTTCATCGGTAAATTCGGCGCGGGAATTGGAGAATCCGCCGTAAGTCCCGCCGGAATTGGCGCGGGCAGAGTTATAACCGCCTTTGTTTGAACTGCGGCTTGCTATGCCGGTATAAACACGGTTGAATTTTGCTCCGTTTAAGAAAGAATCGCTGATATCAGCAGCCCAAGATGGGGTAGAAACCATACCGGGAACGCCGTTTCTGAAAGCTTCCAAACGCCCGCTTTCTGAAGAAGACATATTTTGCCCGTCATCGGCGGCGGAATTTCCCCCGCCTGCGGAAGCGGCTTTGCGCGAAGGGGCGTTTCTGTCAATTTTATTCATTACATTGCTGTATACCTGCTTGGCTCTGGAGCGGTTTTCATAAGATTCAACGGAAGAACTTTCATACAAGCCTTTTACAGGAGCGTTATTGTGTACCGTCTGCTTCAAAGAGGAAGAACCTCCGTTATAACTCCCGGAAGGCAAAGCGTTAATATTTCCGTCCTTTCCCTTTTCATAAGAAGAACGCAAAGCGGAGCCTTCATCCCCGCCAAAAAGCATTGCCATTGCGTAATACAAATCGTCGTCTTCGGCATTGTCCGCGCCGGCATAAACGCGCGGGGCTTCTTCACGCTCGGTCGGAGCGCCTAAAAAAGCGCGCCCGTACATTTGTTTAAATCTTTTGCCGTATCTTTTAAATATATTTTCCCCGGAAGAAGGTTCCTGCTCCACTACGGGTAATTCTTCCCCGTCGTAACCGTCGGGGTTAAAAGCATAGGCATCTTTAAAAGAATTTCCCTTAGCGGGTTTTTCTTCATCGTAAAAAGCGGGTAAAAGCAAAAATACGAAAAACCCGCCTAAAATTATTTTTAAAATTAAACCTTTAGACATAAATTATTCCTCTTTAATAATTATATTAAACTCCGAGGTTTAAACAATTATTTTCCGGTAAGTTCTTTATCCGCGGCAGACATCGCCTTTATAAATTCCCGCTTTAAAGCATCATCGGACATAACCATTTCGGTAACGACGTCCCGCAGAGTGTCTATAACATATTCGATATCTTCCGGCACGCCGGAAGAAAGCCTTTCTTCATCAATAACGGATACGTTTTTGACTCCGGCTTTTATCAGAGTGTCGCGGACTTTCCCGTCATTTACAACAACAATGTTATTATTGCCTTTCACGCCTACTTTATTTAAGAAATCGCCCGAGGCCATTGATTGATAAGCTTCTTCGGAACTTGCCCCGGCTACAAAATCAGGTGCCATATTCGGGGCATAAACATAGAGGAAAGAAGACGGAGAAGCAATCATAATATTATTGGGATTTTTTCTTATTTTGCCCAAATAAAACACCACTTTCGGCATTTTTTTACTGATGGACTCATTGGCGCCTATCATTTGGATATATTTATTATTTTCCGTTCTTTTTGCGTCAAGTTTGGTGTAGCGGTTTTCCAAATCGGTGGTGTCCAAAAACTCGCCGCTTGCGGGATTGTTCATCGCCTCAACCATATTTCCTATGCCGGTTCTGTTAAAAAACACTTCGGAGAAGTTAACCTCTTTGGGCTGGCCGTTCTCGCCGACTTCCATCCACGGAATCCTTGGATAAGCCACATAAATGCCGCCGTCGATTTTCTCTTTATCAAGAATCCTTTCCGGAATCGGCGCAGGGGAAAACACTTTTATGCGCCCTTCTTCATCTTTCATCTCTTGTATTTTCTGCCTGGCGGATTGCCCAACCGCAGAGTTATTCTTACGACCTCCTCCTATATTAAGCTGTATTTCGGTTAGGTTCAAATTGCCGTCTATACCGTATTTGTTAAGGAATTCCGCCATAGAAGGGGAACCTATCGGCGTTTTTGAAAAAGCCAATGCGACGCTTGGCGCATTTTGATACTCTTCGGGAATATCGTTAGGTTTTTCATTATGGGCCGACTTGGCGAACAAACTTCTAGACGCATTGCTTGAATTGGCGATAAGCTCCTTTGAAAGGTTTTGCCTGACGCCAGAGTCTTCGGAGGGATTTTCGGCAGAATCGGAAGAATCGGAACTGTTAAAATTTTCTTTAATTTTTGCGGACAAAGTTTCGTATGCATCTTCAATATTGTCCATAGATATTTTCGTCCTGCCGCCGCGTGAGGAAGAATCCGAAGAGCCCCCGCCGGAAGAAGAATTCCTTGAAATTACTTTTGCCCCGCGGTAATAGTCATCGTTAACGCCGGACGAAGCCGAAGCCAAAAGAGGATTTTCATTTACGTGCAAAGATTCCGGCGAAACATATTTGACGGACAAACTGCCGTCAGGTGCGCGGAAATAGGCCGCCGTAAGGCCCTGGCGGGCGGCGTTTTCCTTATGGAATTTGCTTAAAGCGTTTTCTATTTCCCTGCGATTGGAGCGGGAAGGATAAGTGCCGTTTTTATAAAATGTACCGTTAAGTTTATACCCTTCTTTAGAAGGTTCTATGATCATACCGCTTTTTGTTTTTACCGTACCGTTTTCAACAGATACGGCGGCGACCTTGGCATAAGCCGCGCGGATATCATCAAGTTCGTCCGCCGACATTCCCTGTTTTGCGGCTTCTGCGGCAGAAGGATTTTTATCGGAAGCGGCAAAAAGCGCGCTGAGTTCCGAGGCTAAAGCCTCGTCTTCGCGTGAATCCGAAGAATCATTTGAAGCCAAAGAGTTTCTGCGATTTGAAGAAGACTTCTTTTTAAAGCCGTAAAATTCCGCAACTTTATTAAAATATTTGGCTAAAGGATTTTCCGAACCGACTATGGGTAAAGCACCGTCGTCATCTATGAATAAATTTCCGCTTTTTGATGAAGAAGTTTCTTCCTGAGAGATAAACGGAACCGCCAAAAACAAAGCAAAGGCGGCAAAAATCCATATAAACACGCTGCCCGGTTTTTTATTTTTCATAGCCGCCTCCTTATAAACGCGGTTAAATTAATTCTTTAAAATATTCCTCAAGCCCTGCAAAAGCTATTTCGTCTTCATAGTCTATGGATCTGAGAGTATCAATTATTTCTTTTTTGTATTTAAGATCCAGATTATTGGTATAAGATGTATTTTTTAAAAGGTTGATTATTTCCTGATTTCCTTTTCTTGAAGCGATATCCTTTGCGCTTTCCCCGGAAAAATTCCTACGGTTTGCATTTGCGCCTTTACTTAAAAGGTATTTTACCATTTCGACATTGCCGTTCTTGACCGCATACATAAGCTGAGTATATTCCCCTTCGGGGATTCTGCCCAAATCTCTGGAAGAGGCAAAATTATCCACAAGCCCTCTGCAAGTTTCCACCAAATATTTTAAGCATTGATAGTGATTATGTTTAGCCGCAATTAAGGTAAGGTTATAATCGTGTTTGCCGGTTCTTTCATAGTCTTCCATATAGCCGGGATTGCAAAGCGATTGTGAAGTGCCGCAAGCGCAGCAGCCTTTTACGGCGGCCGCATTGTTGCCGAATTTGGCGATTACATTACCGATAGTATAGCGTACGCCGTTTATTCTGCAGTAGTTATCGGTAACATCGGCATAAGAGGGCAGGGCGCACAGCATAAAAGCGAAAATAACAGCCAAAGAAAAAACATTTTTTTTCATAAACAAAACTCTCCAAACATTTAAAGAATATAAAAAAACGAAACTCCTATTAATAAATTTATTAAATAAAAGTCTTTGATACAAGGGTTAAAAGTCCTAAAAAAGTATAGGCCTTAAGGCCCAAAAAACTTATTTTTTAAAGGTCAAAGCGATATCGTTCTTTTTATCTTCAAGATCGGCCCGTTTTGCGGTTTCTATATCGTTTACGGCCGAGTAAGTTTGTTGATAAAACCTGTTCAAATTAGACGGCGTAACTATATAGCTTTCAAACAAAGCCACTTTATAGCCGTCTTTACGCAGATTTTCCGCCAAAGGCTTTTCCGGTACAACCACCAAAGTTTTATTTCTGTCTATTTTATTTAAATCCACAGAATCGCCCTTATCCGCCTTGCGGACATTATTATTAAGCAAACCCGCCGTAACTTGATAGTAATAGCTGTTTTCCGGCATTGTCAGCATTGTATAAGGATCCTTTTGCCCGTTAATCATTACCAAAGCCGTAGAATCTCCGTTGGTTACGGCCGATATGTCTTCCTTGCTTTGGGCATATTGTTTATCGCTCTCCTTCCAAAGATTTATTTGTTTTTCGTCCGTAAGGATAGTTTCATTCATTTTTACAAATGCGTCGCCGGGCCCGCTGCTTACGGAGTTAGGCAAAATCCAAGGGTCTTCCACCTCTATATTCTTACTGCCGGCCTTACCTTTAAAAACAGCGCCGTTAAGCATTTCCTTAGTCATAGCGCGGCGGGTAAACTCGTCACTTGGAATAAAACCGGAACTTACTTCGCCTTTTTCAATTTTGCGGGTAATCACATTTTGCGGCTCCTGCCGTGTTTCCGCAGAAGGTTCCGGCGCGGGGTTCTCGTCCCACTCGTCAAAAGAGACATCCGTTCCGTCAGAGGGTAATGAAATATCCTGTTCAGTCTTGGCGTCTGTTACGCTTATGGATTTATCGCTTAAAATAGGCTGAATATTCTGAAGTTTATAAGCTTTGGGGATACGGCTTTCGGCGGTTTCCGTACGTGCGCCGGAAGATCCCCCAGATGAAGATTTAAGATTGTCTTTCAATACGTCAAAATCGCCGTTTCCCGAATTAAAATCATAAGGGCCTACGGAAAATTTATTTTGACCGCCTCCTGAAGACGAGTAATTTGAGCTTCCGCCTTCCACATCGGAAATTGAAGCCCTGCCGTGGGAGAAGCCGGTCAGAGAGCCGTGCGCGGAACTGTTTTTATTTACGGCTTCGGCGCGGGATGTGTTCCGCCCGGGAAATCTCTTACGCGTATTTTTCTGATAAGCGGCTGCCGTATAAACTTTCCCGGAGTCTGCCGCAGCATTGCCGTTTTCAAAAGAATAATTTGGTTTTACAATTCTGCCGCCGTTTGCCAAAAAGTTTTTTAAAGGCACGGGACCACCGCCGGTAATTACATATTTATTACCGTAATGGTCAGGCATTATTTTATAAAGTTTTCCGTTGAGTTCCGCCATATCTGGGGGAGAAGGCCTAAAAGCCCCGTTTGAAGAATTTTCCCCGGATTGTCTTAAATCGGAATAATGCTCACGCGGAGAAACTTCTTTGCCGTTTTTGGGGGCTGATTTTCCGTCTTTGGCGGGATTTCGGGTTTTTAAAGAAGCGGTTTTTCCGTTTTCGGATTCTTGCTTTACGGAAGTTTTATTATAAGGACGTTTCTTGCGTTTTAACCCGTAAAATGAGGAAACTCTGTCAACTATTCTGGTAAAGACTTCGGGCTTTTCCTCTTCTTCTATGGAATATTCGCCGAGCGGCGCCGAGCGGCCTCCTTCATCCTCATAAGGAATAAAAAAAGGCAGAATAAGAAACGCCACTACAAAGATGATAAAAGCGTAAACGCTGTCTACGGCATAGGATTTCATTTAAGTCCCTCCGCGGCTTATTTATCCATTATTCACAATTTTTACTTGTTTTGCAATATTTTATTATATGAAACAAAGAAAAAGCCGCCTTTTAAAGCGGCTTTTTACTATATTACAAAATTACCATATCTTCCAGCTCCGGCCCGTTGGATATCAACTTAAGCTCAGGATACGGATAAGTGCTTTTTAATATAGATTGCAAATGATCCAAAAACTTTCTGGCTTCGGGGGAGAAATCCTCATAACGGCCGACCGTACCCGCATCATTGCCGGGAAATAAGTCTATATGCGTTATGGCTATTTTTGTGGCAGTGTTAAGCATAATAGCCTTTTTGGCGGTGTCATCTTCAAAACGGCCTATTCTTCTAAGACGTTTACTGACGCTGCCGATTTCGCAGCCCTTGCCGTGATAAAGTTCCAGTTCTTTTTCGTCAAAAATTTCCGTCGCCAAAGGGCCGGGGCCGACGCGGCTTACATAAGGCTTAAAAATAACCCAACAATCCCTTACGGCTTTGGGGCCAAGACCGGCTTCACCCAAAAAGGTGGAAGCGGTTGTATCGCGGGAGGTTACAAAAGGATATTCCCCGTGAAGCAGGGAAAGTTTTACGCCCTGAGTGCCTTCCACAAGGATGTCTTCCCCCGCGGCTAAAGATTTGTTTAAAAGTTCGGGGACGTCTTTAATAAATTCTTTAAGCAAAGGCTCGTCTTTGGCAAATTTAAGTTTCCTGCGCTCAATTCTTTCCTTTACGGCTTGGCCGAGCCCGGTGCCTACGCTGCCCACGGCAGACATAAAGTGGCTGTCGCCTTTTTCCGCGGCGGTGTGTTTATCTTCTATAAGTACGGCCATAGGGTCAATTATCAGGCGGTCTCTTACGCCGGTAAGTTCAACCTCTTTTAAAAGCCAGTCCGTCTTGGTATATGCGCCCGCCCCGAGAACAAGCTTAGTCTTGGGGTTAAGAAAACCCGAAGGGATATTTTTTAAAGTGTATTTATTGCCTTTGTGCAAAACGGTATGCCCTGCATTGGGGCCACCGATACGCACGCAATAGCTGTAATTGCCTTTGTAAGAAAGATACGCCGATATCTTTCCCTTTCCTTCATCGCCGGCCTGTCCGCCGGATACTATATCTATCATAAATAAACCTTCCTTGCGATTTTTTCCGCCAGGCCGATATATTTTTCAGCCTTTAAAGCCAGCAATTTATTTTTTTGCTGCTCCGTTAAATTTAAACTTTTAATAAAATTTTCCATATCTTCCGCGCTTACGCTTTTACCGCGCGTGAAGTTTTTAAGTTCTTCGTATGCGTCTTCCCGCCCGAAAACCCTTAAAAGCGTTTGAACACCCTCGGAAACGACTTCCGGGTGGCGGCGCAATTCCGCCAAAGCGGACGAAGCATCCGGCTTAATTCTGCCCAACCCTTTTTGCAAAGATTTGTAAGCCGTCAAAGAGTAACCGAAAGCCGAGCCTATATTCCTAAGCGCCGTGGAATCGGATAAATCCCTCTGTAATCTGGAAACGGTAAGCTTTCCGCTAAAAAAATTAAACAGAGCGTTTGCCAATCCCAGATTGCCTTCGGCCTGTTCAAAATCTATCGGGTTGACTTTTTGCGGCATTGTGGAAGAACCGACTTCCCCTTTAACGGCATTTTGTTTTATAAGACCGTCGGAAATATACCGCCAGATATCCTGCGCGAAGTCAATAAGTATCATATTTACGCGGCGAAGATTGTCAAAAAGTTCCGCGTAAGTATCGTGCGGGTCTATCTGCGTGGAAACTTCCCACAAAAAAATTTTGCTTTTGCGTTCCGCATTAAAGCTTTCTACAAACTTTTTGGAAAAAGCGCGCCAGTCAATCCCGTCAAAAGCCGCAGTATGTGAGTTATAATTGCCGACCGCCCCGCCGAATTTGCAGGAAATTTGCTGTTTTTTAAGTTGTTTAAGCTGACGGGAAAGGCGGTATTCGAAAACTTTAAATTCTTTGCCGAAAGTCGTCGGTACGGCCGGCTGGCCGTGAGTGCGCGCCAAGAGGATATCCCCTGCGTATTCGCGCGACATTCTCCGCAGTTCCGCCGAAAGATTCTCCAAAGCCGGGATAAGGACTTTTTCCAAAGAGTCCCTTATCATCAATGCGTAGCAAAGGCTGTTGACGTCCTCGGAAGTCAATGCGAAATGCAGCCACGGAGTATAAGATTTAAGCCCGTTTTCGGCAAAAAGAAAACGCAAATAATATTCCACGGCTTTTACGTCGTGTCTGGTGGCTTTTACCCCTTTGAAGCCCTCGGTTTCTATTTGTTTTACCGTCTGCGCCGCCCCGGGCAAACCGTCTGCGAAGGAAAGAATTTTGTTTCTCTGCGCGCGGCTGAGTTTAACAACGCCTTCATCGGCTAAAGCCAAAAGATACAGACATTCCGTTTTGATTCTAAGCAGTATAAGAGCGTCTTCCCCTATCAAAAGGGCCAGTTCGGAAACGGCGTTTTTATATCTTCCGTCCAAAGGGTTTAAAATCATACATTCCTATTATATTTAATTATTCAAAACTTGTCCTAGGACTTAGGGCCCAAGTTTTTTTGGGTCTTTATGCTCTTGCAGGCTTCTGTTCTTTAGTGTTATTATTAATATATAAAGAAAGACAAGCTTTTACGAGGTGTGAATTTATGAAATTATTTATCAGATTACTGCTGGCGACGGCTTTAACTTTTTCCTATCCGATGCTTTCTTTGGCACAGGGCAAAACGTCCGCTCAGGATTATTTCGGCGTTCCGGTAGGCGCGCAGACCACAAAGCTTTCGGCGGTATATCCTTATTTTAAGGAAGTTACGGTAAGCAAACAGTTTGTTGAAAAACAAAAAACGGCCGACCCAGTAAGACATGAGCTGAACGTAATAGACGGGAAAATCAGAAAGCTTGAAATGGAAAAAATGAACCGCGAACAAAGGCAGCACCTTTTGGAAAGGACCGCACCACAAGACAATACCCGCGTGGTGCGCCCTATTATACCTGAAAGACTCATAAAAAAATCTAAAGGGATTGACCAAGCTTTGCAACGCTCGAGATTATCCCAGGAAGAAAAAGAAATAGCAAACTTAAAACAACGCCGCACGGAACTGATGAAAAAACTTAACGCTTCCGGACTGTCGCGCAACCCATCCAGCGATAAAAACTTCAGCAGATTAAGCGCGCAGGCAAAGATAAACGAGGCTTTTGCTCTTTACAAACAATCTGCCGATATGCTTGCATACGAGCAGCTCCCCGATTTTAAAAAATCGCCCAAACAAGTTCAGGCTTTAATAGCCAAAGAGTTAAACTCTATAAACGAAAGATTAAAATACGGCCCGGCTTATAAAAGTTTTGTGTCGCTCCAAAAAGAGATTGACCGCATCAACAAAAACAAACGCTACGACGCCATTTTAATGTCCATATTCACTTTAGTAGCTTTGAGGAATTTTAACGGAGTTTCAATCGCCGCGCCTTCTTCGGCTTTGGCTTTTTGGTCGCTTCCCAGATTTGCCTATTACGGCAAAAAAATATTGAACTTCATAGGTGTAATAGCGATATATGCCGCCATTGAAAAAGCCAATTTACACGCGGTGCACGCTTCCTTTGAAGAAATGCTGACCAGATTTACCGCCTTGGAAGACAATATGGCCTTTCTGCAAAAGCTTATAAAAGACGGAGAGACAAACGTCTTCGGCAAGCTTAAAGATCCCATCCCCTCCGCTTGGAGCAAAGATCCTTATGACACCGTCCACCAAACCGCTTTAAGAAGGCTCTACGGTCTGCGCGTCGTAGACACTTACTTACGGTATTCCACCGTACATTATAAATTTGATTTGGCTATGCTTGACGTATTTAATTTATTCTCGGATCAGCAAAACGTTGTATTTGACGTTAATGTATTTAACCAATACAAAGCGCAAGACGGCGAATGGGTGCAAGTGCCCGGCAAAAGCAATTCCCTTAAGATAAATGCGTCTTCTTCTTTGGTGGATAGGGGAAGAAATAACAACCCCTCTTTATTAATACAAAATTTAAGCAAACTGCCGGCTTTCATCTACTATAAAAAGACTTATTATAAAAATATAGGAAGCAAAGATAAACCAGCTATGTATCGCGTTAACCCAAGCGGCATAATACGCACTAAAGACGGAATCCTTATGGACTGCAACTTTGTCACCGGAAATATTAGAACCAGCAGATCTGGGGAAATGCGCGGAAATAATATGGAATTTATTTTAGACGGCGAATATTATATGAGGATCGAACCCGTAACAAACGTCTATGAAGAAGGTTACAGAGGCAAGCCCAAAACTTATGTCTTTGAGGACATTAACACCAGAGAACATTCCTGCAAAGGAAGCAGTGTAGGCAGTTTATACGCATAAAACAAATATCACAAAACGAAAGGCCCGGTTTTAAGCCGGGCCTTTTATTTGCCGATTTATTAAAACTTTAAATACCGAAAACCTTTTTACCTTCTTCCAAGATTTTGGATAAATGCTCCTCTCCTTTAAAAGTTTCGGCATAAAATTTTACTATCGCTTCCGTACCCGAAGGCCTTACAAGGAACCAACTCTCTTCCAAATAAACCTTTACGCCGTCGCCCGTGCGGATTTTAAGAACTTTCTCCCCCGCGACTTCTTTAAGATAGGAAAGGCTTTCTTCCGTAAAACCCTTAAGCTTGGCTTTAACTTCTTCAGTAACGGGCATATCAACGCGCGTATATACGGGATTACCGTATAGTTCGGTAAGCTGTTTGTAAAGGCCGGCTATATCCTGCCCGGTGGCGCTCATAATCTCAAGCAGTAAAAATACCGCAAGCATACCGTCCTTTTCGGTAACCCAATTAGTTACGGACATTCCCGCGCTTTCTTCCCCCGCCATTAAAAGCCGCCCAGAAAGCAAACCTTCAACAAAATATTTAAAACCGACGTTGACTTCCGCTACGCTTAAACCGCGTGCGGCCGCAATTCTGTCAATTAAATGCGTGGTACCTATCGTGCGTCCCGCCGTTTGCGCCTTAGACTTATTTTTACCCGCCAGATAATTAAGCATAACGCAAAGCGCGTGATTTGGGGCCAAAAGCCCGCCCTTGGAAGTGGCCGCACCGAAGCGGTCGGCGTCAGGATCACACGCACCGGCAAAATCATATTTGCCGCTCATTACCAAATCTATCAGCGGCGACATAGGATATTTTGACGACGGATCCATACGCGTTTTACCGTCGTGGTCAAGCGGAATAAAATTAAAAGAAGGGTTTTGAAGCGTGCTGACGATTTCCACATTATCCAATTTGTATTTGGCTTTTATCGCCTGCAAAAAAGGCAGGCTCGTACCGCCCATAGGATGTAAAGCCGCCTTTAAGCCGGATTTTTTGATTAAAGCAAAGTCAATTTTATCCCCCAAAGCTTTAATGTAACTTTCTATCACGTCAGGTTCGGAAACCAACCCCTGTTTTTTTGCGTCTTCAAGTGAAACGAATTTTATTTCCCCGGGGTTTTCCATAAAGTAATTGGCGTATTTTTCTATTTTGGAAGTTATCCCGGAATCGGCCGGGCCCCCGGTGGAAGGATTATATTTAAGGCCCATATCCTGCGGAGGGTTATGACTTGCGGTTCCGTTTAAAGAAGCGCAGGCCCGTTTTGACAAAATTTCATAGGAAAACACCGACGTGGGAACCGGTATTTTGGGAAGCAGAACTTCCAAACCGTTACCCGCCAAAACGCAGGCGCAGAGTTCGGCCGTAACCTTTGACATAAGCCTGGTATCCCCGCCGACAAGTATTTTTCCCTTAATATTTTCTTCGATGTGCATTTTGGCGACGGCTTGGGCGATGGCCTTTGCGTGCAAAGCGCAGAATCCCGCGCCGAGCACACCCCTGTGCCCGGAAGTGCCGAATTTTACCCTTACCGGCGATTTTGACGGATTATAAAATTCCGTTTCCAACATTTTTAAATCTATCGTTTTTACAGGAAGCTTCCCCGCGTTTATATTTGTCATAAATATCCTCCATTATCTTTTTATATAATATATTAAATGAATTGGAAAGACACTTTAGGCGAAAAAAGCGGAAGTCCGCTCATTTTTAACGCCCCTATGAAAGATTACACCACCTACAAAACAGGCGGTGAGGCCGAAGTTTTGGCTCTGCCGGAAAATGAAGAGCAAATCCTTAAGCTTAAAAATTTCTGCGAGCAGGAAAATATACCTTTCAGAATGATAGGGCTTGGCTCAAATATTCTGGTAAGCGACTTGGGCTTGCCGGGTGTTACCTGCTGCTTAAAAAATTACTCCGGCATATCCATACAAGGCGAAGAACTTACGGCTTTGGCTGGTACGCCCCTTGATAAGGCCGCGGCTTATTCCGCGGAAAAAGGCCTTGGCGGCATTGAATGTTTAAGCGGCATACCGGGCAGCTGCGGCGGCGCAGTTTATATGAACGCGGGGGCTTTCGGCCAAGAAACTTTTGACAATTTAAAATGTTTTAAAGTGATAAACCCAGTCGGAGAAATAAAACAATTTTGCAAGAACGACGTTGAATACGGTTACCGTAAAGTAAAAAATATAGAAAATTGCATAATTTTAAGCGCGACTTGGCTGCTTAAAAAGCAAAATCCCGAAGAACTTAAACAAACCCGTATTTCAATTTTAAAACGCCGTGCCGAAAAACAGCCGTTGGAATATCCCTCGGCGGGGAGCGTTTTCAAAAGGCCGGAAAACGATTACGCAAGCCGATTAATCGACTTATGCGGACTGAGAGGGCTAAGCGTCGGCGGGGCTAAAGTTTCCGAAAAGCACGCCGGATTTATTATAAATTACAACGGCGCGAGCGCCGCGGACGTTTACAATCTTATACGGAAAGTACAGGAAGAAGTCTACAAAAAAACTTCCGTAAAATTGCAGACCGAACAGATTTTATGGGGCGATTTCCACGGTAAAACGGTTTAAAATCCGGCGCGTTAAACAGCAAACAAGTTTATCTTGACTAGTCCGGCGCAAAAATATAGAATATATCTAAGAGAAGTAACTTGGAGTCATGGTGTAGCCTGGTTAACACGCTGCCCTGTCAAGGCAGAGACCGCGGGTTCGAATCCCGTTGACTCCGCCATTTAAACCCCGCTTAATGCGGGGTTTTTTATTTTAACAATAAAAATTTAATTGTGTCTTTAATGCTTATTTAAAAAAACAGATAAATTACAAGACTATATTAAAAAAATAAACTAGAATTGTTTTATAAGAAGTTGATGCAATATAAAAAGGATATTATTATGAAAAATATAACTCTCTTGATGTTCGCCGCAATTATGGCGCTTTCCTTTCAGGCTTGTTCAAAAAATGAACCTTTGAACGAAAATTATTCCCTTAAAGGCGGGCTTTCCGTTACTCTGCCGGAAAAAGATTTCGGCGTTCTGCGCGAAGTTGAAATAAACCCGGAAGAAATTATGAAAATTTACAAAGAGCAAAACCCTTCGGCTACGGGACTTAAAACTTTTATGTACGACAATTTTGAAAGTTATCCGCCGGTGGTATTTTCCTACGCTTATACAAAGGCTGATGCGGAAGATTCGGCAAACCAAGAGCCTTTCGGTTTTGAAGGCGTGATTTACGATAACATAGAAGAAATTTCCATAAGCGGGAAAAAATGCAGAAAAAGCTCTTTCGTGGATTTGGAAACGGAAAAGAAAATAACGACACTTTCCTGCAAAGACGAAAATCAATCCTGGGATATCGTGATACAAAGCTTCTATGCAAACCCGCAGGTGCAAGAGGGTATTTCCCAAGAACAGAAAAACGCCATTTATGACGCCGCAGAAACTATGAACCGCAACCTTGCAGCCATAACCGATGAAGCGATAAAAAGTATAGAAATAAAATAGTTTCGTAAAAATTTAAATCCCCGGGCTATCCCGGGGATTTTTTATTTGCGATAACTTTTTTTCTCTTCTATATCTTTCTGGAAAGCCTTTCTGGGCGTACCGTCATCGGTATAAATAATTCCGCAGTAAACAAAACTTTTTTTGGATATCAGGTTAAGCATAGGTTTATTATCGGGGTGGGTATCTATGCGGATATTTCCAAATTGTCTAAAACACCAATCAAGGCAGAAGGCACCTGCACCTCGACGCAACCCTGATGAGGCCAGCCTGTGCACTACAAAGTAAGGCTTATCGTTAAGCCAAGAGCCGTTTTCTATATGCGCGTAAGTTTTATCGGGGCCGGGACAGAAACTGAAAACCGCCAAAATGCTATCGTCCTCAAAACAAATATATGCTTGGCCGAGTTCAATATCTCGCAGGAGTTTTTCCCTCTGAGGATATTTATCCCCCCATTGTCCTGGGTTGCCGCTTAACTTCATAAATTTCCTCGCGCGGGCGTATACGTTTTCAATAAGAGGCAAATCTTTAAGTTCGGTTTTTCTGATAAACATATTAAATTTTACCAAATAAAATATTTGACAAACTTTTATTTAAAGATTATACTTATACTATACCCCAGGGGGGTATTTATAATAACGCAAGGGGAAAAATCTGTTCGACAAGAGGTCTTATGAAAAATAAGGAAAAGAAAACTTTACTTGTGATAATTTTAACTTTAATCACTATGGCGGCGGAAATAAGCTTTGGCTATTTAAGCAATTCGATGGCTTTGCTCGCCGACGGTTGGCATATGGGCACGCACGCATTTGCGCTGTCGATAACTTTCTTTGCTTATATAATGATACGCAAGTATTCTTCATCTCAAAAGCTGGCCTTCGGAAGCGGAAAATTCAGCCCTTTGGCCGGCTTTGCCAGCGCGATACTTTTAGGCCTTTCCGGCTTATGGATACTTTATGAATCGGCGGAAAGATTCTTTAATCCCCTGCAAATAAACTTTAACGAAGCCATAACCGTAGCGATAATAGGCTTGGCGGTAAACAGCGTCTGTATATTTATAATGGGCGAACACAACCACGTACACAAACACAATCATTCCGCCACCTGCGCCGAGCATAAACACGAAGATTATAATTTCAAATCGGCCTATCTGCATATTTTGGCGGACGCTTTAACTTCCGTAATGGCCATAGCCGCTCTGCTGCTGGGCAAATACGCGGGGCTTAATTTCCTTGACTGCATAGTCGGGCTGCTTGGCGGAATTATGATATGCGTTTGGGCTTTCGGGCTTATAAAATCGACGTCAAAAATATTAACGGACTGGGAAGCCGAACCGCTGAAAAACGCCGCCATTAAAAAACTAAAAGAAAGCGGAATCGAACCTGAGTATTTGCACATTTGGGACACGGGCGAAGGACATTATGCGGCTGCGTTAAAATATTACGGCGGGAAAAGTGCGGAAGAAGCCAAACGGCTTATCGGCGAACTCGGTGATTTTGTTTTTATAAATGCGGAAAAAACTATTTAAGCATTTTATTTAATAGGGTAACGACTTCTTCAAGTTTTTCCCTTTTGACGGTTTCGCTGTCGTGCTCAATGGAATCTTTAATACAACCCGAAAGATGATTGGAAAGGATATCCACATTTACCTTTTTCAATATGGATTGCGTCGCCAATATTTGGGAACTTATGTCTATACAGTCTCTTTCCTCTTCAATCATTTTTATGATGCCTTCTATCTGCCCGCGGGCCGTTTTTAAAAGGCGAATTGTTTTTGCGGTGTTATTTTTGCAATCGGTATGTAAAGGCATAATTCCCTCCGTTATTTTATTATAGCATACCGCGCCGCGGGCTTAAACACCCCAAGCGTCCTGTAAACGGAATTATTTATCTGGATAAAATAGGCAGAATATCGCGTTGGGCGAACTGGCGAAATTTGCGTTGCAGTCTTTTCCTGCCGAGAGGCTTTAAATATTGGCCTATCGGGATAAGGAAAGGGCTGCCCACGCCGTCCACCAAAACCAATTTGTAAGAACCGTTTGAAACGTTAAGCAAAATATTGTTTAAGTTCAAATCGCAGGGCGTGATATTGTATTTGTACATATACTGATAAAGTTCCGTCAAAAGCTTTACAAGTATTGTTTTTTCCTTTCGGCCGGGCTTGCCGTACATATTCAAATAGGACAAAAGCGGCTTTGAAACGGAATTGTTGCCGTCTAAAACGGCAGCTTGCTCAAAACCGACATAACCTTTTACATAAACTTCGCCCTTAAATTCCGGAATATGCTTAAAAGGAACATTCTGTTTTTGCAGAAAACGGAAATAATCTATTTCCCTCAAAGTTTGCTTAGCGTGTTCCAAAGGACTTATTTTTACAATAGAATGAGGATCGGAAGGGGAACGGAAGCACATACGTTCGGTCCCTCTGCCGATAAAGAAAGGTTTTAAATCTTCTATACAATAAGTCTTCATAAGAATAATAACCGCCAAAAGTAGCCATTATTCTTTTATGGAACTTACTTACGAACTCAACACCAAAACTATAACAAAAAACGTCCGCTCAGTCAATCCGAATAAAAAACGCGCGGCGTAAAACCGCGCGTTTAAAACCGTCGGGACCGGCTTTATTCCCACTCTATCGTGGCAGGCGGTTTTGAGGTTATATCGTATATAACCCTGTTTACGCCCTCCACTTCGCTGACTATTCTGGAGGAAACCTTTTCCAAAACGTCATAAGGAATTTTGGCCCAGTCGCAAGTCATAGCGTCGGTGGAGGTTACCGCCCTTATACCGACGGTGTGGAAATATGTCCGCTCGTCACCCATAACGCCCACGCTTTTTATATTTGGCAGAAAAGCGAAATACTGCCAGATTTCGCCGTCAAGGCCGCGCGCGGAGATTTCCTCGCGCAAAATTGCGTCGGCTTCGCGGATTATTTTAAGTTTTTCCTCCCGCACTTCGCCTAAGCAGCGCACCGCCAAGCCCGGCCCGGGGAAAGGCTGACGCCAAACCATTTTCTTGGGCAGGCCGATTTCCAAACCCAAAGCGCGGACTTCGTCCTTGAACAAAAGCCTTAGCGGTTCCAAAAGAGCGAGCTTCATATCCTTGGGAAGACCGCCTACGTTATGGTGGCTCTTGATTACGGAAGCTTCGCCGGAGCCGGATTCTATAACGTCGGGATATATCGTACCCTGAAGCAGAAAATCAATATGGCCCAGTTTTTTGGCTTCCTCGTCAAATACGGCTATAAATTCCCGCCCGATTATTTTGCGTTTTTCTTCCGGGTCGCGTACCCCTTTTAAAGCGTTTAAAAATCTTTCGCCCGCGTTTACGCGCACCATATTTATGTGATAACCCTGCTTGAACATTTTTTCTATTTCGTCGCCTTCGTTCTTGCGCATAAGCCCGTGATCGACGAAAACACAGATAAGATTATCCCCTATCGCTTTGCCGGCCAATACCGCCGCGACGGAGGAATCCACCCCGCCGGAAAGCGCGCAAAGCACTTTTTTGCCGGAGGCCTTTTCCTTTATATCTTTGATAAGTTCCGCGGCGAGGTTCTTCATATTCCAATCGCCTTTGCAGCCGCATACGTCAAAAAGAAAATTCCCTAGTAGCTTCCTGCCGAAAGGGGTATGTTCGACTTCCGGGTGAAATTGCAAACCGTAAATTTTGCGTTTTTCGTTTTCCATTGCGGCTACGGGACATTTTTGGGTAAAAGCCGTAACTTCAAAGCCCTCGGGCAGAACCTCCACATAATCGCGGTGGCTCATCCAGCAAATCTCTTCCGGCTTTATCCCTTTAAAAAGACGCCCGCCGCCGGATTTGGTTTTAAGTTCCACTTTGCCGTATTCTTTAAAATCGGGGCTGAGAACTTTCCCGCCTAAGATATGGGCCGTAAGCTGATGCCCGTAACATATACCTAATACGGGAACACCTAAAGAGAAAACCTCCGAAGGCAAACTCGGCGCACCGTTTTCATATACGCTTGAAGGCCCGCCCGTGAAAATTATGCCTTTCGGCTTTGCACTCTTTGCGCGTTCAAGAAGTTTAAAATAAGGAACAACCTCGCAATAAACGTGCAGCTCTCTTACGCGCCGGGCTATAAGCTGATTATACTGCCCGCCGAAATCCGCTATCAAAACAAGTTCATTATCCATTTACATTCCCTTACTGTAATTGCTTTCTTCTTTGGTGATAAAAATATCGTGAGGGTGGCTTTCCACCAAACCGGCGTTTGATATTTTTATAAAGCGGCCCTTTTCCGTAAGTTCGGCTAAAGTTTTTACTCCGCAGTAGCCCATAGCGGCTCTAAGTCCGCCGACAAGCTGATAAACAACGTCCGCCAATGCACCCCTGTGCGGTACGCGCCCTTCAACGCCTTCCGGCACCAGTTTTTTTGCGTTTTCCTGAAAGTATCTGTCGCTGCTGCCCGCTTTCATCGCGGCTGAAGAACCCATACCCCTGTACGCTTTAAAAGCGCGGCCGTTGTAAATAATATTTTCCCCGGGGCTTTCATTGGTTCCCGCAAAAAGCGAACCTAGCATACACGCGCTTGCGCCTGCGGCTATGGCTTTGGCAATATCGCCCGAATATTTAATTCCGCCGTCGGCTATAATAGGCACGTCATATTTGGAAGCGGCTTTGTAGCAATCGTATATAGCGGTTATCTGCGGAACGCCTATACCAGCCACAACCCTTGTGGTACATATCGCGCCGGGCCCTATACCCACTTTAACAGCGTCCGCGCCGGCTTTAATCAAAGCTTCGGTCGCTTCCCCCGTAGCGACATTGCCGGCTATAAGCTGGCAATCCGGGAAAGCTTCTTTTATTTTTGCGACGGCCTCCAAAACGCCTTGGCTGTGCCCGTGGGCGGTATCCACTACCAAAATATCCGCGCCCGCTTCCAAAAGCGTTTGCGCTCTGGTAAGCATATCTTTGGTTATCCCTATCGCCGCGCCGACAAGAAGACGGCCTTTTTCGTCTTTGGCGGAATTGGGGTAAAGAATGGATTTTTCAATATCTTTTATCGTGATAAGCCCTTTTAAAACATTGTTTCCGTCTACAAGCGGAAGTTTCTCCACCTTGGCGCGGCGCAAAATTTCTTTGGCTTCTTTCAAAGAGGTTCCCTCTTTGGCGGTGATGAGGTTTTCTTTGGTCATAATTTCGCCGATGGTTTTGGAATTGTCGGTTTCAAAACGCATATCCCTGTTGGTGATTATACCGACGAGTTTTCCCCCGCCGTCCACTATCGGCACGCCGGAAATTTTATATTTGGCCGTAATATCTTTTGCTTCCTGCAAAGTACGCTCGGGAGCTAAAGAAAAAGGATTTGTTATAACGCCGTTATCGCTTCTTTTAACGCGGTCAACTTCCTGCGCCTGCTTTTGCAGGGGCATATTTTTATGTATTATGCCTATGCCGCCTTCACGAGCTATGGCTATCGCCAAGGCCGATTCGGTAACGGTATCCATACCCGCGCTTAAAAGCGGAATGTTAAGTTTAATTTTTTTGGTGAGGCGAGTATGGGTTTTTACGTCTTTGGGCAGCACTTTGGAATGCTGCGGAATCAATAAAACATCGTCAAAGGTAAGACCTTCTTTTGAGAATTTTTCGTCCATTTTTCTCCTTAAGACCTTTTATTTTATTATACCATTTAAGCCGACGCCTCTCCCAGAGGACGAAAGCGGCTTTGGGCCTTTACGCCGGAAACGATTTTTTATAAAATATACTTACCGGTAGGTAAATAACGGACTGGGGGGGAGTAAATGAATTTTAATTTTAAGTGCGCCGCCGCCGTTTTGGCGTGTGCGGTTTTTATTCAATGCGCTTACGCCGCGGACGATTATACAAAATACGAGGGCCGCGCGATACGCTCGGTGAAGGTTTCTTCAAACAGGATAAAGCCGGAAATACTTAAAAGCAGATTTACCTTAAAAGAAGGAGAAATTTTTAACTCCGAACGCTATGAATACGCTCAAAACGAATTGCACGATTTAAGAATAGCAAAGAAACTTTCCTTTGATTTAAGGCCTTTTCAGGACGACGGCATAGATATTTCAATAAAAGCCGATGACGGTTATTATATCTTCCCGTTGATATTCGCCACCGGCGGCAAAAAGAGCGCGGCGGGAGCCTCTTTGGCGACGGGAAATTTGTTTAAACGCGGGGAAACTTTAATGCTCTTCGGCGGAAGCGGCAAAGACGGAAGTACGGCAAGCCTAATGCTTAAAGACGGAGATAATATTTTCCAGGCGGCTTTTATCAATATGAACTTTGAGCAGAGGTTTTACAGCGGAAGCCGTATAAACAACGACGGCATTTTCAGCACGACCGACGACGAAGAAGATTTTAAAAATCCGATAAATAAAATATACACAAAAACCGACTCTTTCAACTTCCTTTACGCAAGGCAGGAAGGCGACTTTACGGGATTTATCTCCCCGGAATACAAATATATAAGATATTCAAAAGATATGAAATCCGGCAATTACAGCACGGTAAGCTTCGGATTGAATTATCGCAGGAACATACGCTCCGGCGCGAATATGGGGGCATTGTTCGGCTACGGACTTACCGATAAAGAACAAAGTTTGAAAAATCTGCCGGCACCGATAATAGGCTACTCACTGCAAGCCGCTTACAAAAACGGCGGTGATTGGACCGGCGCGGATTTCAATATTTCCAAAATATCGGCCGAAGCAAGAAGTGTAATTGAGTTTAAAACCAGACATATTTTGAACATTTACATTAAAGGGGAAGATTCTTTTTCCGCTCCGTTTGCGGAACAGGTACGCGCACAAGATTTAATGAGCGGGCAGGGCCGTTACAGCAGAACTCTTTACGGCGAACGCGGCGCGGGGACGGGAATATCCTTCGCCTATTATTTGGCAAGGAACAATACCGGCCTTTTGGCTTTTCAGCCCTTTTACGAACTGGCTTATGTATATTCCGATAAATACAGAGCTTTAAGCGGAGCCGGGGCGACGCTCTCTTACAAATTTTGGAGATTCCCTTTCCCAGTAGGCATTAACTATACGCAGAACCTAAGCGACGGTTCAAACCAAATATCTTTTGTATTTGGCGGGAAGTTCTAAAAAAACTGTTGCGAAAAGGCAAAATAATGATAAAATTACTTATCAACCCATAGCAGTATGGGGCGGTTAGTTAAGGACCTGGGGAGGCATCCCCAGGTTCGATTTACATAGGGAAATATCTTATCCCGGCAAACGCCCGTAATCGTTCCAATTCCCGCACATAACGCCGTCGGCAGTATTTTTGACAAATTTATCCAATCTGCTTTTAAACAGAGTGGGAAAGCGTTTTTTTATTTGTATAGTGTCTATACGCACACAAATGTAAAGCGGCGGAAGTTTAATAAAATTATCCCAGGCTTTTTTATTTGCTTGCAAAGCGCGCACTATTTCCGCGTCGGGTGTAAAGCCACCGGTAGACATATCCGGCAAAGCCGCGCGGCCTGACGGCGTCATAAAGCCGAGTTTTTCCATTCTTCGGCGGCGTTCTTTATTTAGTTCCGACCAAACACTCCCTTTGCCCCTGGGGGCAAACCTTTGGGCAGTTATTTTTCCGTCAATTTTTTTAACGGTGGAATCTATCCAGCCGAAGCAAAGAGCCTCTTCCACCGCGTCTATATACCAAAAAGTTCCGTCTTCTTTAGGCAGTCCGCGTTTTACCGCAAGCCAGCATTCCGCGGCGGTTTTATGATTTTCTTCAAGCCAAGATCTAAATTCAAATCTATTCTTTATATTTAACAAGGAAACTTCCATAAATAAATTATAACAAACGCAAAACAGCATATTTCCCTATGTTTTATCTGACGCAAACAAATCCCCCTCCCCGCATAAAAGCACTATAAAAACAGCTTGCAAAAATTTTTTGATTTTGCTAAATTATCAGTAACAGTTATCGTTATTAATATTATGAGATACTCAAAACAAAGGGAACTTATTTATAATACGCTTAAAAATAATCCGTGCCACCCGACGGCGGATTATCTTTACGCTTTGATAAAACCCGTTTGCCCGGCTTTGAGTTTGGGAACGCTTTACAGAAATTTGAACCAAATGGCCGCTCTAGGAAGAATAAAAAAAATAAGCGGGCTTAATCAAGCGGATCATTTTGATCATTATACGCAAGACCACGCTCACCTTATCTGCCAAGACTGCGGCAAAATAGAAGACGTATTTTTAGATGAAGCGCTGTCAAAACAAATAAATTCCCGCGTGCAAAAAAACGATTTTAAAATTAACCGCCGTGAAATTATTTTCAACGGGGTATGCAAAGAATGCATAAATAAACAGGAGAAATAAAATGGAACTTAAAGGATCAAAAACGGAAAAAAATCTTATGACCGCTTTTGCGGGCGAATCTCAGGCCAGAAACAAATATACTTATTATGCGAAGCAGGCTAAGGAAGAAGGTTACAACTATATAGCTTCTATCTTTAAGGAAACCGCAAAGAACGAAAGGGAACACGCCAAAATTTGGTTTAAAATTTTACACGACGGCAAAATCCCTTCAACCTTGGAAAACCTTAAAGACGCCGCCGCCGGCGAAAATTACGAGTGGACCGATATGTACGCCACCTTCGCAAAAGAAGCCAAGGAAGAAGGCTTTAACGACATCGCTTTCCTCTTTGAAAAAGTCGCCCAAATCGAAAAAGAACACGAAGAACGCTATTTAAATCTTTTCAGCGAACTTGAAAAAGGCGAAGTATTCGTAAAAACCGGCAAAGTAACTTGGAAATGTATGAACTGCGGCTTTACCTTCACCGGCGAAAAAGCCCCCGAAATGTGCCCCGTATGCAAATACAAAAAGGCTTATTTCGAAGTAAAAAAATAAACTTTACTCAGGCTTACAAGGCGTCGCTTTACCGCGACGCCTTTTTTATATATTAAAAATTTGTAGAATTTAATGTATGATGCGCAATATAAAAATAGTCGCTTTTGACGCCGACGATACTCTTTGGGCCAACGAGGATTTATTTCGCGAAACCGAAGAAAAATTCTTTAATTTAATGCAGCCTTACGCAGATAAAAAGAAAGCTAAAGAAGAGCTTTTCGCCACGGAAGTAAACAATCTTCCTTTATACGGATACGGCATAAAAACTTTTATGCTTTCTATGATAGAAACGGCCCTTAAATTAAGCGGCGGAAAAGCGGACACCTCGGTTACGGAACAAATCATATCGGCGGGCAGGGATATGCTTAATCAGCCCGTTAAATTACTGCCGGGGACATTATCCGTATTTAAAAATTTAAGCGAAAGATACAAGCTTGTAGTCGCCACGAAAGGTGATTTACTGGATCAGGAAAGGAAACTGCAAAAATCAGGTTTGACTAAATATTTGCACCATATAGAAATTATGAGCGAAAAAAACACTCGCGGCTATAAAACGCTTATGCAGCGCTTGGGCGTAATGCCGCAGGAATTTTTGATGGTTGGCAATTCCTTAAAATCGGACATAATGCCCGTAGTAAAGCTTGGCGCGCGCGCAGTATGGATACCTTACAGCCTTACTTGGCAGCACGAAAATGTTGAGGCGGATAATATTGCCAACGGTTTTATCAAAATGGATAAAATAGCCGATTTGCTTAAAATCCTTTAAGCTATGTACGACAAAAATATTTCCCTCTTTGATTTATTCTTAACTTTCGCAAAAGTGGGCGCGATGACTTTCGGCGGGGGCTACGCTATGCTCCCTGTTATAGAAAAAGAACTTATCGACAAAAAAAAGTGGATGACGCGCCAAGATCTTATGGATTTTTTTGCCGTATCGCAGGTAACTCCGGGCGTGATAGCCGTTAATACGGCTTCGCTGTTAGGCTATCAGAAACGACGCATTTTGGGTTCAATATTCGCGACTTTGGGTATAATCGCCCCGAGCGTAATAATAATAACCCTAATAGCTTTGTTCCTTACCAAATATTTAAGCGCGGAAATTACGGACAGGCTTTTTAATTCCATTCGCATCTGTGTAGCCGCACTTATTGTGCACGCTTTATTCCCGTTTTTTAAAAAAGGCATAATCAATATTTTTACCGCGGCTTTATTTACACTTAGCCTTATAATATATTTTGCGTTCAGGGTTTCGCCTGCGCTGTTGGTGCTTTTTTGCGCTTTGGCGGCGATAATTGAAGACTCTCTTAAAAGGAAAAGCGTCAAATGATATATTTGCTTTTGTATATCGAGTTTTTTAAGATAGGCCTTTTTGCCGTAGGCGGAGGCTTGGCGACGCTGCCTTTTCTTTATCAGCTTTCCTTTCAAACAGGGTGGTTTGATACTGCCCAAATAGCCGATATGATAGCCGTATCGGAAATTACCCCCGGCCCGCTAGGTATAAATATGGCTACATTTGCAGGATTTAACTCCGCGGGGATACTTGGCGGAATAATCGCAACTTTGGGCATAGTTACGCCCTCGGTAATAATCATTATAATAGTGGCCGGAATATTGCAGAAATTTATAAACAATAAATATGTTCAAGCCGCATTTACGGGCCTAAGGCCGGCGGTATGCGCCCTTATAACCATAGCGGTATGGGAAATAGTAAAAGTATCGGTATTTGATTTTCCCCTTTACGAACAAACTTCAAATTTAACCGACTTGTTCCTGCTTACAAATATCGCTTACTTTTTTATTCTGCTTATTTTAATGTTTAAAATTAAACTCCACCCGATAATCTTTATAGCCTTAAGCGCGGTTTTAGGCATTTTCGTCCGATTTTGATATTGCTTTTTAAAACAAAACTCATATACTTAACTGTACCGGGGGTATCAGAATGATAAAAAAGTTCTTATCTTTGTTATTTTGCCTTGCTTTTGCCGCGGGCAAAATTTATGCCATAGAATTACAGGAATGTGAAGTAAGAGGCGTTAAACCCAGCGATAAAATTTCCACGCTGGAGCTTAACCCCGCAATGACCGTAATCGACGATTCCGCAGGAACATCTATTACAAGTATGACCTTAAAATATTATTATTCTTTCAGCAATATGTTTACCATTGGCACGGAAGTACCTTTCAGCAGATATGAAAGCAAAGAAAATTCCGAAAACGGCCTTGGCGACATACTTCTTTCCGCTTCGGCGGTAAAAAGATTCGGCAAACTGGCTTTCGGGGCGGTAGGGGAGCTGACTATGCCTTCCGCCACTCATAATGAAATCGGCATAGGCAAATGGCAGTTCAGCCCCGCCGTTTACACGGAATATGAAATAGTGCCGCAAGTGTTCTTCGCGGCCGGGTACAAGCATTACGTCAGCATAGCGGGGCCTTCTTCAAGAGATGATATTAACCTCGGCAGAATAAGAGCGGTGGCGGCTTACCTTTCCCCGCACGGTTGGTGGGCCCTTGTCGACCCGAAATATTATATAGATTATAAAAACAACAATGCCGGGGAATTTATTATTGAAGTTGAAACCGGCATAATGCTGTTTGACGAAATGTCTATGTACTTAAAACCCGGCTGGCACGCCGGCGGGAACAGGCAAACTATGGATTGGTCGGTAAGTTTCGGCGTGAAGCTTTTAAGCGTATAAAACTTATCTTTTAAACAATAAATAAATATCCCCCGGCATAGCCGGGGGATATTGTATAAGTTGTCTATCAGATTATAAGGTATATCTTACGCTAAGGCCGGCCATATGGCTGAAAGCCTGACCGTATTTAACGGAAGCGCCGTTTTCCAAATTGGTGCCGCTCATACCTTCCCCGATAAGGAAAGTATATGAAGCGTCTAAAATAAAACCTTTGCCCAGGTTAAGCCCTATACCCGTACCGAACAAATGCCTGTTGCTTACTGGGACTAAAACGTCCATATAGTCATTGTTGGTAGGGGCTTTGTCAAAGATATAGCTGCCTCTTAACTTAACGACATTGGAAAGCTTGTATTCCGCACCAAGGCCCATTCTGTAAGCGTCTTTCCATTCTTTTTTCTGGCTGGATACGCCGGAAGTGCCCGTGCCGGGTTTACGCTCAAAGGAAATGGCGAGTTCGTCAAAACTGCTCCAAAAGATATTCATCCAGTTGAATTCTATCAACAAATCGTCAATAGGCCTGTAAGATATGCCCATAGCAAGCTGAGCGGGCAGCATAATATCGCCGCGGGCCGAACCGTTTACAAATGCGCCTACACCGGGAATGGACATCTGCTTGGAAAATTTACTATCCCCTTCAACACCTTGTTTCACTCTGGTTCTGAAACTCGCACCGAGGCTTACTTGGTCATTGGCTTTATAGGCCATAGCCAAAATCGCGCCGAGGCCCCAGCTGTCGCCTTCGACTTCCAAATCGGTAGAACCCAAAGGGCCGAGCTGAATCCTTTTGCCTTCGCTGAATTTAAAATACATAATTTCAGCGCCTGCCGCTACGGAGAATCTTTCAGTCGCTTGGAAAGCGACCGTGGGTTGTATAGAGTAAGATTGGACGTCTACATCATAAATATCGGTTGAGCCGGCCCAGTTTCTGTCCGGGTAATGGCCGCTTAAACCGAAGCGCGGAAAAGCGCCCAAGCCGATGTACCAATCTTCAAAAATCTGTTGGGTATAATAAGCCGTGGGCAAAGTCCACCAGACTCTGTCCGGGGATTGTCCTTCTTGATTATACGTTACTTTGGCGGAAGCCGTAATTTCGGTTACGCCCATTTGGAACTGAACGCCGTCCAAATCCGTTATAAGAGCGGGGTTTAAAGCCAAAGAAGCGGGCTCCGCATCCCCTGCCAAGACGGCACCGCCCATAGCGTTGCCCCTTGCACTGAACTCATACAATCCAAAACCCGCGCCAAGAGTGGAAGTCGCGCAAAAACAGCTTACGGCGACAAACGCGGCAAGTCGAAACAATTTATTCATTAATCCTCCTAAGTATGCGGCTAAAAGGCATACTTAAATGATAAGGTACCGGCTTGTGGCTGGTACCTTATTATTATTTTATCATTTTAAAGCCTTATTGGCGATTGGGGCAAAGCCCCGCGGGGATTAATCCATACCGTAACGCTGATAAACTTTAAGGTCAAAAATATCGATTATTGAAAGGAAGTGGTCAAAAATATCGGCCTGAATGCCCTCGTAATCAGTCCAATTCGTATTGGAGGAAAACGCGTAAACTTCCAAAGGCAGGCCTTCCGTAGTAGGAGCAAGTTGGCGCACCATACAAGTAAATTTATCGGAAATATTCGGGTTTTGCTTAAGATAATTGTAGCAATATATCCTAAAAGTACCGATATTGCTTAAACGCTTGGCATTATATTTATCATCCTTAACGCCGCGTTTTTTGTTGATTTCTTCGATTTCGGCTTCTTTCTTAGCCAAATAATCTTTAAGCAGATTTATATGTTTTAATTTTTCAATATCTTCATCGTTAAGGAAGCGTATGCTCTTCATATCGATATTGATAGCCCTTTTTATGCGTCTTCCGCCCGATTCCGTCATACCGCGCCAGTTGGTAAAAGCGTGCGCGACCAAGTCATAAGCGGGTACGTTTACTATGGTGTTATCCCAGTTCCTTACGCGTATGGTGGTAAGAAGGATATCAATAACTTCGCCGTCAGCGCCTTGGCTGGGGATTTCAATCCAATCGCCAACGCGGACGAGATCGTTTAAAAGCAGCTGAAAGCCCGAAGTAAGGCCGAGAATGGAATCCTTGAAAATCAATAAAATGACTGCGGATAATGCCGTCAAACCGCCGAGGAAGTAAATCGGCTCTTTGTTCATTAATGCGGACATCATAAAGATTATCGCAACTATCCACATTATCACTTTTACGGCTTGTATAATACCTTTTACCGGCAATTTAATGCTGCGGGCGAATTTATCGGAAATTACGCTCAATGCGGAATTAAGCACTAGCGTAAACGCCACAATCGCCAAACAATTTATAACCCGCACCACGACCAAACTTATATTAGGGTATAAATCGCCGAAGAATATTCCGCTTGCGGAAGACAGCAACGACAGCGCAAAAGCAAAAAATATATTGCTGAAGAGTTTGTGCTTGGTCATCAAAGAGAGCCAACCTTTGGCTATAAAATTCTTTTTAGACAAGAGCCACTCGGTCGCACCTTGAAGAAGGTTTGATATATATTTAAATAAAAGTATAAACAATAATATTACGCCAAGTGCGATAATATATTTAAGCTGAGGCGGCAAAGACGGCAGCAGAGTATTTATAATGTTCATTATCTCATCTCCTAAGTAAAATGATATTATAAGTATATAATTTTAATTTGAAACTTAGGAGTTATTATGAAGAAATTTTCACTTATCATCGCTGCAGCCCTGCTTATGCCGCTTAACGCAAAAGCCCTGAATATAACCGATCCTTTCTTTATGCCCGCGCCCGGGCAAGTAGTTTCCGATACTTCCCTCGGTTTTACAAATAACGCTTTAAAACTTAACAAAAGCTGGGGCCTTTATGAAAAGATTTCCGTAGGTACGCTTGATAACTTAACGTTGTCCGCTTCCGTAGGATGGGCCGACATCAAACACGGCGGCGACGGTATGCAGGATATATCCGTTTACGGGAAATACCGTTTTATGAACGATATCAGCCACGGCAGATTTCTGGATTTAGACGCATATTTCAGCCCGGAACTTTTTGATTCCCCTTATAATCACGACGGCGGCGCAGCGAAAGGCTCAACCGATTTCGGCCTGTATGGCAGCGTCGGTACGGCGCAGGCGGCAGACAATTTAACCATAGGCGCGAAATTCGGTTTTGATTATATCGGCCATACCGATGAAACTTCTTCCGGCACGATATTGGACGCAGGCGTATTTGCGAAATATTATCTTAACGAATACAATGCTCTCGGTTTATCGGCCGATTTGAAAAGTTATCTCGGTTTTGAAAAGGACAGCTTTGCCGCAGCTTTCGGCGTTAACTATTCTTATGATTTGATAGAAGATAAAATGGCCCTTGTTCCGTTTTACTCAATAGAAGTGAACAATAAAAGCATTCCTTCCTGCGCAATATGGGGCTTAAGCGCAAGATATTTATTTTAACTTTTCGCCAATGAAAAAGCCCCCGGTTTTAAAGCCGGGGGCTTTTGTTTGCCTAAAACGGAATTACAGATAGGCCGTTCCCTTAAAAGCGGTATGGACCGGGCCGCTCATAAGCACATCTCCGGCTTTATTGATTTCTATAACCAAAGTGCCTCCGTCCATAACTATTTCGGCCTTTTTCTTGGTAAGCCCGCGGCGGACGGCCGCAACCAAGGTAGCGCAAGCCCCGCTTCCGCAGGCGGAAGTTATGCCCGCGCCGCGCTCCCAAACGCGCATACGGATTATTGAGGGGCTCATTATTTGGGCGAACTCAACATTTGTCCTTTCCGGGAAAAGAGGATGCCATTCCACTTCCGGCCCGGCTTGGGCCAAATGTATTTTTTTTATATCCTTTACAAAAAACACACAATGGGGATTGCCCATTGATACCGCGCAAGGCGCGTCAAAACCCGGCAGAACCTGCGGCAGAAACAAAGTATCCACTTTCTGACTTAAAGGAATTTCATCCCAATTCAAAAGAGCCGGCCCCATATTTACCGTTATCATACGCCCTGCAGAAGCTTTTAAAATTTTCCCGCCGGGGGCTTCTATCGTACACTCTTTTACGCCGTTTTTCTTAAAGAACCAATCTGCGACGCACCTGGCCCCGTTGCCGCACGCGCCGGCCTTGCTGCCGTCTGAGTTATATATAACCATTTCCACATCGGCCTTTTTTGACGGTTTTAAGATAAAAAGTTGGTCAAAGCCGATGCCGGTTTTGCGCTCGCCGAGTTTTTGGATTTCCTTGGCGGAAAGTTTTACGGAGCTGTTTTCGGGCTCAATAATAAAAAAGTCATTGCCGAGCCCGTCCATTTTTATAAAAGGGATTTCCTTCATAATTTAAGTTTTTTAATCCTCTCAACGGCTTTTAACGTGTTCTCTCTTGAGCCGAACGACGTAAGCCTAAAGTAACCTTCACCGCAATCGCCGAAGCCGCTGCCCGGCGTTCCGACGACATTGGCCCTGCTAAGCAAGATGTCAAAAAAATCAAACGATTTTATGCCTTCCGGCAATTTAAGCCAGATATAAGGGGCGTTTTCCCCTCCGTAAGCTTTAAGGCCGGCAGCACTTAAGCCCTCTTTTATAATGCGGGCGTTTTCCATATAATAGGCAATAAGTTCCTTAACTTCGGCTTTGCCCTCAGGGCTGAAAACAGCCTCTGCCGCGCGCTGAACTATATACGGCACTCCGTTAAATTTTGTCGTATGCCGCCTGCGCCACAAATCATTTATGCGGACTTCCTTATCCGCGCCCCTGCCTTTTAAAGCCAAAGGGACAACCATATATGCGCATCTGAGCCCCGTAAAACCGGCCGTTTTACTGAAAGAACGTATTTCTATGGCAACCTCTTTTGCACCTTCGACTTCATAAATGGAACGCGGTAAATCCGCCTCTTGGATATATTCCTTATAGGCGGAATCAAAAATGATAACCGAACCATTCTTTTTGGCGTAATCAACCCATTCTTTAAGCTGGGCTTTAGTCATTACCGCACCCGTGGGATTATTGGGAGAACAAAGATAAATCAAATCGGCTTTAAAATCCGGAACTTTGGGAGCGAAACCGTTTTCCGCCAGGCAAGGCAGCTTCTTTACTGAGCGGCCGGCCATTATGTTTGTATCCAAGTAAACCGGGTAAACGGGATCGGCCACCGCTACCGCGGCCTCGGTCGAAAAAACTTCCTGTATATTGCCGACGTCGCATTTCGCGCCGTCGCTTACAAAAACTTCTTCTGGCTGTAAATCTATACCGTAAGCTTTATAATCGTTTTCTATAATCGCGTCAATAAGGAAAGAATATCCCTGTTCGGGCCCGTAACCGCGGAAAGTTTTTTCACAGCCCATTTCTTCGGAAGCTTTATGCAAAGCCTCCACGCAGGCACGGGGCAAAGCGCGTGTCACGTCGCCTATTCCCAAACTGATAATATCGGCCGAAGGATTGTCCGCTTTGTACTCTCTAACCTTCTTTGCTATCGTCGGGAAAAGATAATTTTGTTGTAAATTCAAATAATTCTCGTTAATTTTAATCATAGAAAACTCCTTACCTATCAATAGTATATAAAAAATGGTAATATTCCTTGTATGCGATTGTTTTATTTAACTATTTTTCTTCTTTTCTGCGCCTGCGCGCCGCAGCCCGCCAATATGAATAACAACGGTACGGATATTATAGCTTTCGGCGACAGCCTGACATACGGCTACGGCGCCGAACCCGAAGAAAGCTATCCTTCCGTATTGGGCGAAATGGCCGGGCGGGAAATAATAAACCTCGGCGTAAGCGGCGATACCGCCGCAGACGGTTTGGCGCGCATTGACGATTTAAAAGACTATAATCCCTATATGGTTCTGATAGAATTCGGAGCCAATGACTATATGCGCAAACGTCCTTTTGAGCAAACCAAACAAGCTTTAAGCGATATCGTAGATTATGTGCAAGGAAGAGGCGCGATTGCCGTTTTGGTTGATACCGGCGGCCCCGGTATGGGTAAATATACGGATTATATGAAAGACCTTTCAAAGCAAAAACGAACTTTGTTTGTCCCTGCGATAATGGCCGGTATTTTCAGCGATCCTTCCCTAAAATCCGATATCATACACCCCAACGCAAAAGGATATAAAATAGTGGCCGAACGCATTTACAAACGCATAAAAAAACATCTTCCGCCGCGTTGAACCCAGTCTTTATTAAAAACAAACCCCCGCCTTATTGACGGGGGTTTTAAATGTATAAGGTAAAACCTTATTTGCTGAGAACTTCTTTCCAGGATTTAAGTTCCGCTTTGGCGTTGGCTTCACTTTCTTTGGCTTTGGCTTTGGCGGCTTTTTTATCGGCTTTGGCTTTGGCTACGGCTTCTTCGTATTTGGCCTTGGCGGCGTTTTCCTGATCTTTGTTCTGGGATTTAGCTTTGGCTTCAGTATATTTGGCTTTAGCGTCGGCTATTTTCTGATCGGCTTTGGCTTCGGCAGCCTTTTTATCGGCTTCCGCCTGAGCTTTGGCCTTCTCATATTTAGCTTTTAAATCGGCTCTGTTGGCTTCGGCTTTTGCTTTAGCCTGGGCTTTGCTTTCTTCAGCTTTGGCCTTGGCCTGAGCTTTATTGGCTTCGGCTTTGGCCTTGTTGGCTTCCGCCTGGGCTTTAGCTTTAGCCTTTTCGGCTTCCACTTTTGCTTTTAAATCTGCTTTGGCCGTTTCATTGTTGGCTTTAGCGTCGGCTTTGGCCTGAGCGACTTTAGCTTTGGCATCGGCTTTTGCCTGAGAGTTTTTGGCTTTGGCGTCGGAAACAGCTTTCTTGCTGTCAGCTTTGACCGCGGCCGCTTTCGTTTTAGCGTCGCATTTGGCGTTTTTGGCCAATTTCTTCATACAGCTGTTTCTGCAGGTAAGATCCGTTTTTTCGCAAGTGCAGGTATCAGCCGCAAAACCAAAAGAAGCTAAACATGCAAGAGCAAAAATTGATAATAATACTCTTTTCATTACTAATACTCCTCCTTATAATATTTATATATAGATTGTACAAAATATCTAACCGCTTAATGTTATTGCCGGGTAATATTTGGTAAGATTTAAGAAATACTCGGAGGATGATTTATGCACGAGGAAACGAAACTCGTTTACAAAAATTTTTGGCTTTTTATTTTAATAACGGTAATTTTGCTGTTTATCAGTTTATTTGCATATTTGGACATACTCCAAAAAAATCTTAAAGAGGAAATCTCCAAAAACATAACGGAAATTGCGGAAATGGAAGCAAAGTCTTTCAACGCGAAAATCAAAGAAGAAACGCAAACCGTAAACGCGTTGGCGGGTATAATGGCGCAATATTACACTATAACGGATTTGGATACTTTTATTGATATCCTTAATCAGGAAAACGATAACAACGACTTCGTTTATATGGGTATAATTATGCAGAACGGGGACGTATATTTCAACGATCATTCTTTGGTAAAAGATTTTTTGCCGCAGAACTCCTTGGATAATATTTTTAACGGCAACACCGTAACGGCAGGCCCGCTTAAAAATCCTTATAACGAAAAACGCCTGATAATTACCGCGGCGCCGGTATTCGTCTACGGCAAACCGCAGGTTGCCATATTCGCCGCACATACTGAAGAATATTACGCAAAGATTTTGGAAATGTCAAAGTTCGGCGGGTACGGATATTCTTATATAACCAACAATGCCGGTAAAATCATAGTAAACTCAAGCGAAAGAACCCATATACAAAAGCAAGACAATGTCATTGAATATTTTAAAAACATAAAATTCGAAGACTTGGGCACTATGAACGCTTTTATAAAAGAACTTATGGCCGGAAAGAGCGGCGTCGCAAGTTTAAATTCCGACACGGAACACCGCTTTATGGCTTATATTCCGTTGGACATAAACAACTGGTATCTGCTCTTTTTCGTACCTACGGAACCCTTTATGGCACAAGTAAACAGAGTTATGTTTATGTCCGTCGCACTTTGCTCAGAAATAATTTTAATATTTTCCTTGTTAATGCTCCACATAAAAAGAACCGAACGGAAAAGCAAAGAAGCGTTTTATTTAAGCGCTTTTATAGATCCGCTTACGGAATGTTACAACCTTAACAAACTGAAAATGGATCTTAAGAAAAAACTGGCCGAAAACAAAGATTCCCTTTTTGCGATGGTTTTATTGGACATTGATAAATTTAAAGTAATAAACGAACTTTACGGCTTCAGACGCGGCGATATGGTTCTTATTCATATAGCAAATGTCCTTAAAGAACATCTGGGCCCCAATGAACTTTTTGCAAGGATTTCCGGCGATAACTTTATCTGCATAATAGAGTATAAAAACAAAGAGGACATTGAAACGCGCCTTCAAGCCATATGCAACGAAATAAAAAATTGCTACGCTTCCACCGATTTAAATTACGAAATCGTGGCAAACTGCGGCATATTTATGGTGGAAAGGGGCCTGCCTTTTTATTTGATGTTGGACAGAGCGAATTTGGCCTGCGCGGAGTCAAAAAAGGACAAATCCGTAAACTTTGTTTTTTACAGGGATTACTCCAGAAAGCAAATCCTTACGGAAAAATCCATAGAAAACAGTATGCGCGAAGCCCTGCGCCAAAACCAATTTAAAATTTATTTTCAGCCAAAAGTAAATTTGCATACGCTTAAAATGGACGGCGCGGAAGTGCTGGTGCGTTGGCTGCACCCTTCCAAAGGCATAATAATGCCCGATGTCTTTATCCCCATTTTCGAAAGGAACGGTTTTATTTTGGATTTGGATATGTTTATGCTCAGAAGTTCGGCCCAAATGCTGCGTTCCTGTTTAGATGAAGGCATTGAGCCCGTACCTTTGGCCGTAAATTTTTCAAGATTGCATATAAACAATCCCAAATTTTGCGAGGAATTTAAACAAACCGCAGATTTTTACAAAATTCCGCCTCATCTATTGGAAGCGGAAATAACGGAAACGACTTTGCTCGACAACTTGGACGAAATGAAAAATGTTATCAAGAACTTTCATCAGAACGGATATCTCATCGCCATTGACGATTTCGGCGCGGGATATTCCTCTTTAAACGTACTAAAAAATCTGCATTTTGACACGCTTAAGTTTGACAAAGAATTCCTTAAAACCGACGGGGAAGAAAAAAGAGCGGAAGATATTATTTCCGGCGCGGTCAAAATGATTAAATCTTTGGACGTAAGCATAGTCGCAGAAGGTGTTGAAACGGTCAAACAGGCGGAATTTTTAAGAAGCATCGGCTGCGATAAAGGCCAAGGATATTTATTTTCCAAGCCCATACCTTTGGAAGAGTTTAAAGATATGCTGAAAAACAATGACTTTTCGGACAAGATGAAATAACTCACAAAAAAATATGCAGCCTTGAAACTGCATATTCCATAGGATATTCTAAATATATATGAAACAAACATTTTCCGTAAGCGGGATGTCCTGCGCGGCCTGTTCGGCTGCCGTGGAAAAAAGCGTAAAAGCTTTAAAGGGAATTGAAGACGCCCGCGTAAATTTGCTGCTCAACACTTTAAGCGTGGATTATCGGGAACAAACCTTAACCGCGCAAGATATTATTGCCGCGGTAAGAAAGGCCGGCTACGACGCCGCCTTAAAAGAAGATAATTCCGCCAAAACTCAACCTTCGGCAAAACAGAACTCCTCGGAGCCGAAAGCCCGAATTATAGCTTCTTTTATTTTGCTTATACCTTTAATGACCGTTTCTATGGGCCCTATGATCGGGCTGAGTTTTATACAGGCTTTACCGCCGATGACAAACGCCCTTTTGCAGCTCCTTTTTACTATGCCGGTGGTGTTTATCAATTTTAAATATTTCATTTCCGGATTTAAGGCGCTGTTCCGCCTCGCCCCGAATATGGACAGCCTTATAGCCATAGGTTCGGGCGCGGCCTTGCTTTACAGTTTGTATTCCGTTTTGGCGATGAGCTTTGCACTAAGTGCGGGGGAATCTTCCGCCGTTATGCACTACGCGCACGCGCTTTATTTTGAATCGGCCGCCGTAATTTTAGCCGTAATAAGTTTGGGCAAATACCTTGAACAACGCGCAAAAAGCCGTACTTCCGGCGCGATAGAAAAACTTATAAACCTGGCCCCAAAAACGGCGGAAGTTACAAGGAACGGACAGACAATCGTTATACCCGCGGGCGAACTGAAAACGGGCGATATTATAACCGTAAAAACCGGTCAAAGTCTGCCGGCCGACGGAACGATAGTTGAAGGCAGCGCATTTATGGACGAATCTTTGGTAACGGGCGAAAGCCTGCCGGTGGAAAAGAATATCGGCGACAAAGTGATTTGCGCCACCATAAACACAGACGGCTACTTTAAGTTCCGCGCTGAAAAAACGGGCGCGCAGACAACTCTTGCCCAAATAGTAAAGCTTATGGAAGATGTAAATTCTTCCAAGCCGCCGATAGCGGAACTGGCCGATAAAATAAGCGGAATATTTGTCCCCGCCGTAATAGCAGCAGCTTTTATAAGCGCGGCCGCTTGGCTTGCGGCGGGATATGATTTTTCTTTCGCGCTTAACTGCGCGGTTTCGGTTTTAGTTATATCCTGCCCTTGCGCCCTCGGCCTTGCCACCCCTACGGCAATAATGTGCGCCACCGGCAGCGGAGCAAGGAACGGAGTTCTGATAAAAAATGCAAAAAGCATACAAACAGGCCTTCAGGTAAATTGCGTGGTTTTGGATAAAACCGGCACCGTAACCGAAGGCAAACCCGCCGTTACCGATATCATCGCCGAAGACAAAACCCGACTTTTGGAAACCGCAGCCGCCGTAGAAGCTTTATCGGCGCACCCTTTGGCGAAAGCGATATGCCTATATGCAGAGGAAAACGGAATAAAACCGATTAAAGCCGCACATTTTGAATATAAAGAGGGTTTTGGCATAAAAGCGTTTTGCGACGGGCAGGAAACTTTGGCAGGCAATTTGAAATTTATGAAAAGCGAAGGCGCGCAGACAGACGGTTGGGAAGAAAAAGCTGAAAAGCTTTCGGCCCAAGGCAAAACGGCAGTGTTTTTTGCTTCGGATAAAAAAATTATCGGGCTTACGGCACTGTCCGACAATATAAAGCCCGACGCAAAAAACGCCATAGACGATTTTAAAAAAATGGGCTTGGAAGTTTATATGATGACCGGCGACAATACCAAAACCGCCGCGAATATAGCCGGGCGGCTGGGAATAGAGCATTTTAAGGCCGAAGTTTTACCATCGGATAAAGAAGTCTTTGTAAGAGAACTTCAAAAACAAGGTAAAACAGCCGCTATGATAGGCGACGGCGTAAACGACGCGCCCGCTTTGGCCCGCGCGGACTTGGCCATAGCCATAGGGGCCGGCAGCGACATAGCCATAGAATCCGCCGACATAGTTTTAATGCGCAAGGAACTTTCCGGCGCGGTTTACGCCCTTAAATTAAGCCGGGCCGCGATAAAGAACATCAAACAAAATTTATTCTGGGCTCTTTTCTATAATGCCGCCGGCATACCTTTGGCGGCAGGCGTTTTTTATAAAGCTTTGGGCTGGCAGTTAAGCCCGATGTTCGCGGCCACCGCAATGGCTTTAAGTTCTGTATGCGTAGTTCTTAATTCACTCAGGCTGGCGAGATTTAACCCGATAAAAAACAAGGAGGAATTTATGATTAAACATATTACAGTGGAAGGAATGGCCTGCGGGCATTGTTCCGCAAGAGTAAAAACCGCGCTTGAAGCTTTGGGCGCTAAAGCGGAAGTCGATTTAAAATCAAAAATCGCAACCGTAGAAGCCCAAAATGACATAGCGGACGACAAAATCAAAGCGGCCGTTGAAAACGCCGGATATAAAGTTACGCAAATAAAATAACCTTTTACTCGTTGCCGCATAAGCTTATTATTTGGTAATTTATATAGTATGAATTATGGTTTTGTTAAGGTCGCTTCCGCAATACCGCAAGTATTGCCGGCCGATATTGAATTTAACCGCGGGGCGATAGTCCGCGCGGCCCAATCCGCCGCCCAAAAAGGCGCGGAGATAATTTTATTCCCCGAGCTCTGCCTTACGGGCTACACCTGCGGGGATATGTTCCTTAACGGGCTTTTGCTTAAAAAAGCCGAAGAGGAACTTTTTAAAACCGCCGAACTTACAAAAGAACTTAACTCCGTAATAATAATCGGCCTGCCGCTTGCCTGTTCAAATGCGCTTATAAACGCCGCGGCGGTTCTGTTCAAAGGCGAAATTTTGGGTATAGTCCCCAAAACTTATTTACCCAATTACAAAGAATTTTACGAAAAGCGTTATTTTTCTTCCGCGGCGGAGCTGAAAAACAAAACCATAGAACTGGCCGGCAAACAGATACCTTTAGGCTCTGATTTGCTTTTTAAAACGCAAGGGGCGGTTTTCGGGATAGAACTGTGCGAAGACCTTTGGGCCCCTGTCCCTCCAAGTTCCTTTGCGGCTTTGGCGGGCGCGCAAATAATTTTTAACCTCTCGGCTAGCAATGAACTTGCCGGCAAGAACGCTTATTTAAAGGATTTAATCGCCCGGCAATCGGCCGGATGTATAAGCGGATATGTATATGCTTCCTGCGGGTTTGGCGAATCCACTACGGATACCGTCTTTGCGGGGAACGCTTTTATTTATGAAAACGGCACACTTTTGGCCAAATCGGAACGATTCAGCCTTAAAGAGCAAATCGTAATCAGCGAAATTGACGTCGACGCTTTAAATAATGAAAGACTGACGAATAAGACCTTCTCCGACTGCGCCGCATTAAACGCTGAAGAATACAGAACGGTAAATATTCCGCTTGCTCCGCGCCCCGCCGAGTTAAGCAGAACCATAAGCAAAACCCCTTTTATACCGCAAGGTTCAGACTTTAAAGAAAGGTGCAAAGAAATTACCGATATCCAGGCTTTGGGCCTCGCCAAAAGAATATCTCACGTAAAAACGCGCAAATTGGTAATAGGCGTTTCCGGCGGGCTTGATTCCACTTTGGCTTTACTTATCTGCAAAGAAGCTTTACGAAAGCTCGGTTTGCCCTCGGATATGATTCTGGCCGTTACAATGCCGGGATTCGGTACAACCGGCAGGACTTACAATAATGCCGTAGAACTTATAAAACTTTTAGGGGCGGACTTTAAAGAAATTAATATAAAAGAAGCCTGCCTGCTTCATTTCAAAGACATAGGCCATAACCCCGAAGAAACAAACTTCGTATATGAAAACGTGCAGGCGCGCGAGCGCACTCAAATCCTTATGGATTTGGCCAACAAATACGGCGGCTTGCTCGTCGGAACAGGGGATATGTCCGAACTGGCGCTCGGTTGGGCCACTTACAACGGCGATCATATGTCTATGTACGGGGTAAACTCCGGCGTGCCGAAAACGCTTGTAATCCATTTGGTAAATTATTTTGCGGAAATCGTGCCGGAACCTGTCCGCGAAGTTTTGCGGGATATAGTCAACACGCCTATCAGCCCGGAACTTTTACCGGCCGACGATAAAGGCACAATAGCCCAAAAAACGGAAGATTTGGTCGGCCCTTACGAACTGCACGATTTCTTTCTATATCACTTTTTAAGGCATAATTTTACGCCGCGGAAAATCCTTTTCTTGGCAAAAACGGCCTTTAAAAAAGATTATTCGGAGAAAGAAATAAAAAAATGGCTTGAAGTGTTTTTCAGAAGGTTTTTTGCCCAACAGTTTAAACGCTCCTGCCTGCCCGACGGGCCAAAAATAGGTTCCGCCGCGATAAGCCCGCGCGCGGATTTACGCCTGCCCAGCGACGCAAAAAGCGATATTTGGCTTAAGGACGTCCAATGAAAGAAAATAATCTCTCTTCAAAAAAACTTGAGCGCTATGCGGCGGTAAACAATGTCTGCCTTATGATACTTTCGGCGGCAGCTTTGACGGCGTTTTTAGTTTATACAAGAGTAGTGCTGATGCCGTTTGTCATAGCGTATTTTATATATATGCTGCTTAACACCGCAGCCGCTTATATGAAGGAAAAATGGCGCGTACCCACATATTTAGGGCTTTTGGGAACGGTGCTGTTATTTGTATGTTTTTCTGTATTATCAATATTTTTTGTTTCCGCTTCCATAGAATCTTTTATACAAGGCGCCGACGCTTACGCATCAACGCTCAACGACACAATAGATTGGTGTATAGCGACCGCGCAAAAAATGGGTATAGTGTTAAATTCCGAAATATTAATGAACTATTTTAACAATATGCAGGTATTCCAAATGATAAAGACTATGGGCGGGAATATAGTTTCTATATTTACGAATGCGACTTTGGTTTGCCTGTTTGTAATTTTTATTTTTATGAGCAGCAGTTCCGCCGACGAAAAAACAAATCTTGCAAGCAATATAGAAAAACAAATTTCTTATTATTTGGTAATAAAGATTTTTGTTTCTCTGCTGACGGCTTTAGGGACTTGGATTACGCTTACTTTGGTAGGCTCGGAACTTGCTTTGATGTTGGCTTTTATCACTTTTGCCTTAAACTTTATACCTAATATAGGCCCTTTCGTTTCTACCATACTGCCCACGCCCGTATTGTTTTTGCAATACGGACTTGACTGGCATTTGATATCGGCACTTATCCTGCTTACTACGATACATTTTGTAATAGGCAATATTCTTGAAACAAAATGGCTCGGAAAAGGTATGGATTTAAACCCGGTAATTGTAATAGCCTGCTTGATATTTTGGGCTTTGGTTTGGGGCATTATGGGTGCGCTTTTGGCCGTACCTTTGACTTCAATAGCCAAAATTATTCTTGAACGCTATGAACCTACCCGCCCGTTGGCCAATATCTTAGCGGGACGAATTTATTAAGCAAAAACTTATTTTTATTTAAGCGATAAAAATGTAAAGCCCCGCTTTTTATGCGGGGCTTTATTTACAGAAAACTTTTGGCTTTGTCAAAAGGCTTAAGTTTAAAGTAATCGGATATTGTTGCGGCTATATCGGAAAAGCTTTCCCGCGCGCCTATAAAACCCGGCTTTATTTTTTTGCCGAACAGTATTACGGGGACGTGCTCGCGGGTGTGATCGCTGCCTTTATAAGAAGGATCGCAGCCGTGGTCGGCCGTTATGAAGACAATATCGTCATCGCGCAAAATCGCGGCAAGTTCTTTAAGGCGGGAATCAAAATATTCCAAACCTTCAGCGTAGCCTTTTATATCGCGGCGATGACCCCAGGTCATATCAAAATCAACAAAGTTCGTAAACACTAGACTGCCTTCGGGAGCGGATTTTACTTCGGAGAGAGTAACATCCCAAAGTTCTTTAAGGCCGCTGGCTTTTACCGCGCGGGTAATGCCCTGAGCCGCGAAAATATCGGAAATTTTCCCTACCGAAATTACCTGTCCGCCTTCGTCTTTCATATAGTCCAAAACCGTTTTGGCCGGCGGTTTTACCGAATAATCGTGGCGGTTCTTGGTACGTTTAAACTCCCCGGCTTTTTCCCCTTCAAAAGGGCGGGCTATAACGCGCGCTATATTATAAGGTTTTAAATGTTTAAAAGCTATTTCACAAAGTTTATAAAGATTATCAAGGCCGAAATATTTTTCGTGAGCGGCTATTTGAAATACGCTGTCGGCCGAAGTATAGCAAATCGGCAAACCCGTTTTTATATGCTCTTCGCCGAGTTCGTTTATTATAACCGTGCCGGAGGCGGCTTTATTGCCCAAGATGCCCTTAATTCTGGCTTCTTTGCAAATATCCTCTATTAAATCCGCCGGGAATGAAGGATACTCCGGCTTAAAATACCCCCAGTTAAAAGTTACGGGGACGCCCGCCATTTCCCAATGCCCAGAGGAAGTGTCTTTGCCTTTGCTGACTTCTTTCATATAACCGTATTTTGAAGGCAAATCAAAAGACGGCAAGGCGGTTCCGTCAACAGGGGCCGCTTTCCCGCAGGAAGCTTTGGCCGCTTCAATCAATCCTAATTTTTTTAAATTGGGCACTTTAAGATTTTTGTAATTTTCCGCTATGTGTAAAAACGTATTTGCGCCTTCGTCGCCGAAAGACGCCGCGTCTTCAGCGCCGCCGATACCGAAAGAATCCATCATCAAAATTATAACCCTGCCTTTAGACTGCATAAAACCTCCGAGAACTGATATAATTCTAATGTATATTAAAATTTTTTTCTTAGCAAGGGGGCCGAAGTGAACAAAGCATATCAAAATATGAGAAGTTTCTGGCTGGACGCAAATAATCTTAAAGATAAACGTGAACTGAAAGGCGTCGGCAAAGACGGCATACTCACAGCCGGTCTTGAACATTGTATGAAGGACAACAACGGCAATCTTAAAAATATTTTTTTGGCCGCGTCCGTCCTCGGCAACGCCAGTTTGTATTTCGAAAACAACAGCCCCTCCGGCATAGGCGGTATGATAGGGGAAAATAACGAAATAATCAAAAAAGCTTCTCTTAATTTTATAAACGCGGCGGCGGAGATGACAGACAAAATGATGCCCGTATCCGCCCTGCCCGAACCTAAAGAGCCGATGAAAGTTTCTCTTTTTGCAATCGGCGAAAAACAGACTTTTTATATCGAACTTGAAGAACTGGCGGCCAGAAACACTCAAAACCCGTTCTATAAATTTTACGCTTACAGCCAACAGCTTATAAGCGCGTTCAGGCAAAGCCAAGAAGCCGCAAGCAAAAAGTAACTGCCGAAAAGCCCACAAGTATTTAGGACCTTAGGCCCTTTTAAGCAAAGTGTTATTAAAGTAAACTCTAATTATGAAAAAATTATTATCTTCTATATTATCTTTGTCTTTGTACTGTTCCGCTTTTGCGGCGCCATACCTTATTATGGATTCCCATTTTTCAAATAAAAATATTATGGGCAATACTCACGCGATAGATTTGATAGTTACGGGGAAATCCGTCCCGTTTGACGTTTACAGAAAATCGGGCGATGAAAAAACCGCTTTTAATGACGGAGAAAGCCCGATTGACGTTAAATCGGCCTATCAAACCTGGTTTAAAAACCTTAAAGACAGAATAGAAGAAGAAAACCGTACGGAATTTGATTTTATGCTTGGCGTAATCAATTTCGGCGTTTCCGACAAAGTTGCCGTAGAACGAGATCACGAAAAGTCTCTCCTCAATGATTCATTGCAGGTTCTTACCGTAAGCAAAGATGATCCTTCTTGGGCAAACAGAGGAAACTCGTCCGGATTCTTCCTAAAGAATGGTACCCATATGGAAATACAACTGTTGGAGGACGACTACACCAAGCCCCAAGCCATACTTTTGCACGAGGTGGGGCACAGCTTGGGAATAGCCGACTCCTATCCCGGCGGTGCACATAAAGAAGATCTTATTTACGGAAGCGAAATAAGGCCTTCGGTAATGAATCGCGAAAACTCTTTAACCTGTGACGACGCGGACGCTTTGGCCTCATCAATATATTTAACGATGAAAGACAAAAATCTCTATCTTAATGATTTTGAATTTGAATCATTCTGCAAACAAGATGACGGCAGCCGCATAAAAATAAGAAACGCCAAACAATTAAGCAGAAAACCGTCTTTACTGGCTTTAAACGGCAAATATTACATCACGGAATTTTGCGAAGAAACCGGCGAGATAAAATCTTCCGTCGAAATCAACCCCAGGGAAACCCAGCCAATTACCAAAACGGAATATAAAAAGTGCAAGGCAATACCTTTTGAATATAAAAAGCCGGAAATAAAAGCTGATGAATCAAAAACTAATATCTTCGTTGATTTAAGCGAAGGCAAACACCCGAAAATAACTCCGGACGCAAAAACCGTCGTTTACGAATCTGCGATCGGCATTGTAAGGGAAATTACTTTTAACAATGAAGTGTCAAAGACAATGGTAAGAGTAAAAAACGATAAAGGACAGCTTTTGTATGTTTTTGCGATTCTCGACGGCGAACGCGCATTCGCTTTCAGCCCGAATGATTCTTTGATGCTGCTGTATCATTTAAAAGATTATAAAAAATATACCTTATCCATCGGGAACAGTGCCGTGCATACCGAAAACAATCCCGATGCAGTGGATTTATTGCCAAAACTGCGCGCGTTTATCAATAAAGACAGACTTTATATAACAGACGCTATTTTTAACGACAATGCGGCGGCACAAAAGCCGGCATCTTATATAACCCAAGCCGTAAAATGGCAAAATTATTTACAGGAAAATTATCCACATAAAGAACTGAAAGTAAATAAAATAAAGATAAGCCAAAAAGATGTGGAAGAATTTGGCAAAAGCTTAAAGTTCTCGTTGAAATAATCTTTCGCTGGCATTAAAATCCCGGGAGCAAACTTGAACCCGGGATTTTATTTGCCCTTTGTAAAACAGTCCATAAATAAACATAATAAGAATAAACTCCTCCGCAAGAAATAGCCTTTTGCTTTCCTCGGCGGAGGATAGCGGAATCAAATAAAGTTGACCTATTAAAAAAAGGCCCCGGGTTTAACTTACGCCCGGGGCTTTTTACATTACGGGAAAAAGTATTACAGGTATTTGTCAAAAAACTCGCTAAGCCTGTTTTTATATTGCTGGCCTGCCACCAAAGCCGATTCCGTATGAGTGGCGTTCGGAATAATCCAAATTTGTTTGGGCTCTTTTGCGGCGTGATAAAGCTTCCGCGCGTCGTGCCTGGGGGAAAGCTTATCGTCCGCGCCGTTAATTATAAATACCGGCTTGCCGGCAAGCTTTTCAATATTATGTTTGGGGCTGAAGTCTTCCGGGTCTATGCCAAGGCGTCTTTTGGCAAAGTACAAAGCCAAAGCCACCAAAGGGAAATAAGGCACGTGCTTATGAACTCTAGCCCAACGGGCAACAACCTTTTCATAAGAATAATAGCTTGCTTCCGCGACAACGCACTTCACAGCGGCATTGCGGGCGCCTTCGTAAATTGCTACGGCCGCACCCATTGAAAGCCCGTAAAGGCCTATTTCTTTACATTTTTCCGGGCGGGTTTGAATAAGCTTTTTTATTGCGGCGGAAGCGTCCCTGGTTTCAAGATAACCGACGGATGAAAGCCCCGCTCCGCTTTCGCCCGAACCGCGGAAATCAAAATAAAATAAATTGTATTTCTTCCTTAAAAAATACGTATTACACAAAATATTGCCCTTGTTCATACCCCAGCCGTGCATAAAAACTATCGTTTTTGAGCTTTCTTCTTCCGCCGGGATAAACCATCCCTTGAGCGTTATGCCGTCGGCATTTTTAAATATTATATTCTCAAAAGGGAGATGAAGCTGATCGGGGAAAGTTGTCACTTGCGAACGCTTGGTGTTACGCAGGATTATTTTGTCGCTTTCCTTATACGCGATGAACACCGCCAAAAGTATTATCAATATCAAAACTAAAGCTATTAAAAGTATCGTCATATTTATATTCTATATTTTTTTAACCTAAAAGTTTTTTTAGAGCGTAAGGCAAAGTTTCAATCAAAAGGCTTGCCGTGATTGATTCTTTACTGATTTTCTCAGCCGCTAAATCGGCGCAATAGCCGTGAAGATATACGCCTAAGCTCGCGGCCAAAAATCCGCTTTCCGAGGGATTAATCCCTGCGCGCGCCTTAATCAGCTTCGCCCACACCGCCGCGATTATCCCGGCCAGCACATCACCGCTGCCGGCTTTGGCAAGGCCTTCGTTACCGCTGGAATTTATGTTTTTCTTTCCGTCAAAACAAATTTGAGTATTCGGCCCTTTTAAAAGGCAGACGCCGCCGCTTAATTCCGCTATTTTTAAAGCGGCGTTTTCCGCGTCAAAGGGGATATCGCCCAAAAGCCTTTTAATCTCGCCGATATGCGGCGTAAGCACACACGGCACTCCTTTTACAATCGACACTCCGCGGCAAGCCGTAAAATTAAGAGAATCGGCGTCTATAACGGACGGCAAAGCCGAAGATTTTAAAAGTTCTTCCGTGATAAGCGCACCTTTAGAAAGGCCGCACCCCGTTAAAATTACATCCTGCGGATTTTTTGCGAGATAGTTCTTTATTTGCGATAAAGCCTCCACGCCCAGATATCCGCCTTTGGATTTTATATCCAAAATTAAAGCTTCGGGCACGGCGTTTATCAGAGCGGGCCGGATATCGCTTACCGTCGCCACGGTAACAAACCCCGCTCCCGTGGCATAAGCGGCGCGCGCGGCCAAAACCGCCGCTCCCGGCATATCTTTGCTGCCTGCGACGATAAAAACTTTCCCGTTTAAATTTTTATAGGAATCTTTGCTTCTGCGCGGATAATATTTCTTAAAAAAATCTTCGTTTATCTCCGCCATAATCAATCCCCGCTTACAATTACAAAAGCTATGGCCGCGTCATCGGTGTGGGACAATGATACGTCAATTTTAAAAACATCGGCGCGTTTATCGTGAATTTTTAATCTCGGTTTTTTACCGGGTTCGGATAAAACTTCTATATTTTTAAAAGATATTTCATCAAAAGGCAAAGCTTTGAATGCCGCCTCTTTGGCGCAGAAACGCGCGGCCAAGTGCATAGCCGGTTTTGCCGTTTTAAGGCAAAATGAAAGTTCGGACTCGGTAAAAATGCGATTTAAAAGCGCGGGGGAAGCGTTTTCAAAACGGGATACTTTTTCCATATCCACGCCGATTCCGCAAATCGCCATTTTATTCCACCGTTACGCTTTTGGCAAGATTGCGGGGGCGGTCAATTTCGCGTCCGCGCAAATCCGAAATATGATAAGCCAAAAGCTGAAGAGGTATCACCGCAAGTATCGGGAAAAGATATTCATTGCTGTAAGGAACCAAAACCGCGCCTTTGGTTTCAGTGTTGGAAACTATTATCACTTTTGCGCCGCGCGCGGAAACTTCCTGGCAGGAAGATATCATCTTTTCATATAAAGGGCCTTTTGGTGAAAGCGCTACTACCGGCAAGCCTTTGTCTATAATAGCTATCGGGCCGTGTTTAATTTCCCCGCCAGCGAAACCTTCCGCGTGCAAATAGGAAATTTCCTTAAGTTTAAGCGCGCCTTCAAGTGCGATAGGGAAGGATGCGTTCCTGCCCAAAAATATATAAGAATTGCTTTTGTAAACTTCCTTGGCAAGCTTCTCTATTTGAGCTTCCCCTTTAAGCGTTTGGGAAATAAGCTCCGGCAAGGTTTGAAATTCTTTATAAAGTTTTTCAAATTCCGTTTTGCTTAAAACGCCGTGCTGACGCGCCATATGCAGCGCAAAGCTGTAAAGTACGGCCAGTTGGGAAGTAAACGCTTTTGTGGAAGCCACGCTTATTTCCGGCCCGCAATGCGTATAAACGGTATAATCGCTGGCGCGGGTTATGGTTGAGCCTACGACATTACAAATACTTAAAGTTTTAAGGCCGGCCTTTTTGGCGTTCATCAAAGCCGCCAAAGTATCGGCCGTTTCACCCGATTGGGAAACGGCTATAAAAAGCCAATTCTTCTGGAAGTTTATGCTTCTGTATTTAAATTCGGAAGCGGTTTCAACTTCCACCGGCAATTTGGCGAAATGCTCAATAACGTACTTGGCGCACAAAGCCGCGTGATAAGCCGTACCGCAAGCCACAATATAAAGCCCTTTTATTTTCTTGGCGGCGGCCGGCGTTATACCGAAAGCCTTTTTGATATCGGCGGGCAAAGTGGAAATAGTGTCTTTGGTGGCTTGGGGCTGATCAAATATTTCTTTTATCATAAAATGTTTGTAGCCGCCTTTTTGCGCCGCGGAAGGGCTCCATTTTATAACATTTACTTTGCGGTTTTGTTTGACGCCGGAAAGATTAAAAACTTTGCAGGAAGAAGGAGTTATTTCGGCAAGGTCGCCGTCTTCCAAGAAAATCGCTTTATTTGTGTAATTTAAGAAAGCCGGGACATCCGAAGCCAAATAATATTCGCCCTCTCCTTTCCCTATGACCAAAGGGCTTTGCTTTTTAGCCGCACAGATTACGCCCGGCGCGTTTTTATAAGCCACCGCCAATGCGTAAGCCCCTTTAAGTTTTTTAACCGCGGAAGCAAAAGCTTTAAAAAAATCCTTTTGTTTTTTTAATTCTTCTTCTATCAAATGGGCGATGATTTCGCTGTCCGTTTCGGAAGCGAATTTATGCCCTTTCTTGGATAAAGCGGCCTTAAGTTCGGCGTAGTTTTCTATAATGCCGTTGTGAACTATGGCGACTTCGCCTTTACAGTCCGAATGCGGGTGGGAATTTACTACGCAGGGCTTTCCGTGCGTTGCCCAACGGGTATGTGCTATGGCGCAGTTGGATTTTACTTTGTGGCTTTTTACAAGTTTTTCAAGGTTTTCCACGCGCCCGACGGCTTTAAGTACGTCAAGGCCTTGAGTTTCTTCAAAAGCTATGCCGGCAGAATCATATCCGCGGTACTCAAGTTTTTTAAGCCCTTCCATTATAATACCGACGCAATTTTTGCCGCCGCTGTAACCCACTATTCCGCACATAACAAAACTCCTAAGAAATTTTTTGACGCATCTCAAGCACAGCCTGCGGCAATCCGACGAAGACCGCGCGTGACATTATCGAAAAACCTATATTAAGGCATTGCATACCGCTTAAATTGGCGACATCTTCCACATTCTCGTAATCAAGCCCGTGTCCGCTATGAACTTCAAGGCCGAGTTCGCGCCCGAGTATTGAAGATACGGAAAGTTCTTCCAAAATGGCCTGACGCTGTTTTTCCGTTTTGGCTTCGCTGTAATCTTTGGTGCAAAGTTCAACTATATCCGCGCCTATTCTCTTGGCCGCGCGGATATCATTGGCTTTGGGATCCACGAAAAGGCTGACTTTTATTCCTTCTTCTTTAAGCCTTTTTACTACTTTCTGTATCAAGGGTAAATGTTTGTCGTCCATTTTAAGCCCGCCGGAAGTCGTCAGTTCCCCGGGATATTCCGGCACTATGCAGACTGAACCCGGTTTATATTTGACGGCCAAATCGCTCATTTCCTGAGTGGCGGCCATTTCCAAATGGACGTGCTTTCTCAAATGTTTGGTAAGCAGACGCAAATCATTTTCTTGAATGTGGCGTCTGTCCCTTCTTAAATGGATTACTATATATTCAGCACCCAAATTAACGCAGGCCTGAGCGGCTTTGAGCGGACTGGGGCCAGCTCCGCCTCTGGCTTGCCTTAAAGTGGCTATATGATCTATATTTACGCCTAATTCTAATTTCATAACAAAACTCCCAAATTTATACCCCGGCTTTGATTTTACTCAAATAGAAATCCGCCACTTTTGAAGCGTTTTCCTCAACCAAGGTTTTATCTTCCCCTTCTACAAGTATCCTTAAAAGCGGTTCCGTGCCGGAATACCGCACAACTATCCGGCCTTTTGCGCCCATATTCTTTTGCAGTTCTTCCACATAAGGCAAAAAGCCGTCAATTTGCTCAAGAGGGGTCTTTTCGGATACTTTTACGGGAACAAGTTTTAAAGGATATTTAGTCCATAAATCTTTAACGTAAGATGCCGGCTTGCCGGAATATTTTACTATCGACAAAAGCTGAAGCGCGCACAAAATACCGTCGCCCGCCTGCGAAATATCCCTGAATATCACGTGGCCGGAAGTTTCCCCGCCGATTGAAAGATTCTCTTTATCCAAAGCCTCAAAAACGTATTTATCGCCGACCTTCGTCAGCACCGGCTCAATGCCGTTGGCTTTTAAAAAGTTGATAAGACCCAAATTGGCCATTATGGTAAGCACCGCTTTACCGCCTTTTAAAGCATTTTTGCTTTTAAGGTAAAGAGCGGCCGCGGCTATTACATTATCACCGTCAAGCTGACGGCCAAGTTCGTCCGAGGCTATCAGCCTGTCGGCGTCGCCGTCGAAAGAAAAGCCCATAAAAGCCTTGTTTTCCTTAGTGGCGTTCTGCATACCTTCCGTATGCAAAGCTCCGCAATTATAGTTGATATTAAGACCGTCGGGATTTACGTTTAAAGCCGTGATTTCCGCACCGAGTTCCTTAAAAACGCGCGGCGCGATTTGGTAAGAAGCGCCGTTGGCGCAATCCAAAACGATTTTTGTTCCTTTAAGGTTTATATCTTTGGGGAAAGTGGATTTTAAAAAATCCACATAATCGTTTATAAGTTCTTTTTTATAAACGAAATTCGTGCCCGCAACTTCAGGCGGGACCGACGAGCAGGCTTCTATGGCTTTTTCTATATCGGCTTCAAGATCTTCATTTATTTTACATCCCAAAGGAGAAAAAAACTTTATACCGTTAAATTCCGCCGGATTATGGCTGGCCGATATTACTATACCGCATACGGCTTTGTGCTTTTGCGTAAGGAATGACGCCGCCGGCGTAGGAGCCACACCGATATGCACGGCGTTATATCCCGCCGCCCTTATTCCGCGTGCCAAATAATCGGCAATTTCCTTGCCGGAAGCGCGGGAATCCTCCGCAATAATGACGTCTTTGCCTGAGGGGCAGCTTTGCTTTTCAATTTCTTTAAGCGCGCAATAACCGAGCTTGGTTATAAAGTCTTCCACCAACGGAAACTTCCCCGCTACGGCCCTGACGCCGTCCGTGCCGAAATATTTAGGCATTTAAGGCCTCCGTTTTTCCCTCGCCGGAATTTTCTTTGCCGGAAGTATTTTCGTCTTTGGAAGGCTCTTCCTTAACTTCTTTTTTAATGCCGAGTATTTCGTCTATTTCGTCGGAATCTACGACTTCTTTTTCAAGCAGGCGCTCTATAAGTTTTTCCAAAGCGGCTTTATTTTCGTTCAAAATATTCTTGGCTTTGCGGTAAGAATCTTTTACCAAAAGGCTTACTTCATTATCAATTTCCCGAGCAAGTTCCTCTGAATAGTTTTTGTGTCTGGATAAATCCATTCCCAAAAACACCTCGTTCTGATCCGTCTGCACGGAAATAGGGCCGAGCTTTTCGCTCATACCGAGTTCCGCAACCATTTTCCTGGCATAAGCAGTGGTGCGGGATAAATCGTCGTGGGCGCCGGTTGTAATTTCGTCAAACAAAATTTCTTCCGCCGCGCGACCGCCCAACAAAATTGTAAGCCTGTCCAAAATTTCGCTCTTGGTGGTTAAATATTTATCTTCCAAAGGAAGCTGCATCGTGTAGCCCAAAGCGGGGCCCCTCGGAATAATGGAAACTTTATGGACGGGGTCGCTGTGTTTGCAGCGTTTGGCTACAACGGTATGGCCCGCTTCATGCGCGGCTATAACGCGTTTTTCCCGTTCGGAAATTACGCGGCTCTTTCTTTGAGGGCCTGCCATTACTCTTTCAACAGCTTCTTCAATATCGGAAGTTTCCACCGCGGGTTTATCAGCGCGCGCGGCCAAAATGGCGGCTTCGTTTATAACATTGGCCAAATCAGCTCCTACAAAACCGGGAGTGCTCTTGGCTATAACTTCCAAATTTACGTCCTTGCCCATTTTGACTTTTTTGGCGTGGACTTCAAGTATTTCCTTCCTGCCCTGCATATCCGGCGCGGGGACGTTGACGTGTCTGTCAAAACGGCCGGGGCGCGTTAAAGCGGGGTCTAAAACATCGGGCCTGTTGGTGGAACCCATAAGGATTATGCCCTGTTTACTCTCAAAACCGTCAAGTTCAATCAAAAGCTGATTTAAAGTTTGTTCACGCTCGTCATGACCGCCGCCGATGCCGGCAAAGCGGCGTCTGCCGACGGCGTCAAGTTCGTCAATAAAAATAATGGCCGGTGCATTGTTTTTGGCGTTATTGAATAAATCTCTTACACGCGCCGCACCTACGCCGACGAACATTTCAACAAATTCCGAAGCGGACGCGGAGAAGAATGAAACTTTCGCCTCCCCTGCAACAGCCTTGGCCAACAGGGTTTTACCCGTACCCGGCGCGCCGTAAAGCAGTACGCCCTTAGGCAGTTTCGCACCCAAAGTTTGGAATTTTTTAGGATTTTTAAGGAACTTTATTATATCCTGCATTTCCTCTTTGGCTTCATCGCAGCCGGCTACGTCTTTAAAAGTAACTTCCTGCTTGGAAGGATCCTGCATTTTGGCCTTACTCTTGGCAAAGTTAAGTGCGCTGCGGCCGTCGTTCCTCTGCGGTCTGATAAATAAAAACCACCAAGCAAACACAAACAAAAGCACCATACCGATATTAAAAAGAACGCTGTATATCCAGCTTTTGTCGGCCTGAGCTTTAAAAGGTACTTTCGCTGCGACCAATTCCTGCACCAAGGCGGTGTCTTCAACCTTTACCGTCTGGAATTTGGATTCCTTGCCTTCGTCTTTAAAAGTACCGGTTATGGTATCGGGCGTCATCGTTATCGACAAAATATCGCCGCTCGCCACTTTGGATTTAAAATCGGAATAATCCAGTTCTTTAACGGCCTGATTAGGCCCCATTTTAGAATAAATGCTGACTACCAATACAAATGCCAATATCCACAATAAGATCTGTCTGTAAGGTACGCCGGGAAGGCTTTTGTTATTTCTTTGTTTCATCAAATACTCCTATATAAGGTAAGTTACGGTAAAGTTCGTTATAGTCAAGGCCGTAACCTATTACAAATTCGTTTTCAATTTCAAAACCCGTGTATTTGGGTTTTATGTCTATTTTTCGGTTGGAAGGTTTATCCAACAAAGCGCACATTTCTATTGAGGCAGGATTCCTGGTTTTAAGTAAATCAAAAAGGTATTTGGCGGTAATGCCGGTGTCCACGATATCTTCCACGATGATAACGTCGCGGTCTTTAATATCTTCCCTCAAATCAAGAATAAAGCGGACTTTCCCGCTGCTGGAAGTACCGCTGTAAGAGGCAAGACACATAAAATCCAAATTGCAATCCACCGTAAGATTTTTAACCAAATTGGAAAAGAAAAGAACAGAACCCCTAAGCACGCCGGCCAAAATCGGCGTTTTGCCTTTGTAATCCTGAGATATTTTATCGGCCAGTTCCTTTACTCTTTTGTTTATTTGTTCTTCACTTATGAGAATCTTTTTTACAGGCGGATTATAATCCATAAATAATTTACTCCTTGCTATAAAAAACGCTGCAAAGCGGCAGCGTTTTTAAAATATAATATGAGATGTTAAATTAACCGTTGGCGATTATCACAAATCTTACGGCTATGATTACCATAATAATGCCGGCAATCAGCTGAAGCCTGTTGCCGAGAACGGTTTTGGTAAAGCTGTGCCCGTGGGAAAGCCCCAAAGTTACAGCCAAAAAAGTAAACAAAGCCGATAAAAACAAAGTGCCCAAAAGCAGCCTGGGCGCCACAAGCGCAAGCACAAAGCCGAACATAAAAGCGTCCACACTGGATTGCACGGCGACTTTTATCAAATAAGAACTTTGAACGATATCGGTATAGTTGAGGCTGGGGGATTTCTCGATGGATTCCATAAGAAGCCGCACGCCGATTAAGAAGAACAGCGCAAAAGCTATCCACGTTGATACGTGTGAAACGCTGTCATATAAAAGCTTGCCCAAAATGAAACTTAAGGACAAAGCCAAAAGGCTGGTAACGACGAAAACAAAAGTCGTCTTCAAAGCTACGGAGGACTTATAACAGCTGCCCAGCTTGCTGCCGGATGTGACGCCTATGGCAAAACAGCCGGTGGAGATACATAACAATATTATTATTAATGATATTATTCCCATAAAGAATCCTATAATTTATTGTATCAAATGTATAGCCAAATTTTACATAAATTGCCCTTTTGAAACAATATTTCAGCCTTCCAAAAATATCTTTAAACTGAGCAAAATAAGAACCGCACCCCCTACGGCCTCCATTTTATCGCCGAAACGCGCCCCCATTTTAGAGCCCAATGCAAAACCCAAGACCACTGCTGAACTTACAAACAAAAATAAAAATACGGCGACCGCAAATATTTTTACTTCCAACGCGGCCATAGATACGCCGGCGGCCAAAACGTCTATATTCGTAGCAACGGCAAGAGCCAAAAGAACTTTTAAACCGTTCATATCAAATCTGTGGCAGACGGACTTTTCTTCCTTTCCGGAGAAAGCCGCTTTTATCATCTTTGCGCCCAGATAAAACAAAATAAGCGGGCCGATAATATGATCCCAACTGCTGATAAATTTAAGAAGCTTACCGCCGCCGTAATATCCCGCCGACAAAAAAATCAATCCCGTAAAACTGAAGCTTAAAGCCACCTTCAAAATTTGTTTTACCCCGGTTTTTACTCCGCAGCAGGAAGATGCCGCGCTTACGGCAAAATTATCTATTGAAAGGCTTAAGGTAAGCAATATAATATCAAGTATATCCATAAATATAAAATATATAGTAACATTTTTATATGCAGACACTAAAAGATTTGTTTAAGGTAGGAATGGGGCCCTCCAGCAGCCATACAATGGGGCCGCGCAAAGCCGCGGAAATTTTCAACCGCAGAAATACCTCCGCGCACAGTTTTAGAGTGCATTTGTACGGTTCGCTCGCACTTACCGGCAAAGGCCATTTAACCGATTTTGCCATAATTTCCGGCTTGGAGCCTAAACCCGTTTCAATAGTTTGGGAAGGCGGCGTATTTATGCCGAAGCATCCAAACGCTTTAAGATTTGAGGCCTTGGACGAAAAAGACAATGTTCTTGACTCTTGGCTTGTGTACAGCGTGGGCGGCGGAGATATAAAAGACGACGGCGATTTTAATCAAATTCCGCCAAGCGTTTATCCGCTTAAAACTATGCAGGAAATAACCGCTTACTGCAAAAAAAGAAAAATGAGCCTTTGGGAATATGTGGAGGAATGCGAAGGCCCGGAAATTTGGGATTATCTGCTGGAAATATGGAACCAAATGCAAGCTACAATCAATGCCGGGGTAACCAAATGGGAAGTGCTGCCGGGCAGCCTTCAGCTTGAAAGAAAAGCAAGAAGATATTTTAAACTTTCCGATACCTCCCCAAGATACGTAAGAAGAATGCATAAATTATTTTCTTATGCTTTGGCCTGTTCAGAAGAAAACGCCAGCGGCGGAAAAGTCGTTACCGCGCCGACTTGCGGCTCCTGCGGAGTTTTGCCGGCCGTACTGAGAATAACCAAAGAAATTTACGAGCTTGACGATACCCCCATAACCCGCGCTTTGGCTACGGCCGGGCTTATCGGCAATTTGGCAAAAACCAATGCTTCAATATCCGGCGCGGAAGTTGGCTGCCAAGGGGAAGTCGGCGTAGCGTGCGCTATGGCCGCCGCAGCCGCCTGTCAGCTTGAAGGCGGAAATAACCGCCAAATAGAATACGCCGCCGAAATGGGGCTTGAACATCACTTGGGCCTTACTTGCGACCCCGTGGACGGCCTTGTGCAAATACCTTGCATTGAACGCAACGCCTTGGCCGCCAGCCGCGCCATAGACTGCGCAACCTACGCCATAGCCTCGGATGACGACAACAGAGTATCTTACGACGATATTTTGGCCACAATGATGCAAACGGGCAAAGATATGAACAGCGACTACCGCGAAACCGCAAAAGGCGGCCTTGCAAGATTTTTTAAAGAGAAAATCCTCAGGAGAAAATAAAATGGAAACCTTTAACGCAATTTTTGCCAGAAGAAGCATACGCAAATATCAAAACAAAACTTTAGAAGCTGAAAAATTAACGAAGATTTTGGAAGCGGCTATGTCCGCCCCGACCGCCAGGAATAAACAGCCTTGGCGTTTTATCACCGTACAAAGCGAAGAAAGCAAAAATAAAATAATGAACGCGCACCCTTATTCTCTTATGCTTAAAACCGCACCTTGCGCCGTAATAGTCTGTGCAGACACAAACGAGGCGACGGACTTTTTTCAGCAAGATTGCGCCTCGGCTATACAAAATATGCTTTTAAGCGCAACGGATGTGGGCCTTGGAAGCGTCTGGCTCGGTGTGTACCCTAATAAGGAAAGGGCTGAAGGTATTTCCAAAGCGTTTAACCTTCCGAAAAATATTATCCCCGTAGGGATAGTGGTGCTTGGCTACGCGGACGAAACAAAAGGGCGCGAAAACCGCTTTGACGCCGGGAAAATCCATAAAGAAACTTGGTAGCTTTAGTTTTTTATTTTGCAGTTTCCGCCGCATAATCTGAAATTATAAACGAGCCGAAAAATCGGCTTGCCAGAAAAAGCGTCAAAATGATAAAATAGAAGGACATCAGCCGTTATGAGCGTTTAAGCACCGTATGCTTATATGCGAATGGGCGGCAAATACAAATTTATGGTGGATGTAGCTCAGCTGGTTAGAGCGCCGCTCTGTGGAAGCGGAGGTCGCGGGTTCAAATCTCGTCATCCACCCCATTTATTTTCCCGTCGAACCCTCGGCGGGATTTTTTAATTGTATTTGGACCTATTTATCCCCGACTCTCGTCGGGGATTTTTTGTTTATCAGCTGCTAGCACTCAAAAGATACACTTTAGAACGCCCCCCAAAAGATAGAAAAAAGGGCTATTTTGGGCTTTTTGTATCTTTTTGCCCCAAAATTTAACTTTCAAAATTTAATTTTCTTAAATTTATCCACTAAATGAAACTCCCCGGGCTTATGCCCGGGGTTTATTGGGAACTGTAGTTATAAAAACCCCGATTTGTTTTATCGGAGTTTAATAAATTTAAATTTGAAAAATACTTCAAAGTAGCGTTAAAATCTGACTCACCCTCGCACTGCTTAGCCCAAGGGCTTGCGCACATTCTTTCTGGCTTAAGTTATTTACACGCATATATTCACGTATCTGCAAAGCAAGGGCTTTATAGTAGGTAACCTTATCAGCTTTTAAGTGTTGGATTTCTTTGTAGGCTTGCCGTTCTTTTTTTGGTATTCCGCCCGAGTGCGGTTTCACAGCGGCGCGGAAACCAAATTGCACTCCGTTTTTCAAACTTACCTCAATATAGCTTTCTTTGTATTCGTAAGTAATCCGAGATACGATTTTCATTAATTCTTCGGTTTGTTTATCTATATCTAATTGATTAAACTCGTTTTTATTTAATAACCCGCGTTCCATTAATCGCCTAAATACGGCTTCGTTAAATTCCACCTGCCGGACGGTTTTGGTTGGACAAGCAGAATATCCCTCTTTTACACATCTATGGCATACATAGTAAAAGTGCTTCCGGCCCTTCTTTTTAGCATAGGTAGGAACCATTTTACTGCCGCATTCTTTGCAATATAACAACCCATTTAGTACGCCCTCTATCCGTTTGCGCACATAGCCACGGGCAGTATATTTTTCTGCCAATAATTTCTGCGCTGCATTAAATATTTTTTCCGTTACCAACCCCTCGTGCTCACCTTCATATATTTTTCCTTTATAGAGTACTTTGCCAATATAAACTGGGTTATGCACAATACGATATAGGTACGCGCGAGATATTGGTCTAGCAGAACGGATAACCCCATTTTTGTATTTCTTTTCCGGCAGACCGATTCCTTTAGCTTGAAGGATATTCATCACATAGGCCAAGTTCTCTGCACGTAATAAACATTCAAAAATAAACCGTACTTGCTCAGCCTGTATATCGTCCGGCACTAATATATGCCGCTCTTTGTCTAACTTATAACCAAATGGAATGGTGCCTCCAATAAACTTTCCCTTCATACGGGAGGCCGCCATTTTATCACGGGTGCGTTCTCCAATAATTTCACGTTCAAACTGGGCAAAGGACAATAGAATATTCAGAGTCAGACGCCCCATAGAAGTCTTGGTATTAAAGTTTTGCGTAACAGATACAAATGACACCTCGTACTTATCAAAAAACTCTAAGAGTTGGGAAAAATCTAACAAAGAGCGCGATAAACGATCTACCTTATACACAACTACACAATGTATCTTGCCTGCTCGAATATCATCTAATAAATGTTGCAAACCCGGTCTATCGGTATTAGCTCCAGTAAATCCCCCATCGTCATAATGTTCCTCCGCAGAGATCCACCCTTCCCCGCGTTGACTGGAGATATAAGCTAAACAAGCTTCGCGCTGTGCGTCCAACGAGTTAAAATCCTGTTCCAGCCCCTCGCTAGTGGATTTACGCGTATAGACGGCACAGCGCATCGGTTTGATAATTTCGCTCATAGCCCGAAGAAATAATACCCGCTAATATGCTGCCCCGTTATGGCCACGGCCACACCTGACAAAGTTTTATAATACTTGCTCTCGTATGCAAAACCCACTTCGAGTACTTTAACAACCAGACGTTTTCCCTTATAGTCTTTTTCCAAAACACTCCCAGGAAGCGGCAAACGCACGTCACGGAGTTTTCGTCCATGATTATCTGGAGATTTCCTATCTTTATGTGCCTGTTTCTTCTTAATGAGTTCTGCAAGTGGATTTATTTTATCTGCATATTCCCTCAGCTGCAGTTCTTCGGCGGTATGTTCCGTAGGTAAAACAGGACTTCTCTTCTTTGTTTTTTTCATATTTCTATCCCTCTAGTTTGGGTATATATTCCGGCATATTCCAGCCGGTACTGTATTACCGCTTACTATAGGGATAGAAGTCAAGTTGATTTAGGCATAAAAAAGCCCCCAAAAATAAGGAGCTCATAAATATAAATAATACACAAAACTTCTTATTTTTTAGAGGATACATTTTTCTTTAAAGAATTTTTAATATCTTTCCAAGAAGTTTTAAAGTAACCATAAGAAAATAACTGCTGAATAATTCCATCAAGAAATATTATTTGTGTCTCAATCGATTCTTTTAAAAGATTAATTTTGGAAATCAACAGAGAACGCTTTTCTTCTTGTTCCTTGCTATCAGATGTTAGTTCTATTTGATGCCAAACTATATCCAACTCAGCGAACAAGTTTAGATATGGATGAATCAAATTGGAATCGATAGAAAATAAGGCAACAATCATTTCAGGCTCTTTATTCTTGAGTATTTTGTTGATCCATTTGCAATTAAAAATACAGCAGTATGAATATAAAGTAAACGTCAATTCATACTTTTTCAGTTCTTGCGACCATGCAGAAGAAAAAGCAATAACTCTAGATAGCATACTGTCTTCTGTTGCATAAGAAGAGTTGTCTTCCAAGACCTTTTTCAAGCCAACCAATAAGACATACAAACTAACACTTTTTAATCCCAACGCTGTAAATATTTTTTCTTTCTCAGAGAGATATGAAACAGAGGAAACCATTAGCGTAACTAAGGCACTCCCAAACACACTAAATACAAAATTGCTTTTGATAGTTCCTACTGGAAAGCAAAAAAGAAGTACAAAAAACAGGAATGTAATTGGTAGAAACAGACGAATACAATCTCTATAAATTTTCATAAAATTCCCCAAAAATTAACTTTGACTCCCAGTGTCTATTTTAGACAAGCAATATCCTATGAACACTTGGGATATTTTGCCAAATATTTATCGAAATCCCCTATCAAGGGAATTTGTTATTTTTCTAGGTATTTTAGTAAATCATCAAAAGTTTTACAGTCATGCATAGCACCACTTAGATATTTCTTTTTTAATAGTGCCATTTTTTGTTCCGGTGAAATATATGGATTACACTGGATCTCTTGAAACTCTTTATCAGTTAGATTTTTTAAACCGATTACAGCGCCAACTAAAACCCCTTGCCAAAAACTTAACTTTTCAATCATTTGTCTTATCTCCCAAAAGTCTTTTTAAATCCTTTAAGGCACAGTCAAAACTTGATTCTTCCGGTAAAAACTCATAACACATATTTTGTACAAATTGTTCATACGCCTTTTTAAATTGGGTATGCGTGGTCACCAATTTTTCAAAATTTTCTATTACTTCCGGCAAAGGGGAAAAAGTACATTTGCATTTCCACTTTTCCCCATCTTCTACATAAATTTTGGCCAAAAGAGTCTTAAATACAGTATTATCTTTTACCAATATATTTTTTAAAGAGGCCAAATCATACAAATGCCGCATTAGAGTGGGATCAAAATCCTTAGTATCTGTATATACAGTACGCCACAAAAGAGCGCTGCACTTCTCAGCTGCAGTTTCTATAGGACTAATACACGAAATTTGAAATTCATTGGAAAAATCGCTTGAATAATAGCCAAGCAGGCTGTTAACATCTTTCTTTTGGGTGGGCAAAAGAACTGGACGGAAAACCAACTCCAGTTTTAAATGAGACCGTAACGATTGGTTCATCAAAAAACCGTGAGGATACGTTAAGCTCAAAATCACCCGCCGGCTTTGATCTTCTTTCTTTACATCTACGCCAGAAAACAATTTAGACTTTTCTAACGCTTTCACAATGCGCGTCACAAATTCCCGGCGCGCCAAACGCGAAGAAATTCCCGTCCCCTGCACTCTAAAATCCAAATCTTCCGAAAAACGTTTTATTAGACGATATGCTTTAGACAAACAAGTTCCGCCCGAAAAAATGCACTCAAAAGTTACATCTGTAGTTTCTTGCAACAGCTGTAAAGCGTGCGTAGCATACCAATCTTTTTCCAAAAAAGCAGGATCTATCGCCAATTCTTCAGATAGGGCTTGTAACTTTTCTATCAGAATACTTTTAAACGCGCTCATAAGACAAATTTACCCCATTGTATCCAATCTTTCGGCTCACACGCCCAGCAACTCCTATCACACGCCCCGTAGGTACTTGCGTACTGCGTCCTGCATTATAAGCGCGTTCAGCAGTAGTAGGCAGCGTTTTAACCCCGATTTTTTGTAAAGCCTGTTTCCCTGCTATCAAAAGCCCCCCTTCTGGGACATATGCACCTGAAAAAGCAGATTTTTTGGCTTTTGCATACATTCCTTTTCCAATACGAAGTAATACCTTGTCTTGTGTAAGCCTGCGCAATGCACGCAAAATCTGATCCGGATCGGAATTGAAGCCATAAAAATCAGCTAACACAAAAGCAAAGTCTTTTGAGTTTTGAACTTTTTTATATATTTTAGATATCAAACTTTTTCTTCTATACATATATGGCCCCAATATGCAAAAACACGACACTTATACTATACAATCAGTATAAGTATTTTATGGCAAAAAGTCAATTCCATGGGAATTATCTTTGCACACACCCCAACTGTCAATACGCATTCGTATAGCTGTTAAACCCGTTATAAAATAGATTTACCGCCGATGTAGAAACACCATAGCCTCATAAATATTTTTGATGTGCGAAGCGGTTTGGTCCAGCCCAGCCAAACTGCCCATAATCAAATTAGCAGACTTTTCACTCGCGCCCTCTTGGGCATTAGCAATTTGCTGTTGCATATCCGCGGATAACTCCGTCAAAATTTGCAGACTTTGCGTTAACATTTCCAGTTTATTCATAAATCCTCCTTAGGCTTCCGCCCGACAATTACAGTACGCCTTACTGTCGGGCGGAAAGTCAACTAGATAAAATCAAACGTCTTGTGTACACTCACCTCTAACATTTGGGACAAGGCATCCACTTGATCATCGTGCGCTGCATTAGGAAAACCTAGGATTTCATGCTTAAAATCAGCTTCCCATGGTTCGGGTTTATCCGGGAGCAAGCAAACGCCCCTCTCTATAAGTGGAGTTACATTTTTTAAACGCGTTACTTTATCCTCTTTCGGATGAATTTGATCTATGCGATACCTCAAAGGTTTCATCGCTTGATAAAACCCTGTTCCACATCCAACATCTTCTATCAAAAGACGGACCCCTAAATAGCGGTTTACCACCTTGCAATTCTGAAGTTGGACGTCTATATAAGCCTGCGCCGTTTTTACCAGATCGGGAAGTTCCAGTTTCCAACGCTTGATATCCAAAATAAATGTTTGATTAGGTGCGCGTAAGGCGCAAATACACACACTGTAATCATTTTCGCGCCCTGTTTTCAAGGCTAAATCAAAACTAAATTCTAAACGAATAATCTCGGGATAGTTTTCATCATGAATTGGATTCAACAAAACATTTTTATTATACCGTTTGAACCACCCCCATTTAACGATATTACTGTCCGGGGCAAGCGGACTCTGTTGGCATTGACAGGAAAACGCCATACTGCCCATAGCTACTTTCATCTGCGCGATCTGTTCCTTACCCTCGCGGGCGGGGTGCAACGGCTCACCCACTTGACGCGTTGCATGATACCAAAACGCCTTATCGCCAAGGTACTTCTTGTATTCCCAATGCTCCTCTTGCAAGGCCAGCAAGGGGATGGATATTCGCTTGAAACCGGCTTTGCTTTCTAACAAAAAACCTGTTAAATCCTGTTCGTGCGTGCGCTGCATAATAAGTAGAATTTTTCCATTTTTCTTATCGTTTAAACGGCTGTATAGTGTATTACCATACCACTCATTTACTTTATTCCGAATCAAATCAGAGTTGGCATCAGCCGGTTTGATAGGGTCATCAATGATAATCCAATTTCCACCTCGTCCGGTTAGTGGCCCGCCCACCGTTGTAGAATAGCGCCCGCCGCCCTGTGTAGTTTCAAAGTCCATCAATTCCTTGCGATTAAGCGCCAAGCGGGTACAAGGAAATGTCCGCTTGTACCATGCCGATTCTATTACCCGGCGGCAGTCCGCCGCCAGCTTTTTTGCCAGATCATCCGCATAACTAACGCAAATAACGCTTTCTTGGGGGAAATGTCCCAAAATAAATGCCGGCAACGCAACCGAACAGATAATAGACTTCATATATCGTGGGGGAATATTGATAATTAGCCGGTTATTCTTCCCTCGCAACATAGCGATTAGTTCGGAGCAAATTAAATCAATATGCCAATTATCCAAATACTGACTCTGTCGGCTTACTTCTTAAATACTTTGCGGACAAAAGTTTTAAGGTCTTGACGTAAAACTGCATAGAACTGCTGTGTAATTATTTCTTCATTACTCATTAAGAGGTTCCCCCTTAGAAAATTCTTTTAAGGCTTCTTCCAACAATTTTGTATCATCTTGTCTAATAAATTCCTTCCGCTGCTCTAATTCAGCGGCATTTTTTTCGGCGTTCATACACATATCAAGATATTTGTTCCGTGCTTTTGGCTCACCGGAAACTGCATCCAATTCTAATTTTCTAAATACAGCTTCACGCTTGGAGATTTTTTTCTTCTTGCCATTTTGATATATGCTAATACGCTCGCATGAAATTTCATTCACCATCGTATTTATATTGGGACTTCCCTTCGGACGGCCCTTTTTATTGCCGCTGTACCCTGGCTTAAACTGGTGCTTTTTGGGAGGTTTCCCGTAGCCAACTTCGTATTCATTAGTCATGGTTGCCTCCTTCCGTCCGTTTAGCGGATAATAATTCTTGATAAGTCTTACCACTGGCGGCATGTATGGCAATGTATTTTTCTCCCAAACTTTCATACCGTCGGATAGCCGTATCCACATATTTCGGTTCCAGTTCTACGCCATAACATATACGGCCTGCTTTTTCGGCCGCGATTAGTGTACTTCCAGAACCTAAAAAAGTATCCAATACAACACCACCACGATTGCTCGCGTCCAAAATAGCGTCCTTAATAAGTTCCACCGGCTTTACAGTAGGGTGCAAGGCCCGCTTTTCGGCATTTTCCGCACTAGGCGTATTCACACCCGCATAGTTCCACACATTGGTGCGATACCGGCCGTGTACACCGAGTTCAACGTTATTAATATGTGGCTCTTTCCCATGCTTGAACATAAAAATCAGTTCGTGCTGAGAGCGATAGAACGAGCCCATTCCTGCATTATCTTTCCGCCACACACAAAGATTTTTAAACTGGTCATATACTTCTGCTGCCGTCATAATCTCTTTGATGTGCCGCCAATCCATACAGATATAATGTAGAGACCCGTCTTTGCTGAACATACACAACAGTTCAAACGACGTTTTTAAAAATTGAGTAAACTCCTCAACCGTCATCTCGCCGGAAGCGAATTTAAACTCTTTATGCTGTACATTGCCCGCTCCACAGACATGGCCGTTTATTTTTACGTTATATGGCGGATCCGTAAACACCATATCGGCCTTCTTATCTTCCATAAGCTGGCTTAAAGTTTCCTTTTGTAAAGAATTTCCGCAGATAATGCGGTGTTCCCCTAAAAGCCATATATCCCCCTCTCGGGTAACGACCTCATTATCTGGAATAAACGGGATATTATTAACCTTAGGATCGGCTTTTGCTTCTTTGCCCTCTAAAATTAGATCAATATCTCCCATATCAAAGCCGGTTATATTCAGAGAGAAATCCAACGCAGACTTTTCCAGTTCTTGGAACTCCAACTGCAAATTCTCTACGCTCCATGTTCCCAATTCGGCTAATTTATTATCAGCAATACGATAAGCCTTTTTCTGGGTGGATGACAAATGTCCTAAACGGATCACGGGAACTTGCGGTAAGTGGGCAAGACGGGCCGCTTCCAGCCGAGCGTGGCCAGCAATAATCTCATTATGCTCATCTACCAAAATAGGATTTACAAACCCAAATTCTTCAATAGAATGCTGGATTTTAGTAATCTGCTTGGCGTCATGCTGGCGGGGATTATTTGGATATTCCGTCAGCGTGTCCAAGGAGGTATAGACGACCGTAAGGTCGCAATTTAACTTTTGTTTCATAAAAAACACTTCCTTTATGTTGAAATTGAAGCGAAACGCTTCAGGTTTTTATACCAGTTGGCCTTGGTTTGCACTGCAGGATGGAGTCCCCGTTCAGGCTGGGGTTAGCCTAGCACAGTATTCTGCCCCTGTGCTATGGTTTCTAATAGGGTCCAAGAAACTGACTCCTCCAGCTTCGCCATTAACAGACCCTGCAAAGCGGTTTTCCCGCTTAATTTGATAGATATATTACTTAAAATTAGCAACCAAGTCGAATGAGTGCTAATTATTTATTATAATAAGTAGATTTAAGAATTAAGGATTTGATTATTTTCTCGACGGAAGTTTAAAGTGACACAGGCAAGACAAAAAATTGCATAAATATTTTTAGGAAAGTTTGCCAAAATCGCATTTTTATTATATTTCTGGTACAAATTGCTACAATAAAATTAGCTTTTAAAAAGGATCAAAAGAGAAAAAAGAAATTAACGATTTAAACCTGGCTTAGTGCCGAAGAAACGGCACGCTTTTGCCTTAGGGCAAAAGGCAACCAATACTGACAAGGCCAATTAACCGTAATGCGGAGGGAAGTCATGAGCCCGCCAATTTACGGCGAATGTTATTTGCCAATTTGGTAAGTAACTACGGCTGTGTTTCTAATGCGTATTGGTTGCCATTAGAAATAGCAGCCGTTTTTATTGCCCGCCCATTTGATTTTCCGGCTGTTCCTAGCGACAATACGTTGTCGTATTTGATATATACAATAGACAAAAAGGAGAAAATACATGTCCGAACAAATTTCATTTACTTGGCTTCCATTTTTTAATGAAATGTTAACGGTAATTTGCAACCAATACAATCCGCAGACTTTAGTTCCCATATTTAAACAAATTTTCCCCAAACAGAAAGATGAGGAAATACAAGGTATAAAAACAGATTTTAAAGAAATTGACCCGTTAACTTTTATTGCATGTTTTAACCGAAACGAAACAAAAGAAAACAGAATTGCTTTTTGCAAAACTGCTAAAGAAATTCTGCATTTAAACACTCCTGTCCCTGCTGACTTTGACGGAATTCCTGCTTTTAACAATCAAAAAACTTGGTTTCTACAATATAGCTATCTGAGAGGAAAAGGGGATTGTACTATTCTGTGGAATTTTGCCAAACAATGGGTCTCATCTCATCCGATTACGGAAGAAGAAATGACTCAAATCTTATCTTTAAAACAAATAGGATTAGTAAAAATCTGCAGTTTTTTATTTATTTGTTTCCCAACCACGTACTATCCAGTTGATAGCAATTCTTGTACTTTTTTAGGTTTGCAAAAAGAGGATACCTTCACTTTTTTTGATCAACTACAAAAAGTAGCTAAAGAAAAATATCCCAACCTAAAACCTTACGAATTATCCTATCGCGCTTGGCAGCAAAACAATTCCCCAGAACACTCTCCGGTAACTACTGACAAAAATACATTTTGGGCCGTTAATTCGATATGGGATAGACACGATCAAATAGAAGATTTTAAAAATCAAGAAATTTGGGTAGATGGTTGGGGCAATATTAATGATAAGAGAGATGCCTTACTATTATCTCAAGTTCAAATAGGGGATATTTTTGTTGTTTTATCATCTAGCACAAAAGACACTGGTCATAATACCCCTTTCACAAGGATTAAAGCGGTTGGAAGAGTTATAGCAAAAAACACATGGTTTTCTTTCTCTGTGAAATGGATAAAGACAACATTTCATGACATAGCAGATATTGCTCCTTATAGAGGAATAACCATTTGCAAGATGAAAGAGGACCCAATCTTAGACTATGTTAAAGGAACGCTCACAAAGGCCCTAAATGCGCGCGTTTTTCCCCTTAATCAAATTCTTTACGGCCCTCCAGGTACAGGGAAAACCTATCATACAATAATTAAGGCTTTGGAAATTATTAATAATAGGACATTTACTGAACAAGAAAAAACGAAAGAGAAGTACGATAATGAACTTCTCCCCGAATTCAATAAACTAAAACAACAGGGGCAAATCCAATTTCTGACTTTCCACCAAAATTATTCTTATGAGGATTTTATGGTGGGGATTCGCCCCGACCTACAAAACAGGCAAATTTCCTATAAGTTGCATGAGGGGCCATTTAAACAAATAGCGGATCGCGCTAAGAATGATCCAGCTCACAATTATGTGATGATTATTGACGAAATCAACCGCGGTAATATTTCAAAAATATTCGGCGAGTTGATTACACTCATTGAAGCAGACAAACGCGCGGGCAATAAACATGCTCTTTCCACGCCGCTCTTATATCAAAATGAAGAGTTTAGTGTACCTAATAACTTGTATATCATTGGCACAATGAATACGGCGGATAAATCGATCGCCCTGGTAGATATTGCCTTACGCCGCCGTTTTGTATTTGAAGAAATGATGCTCCAACCAAACTTATTAAAAAAAGTAGGAGATTTTAATTTGCCCAGTTGGTTGAAACAGCTAAACCACAAAATTACTGAGAGTCTGGATAGAGACCACCAAATTGGGCATAGTTACTTTATGGAAATTACAAATACATCTGAATTAAAACAAAAGTTTTATCAGTGTATATTTCCATTATTAAAAGAATATTTCTATGGAAACCCGGACAAACTTAAAGAAGTTATTCCCGGCATTGACCAAGAAAAACAGATAGAACAGGAATCTGATTTCATTAGAGTCCTACAAGCAATGTATGACAAACCAGATAACAAGGCATGAATGGGAAAAAATTAGCTACCAAGAATTGGGTTTAAATCAGGAACAGGTCCAGTCTTTCAAAAAGTTTCTGGAAGATAAAGAACTGACAACTGTTTTAGACTTCCAGTTAGACGGCGCCCAAATCGGTGCCCATGTAGGCATTATTCGCTTTGCTAATTTCCAACTGAACATTCTCCCCAAAATCATTGGGGAGAATGATTCCATATGCTTGGAAAATTTGATGTTTATGCTTTGCTACACCAGAAAACTAAAAATTCATTCTATGGATAGTGCCGAAATTAGCAAAACGCAACAGCCATTCCTAGAGATTTTAATCGCCCATTATGCAAACATGTTGCTAAATGCCTTGCAACGACACATTCCACACCACTACGAAACGAGAGAAGACAATCTTTCTACAGTTAAAGGACGGATTCTGTTTGCAAAAAATCATCTGTTAAATACCGCAAATTTGGCACGCGTGTATTGTCAGTTTGATGAGTTTAGCCCCAATAATTTGCTCAACCGAACTTTCAAGTTTGTAGCCCATGCCTTGCGCCGTCTCACTATTTCGTCTACCACTAGAGCCTTTTTAGATAAAATCTTGGCCATTTACGATGATGTGGAACTGCGCCCTATATCCTATTCTCAGGCAAAAACTATTTTGCTTAATCGGAACCAATTGATTTTTAAAGATTGTTTGGATTTAGTGCTCTTATTTCTACAACACTGTACCATCAGTTTACATGATAAAAATTTTATCAATTTAGCCATTTTATTTGACATGAACAAGCTGTTTGAGGAATTTGTAGCTACTGGTTTAGAAAACTCTTTCCCAAGACAAGTAGAAGCGCAAAAACCACGAGCTATTATTGAAAATATTGGCGGATATCCTAAAACAAAGTATCAAATACAGCCTGATATTTTGTTTAGAAATGATACAATCATTGATACTAAATATAAAATTATAGATTTGCCAAGAAAAAAACCTTCTTCTGAGGACATCTATCAAATGTTGGCTTATCATTATTTTTATAAACACCCAAAAATTATTTTATGCTATCCGACATATCAAAAAAACTATAATCGCGTATCAGTGTTAGAAGATAAAGGGTGTTCTATTACGTTGCTTACACTAGATTTACATCAAAAATTGACAGAACCATACTTACAAAGGATATTTTATGAATCATTTCACTAGGGGCAAAGGATGCCTAATCGGTGGTGCAATCGGAGACGCTTTAGGTTATCCGATAGAATTTATGTCGCAGGAAAGTATTTTTTATAAGTATGGCCCTGACGGATTAACGGATTATGTACTCACAAATAATATCGCCCAAATATCAGACGATACCCAAATGACTTTATTTACCGCTGATGCAATCGTCTGCGCTAAAAACAAATTTCCCCAACAATGGCTAAATGACAGCGTAATAATCCCTTATATTTTTTACTGCTATCAGGACTAGTTGCTTACCCAAACGGACGAATATCCACTGCCTGATAGTACCTCAACATATTCTAATCTCGTTCATATTCCGAAACTATTTGCGCGGCGCGCGCCGGGAACAACTTGTATGGAAGCCCTACGCGGCAGGCAAATGGGAACCATTGCAAAACCGCTGAATGACAGCAAAGGGTGCGGCGAAGTTATGCGTGTGGCTCCCTTAGCATTGGCTCTATACGGGCAGAATATATCTCTCGCTCAGACCGCCCTCTTAGGGGCCAAAGCGGCAGCCATTACTCACGGACATGAACTAGGCTACATTCCGGCAGCGGCATTGACTTTCTTGATAGCAGAATTATTAAACGGGATTTCACTTGAAGAAGCTGTTAGACACATAAGTCCTCTCCTAATTTCGCTGTTTCCAATGTCAGAAAATCTCAACAGATTACTGATGCTGATGGCAGAAGCGCAAACACTTGCCCACCTAAACGCCCCCGCTGATAAGGCATTTAAATTGTTGGGACAAGGCTGGGTGGCGGAGGAAACGCTGGCAATCTCCGTTTATTGCGCTCTTAAATACAGCAACGATTTTGAAAAAGGCGTTTTAACCGCCGTGAATCACTCCGGCGACAGCGACTCTACTGGCAGCGTAACCGGACAAATTTTGGGAGCGTATTTGGGTTTTGAAGCGATTCCTCAAAAATATATTCAACCGTTGGAATTAAAAGAGGTAATCATTAAATATACAATGGATTTAACAAGAGGCAAGTAACCCTTTTAATTGTCCTGTCACTAGAGAATTTCTGAAATCGTTTCTTATATTTTTACAACACAATTAATTTACCCTTATATATCTGTCAATTAGATAATCCAATTTAGCGGAAACAAATCCTAGAAGATATATCAATAATTTCTGTACTACAATCAAGAACTTACTGGACTGAAAAAAAACCTTATATTGATGATTTTATAATATCTCTACTATGAGTTATATAACCTCTCCAACACTTTTATTTTATAAAGCCACTATTAATACCCAATATAAAATGTTGATGTTGTTTCACAATAACTCCTTTGGAACAGATATCTATCAAATACTGGCCTATAATCTTTTTATAAATAAATAACTATTGTTTTATGCTATCTAACCATCATCCATAAAAACAAACGTGAAAGTACTGCACATTTACGAGAAAAACCGCCAAGTGTTATTTAAGGAAGGACTCTCTAAAAAAGTTTTACTTATTTAAAATATCCTTCAAACAGCAACACAAACTCCTAGTTATTTATATATAATATCTGTAAAATAATATAGGCTAAAATAATTATAAAATTTATGTATTTAGAAACTCTAAATTTATGGAATTTTAGAAAATTTGGACGTTTAGAAGATTCCACGCTATTGGATTTAACAAAACCTCATTTCTCTATAACATTAAAACCAGGTTTAAATATTTTCGTTGGAGAAAATGACTCTGGTAAAAGTTCCGCTATTGATGCTATTAAATTGCTATTAAAAACACATAGCGGAGAATGGATATCCCTAAAAGAAGAAGATTTTTTCCAGGGAGCAAAAACATTAAGAATTGAATGTATTTTCAAAGATTTAAGGGATGAAGAAGCAAGTTGCTTCCTGGAGTGGCTATCTTGGGACGAACAGACAAAAACCCCTTTTCTAAAAATATTTCTTCAAGCAAGCCTGAAAGAACGAATAATATCACCCGACATCCGAGCAGGAAATGATAAAGAGGGTACTATTTTACCCGCCGAAGTACGAGAACTTCTTAGAACCACATATTTAAAACCTTTGCGAGATGCAACAAACGAACTGGTCCCGAGAAGAAACTCTCGTTTATCACAAATTCTCAAAGGACGTAAAGAGTTCACCGAGATTTCAGAAGACAGACATCCTTTGATAAAATCCTCCATATGTTTAAATTGTTTAATCAAACAATATTTCGATAGTGCCTATCAAGAAGAGAAATGCCCTGTTGATGACGGAGATGCCTGTTTATGTAAAGGTCTTCGGAATTCTGATGGTTACGAGATATTTAAGACTTTAAATACTTTTCTGAATGATTTTTTTGGCACCCCTCGGCAAGCTACTTTTGAAGTAAATACACCTTCTATCAAAAGCATTCTTGAAACCTTAAGACTAGCTTTTGAAGACGAAAAGGCAGGACTTGGAACACATAATATATTATTTATTGCAACAGAACTTTTGAACCTCATAAGAAAAGATTTTGTAGGCCTAAAAATAGGTTTAATTGAGGAAATAGAAGCGCATATACATCCTCAAGCACAAATGAGAATTATTTCCCATTTACAGAACCTCTGTTCGAAAGAAACTGATTTGCAACTTATTATTTCTACACATAGTCCGAACATCGCATCCAAAGTCTTGTTAGAAAATATTTTTCTATTTGATGGAGAGAGAGCTTTTTCTCTAGCTCCAGAATTTACAAATCTCCAACAAGAAGATTACCGCTTCTTAGAATGCTTCCTTGATGTAACAAAAGCTAATCTCTTTTTTGCTCATGGACTCATACTGGTAGAAGGTTGGGCGGAACAAATTTTACTTCCTGTATTAGCTAAAAAAATTGATATCGATTTAACGCAAAAAGGTATTTCTATAATAAATGTAGGAGGCGTGGCTTTCTTACGCTATGTAAAAATTTTTCAAAGAAAAGATAACGAACAGCCCTCAATTAATATTCCGATATCTGTCGTAACAGACTTAGATGTGAAACCGGATGAATATGAATTCAAAACAGACGCAAAAGACAAAAAAACAAGCAAGGACTGTGATATTACCCAAAAAATAAAAGAAAAAGAAGATGCGTTTAATGCAAAACGAATAAAAACATTTGTTTCCCCGGCGTGGACCTTAGAGTATTGTTTGGCAAAAAACGAAAGTATTTTCCCTTTCATTTTAGGTATTTCTCAAAATTTACTCTCAAACCAGGCATACAACGAACTAACTGAAAAAATTGGGCAAAATCCTGATGATAAAGCTTGCATTTTGATTCAAACTCTCTTTAAGAATAAAATTTCCAAAACGCAACTGGCTTATGATTTGACAAACAGAATAGAATCCGCCGATACTATTGATACTGGAAACCAATATACCCAATACTTATTTAAAGCAATTAGATATGCTGCCGATTTCTGACCAGGAGATAGATAAAATTACGCCTCTATTACTCCCTCCAAACTGCAGTTTTGATGAGGAAAGAAAGTCTTTTATTAAAAATTTGGATACCATTGACTGCCAAGCTGTTCCAGGCAGCGGTAAAACAACAGCTCTTTTAGCAAAATTGTTACTACTAGAGAAGCGCCTGCCTCTAGAACAAAATCGCGGCGTTTTAGTTCTATCCCACACAAACACCGCGATTAAACTTTTGCACTCAAAACTAGATAATAAATGCAATTTTATATTTAAATGTCCCAATTTCATTGGGACTATACAATCTTTTGTAGACCAATTTTTAGCTATACCCTTTTATACACAAACATATCAACATAGGCCTTTATATATAGATAGCGAATTTGCAAAAAACGCCATTGTATGTCTGTGTCCTCCCTACTTAAATAAAATATTAGACAGAAAACCTATGAAAAAAGATGAAATTCTTTTTCAAACGGGACTACTCCACGGGAAATTAACCCACTATGATAAAGACCCTTTTTATTATAAAGAAACGACTTCTACCTACCAGTCCATTCTAAACCTTAAAAACAATCAGTACAAAAAGGGATTTCTTTTTTATGATGATGCATACCTGCTAGCTCAAGAATATATTGAAAAATACCCTAAAATACTAGATATTATACGATTAAGATTCAAATATATCTTTGTTGATGAAATGCAAGATATGAATCAAACTCAGGTAGAACTATTGGAAAAATTATTTAATCATCCGACAGTAGTATATCAAAGAATCGGAGATATTAATCAGAGTATTTTTAATAAAGTGCAAAGCAATAAAATATGGGAATTCAGAGGCGCCCCTTTAATTTTACACAAAACCCTGCGGCTTTCAGTGCGAATTGCTCCGATAGTGGAACGCTTTTCATTATATCAAGACATAGATCATAGTATTGTATCTATACGACAATCTAATATTCCTCCGTATTTGTTTATATATACCTCTTCTACAATCAAAAAAGTTTTATCACACTTTGTACAAAAAATAAAACAGCACAATTTACAAAATAAAAAAGCAATATTTAAAGCAATTGCCTGGGTAGCAGAAAAAAAGGAAAACTGCCTTACCTTATCGGATTACTATCCCACTTTTAGCAAAGAAATTAAGACAGAACATAATCATATTGATTCTATAAGCGAAGCGATAGAACTAATTCGTCAAAAATCAGAAAATACTAATGATTTCAATTCTATTTTTAAAATTATTACACAGGTTTGTTTAGAAATACTTCGTTTGGAAAATATTACTAACTCTCAAACAAATACTTATTATTCATATCTTTCTTTTTGGAAAGCAGTAAAAGAAAATCCTGAAAATTTTTTATTGAGAAAACAGATATATTCTTTGTGCCAAAAGGCTTTTGCAAAATCTTTAATTACAATATCTGATTTTGATAAGATTTTATCAACTTTAGAAAAAATATTTAATTTTGAATTCTCCGGATCTACTTTAAACTTTAGGAACAATACCATCGGCTCCATATTGAGCAAAGAACCAAATCTTCCGCCCAAAAATATTTTTTCTTTAGATGGAATAAATATAGAAATTGGCACAATACATAGCGTTAAAGGAGAAACACATACAGCCACACTGGTAATGGAAACAAAATACTATACCACTGAGTCACAAAAAATCCTCAATATTGTAAAAGGGCAAGAAATAAAGCAACCCAAAACACGCGAAGCTGAAGCTATGAAAATGTTATATGTAGCCATGAGCCGTCCTACTGATTTATTATGCTTTGCATGTAACGAGGAATATATTCGAGGCCACGAAAAAGAAATAGAGAAAGCTGGATGGAAAATAGAAAAAATATCCTGATAATTCCCTGTTAT
>JAQXJI010000005.1 GCA_029008615.1 Elusimicrobiota bacterium | reverse complement strand
ACTTTTTAAAGAGTAAATGTAGGTCAGGCTATACCTGCCCTACATTGTCCTATTTGCTATTAGGTCGACTTGCAAGGTAGTTTTTTAGGTAGTAATCTTAACCGGCTTGATTTGCTTTAGATTTGAGCCTGATTTTAGTTTTTTCGTAGTGAGGTATACTTGCGACTATGCCGCCGAAGGCGGCGAGGTATCCGAACTAAAGAAAAGGGTAAAATCAGGCCAAATATAAAAGCAAATTGTAAGCCTCCTTATTGGCCGTTAAGACTGAACCTTAAGGCGATATTATAAAACAGTTGACATTGTTTTTTTTTTGATAAATTTACTTCATATTTTTAGGCTCCAAACATTAAAGCCCGGTTAGCTTTGATGTATTTGCTCCAAGCAAAGGCCTACGATAAAAAAGGTTAAGTTGAGAGGAAAAAATGAAAACTTCAAATAAAGGCGGATACGCTTAAGTATCCCGCTGTCATCATTATCACACAAAATCCAAACAAACAGTATGCGGCTTAAAGCCGCAGTTAGGCTTTGGGGAGTTTATACTCTGACTAACCAAAAAAGTAACCAGAGGCCGGGTTCCGGATAAACGGAACCGGCCTTAGAGGGAGGTGTTGCGCGCATAAAAAAGAAGATAAGCAGTAAGGAGTAAAACGGTTAGAGGAGAGGAATATGAAAACAGGAAAAATAATATTTGGAGTAATAATTGCGCTGTGCATAGGGCTATATGCTTATGCTGAAAGCTGTTCAACAGTCGGAACAACACAGAATAAATATACGGCAAGCGGGTGTTCTTATACTACTCAGACAAGAACTTGCTGCAGCAATGGCTCTTGGAGCGATTGGGGGGCTGATTGCCCGCCTGATTGCAATTCAAATGAAACATGGGACTCAAGTAAAAAACAATGTTGCAGCAATGACCCAGTTACAAGAGTAGTAACTTTATCAGGTACCACTTATACTGCACAGCATAACCAATGTATGGGAACTGCTAAAGGGTCAGAAACATCATATAAGTGCGCGACAACATCTTCCACAGGTTGTTGTCAAGTGAAATATAGTTCAACTTCTTGGCCTACTACTAATATAGATATGTTTACAACAAGCGGTCATGGCCTAGCGGTCGATGCTACTCGTGGCGGTACACACTGTCAGATATCATGTGTATGGGTTCCGAAGTGCCGCAGTATATAGATTGATTTAAAGGGAGTAGTCCCACGGATAACTGCCCCGCCTAAGCGTAAGCAAAGGCGGGGCTTATGTTTGTATAAATATAAGATATCAGTAGAAGATATCTTTTGTTCCGCCGTCATAAGGATAAGCCAAACCGGCTTTTAAGAGGGCTTCTGCCAAATCTTCTTCATTTACTTTTACGTCGCATAGCAGGCGGAAGTATTTGTCGCGTCCGCAGTTTTTTAGATTAACGGGCGCAGCGCTTAAAAAATTTTCCGTAAAAGTTTTGGCTTTCTTCGCCAGGCGTTTTTCTTTGGCGGTTTTGCCTTTTATTTCCGGGCAGTCCACCCCGCGCACTCTTACGGATATATTTCCGCAAAGCACTTCCTCTTTGCAGTTAAGGTTTATTTTAAAAGTGTCGCCGTCGTATACGGAGATTACTTCAACATTGTCAAATTCATCGGCTTCAGGGTCAATACGGCGCGGAGCGTTTGCCGTTTCTCCGCCGAAGTATTGTACAAAAAACAGTATCACCGTTATTATAACCGCGGCCCAAAAGCGTATTTGCTTTTTTGAGGAAATTCTTCTTCTTTTCATAAATTAAAGTTGATTGGTTAAGGCGTTTACAATCTGCCAGGCCCAGTTCATTTCTATTTCTTTATCCATAAGTTTGGAATCTTTAAAATCTTTTTCAAAAAGTCTTGTTTCCAATTCCTTTACAAAGGCCGGGTCATCTATGCCGAGGCTCATTTCATTGTTGATAAACAGGCTCATTTTATCGAAATTAGCCGATCCGACTATGGCCCAATCGTCATACAATGCGGCTTTTACGTGGCTCATACCGTTATAAAAGTATACTTTTATCCCGTTGCGCCAAAGTTTGTTCGCCATAGCGATATTATTTTTTTGCATTATGCTTATGTCGTTTTCGCTCGGCAAAATCACGCGTACGTCAACGCCGCGCCTGCGCGCTTCTATCAGGCCTTTTACAATGCGGTCGTCGGAGAAATACGCGTTTTGTATGTAAATCCTTTTTTGCGCTCTTTTAATGGCTTCTATCTGTGCTTTGAAAATTTGCGCTTCGTCCGGGCGCGTATAAAGCAGACGGATATTTATCATACCTGGTTTTTCTAGATTTTCCTCGCGTATTTTTTTGCTGAAAAGCTTTCTGTACGCTGCGGAAAAATCACCGCCCCAACCGTTGAAGCTCCAGGTTTCGTAAAAGTTTTTTACCAGCCTTCCCGTAACCGGGCCCCGTAGGGCGACCATCATATCGTGCCATTGATAGCGGTATTCTTCGCCGAAGTTCATTCCTCCCGTATAGGCCAAATCTCTGTCAATAATGATTACTTTGCTGTGGTCGAAAGTAGCCCAAGTGTTAAGCCTTTTCCTTACTTTAACCTTTGAACCTTTTTTTAAGTAGGAGGCTATGCTTTGCGGCATAATATAATCTTTGGAATAGTAAGCCGGCGTTTTTTTGTTGTTTAAAAGGGAGTTAAGCTCGTCTATCATAACTCTTACCTGCGTTCCCTCGTTGGATTTGCGTTTTAGCATATCCGCTATGGAAAGCGCGTACATATCCGTAGTAAATATATAAAGCCTTATAAATATGGAGTGTTGAGCTTTATTTGCGTTTACCAAAAAATGCGGATAAAATTCTTCCCCGTTGATAAGCAGCTGCGCGCTGCCTTTGTAAACTTCTTTTGAGATTGTTTTATTAAGGAAATCGTTAAAATCCTTTAAGTCCATACCTTGGGCGTTTTCGTTGACGGGGGGGATTTGACCTTCGATATCCGTCGCCGGCGGAACCATAGCGCTGTAAAGGGAGTTCTTGCCCAAAGAAAGCAATCTGAACACCGAAGTAAAAGGCGCTTTGATTATGCCGAAGATATGGCTTTTTATCAGGAAAGAATATATAAACGAGGTTGAAAATCCCAGCTCAGACATTTGTTTTTTAAGTTCAAAGTATTCCGGCAAGGTAAGCGTTACGACTAAATTCTTTTCCAAATCCAGATATATATACGGTTCGGTGCTTTTGCTTTGCGTCGGCAGCAGAAATTTTGTCTGAGATATCCCGGCCAGGCGGGAATCTTTTTTTAATGCGTCCAGAAACATCTGTGTAAATTGGCTTTCGTTTATTCTGCCGGTGATTTCAATGTCTTCCGGCATTTCCGTTAGGAGTTTAAAATCCGGCTTGCCGTTTTTATCTCTGTAAAGCGCGCCTTCAAAGCCTTGCACTATGATTATTACGCCGGTACCGTCACCCTTGGGCAAAATCATCTTAAACAATTCTTTTATTATGCTTTGAAATCCATCTGCTACGTAAACGACCCGCTGCATTTCGGCAGAAGGATTTTTTATTTCTTTGGCGGCGGAAAGCTGCGCACGGGCGTAATTATCCAAAGAGGTTTGCAGGTTTTTCGGAAGAACCGCTTTAAGATAAACGTCCGTATTTTGGTATATGTATTTTATATAAAGATCTTCGCCGTTTAAAAATGCTTCTGCGGGGAGTATTTCGTGTGAGTCTATAGATGCTAAAAACTCTTTTTTATTTTTTGTCATATTTGAACAACCAGCGTAAATCAGGCAAAAAACTGTAAGCACTAAAAGTATGTTACGAATCATTTTTATTTAATATCTTCCGTTATCCAGGTGTTTGCGGCTACAACCGTGCCGGAGGCTATCTTTACCGGCCCCAGTATCGCCGCGCCGGCGTATATCGTTACGCCGTCGCCGACCGTAGGGTGCCTTTTAAGGCCTTTTTTTGCGTGGCCGTTTTCGTCTTTGGGAAAACTTTTTGCGCCCAGCGTAACGCCTTGATATATTTTTACGTTGTCGCCTATTTCGGTGGTTTCGCCTATCACGACGCCGGTGCCGTGGTCTATAAAAAATCCTCGCCCGATTTTCGCTCCGGGATGTATGTCTATGCCGGTAAGACTGTGGGCGTGTTCGGTTATTATGCGGGCCGTAAGCTGCAAATCGTTTTCATAAAGGAAATGCGCCATTCTCTGCAAAGTTACGGCCAAAAGGCCGGGGTAGCAGAGCATTACTTCGTAATAATTTTTTGCGGCGGGATCTCCGTTATAAGCGGCTTCGACGTCGCTTAAAGCCAATGCCTGAAGCTTTGGCAGAGCCTGTTCAAATTTTTGAGTTATTTCCGCAGCTTGTTTTGCGGCGTTTGCCGGTTTTTCCGCCGAAGAAAAACACAGATAATGTTTTATTTCCCGTTCAAGAATTTTAAGGTTTTTTTTGAGTCTTTTTTCAAAATCGTTAATGCCGCAGTTTTTGCTTTCAAGTTTGGGATTAAGAGTGTACAAAAACAAAGCGTCTTTAAAAAATGTAAAAGCGTTAAGCAGAGCTTGCTTGTCGGGGAAGTAATCCCTTCTCGCGCAAGATACCGCCATTGCGGAATTTATCATATTTTCCGTCAGCGTTTTGGCCGTGTTTTTTGTGTTTTTCATAGAATAATTCTACTAAATTTATTGCTATAATCTACTTGTAGGGAGAAAAAATGCCATACGTCAATGTGTTGAAAGAAAATCTGTCGCTAAAAGCTTTAGCCGCCAAATGTCTTAAATTGGTACCTTATACAGCTTTGGCTTCCTTAAAATTGTGGGCTTTATTCGTTTTATTTGATTCCTTTTCGGCATTGATGTTTTTGTCTTTCCAAAAAAGCGCGGGAACGCAGTTGTTTCTTTGTGTTTCTTCGGCCGCTACGCTGTTTTGCGTCGCCGTAAATTATATTTTGGCTTGCAGTGCCGTAAAAGTTATGCAAGACGGCGTAAACGGGGCCGCGCAGGATGTTTTGGGCGCGATAGTAGTTGCTTTAAAGAGGATAATAGCTCTTTCCTCGTCCGCTTTATTAATAGGTGCGGCTACTTATTTTTTATTTTCGCCCGGCGCATATCTGCGGGAAAATTTTAAAGACTGGTACTTCCTGCTTGTCTCTGCCGTATATGTTTGCTTCTTTCCTTATATAATTTTTCACCCGTGGAAAATTATATTGGAGGATAAAACCGTTTTTGAATCTTTCCGGGCCAGCTATCATCTGGTAAGGAAGCATTTGCTTAAATGCGCTTTGCTGTTTTTGCTTTCTGGGATTATAACGGCTTTTTTGGTTTTTGCCGCGCTTGGCGTTTTAACCGCGTTTACGCTTTGGTTTAATTGGGAGGCTTTTTCTTTTTTGAAAAGGCTTAACCTTTCTTTGGGTGCGGATATGCCTTCAAATATAAAAACGGCGGTTATGTTGGCGGAACTGGGGCCTTTCGGACTGCGTACGGCTGTAAGTTTGACGGTTTTTGCCTGTTTTGCGTCATACTCGGTTTTGTTCGGTTTTAATATATTTTTGCTTATTTTGACTTTGAGCTATAAGACGCTTAAAGCTTATAATCTTATGGCTGAAAATCCGCCCGAACCAGAACATAAAAAGACGGTTGAAGAAGAACGGGACGATTTGGCGGCGCTTTTTAAGGACGTCAAAGAAATAACTATAAACCCGGGTGATGACGATACCTTTGAAGAAACCAGCGCACTGGGCCATTTAGACAGGAGGGAGGCTCTCCGCCGCTTTAACAAGGAAGACGAAGACACTGCCAACTACGGACGAATAAAACCCGTAATCCACGAATATCCCGACCCGGATAACCGGGGTAATGAAAATCCTTAATAATAAAAACATTTTCGCGTAATTTATACGCAATTTTTGTCCTGTAAAAAATCCCCGCGTCAACGGGGATTTTTAAGCGATTTTTAATTAACGTAAAATAAAAATTATTTTGCGTTGTTTTCCGCGATTTTGGCTATGGCGCGGACGATTTTATCCATCATATCCAAACTTGTCCACTCGAAAGGACCGTGCGGAGTGCCGTATCCTGCATCTATATTCGGCGTAGGCAGGCCCATATAGGAAAGATTCGCTCCGTCCGTACCGCCGCGTATCGGTTGACTTTCGGCGTTAAGCCCGCATTCTTCAAAAGCTTCTTTGGCTAATTTTAGAATTTGCGGATGTTTCTCGACTATTGGCTTCATATTTTTATAAGGATATGAAACTTCAAAATCTATGACGCTGCCCGGATATTTTAAGCGTTTTTCTTTTATTATCGCTTCAAGCAAAGCCAAATGGCTTTGCAATAAAGCTTCGTCGAAATCTCTTGCCATAGCGTTTAAAACGCCCTTTTCAAAATCGGCGCTCGCGCCTATAAAGCAAATAAAACCTTCCCTGCCGCAGGTGGTTTCCGGCAGTTTGTTTTCCGGCCAAGAGGCGCAAATATCGGCAATAATTCTGACGGGATTTTGCATAATGTCTTTTGCGTTGCCAGGGTGAGCCTGCACTCCTTTCACTTTTATTGTTATGGCCGCGGCGTTAAAATTTTCACAAGTGATGCCGTCGCCGCATTCGCCGTCCAAAGTATAAGCGAAGTCCGCGCCGAAAGCTTTTACGTCAAAATGTTTTGTTCCTTGGGCGATTTCTTCGTCGGGAGTAAAGGCTATTTTAATTTCTCCGTGTTTTATTTGCGGATTTGCAGCCAGATGCTCCAGCATTATCATTATTATGGTTATGCCGGCTTTATCGTCCGCGCCCAAAAGAGTGTCGCCCGAGGCGGTTACGATATCGTGCCCTATACATTTATTTAAAGCCGGGGAAGTTTTGGGGGAAATTATCACATTATGTTCTTTGCTTACAACAATATCTCCGCCTTGGTAATTTTTATGGACTATCGGTTTTACCGTACGCCCGGCGGTTCCGCCCGGATAAGTATCCATATGGGCCAAAAAACCTATTACGGGAACTTTGCGCTCAATGTTGGAGGGCAAAGTCGCCGTAAGATAACCGTATTCGCTTAAGTTGATATCTTTAAGACCTAATTTTTGTAAATCTTCTTTAAGGACTTTCGCCAATTCAAGCTGACCTTTGGTGGAGGGAGATGTTTGAGAATTTTCATCGCTGCCGGATTCTATCTGTATATATTTTGTAAAAACTTCAAGTATGCGGTTTTTGAAATTTTCCATAATTTACCTCGGTAAGATTTGCGTTTTTATATGTTTTATTATAATATGGACTTATATTCCTCTATTTACATTATAGAATTATATTCAGGAGTTATCCAATGAAAAAACTTTTAATGCTTCTAAGCGCGCTGCTTTGCTTTGCCGCGTGCAGTACCGTTCAATCTATGCAGCAGGCGGTAAACTGCCGTTACGAAATCGCTTCGGCCGAAGTCAGCGATTTTTCTCTTACGGACATAAATTTGGACGTAAAAGTGGCGATAACAAACACAAGCAAAACGCAGGAAGCCAAATTAAACCGTTTTACGGGTGTGCTTTATATAGCCGATAACGAAGTCAGCAATATTTCTTTCGGCGCGTATGAAATAGCTCCCTCTTCTACGGAGATGGCTAAGGCGACGCTTAATATACCTTTTGTAAAAGTAGGTAAAAATCTTATCGGGTTGGTAACGACAAACAGCGTATCCGTAAAGTATAAAATAAAAGGAACTATGTACTTTAACACCGTTTTGGGCGAAATACCTATACCGGTGGTAATAACGCAGAAGGAAGAGATGTAAGACGTAATTTGTTTTGCAATTAAACTAAACTGAGGAGACTTACAAAATGGCGCAACAAACAACCGCCGCCGCTGAATTAAGCGCGATAATAAATAAGTGGAAGGATGTTGAGGGCAGCCTCGTAATGATGCTGCATTCAGTGCAGGACAAGTTGGGCTATGTACCGCGGGAAACCGCTATGGAAATATCAAAGCAAACGGGAATACCGTTGGCTAAGATATATGAAGTCCTTACTTTTTATCATTTCTTTAAACTTAATCCTCCGGCCAAGTGTCAGATTGCGGTCTGCACGGGTACGGCTTGCTACTTAAAAGGTGCGCCGGAACTTCTTAAGGAAATTGAAAAATGCACCGGCGTTAAAGAAGGGGAAAGCTCCCCGGACGGCAAATACTCCGTAGCCGGGCTGAGGTGCATAGGCTGCTGCGGGCTTTCGCCTGTAATTTCCATTAACGGCAAAATTTACGGTCAGGTAAAGCCGTCTCAGATAAAAGGCATTCTCGCTTCGGCGGAAAATCCGGAGGCTGCACATGAATAATCTCGTAACCGATATCAACGAAAAATTTAAAAAACAGTATTCCAAAATAAGCAACAGAATAGTGGTCTGCGGCGGTACAGGCTGTATAGCCGGCGGTTCTATGGCGGTATATAAGGCTTTTCAGGAAGAATATAAAAAACGCGGCCTTGACTATTGCGTGGAAATAACCGATTCTTGCCGTGAAAAGAGCACCTATATTTCCAAAAGCGGCTGTCAGGGTTTTTGCGCGCAGGGGCCTTTGGTAAGCGTCGGCGATATTTTTTACACAAAAGTAAAACCCGAAGATGTGGAAGAAATCGTGGAAAGAACCGTACTTAAGGGCGAGGTCGTCGAAAGGCTTTTATACGTCAATCCAGTAGACGGCGAGCATTGCAAGACTTTAAAAGATATTCCTTTTTATAAAAAGCAGCACCGCATACTTTTGGCCGACTGCGGCAAAATCAACCCGGAAGATATCAACGAATATATCGGTCACGGCGGATACTTCGGCTTAAAAATCGCTCTTGAAAAAGGCCCCGAAGCCGTAATATCTGAAATGAAGGAAAGCGGTTTAAGAGGCCGCGGCGGCGGGGGCTTCCCCGTTTGGCTTAAATGGGATTTAACCAGAAAACCGCAAAGCGACCAAAAATTTATGATCTGTAACGGCGACGAAGGCGATCCCGGCGCTTATATGGACAGATCCCTTTTGGAAGGCAATCCCCATTCCGTAGTTGAAGGTATGATAATAGCCGGTTTCGCGATAGGCGCAAGCAGAGGTTTGTTTTATATCCGCGCCGAATATCCTTTGGCTATTGAACGCGTGCAAAAAGCCATTGACGCCTGCTATAAAACCGGCCTTTTGGGCAAAAACATTTTAGGTTCGGGTTTTGATTATGATTTGGAAATCCGTTACGGTGCGGGCGCTTTCGTCTGCGGCGAGGAAACCGCTTTGATAGCCTCCATTGAAGGCAACCGCGGTACGCCACGTCCCAAACCGCCTTTCCCGGCGACTAAAGGTTTGTGGGGTAAGCCTACGGCAATCAATAACGTCGAAACCTTGGCGAATGTCCCTTATATTATGACCAAAGGCGGCAAGTGGTACTCTTCTATGGGTTCGGGCAAATCTACCGGTACAAAAGTTTTCGCTATGACCGGCAAGGCCAAAAACACCGGCCTTATTGAAGTGCCTATGGGCATTACGATAAGGGAAGTCGTCTACGATATCGGCGGCGGGCCTTTAAAAGGCGACGAAGTCAAAGCCGTACAGACCGGCGGGCCCTCCGGCGGCGTTATCGATCCTAAACATTTTGATATGCCGATAACTTACGAATCCTTGCAGGAAATAGGTTCCATTATGGGTTCGGGCGGTTTAATCGTTATGGACGAAACGGACTGTATGGTCGATATCGCCAAGTTCTATTTGGAATTTTGCGTTGACGAATCCTGCGGCAAATGCGCCCCTTGCAGAATAGGCGGTTATCAGCTGCTCAGTATTTTAAACAAAATCACAAACGGCACCGCAAAAGAAAGCGACTTGGACAAATTGGAGCAAATCGCCAAAGCTATGCAGAAGGCTTCTCTCTGCGCTTTGGGGCAGACCGCTCCTAACCCGGTTCTTTCAACCATTAAGTTTTTCAGGGACGAATACGAAGCCCACATTAAGGATAAACGCTGTCCTACCGGCAAGTGTACGCAGCTTGTTTCTTATGCGATAGGTTCGGGCTGTATCGGCTGCGGAGCGTGCAAACGTGCGTGCCCCGTAGGCGCAATCAGCGGCGAACCCAGAAGCAAACACGCCATTGACCCCAAGAAGTGTATAAAATGCGGTCAGTGCTTCAACGTATGTAAATTCAATGCGGTTAAGAAAGGATAATAATATGATTAAAGCTAAAATTAACGGCAAACCGGTAGAGGTTAAAGAAGGAACATCAATTTTGGAAGCGGCCAAACTGGCCAAAGTAAAAATCCCTACGCTGTGCAAACACGAGGATTTGGAAGCCACGGGCGGCTGCGGCCTTTGCATTGTAAAAGTGAAAGGTATGGCTAAAATGCCGCGCGCCTGCACTACCGAAATTACGGAAGGTATGGAAATAACAACCCACGACGCCGAGCTTGTAAATATCAGGCGTACCGTATTGGAACTGATTATGTCCAACCATCCTAAAGACTGTCTGCTCTGCGCCAGGAACCAAGACTGCGAACTTCAAAGGCTTTGCGCCGAGTTCGGCATAAGGGAAGACGCTTTCCCCAGTATAGTTAATCGCCAACCGCATAAAAAAGACGATTCAACCGGCACTATAACGATAGATACCGCCAAATGCGTTTTATGCGGACGCTGCGTACAAGTCTGCCAGAAAGTGCAGAACGTATGGGCTTTGGCCTTTTTGAAACGCGGTATAAAAACAGAACTTTCGCCCGCAGGCGAAATTGATTTGCAGCAGTCGCCCTGCGTAAAATGCGGGCAGTGCTCCGCTCATTGCCCCGTCGGCGCGATTGTTGAACACGACGATACCCAAAAAGTATGGAACGCGCTTATGGACGAAAAGAAATATTGCGTAGTCCAAATAGCTCCCGCCGTACGCGTCGCGATAGGGGAGGCTTTCGGTTTCCCCGTCGGCGCAAATCTTACCGGCAAATTGAATGCGGCTTTGTACGAACTCGGCTTTAAAGCCGTCTTTGACACCAATACCGCCGCTGACGTTACCATTATGGAAGAAGCTTCCGAATTTAAGCACCGTCTTACTCACGGCGGTACTTTGCCGTTGATAACCAGCTGCTGCCCGGCGTGGGTCGACTATATGGAGAAATATCACGGCGATATTATTGAAAACTTCTCCAGCGCGAAATCCCCGCAGGAAATGATGGGCGCTTTATCCAAAACTTATTACGCCCAAAAGCATAATATAGACCCTAAAGATATTTTTATGGTTTCGATTATGCCTTGCACGGCCAAAAAGTACGAAATTACCAGAAGCGACGATATGTTCTCTTCCGGCTATCAGGATATTGACGTTTCAATCACCACGCGCGAACTTGCCAGAATGCTGAAACAATCCGGCGTCAACTTTAAGGAAATCGAAGAACGCAAAGGTGATGACATTTTGGCCGATTACAGCGGCGCGGGAACGATATTCGGCGCGACGGGCGGCGTTATGGAAGCCGCTTTGAGGACGGCTCACTATCTTATAACCGGCAGGGAAGCGGCCGATATTAACTTTAAAGAAGTCCGCGGCCTTAAAGGCATTAAGGAAGCTGAAATCGACGTTGACGGCACTAAAGTGAAAGTAGCCATAGCGCACGGCTTGGCCAATGTCGGAGAGGTGCTCGCCAAAATCAAGAAAGCCAAAGCCGAGGGCAAAGAACCTCCGTATCACTTCATAGAGGTTATGGCCTGCGAGGGCGGCTGCGTAGCCGGCGGCGGTCAGCCTTACGGAGTTACCAACGAGCTCAGAAAGGCGCGCGCCAAAGGGCTTTATGATGAGGATTCTTCTATGCAAATCCGCTGTTCACACGCCAATCCGGCGGTGCAGAAGATTTACGAGGAGTTCCTTGGCGAGCCTTTAGGCCCCAAAGCGCATAAGCTGCTGCACAACCATTATAAGGCGAGGGAGTCTTATAAAGGTTAATGGTTTTAGCCCCCGGCTTTTGCCGGGGGCTTTGTTTTTGGGGTATCTCGCCTGTTGCTAAATTCTCGCGGCTAGCACTTTTCCATATTTGGGTAAATTGAGGTTCTTTCCTCGCGTGATATTAGGTTCTTATGGCTAGCAAACTTCCGTATTTGGCTGTTTTTGCGGTTTTTCTTCGCTTGGGTACCTCGCTCGCTCCGCTCGCATAGCTGCAAGTACACCGCGCTTAGAACAAACCGCAAACACCGCTCAAATCCGAAAGTCAACGCCGCTTAAATACTCGCACTGCTTTTACTCGGTCTAAGTTGCGCGCTCGTAATAAAGTCAAAACACATCTTAAAACTAAAAAATCACGCCGGTTCCATTTGCTCACGCTGAAAGTTCACGCAAACACTCATTTAAAGTAGGGCAGGTTTTACTTGACAAATAGAAATACTTTTTAACGTCAGGCGGAGCCTGACCTACAATTTTATCTATCCATTTATTCTTCTTGCAATATTTCTTTTTGCTTTCCTTTTCTGTCGTGTTGTACGTCGGAGCGTTTTGCTAAAAACATAAAACAGTTGACTTGTTTTTTTTTTTGATAAATTTAGCTCATAACTCGGCCTGCCAAGTATGATATATCTATGTTTTAGCTTAGGTTAGTTTAAGCGGGCAGATTAACTCTAAAGGAGGGAAAAAAGATGTCAAACAATAAAACGGTTAGAAATGTATTTTTTGCTGTATTTTGTCTTTTTGCCTGCGTAAGTTTAAGCTATGCCGAAAGCTGCAGCAGCGTAGGGAGCACGCAGGATAAATATGTTGCGAATGAGCCCGATGAGTGCAGTTACCGCACGTACACAAGAACATGCTGTTCTGATAAAAAGTGGTCGGAGTATGGGAAATCATGCGCAGATTGCACACTTCCTGCCGGGTATACTTATGTCACTGGGTCAAACCCTCCTGTTTTCACTAGGACTGAAAACGGGCTGATATGTGGATATTATGGAAGTTGCACTCCAAGCGGGAATGGGTGGTCCTTTTCTAAAATTTCCTGTAATTGTCCTAACGGACAAATACTATGTTCGGGTAGCTGTGTGGCAAAACAAACCAAGAAAATATCGAGCATAGTGACTACGACTCAAAAAGTCCCTTCACAGACATGCCAGACAACTTGCTTTAATGTCCTTACAGGAGGGGGAACTAAATCCGCTCAATGTTCTTATTATGGTATAACCCAAAGCAATGCTGACGGTTCCGTTTGTTCTTGCGATAAGACAAAAGGCTGTCTCTTCGCTGAGACTATTTCCGGTACAGTTTCTACAAACTCGGCTAATCTGTGCACATGCTCGGTTAAAAACTATGTGTGCAGTTAAACTTAACTTTAAATTGAGGGTTTATTTCTCTCAACTAACCGCCCCGCTTTGGCTTCGGCTGAGGCGGGGTTTTTTATTAAATAAAAAGTTTTTTGCTACAGAAGAGTTTTTACTGATTAATTTCTGTTTTTATATGTGTGATAATTATATATTTGATAATATAAAATTATATTAAAATTGTGTTTATACGTCGGTAAATAATTATACACTTGACAAATTATTACACAGTTGCATAATAATTGTATGGACACATATCTTAACGGAGGTTTTTATGGGCAGGAATCCTACCGGCAGCGACGTCAAAATGCTTAAAGCGGGCGCGGCGCTTGCCAAAGCCAAAGGCTTAAACGGTTTTACCGTAAGGCAGGTTTGCGCCAAGAGCAAAGTCAACTTGGGGATGTTTCATTACTATTTTTCCACCAAAGAAAACTTTGATATGGCCGTGCTTGAAAGCATATATTCAAAAATGATTGAGAATATAAAAATAAAAGTTTCTCCGTCGGCTTCCCCAAAGCAAAACGTACGCGCCATACTTATAAATATACAGGAATTTATAAAAGAAAACAGGGTGCTTCTTTCATCTTTGGGGGGGGATGTCTTTTCAGGAAACAAAAAAACTTTCAAATTTATAGTGAAGAACTTTACCAAGCACGTGGAAATTCTGTTCGGGGAGCTTCTGCGGGCTCAAAAGTGCGGGGCTCTTGCGGCGCCAAGCGCATTGGACGCATTCTTGATTATTATGCCGCCGGCAGCCGTACCGCAAATACTTTTGGGGCTTGTGTCCAGGCTTAACGTAGGCCTGCCGGGAAAATTAAAAGCATCAGCTTTAACTGTTATGGTTGAAGAAAACGCCCCCGCACGCATTGATTTGCTTGTTAATAGTATATTTAAGGAAAAATAATGAAAAAATACTTATTGTTTATCGCATTTCTTTTTCCGCTGTCTTCTTTGACGGCGGCGGAGATAAAAGAAATTTCGCTTAAAACTTGCGAGGCTTCGGCTTTGGAGTTCTCCCCCGAAGTCAAACGGAAACAAAGCCTTAAGGAAGCCGCCTTGCTAAATTACGAGAGCAGCGGAGCTTCTTTATATCCGTCTTTGGCTTTGGAAGCCAAAGGCGCGTGGGTTTCCCAAGTGCCGGAATTGGAACTCGGCCCAGTTAAAATGGAATACGGGGATAATTGGAGTTATTCCGCCGGGCCCACTCTTAATTATATCTTGTTTGACGCAGGCGGCAGGAGCGGAATTAAAAAAGGGGCGTATTTTGCTTATTTGGCTAAGGAAAAAGATTTTGAGTTCACCCAAAAGACCGTCCTCTTGGATGTCCGCCGCGCTTACTTTACCGTACAGCAGGATTTGGAAAGAATGTATTTTATGGACGAACAATTAAAAGTGGCGCAAAAACAGCTTTCCGACGTAAGCGCTGCCTTCAAAGCCGGGGCCAAGAGCAATATAGACGTTTATATGGCCCAAAAGCAGAAGCTGCGCGCGGAAATAAATATAGCTTCCGCCCGCGGCGCTTTAGGCGCGCATTTAAGGCAGCTTTTCAGCCTTACGGGCGATGATTACGGCATAGACGCTTCCTATCCTTTGGATTGGCGTATAAAGCCCGCCAAGGGGGAAAACGCCCCAAGCGCAATAATCAAAGCCGATCCGCTTAAAGATACATTGGCTTCGCTTTCTTTTGCTTCCGCTAATGATTTTGACAAAGATTTGCCGCCTCTTGCCGCGGCGGAAGATATGGCCTCTTACTATGATAACTTGGCAAAATCTCTGCAATCTTCTTTATACCCTACGGTGGCTTTAAACGCCGGGGCTTACGCGGAATATCCCAACGGGCCGATACACGAAAGTGTAATCAACGGGCGGGCGGGCGCCTCTTTGCGTTTGCCTCTGTTTGAAGGCGGAAAAAGCAGGAAGGAGGCCAAAGCCAACCAAAAACAGGCGCAGGCCGCTTTGTATGAAAAGCAAAATATGGAAGAAAGCCTTTCAACGCTGTTTTATTCTTCAAAGAGCTTGCTCCGCTCACTTGCCGTACAGGAGGCCCTTACGGACGATATGGTAAAAGCCAGCGCAAAAACGGCCTCTTTGACTTATCAGGCCTATAAAGCCGGTTCGGTAACGTTTTTGGAAGTTGATAACGCCAATCTTGCGCTTTTGGAAAGCCGTATAGCTTTGGCAGATATTTATGTGGAACGCCTTAACCGCCTTGCGGTAATGGATAATTTGGGCGGAGGTAAATAATGAAAAAGATTATTTTTGCAGCGATATTGATTTTACTTGTTTTGGTGACAGTCAGCCTTTCGTTTTTCAGAAAGGGAGAATTTAATTACAGCGGGGTTATGGAAGCGGTGGAGATAGATTTGCCCGCCCGCATCGGCGACACCGTTAAAAGCGTTTTCGCGGAAGAGGGGGATAAGATAACCAAAGGTCAGCTACTTGCGGAATTTGACTGCCGCGAAATTTCCATTAAGGAAGATATTGCCGCCAAGGAGTTTAAACGCGCCGAACAGCTGCTTAAAACTACGGCGGGCTCAAAGGAAAATTACGACCTTAAAAAAAGCAATTACGATAATGCCGCTCTTTATAAAAGTTGGTGCAAAATAACTTCCCCCATCGAAGGCAAAGTGCTTTACAGATATTATGAACCGGGGGAATTTGCCGCGGCCGGGCGCAAGGTGTTTACGGTAGCGGATCTGTCCAAAATAGACGCCTGGGTTTATGTGGAACACGACAAACTGGCTTCCTTGAAGCCGGGTATGGAAGTAAGCGGTTATTTGCCTGAAACAGGCAAGAACTTTAAAGGTGTGATTCTCGTTGTAAACGATGAAGCCGAATTTACGCCCAAAAACGTGCAAACCCGTAAAGAAAGAGAGCGTTTGGTTTACGGTATTAAAACTCGTTTTGAAAATGACGAAAATCTAACGCTTAAACCCGGTATGACGCTTGAGGTAACTTTTTAGGAGAAACTATGCAAGCCTTATCCGTTATAACGGAAAAAATAACCAAACATATGGGCCCTACACTAGCGCTTGACGGCGTAAGCAGCATTTTTGAAGCGGGAAAAGTGCACGGCGTAATTGGCCCTAACGGCGCGGGCAAGACGACGCTTATGCGTATCGCGGCCGGGCTTTTGCACCCGGAAAGCGGTCTTATTAAATATTGCCGGGAAGATAAAACAATTTCCGCCGCTCAGGCAAAAAGCGTTTTGGGATATTTCCCGCAGGAGCCCAGCCTCTATCCCGATTTAAGCTGCCAAGAACATTTGGAGTTTTTCCGGGATTTATACTCTATAAAGCAAAAGGATTTTGAGCCTCGCGCGGAAGAACTTTTCAACGCCACGGGTATGGCTCCTTTTAAGGCAAGGCCGGCGGGTAAGCTTTCCGGCGGTATGTATAAAAAACTTGGGCTTATGTGCGTGCTTTTAAACAGGCCGCATTTGCTTTTGCTTGACGAGCCTACAATCGGCGTTGACCCCGTCAGCCGTCAGCAGCTGTGGGATTTAGTTTATAAATATGCAGGGGATGATATGACGGTTATCGTCAATACTTCTTATATGGACGAGGCTCAGCGTTGTTATAAAGTGCACATACTGGAAAAGGGCCGGCTTTTGGCCGCCGGTGCGCCGGAAGAACTTATGAAAGAGTTTAAAGTAAATAATTTTGCGGATATATTTTTACATGACGACAAATAATATTATAGAAGTTAAAAATCTTACCGTGGCCTTTGGCAAATTTAAAGCCGTGGACGGGATATCCTTTTCCATAAAAAGGGGGGAAATATTCGGCTTCTTGGGTGCTAACGGGGCGGGCAAGACTACAACCATACGCACCATATGCGGCATTTTGAACCCGACTTCGGGGCAGGTGTTGGTAAACGGGCGGGACATTTCCGTTTCCACGGCGGTGCTTAAGCCGCATATAGGGTATATGTCGCAGAAATTTATGCTTTATCCGGATTTAACCGTTAAGGAAAATATGTCGTTTGCCGGCAGTTTGTACAATATGCGCGAAGAGGACATAGAAAAACGCTCCGGAGAGCTTTTTAAATTTATCGGTATGGAGCATAATATCCCCGGCGCGGTAAAAAACCTTTCCGGCGGAGTCAAGCAGATAATAGCCCTTTGCGCCGCTCTTTTGCATAATCCCGATCTTATTTTTTTGGACGAACCTACGGCAGGCACTTCCCCTGCGGCGCGGCGGGATTTTTGGCGGCTTATACAAAAGCTTGCCGCCGGCGGGAAAACGGTTTTCGTCACTACGCATTATATGGACGAAGCGGAATATTGCAACCGCATAGTGCTTATGGAAAAGGGGCGAATAATAGCTTTTGATACGCCCGAGGGGCTTAAAAAGACTTTCTTTAAGCAGAAACCGCTTGAACTTACTATGCTTAAGCCCGATATCTTGCCTGTGGTAAAGGCGGAATTTGACGCGCTTAATATAGGGATGAGCGCGGTCTTCGGCTCAAATTTGAGGGTTTCCCCGGATAATTTTGAAAATTTCAAAAAATTTGCCGACGGAAACAAAGAGAACTTTGACTATAAAGAAATAGAACCTACTTTGGACGATGTTTTCTTAAAAGCTTTAAAGACTGGCGGGAATTTAAACGGGGGCGAAAAATGAATTTTAAACGCGTTTATTCGATAGCCGTAAAGGAATATAAGCATATTATGAGGGATCCTTTTACCCTTGCCGTTGCGCTTATATTGCCTTTAATTTTCGTCTATCTGTTCGGGTTTATAATAGACTTGGATTATAAACATATGCCGCTGAAAGTGCGCGACAATGACCAAACCCCCGTTTCAAGGCGTTTTTTGCAGGAGATATCATCTTCCGGCTATTTTGATTTGCTTCCGCTGCACGGCCAGCTGGAAGCCGAAGACGCCGTACACAAAAACGACAGCGCGGGCGTTTTATTTATCAAAAAGGGATTTGGGAGAGATGTTTCCCGCAGGGATTTAAGCAATCCGGGCCAAGCTCAGCTTTTAATCGACGGGAGCGACAATACCCGCGCTTCAATAATGCTCAACTATATGGGCGGAGCGGTGCAGAAGTCCAACCGGGTTTTTGCCAAAGCAAATAAGGAGGCCTCGCCCGAAGTCGCCGAAGGTATGGCTTTGTCCGGCAATATCCGCACCCGCTTTTTGTTTAACCCTGAACTTAACAGCCGTTGGTTTATAGTGCCTGCCTTAAATACGGTAATTATAGGCTTTTTGTCGATAGTTCTTACCGCGCTTACGGTGGCCAAAGAATGGGAAAACGGCTCTATGGAGCTTTTGCTTTCTACGCCTGTTCGCCCGGCGGAAATAGTTTTGGGCAAGCTGACGCCGTATTTTTTGCTGACTTTCTTTGATATTTTGTTGGTGTTCGTACTTGCCATATTGGCCTTTAAAATACCTTTTGCGGGTAGTTTCGTTTTGTATATGTTCGCCTGCGCCGTTTATATAACCGGGGCTTTGGCCTTGGGCCTTTTGATATCCGTTGCTACGCGGGCGCAGCAAAGCGCGATACAATTTGCTTTCGCCGTGGGGCTTTTGCCGTCTTTCATTTTTTCGGGGTTTATCTTCCCGATAGAAAATATGCCGGTTTTCTTCAGATATTTTACTGTGATATTCCCGCAAAGGTGGTTCTTGCAGATAAGCCGGAGTTTATTTTTGAGCGACGCGGGCTTCGGCGCGCTCGGTATGGCTTTTTCCTGCATAATGATTTTTGCGGCGGTTATGATTATTTTGGCCGTACTCAAATTTAAAACGGATGTCGAACCATGAAAATAAGATTAAGAACTTTGGCGGGTTTCGTCAAAAAAGAATTTATACAGATAGCGCGCGATCCCAAAATGATTGTGGCTATATTTTTTATCCCCGTGGTGCAAACGGTAATGTTCGGCCTTGCCCTGACGAGCGAAGTTAAAAATATAGAATTTTTGGTAGTTTCGAAACCAAGCCCCACCGCGCGCCTGATAACGGAACACGCTTTGGCTTCAGGTTGGTTTAAAAAAGTTGAGGGGGTAAACGGCGCGCAAGTGGAAGACCCTTCCGCTTTGCTTTTGGACAATAAAGCCGAAGCTGTGCTTGTTGCCCCCAAAGAGGGGTTTGAGTACGCATTGGAACACGGTGCGCCGATACAACTTTTGGTAAATGCCATTAACGCCCAGCGCGCTCAGCAGGTTGACGGTTACGTAAAGCAGATAGTGGCCGCGGCGGCTGCATCAAAAGGCTATAATTTATCCGCCGGATTTATAGAATTGGATACCAGAGTAATGTTCAACCATTATATGGATACGACGGATTTTATGATTCCCGCTTTAATGGTTATGTCCACTTTTTTGGTTATGTTGGTGGTGTGCAGTATGGCCATAACCAAAGAAAAGGAAATGGGCACTATGGAAAAACTGATAGCTTCCCCGGCGAGCGCGTCGGAAATACTTTTGGGCAAAACCCTGCCTTATTTTATAATAGGTTTAGTGATAATATTTGCCATATTTTTTATAGGAGTAATGTTTTTCGGCGTGCCTTTCAGGGGGAGCCTGTGGCAGATTTTTATAACGGGTTCTTTGCTTATAACTTCCGCTTTGGGCGTGGCTACGCTGCTTTCCACGGTAGCCAAAACCCAGCAGCAAGCTATGATGGGCAGCGTACTGTTTTTAATGCCTGCGATACTTTTATCGGGGGTTTTCTTCCCCGTAGCGAATATCCCGGAAAGTTTCCGTTGGCTTTGCTATCTTAACCCGATGATGTACTGCGTAGTCAATTTCCGCGGGATAATGCTTAAGGGCGGCGATTTGGCTTATTTTTGGCAATATTGCGCGATACTTCTGTTTATTTGCCTTGTAACGGGCAGCGCGGCTTTTAAGAATTTTAAATCCAAATTAAATTGATATTCTTTGAAAATGCGCATTTGTTTTAAACAAAAACGGACGGGCGCAAAAGCCCGTCCGTAAAACTTTTCAAACCGCTCGTTGCCTTAAGATATTTTGTTTATCAAAGCTTCCAAAGCGGGTTCTTCAACGTCAAAAACTCTGCCTTCGTCGCAGGCTTTGGCGACTGCGGGATCAAGCGGTATTTTTATCGCCGGGGAAATATTAAACTCGCCCGCGGTTTCGTAAAGGCGGCTTTTGCCGAACAGTTCAATTTCCTTGCCGCAGTCGGGGCATTTTAAGTAGCTCATATTTTCCACAAGTCCAAGCACTTTAATATCCATCTTTCCGGCCATTTTTACGGCTTTGTCAACTATCATTCCTACAAGCTGTTGAGGGGAAGTTACTATAATTATTCCGTCTATCGGTATAGATTGGAATACCGTCATCGTAACATCGCCCGTGCCTGGCGGCATATCAATAAAAAGATAATCCAAATCGCCCCAAATTACGTCCGTCCAAAACTGCCCAACCGCGGAAGTGATTAATGCTCCGCGCCAAATTACGGGGTCGTTTTCGTGCTCAAGCAGTAAATTTAAGGACATTACCTTTATCCCATTGGCGGCTTCAACCGGCAAAATGCCGTCGCCGTCGGCGGAAGCGCCGGCTTTTTCTTTTATACCGAATATTTTTGGTATGGAGGGGCCGGTAATGTCGGCGTCCAAAACACCGCATTTAAAGCCTTTTTTTGCCAAGGCGGAAGCCAAAAGCCCGCTTACCAAGCTTTTGCCTACGCCGCCTTTGCCGCTTAATACGCCTATGACGTGTTTTATGCGGCTTTTGGGGTGGGGTTTAAATTTTTGTATTTCCGTCCGCTCCCCGCAGTTTTGAGAGCAGGACGCGCAATCGTGGTTGCAATTTTCGCTCATATAATGTTCCTCTTGCTTTTTGTTTAATTATACCATTTGCGAAGGGGAGTTATTGGGGGGGCGCTCGCGCATTTTAACTTGGTATGAATTTTGTCATCATATTTAGCAAAGTCTTTATAATTCGCTATATGTTGCGCCTACACGTTTTTAACTTGAGTGAAGTGAAGTCCTCGTGGCTAGCACATTGCAGCTTTTAACTCGCGAGCTGTTAAGTTCTCACAGCTAGCAAACTTAGGTTAAACAAAGCCTTATACTGCACCTTGCGCCGCTAGGATTTTTAAAGTAGATTTATGTTTCTTTTCGTGAACGGCTGTTAAACACAGCCGAAGCGAAAAAAATATAAATACACTCAAAAAGCGGCGCGGCCCGCAGGGTTGGGCTTAAAAAACGCCTCTGCTTCGTTAAAAAAACTTGCAAGGCATTTGCCTTACTGCGTTTTTTATGCCTTGCATTGCCAGCTTTTAAAGCCCAACGCAAGGCGTATTATAAGGCTTTGCTTAACCGTTATTTAGGCAATTTTAATTTTTTCTTCGCTTAAATACCGCGGCGGCTTTGCCGCCATCGTTCTGGTTATTATAGGGTTTGGTTTTTGTAAAAATGTATAAATTTTACTAACTTATGTTACAAAAAATAAAAATCCCCGGCCGATTAGACCGGGGAAAATTCCGTTGGGCTTTTATTACGCTGATTTCTTTTTCTTTTCTTCTTTTTTGGGGATTATGCCCGTACCCAAATACATTTCCTTAAGTTTGCCTTCGATTTCCAGCGCGACTTCGGGATTGTCTTTAAGGTACTGCCTGGCGTTTTCCGCGCCTTGGCCCAGTTTCTCTCCGTTATAAATAAACCAACTGCCGCTTTTCTCTACGATATTGCTCTCAACGCCCATAGTGATAAGGCAGGCCTCTTTGGAAATGCCTTCGCCGTGCAGCATAGTAAATTCGGCTTGCCTGTACGGAGGTGCAACTTTGTTTTTGACGACTTTTACTCTAACCCTCGTGCCTATGACGTGCTCGCCGGATTTCAAATTTTCTATTTTGCGTACGTCCAAACGCACGGAAGAATAGAACTTAAGGGCCAAACCGCCGGGGGTAGTTTCGGGATTGCCGAACATTACGCCTATTTTCTGCCTTAACTGGTTGATAAAGATTATGCTCGTTTTTGTTTTGGAAAGCAGGCTGGTAAGCTTCCTTAAAGCTTGGCTCATAAGCCTAGCCTGCAAACCGACGTGCGCATCGCCCATATCGCCTTCAATTTCAGCTTTAGGTACAAGTGCGGCCACAGAGTCTATGATAATCAAATCCAAAGCGCCGGAGCGGACGAGTTTTTCGGCTATTTCCAAAGCTTGTTCGCCGCTGTCGGGCTGGGAAATCAAAAGTTCGTCTATATTAACGCCTATTGCCGCGGCATATACCGGGTCAAGCGCGTGTTCCGCGTCGATAAAAGCCACCGTTCCGCCGGCTTTCTGCGCCTGAGAGGCTATATGCAGGCTTAAAGTTGTTTTACCGCCGGCTTCCGGGCCGAATACTTCAATTACTCTTCCGCGCGGTATACCGCCTATGCCGAGGGCCAAATCCAAAGAAAGCGCGCCCGTGGGTATCGCTTCCACTTTTTTAATGGTATTGTCGCCAAGTTTGCAAATGGCTTCTTTGCCGAAAGATTTTTCAATCTGGCTTAAAGCCAACTGCAAAGCTTTGGCTTTGTCTAAATTCGCTTCACTCATCTACTCCTCCTTAAAATCTTAATGTGCGGCGGCAGTTTGCCTTGCCGCTCTCGGTCTGGCCGCTTTGAAAGAAATTCTCTTCTTTTCTTTGTCCAAATCGGCGGTTATTTCCGTCTTGGGCGGATATTGATTCTTTAAAATAAATTCCGCCAAAGGATCTTCAAGCTCGCGCTGTAAAGTCCTTAAGAGGGGGCGCGCGCCGTATTTAGGATCAAATCCGTTTTCAAGCAGAAACTCTTTGGCGTTGACCGTGAACTTTATCTTAAATTGCTGTTGGGAAAGTTTTTCTTGTATATCGGCTAAGTTAAGCTCCAAAATTTTGAGCATATGCTCTTTGTTAAGCGGGTGGAAAACCACCAACTCGTCAATTCTGTTGATAAATTCCGGGTTAAAAGTCTTTTTGACTTCTTCCATAACGTTGGTTTTAATTTCGCAGTATTGTTCTTCTTCCGATTCCTGCGGCGTAAAACCAAGGCGGCTGCCTTTGTTGGTTATTTCCCTTGCGCCTACGTTTGAAGTCATTATTATTACGGTATTTTTAAAGTTTACTTTATGCCCCAAATTATCCGTAAGCTGTCCCTCATCCAAAACCTGAAGCAGAATATTGTAAATATCGGGGTGAGCTTTTTCTATTTCGTCCAAAACGACTACGCTGTAAGGCCGTCTTCTTACTGCTTCGGTCAGCTGCCCGCCTTCTTCGTACCCCACATAACCCGGAGGCGCGCCGATAAGCCTTGATACGGCGAACTTTTCCATATATTCGGACATATCAATCCTTATCATAGCGTTTTCGTCGCCGAAGAGGAAAGCGGCCAAAGTTTTGGCGAGCGCGGTTTTGCCTACACCCGTCGGCCCGAGGAATAAAAATCCGCCGATGGGCTTTTTGGGGTCGCCAAGGCCGGTTCTGCTGCGTCTTATGGCTTGGGAAATGGCTTTTACGCCTTCTTCCTGGCCTATAATGCGCTCGTGCAGGTACTCTTCCATTTTTAAAATTTTATCCGTTTCGCTCTGCGTAAGTTTCGTTACCGGGATACCAGTCCATTTGGAAGCCACCACGGCGATGTCTTCTTCCGTTACCGTAGTTTTGTTTTCCGCGCGTTTTTTGTTCCAGTCCTCGCGCATTTTGGCCAGTTCGGCTTTAAGCGCGTCGGCCTTTTCTTTTAAAGAGGAAGCTTCCTCATATTCTTGATTGTTTATTGCCTCTTCTTTCTGTGCGGAAAGTTCTTTAAGTTCTTTTTCTTTGGCTTTTATTTCCGGCGGGAGCATAGAAGCTTTCAGCCTCGCTCTGGAGCCGGCCTCGTCCACCAAGTCAATGGCTTTATCGGGCATAGCTCTGTCGGTTATATAGCGGTCGGCTATATTGGCGGCGGCCTCAAGCGCGGCGTCGGTAAATTTTACGTTATGATGTTTTTCGTAGCCGGGTTTTAAACCTTTAAGGATTTCTATCGTTTCTTCAACGCTGTTAGGCTCGGCCGTTACCGGCTGAAATCGGCGTTCAAGGGCCGGATCGGCCTCCACATATTTTCTGTATTCGTCAAAAGTAGTTGCGCCGATAACTTGCAGTTGTCCTCTTGCCAAAGCGGGTTTTAACATATTGGAAGCGTCCATAGAACCTTCAGCCGCGCCTGCGCCCACGATAGTATGAAATTCGTCTATAAAAAGGATAATGTCGCCCGCTGCTTCAACTTCTTCAATGATGTCTTTAAGCCTTTGCTCAAATTCCCCGCGGTATTTTGTGCCGGCCACCAAGGATCCCAAATCCAATGTTATAAGCCTTTTATTGTGTAAAATGTCGGAAATTTCCCCATTCGCCATACGCTGGGCAAGGCCTTCGACTATGGCGGTCTTGCCTACGCCGGGCTCGCCTATTAAAACGGGGTTATTTTTAGTCCTTCTGGCAAGGATTTGCGTAAGGCGTTCTATTTCGTCGTCGCGTCCGATTACTGGGTCAAGCTTGTCTTGCAGAGCGAGTTCCGTTAAATCACGAGAATGTTCGTCAAGCGTAGGGGTTTTGCTTTGCCCTTGGGAAGGCGCTTTGCTCCCGCTGAAAGTTCCCTCTTGTCTTGCGCCGTCTTTGCCGGGTTGGGCATTGTCTTTCAAAGCTTTAAAGACTACGGATTTTATTATTTCCCCGTTAAGCCCCAAATTGGAAAGTATTTTGGCGGCTACGCCTTCTTCTTCGGCTATTATTCCAAGCAGAATATGCTCCGTATTTATAAGTTCTCCGCCGACGGCTTGAGCCTCTTCCGAGGCGTGCTCCAAAACTTTTTTAACCCTTGGCGTGAGAGGCGCTTCGGAAAGCATTACCAAATTGTCGCCTATGCCGACTAATTGTTCTATTTCCAACCTTATTTTTGCGGGCGTAGCCCCTAAAGCGGACAGTATTTTTGAGGAAAGCTCCCCTTCCGCATAAGCCAAGCCCAACAGTAAATGTTCGGTGCCTATATAATCGTGATTAAATTTTTTTGCTTCTTCCTGCGCTATCAAAACTACTTTTTGCGCTCCCGCGCTGAAACGTAAAGGCATAGTACCCCTTCCAGAAAATATATTTCCTTTATTATATATAATTAAACGCGGCTTGTTTTTTTAATATTCCGTGCGGCGGCTAAAGCTTTCGCCCAAATGGCAAAAAGGGTGTAAAAGTGATAAAATCTAATAGATACGCCTGCGGAGGACAGTATGAAATACAAAGGAAAATTTATAGTTTTTGAGGGCCCGGACAGATGCGGCAAATCCACGCAGGCCAATATGCTCAATAAATATCTTACGGATTTGGGTTTTGACGTAGTCATAACTAGGGAGCCCGGCGGGGATAATGTGGCGGAAGAAATCCGCAGAATTTTGCTTGACCCCACAAATACGGTAAGCCCTATGGCGGAACTTCTTTTGTATGAAGCTTCCCGCGCCCAACATACGGAACAAAAAATAATACCCGCGCTTGAAGCCGGGCAAATAGTAATTTGCGAGCGTTATACAATGTCTTCCTGCGCGTATCAAGGTTACGGCAGGGGCATAGATATGGATATAATCAACCGTCTTAACTCCATAGCTACGCGGGACGTAAAGCCGGATTTGACTTTGGTATTTTTAATGTCGGACAAATACTTTACCGAAAGGGGGGAATATTTGTTTTCCGACAGGTTGGAGCTTGAAGACGAAGCCTTCCGCCATAAAATGCGCCGCGGATACAGGGAAGTCGCCGCCAGGACGGAAAACGCCGTCATTATAGACGCCGATAGGCCCGTTGCGGAAATAGAAGCTTCCGTACTGGAAGAAATTAAAAAACACAATATTCTTGAAGGGAGCAAAGCCGCCTGATGGGTTTTAAAAATATTTTGGGCCAGGAAAAGGCCGTGGAAACTTTAAAAGGGTTTATTGCTTCCGGGCGAGTGCCCAGGGCGATGATTTTCCACGGGCCGGCCGGCTGCGGCAAAGCGATGACGGCTTTGGAATTTGCAAAAACGCTTAACTGCCTTGACGAAGCTTCCAATAAAAATTTTGACAACTGTTCTTTATGCGTAAACTGCAAGCATATAGACGCAAAAACTCACCCGGATATAATTTTTGCCGATTTCGCCTATCAGGCCGCTTTAAGGAAAGAAGAAGTTGAAAAACAGCAAAGCATTAAAGTGGATACAGTAAGGGCTTTGACGGCGGCATCCCAGCAGAAGCCGGTTTTGGCAAAGTGGAAAGTTTATATCATAGACAGCGCGGAAACCTTGCTTGCCGAAGGCGCAAACGCACTTTTAAAATTTATAGAAGAACCGCCCGAAAATACCGTTTGGATATTGATATCTTCCAAAAAAGAAGCTATGCTGAGCACCATTAAATCGCGCTGTCAGTCCGTGGCGTTCGCGCCTTTGCCGGATGATATTTTAATCAATATTTTAAAAGACGGTTTTGTTGAAGATTCCATAGCGCGCCAAGCTGTTAAATATGCCCAGGGCTCAAGCGCAAAAGCTATGAGGGCGGCGGAAATCCTAAACGATATCGCAGGTTTGCCGGGCGGTGCGGCTTTCCCGACGGCTTTCGCTTTAAATTTGCCGCGTACTTTGGCCGTCAGCCGCGCACAGGTTTCTTTCTCTTTGGATATGCTTGCCGTTTCGGCGCACGAAAGCTGGATTAACTGCCAAGACTCCGCAAAGAGCGACGGACTTAAAAATCTGCTTTCAAAATTGGTATTCTATAAGAAAGCGGTAGCAAGGAATGTTTCCCCCGCTATGGTGGCGGAGGCCGCTTTTATAAGCGCGGCCCGGCAGGGCATAAGCCTTAAGGACTGAAGATTTTTATATTAAGGAGCTTTACAATGACAAAGAAGTTTTATGTAACCACACCTATTTATTATTTAAATTCCGCGCCGCATATCGGGCACGCTTATACGACTTTGGCTGCCGATATTTTGGCCAGGTATAAAAAAGCCAAAGGGGAAGATGTATACTTCCTTACCGGTACGGACGAACACGGCGCAAACATTGAAAAAGCCGCCGTCAACGCCGGCATAACCCCGCAAAAATGGGTGGACGGTATGGCGGAAAAGTTTCTTGATTTATGGAAAGTCCTCAATATAGAATATGACGATTTTATCCGCACCACTCAGCCCAGGCACGAAGCGGTTGTACAGGAAATTTTTGAAATACTGCTTAAAAAAGGCGATATCTATAAAGGCAAATACAGCGGCCAATATTGCCTCTCCTGCGAATCTTATTTGGACGAAAGCGAACTCGTGGACGGCAAATGCCCGATACACAAAAAAGAACCGCAGCTGATTGAAGAAGAAACATATTTCTTTAAGCTTTCGGCCTATCAGGAGCCTTTGCTTAAATTTTACGAGCAGAACAAAGATTTCTTAAGCCCGCATTTCCGCGCGGCGGAGATAGTCAACTTCGTCAAAAACGGTCTTAAAGATCTTTCCGTTACCAGAACAAAAGTAAAATGGGGCATACCCGTAAAATCCAATCCTTCCCATACCATTTACGTTTGGTTTGACGCTTTAATCAACTATATTTCCGCGATAGGCTACGGTAAAACTTTGGGCATAAAGGAATTTGCCGACTATAAATGCAATTTCGAAGATTACTGGCCGGCTGATACTCATTTGATAGGCAAGGAAATTTTCCGTTTCCACGCCGTGATATGGCCCGCAGTTTTAATGGCTTTGGGTTTGCCTTTGCCCAAAAAAGTTTTCGCCCACGGTTGGTGGACTGTTGAAGGGGAAAAAATGTCCAAATCATTGGGCAATTTTATAGATCCTAAGGATATTACTTCCAAATACGGGGTTGATCCTTTAAGATATTTCATTTTCAGGGAAGTGCCTTTCGGCGGCGACGGCGATTTCAGTATGGATGCTTTCAAGAAACGCTTTAACGCCGATTTAGCCAATGACTTGGGCAATTTGCTTTCCCGCACGCTTAATATGGCTGCAAAAAATTTGGGTTCCATTCCCGAACATTGCGCCGCCGGGGGCGGACTGCTTGAAAGATGTTCCGCCGCGGATATTGAATATGATAATCATATGGAAAACCTTGAGTTTGACAAAGCCTTGGATGCGGCTTGGTTGATTATCGGCAGTATGAACAAATATATTGACGAAACAAAACCTTGGTCACTTGCCAAAACCGAGCCGGAAAAAGCCAAAGCGATTTTGCTTGAACTGGTTTTCGCTTTGAGATATGTCTGCAAATGGATAACGCCTTTTATGCCGGAAACTTCAAAAGAAATGGCGCGCAGGCTTAAATCCGGCCCGATAGAAAAGTATCCGCCGCTTTTCCCCAGAATAGAGGCTTAGCGAATGGAACTGTTGGGGCAAATAATAGATGTTTTTCTGCATTTGGACGTATATTTAAATGCCATAGCCGCTTCTATGGGGCTATGGCTTTATGTTTTGTTATTTGCCGTAGTTTTCTGCGAAACGGGCCTGGTGGTGACGCCGTTTCTGCCGGGCGATTCTCTGATTTTTGCGGTGGGCGCTTTGGCCTCGGCTGAGGGCTCGACGATAAAATTGCCTTACGCCGTAATAATTTTAATTTTGGCCGCGGTATTGGGCGACGGCGTAAATTTTGAAATAGGCAAATACATAGGCCCAAAAATTTTCAGCAAAGAAACAGGTTTTTGGCTGAATAAAAAACATCTTCTTTCCGCGCACGCTTTTTATGAAAAGCACGGCGGCAAAACCATAATTTTGGCCCGTTTTATACCGATAATAAGAACTTTCGCCCCGTTTGTGGCGGGTATCGGCAAAATGAGTTACTTCCATTTTGCGCTTTATAATGTTGCAGGGGCGGCTATGTGGGTGCTATTATTTGCCTTGGGAGGATATTACTTCGCCGCGACACCCTTGGTGCAGAATCATTTTCATTATGTGGTTGTAGCCATTATAGTGATATCGGTTTTACCGGCGGTGTATGAGTTTGTTAAAGCCAAGGTTGGGGGCTCGCGTTAGTTGGTGGTGCCGTACTCTCATATTTTTTACTCGTGTTAGGTTAAATTCTCACGGCTAGCAGGCTTCCGTATTTGGCCGTCTTTGCATTTTTTATTCCTTCGGATACCTCGCTCGCTCCGCTCGCATAGCCGCAAGTATACCTCACTCATAAGAAAACACAAATCCGTCTCAAATCCGAAAGTCCACGCCAGTTACATTTTCGCACCGCTTTTGCTCGGTCTAAGTTGCATTTTTTCTCGCGGGACGCTAAATTCTCACGGCTAGCACTTTGCCGCTTTTAACTCGCGAGCTGTTAAGTTCTCACTGCTAGCAATTTTTCGTTTTTGAGCGTCTTTTGATTTTTTTACCGCTTCGGATACTGCGCGCCCTCCGGGCGCATCACGCTTAGTATACCTTGCGTCAAATAAAATCAAAATACATCTCAAAACCCAAAAATCACGCACTTTCACGCTCGC
>JAQXJI010000004.1 GCA_029008615.1 Elusimicrobiota bacterium | reverse complement strand
AGGAATAAAAACTCTGGGAAGCGTAAAAGCAGCGTGTTTTTTAGTAGTGCGAGAGTTTACGGCAAGCCCCTGAAACAAGTTCAGGGGGACGACAAAAAAACAAGCTGCGCGATAATGCAATTGGCGTGATTTTTTAGATTTAGCTGTGCGAGTAAAAAATAAGCGTGAGGGAATATTGGCAGCGTGATTTTTAAGATTTGACGAAAATTTTTATTTTCTTTAATGCAAGGTATACTAAGCGTGATGCGCCTGGAGGGCGCGCAGTATCCGAAGCTTTAAAAAAATAAAAATTTACCCAAATATGAAAAATTGCTAGCCACGAACAAGAAAGACTGACCGAGTAAAAACTATGCGAGTATATCAGTAGCGTGCTTTGTTGATTTTGGAGCGGATTTTAATTTTGTTCTGAGCGCAAAATACCTAGAACGATGGCGGCCCTGCCGCCGCGGTATTTAAGCGAAGAAAAAATTAAAAGACGCCAAAAAGCAGCAAAGTGCTAGCAATGAGGACATAACATAGACCGAGTAAAAATACTCCCCAAAAAAGCCCCGGGTTAACCGGGGCTCTTTCTACTGATAAATTAAAGGATTCGCATTTCTCTGCGCCCGCTCAAATGCGGTGTCCTGCTGCTTCTTTTTATACTCTTTATATTCGTTGCGTTCCTTTTCTTTTTCGCTGTAAGCATCCTTTTTGGAAACCGGGAACTTATACGCCAAGCTGATTTGATAGACTTTATCATCATTAAGCTGAGGGTTCAAAATGGTACCGGCGTCAATTTCAAAGCCAAATAATTTAAGACCGAAACCGAGCGACCATTCTTCCCTGATTTCTTCCATAAGTTTAACGCCGCCGCGTACCGCCAAAATATCAAAAAGATACATTTCCGTACCGATGCGGACTCTGTTTTCCTTTTCTTTAAGATAGGAAATAAAATCGCCGCTGAACGTCCAATGTATGCCTTCGACATCGACCGGAACAAAAAACAAGCCTGCGGAAAGAGTCGCGGGGAGCGGATCTTTTTCCTCAATATATTTGATATCTGTGCCGATATTTTTTACAGCTACGCCTACGCCGAAATGTTTATCCAAAACGGCGGTGTAACCGGCGTCAAAAGCAAAAGCGTCGCCTTTTACATTGCCTTCGCCCGGTTTAGGCAATTCGGAACGTAAATACTTACCGGTAATACCGATGTAATGTTCCAAGTCGGAAGATGTCCCGAAGGCCTCCCACGCGGTAGTGCCGATATGCTCGCCTATACTGAAAGTAAAAGACCAGTCATCGCCGATTTCGCGGCTATAAGTATCATCCGTATCACCTTTGTCAAACACATAGCCGGAAAAAGCTATATTCAAAGGATTATTGCCGAATATGCTTAAAAAACCTACTGGGAAAGCCAAACCGCCGTAATGATATTTCATATCCAGTTGCGCTTCGGAAGTGGTGCCGGCCAACTGGAAGGACTCAACCATACCCAAAGCGGCCGGGTTATAAAAAGTCATACCGGTAACGTCATCGGCCAAAGCGGTGGCCGCGCCGGCCATACCGTAATATCTTGCGCCCATATCCATTTTAAGGAAAGGCAAAGCCGTACGTCCCGCGTCCTGCGCATAAGCGGAAGCCGCTAAAACGGCGGTAAAAATCAAGGAAGTTAAATATTTTTTAATGTTCTTCATACTATTTCACCACCACTATTTTCTTAAGCTTCCGGTCTATCCCCGCGCCGTCGACGCGCAGCAGATAGACGCTGCTGGCGACTATTTTGCCCGCGCCGTTGCGTCCGTCCCATTCAACAATTTGAGTAATGCCTTCTTGAACATCGGCGTCTTTTAAAGTCTTAACCAACAATCCGTCTACGGTAAAGATTTGGGCTTTTAATTTGCCGGAGGATTTGGGAACTATCTCCAATTTTACTTTGCCCCCTTTCATAGGATTGAAAACGGAATCCCTTATATGAACTTCTTCCCCGGTTGTGGAAGCCGTAACTATCGGATTGGAAATACCCAAGGAAACGACTCCGTAATCATCGCGGTATTCCGTATTTCCGACGGTTTCATTGGCTTTATTGGAGCGTAATTTGCCAAAAACCTGCAAATATACCATATTATACCCCAAGGAGGAGAATCCGTTTTGAAGCGTAACTTTACCGCTCATAATATTATTGCTTATACCGATACTCCTAGGGATATCAAGATAATTGGCATCCGCCGTATTTGCGCCGGGAATCGGGTTCATATCAGAATCCAACAATCTTGCCGAATGGAAGAATTCGTAATAAGAAGGAGCCCACTCCCCTAAACCAAGCGTATTCAAAGTGGCGTTCAGGCCGTTGTCTTTAGTCGTTGCCAAAGGAACACTGAAGTTTATTTGTCTGCCGTCATTAAAGTCGTCCAACTGCACTTCCACGTTTCCTACATTGGTGCCTTGCGCAAAAGTGAAATTGAGTTTATACGCGCCGGTATCTGCGGAAATATCCGAAGGATAATATCCGTTTGAAAGTTTATAAACGCCCAAAATATAACGCCCGGTATTGCCGTTTAACAAAGACGGCGCGTTGAATGTAAGCGTTATAGTTTCAAGATTAGTCGTTATGCCGGTATTGCCCTGCTGATCATCGGGAACGTCCGAAGGGCGCACCAAATCAACCGCCGTTTGCATATCGGCGTCAAGCAAAAGCATACCAAGCGGAATATATCTGCCTTCTCTGACTTTCGGCATAGTAAGCACGGCTTTAAATTGGCCTTCCGGGAGCGAAATGCTGTAATAATCCATATCGCTGGCGGGATTTATGCTTGCAGAAAGTTCCTTCCTGGAAATTGAAGCTACGTCAATATCGGCCGCGGCGGTGGGGCCGTTGTTAGGCTCGTAAATATCGCCTTGCGCGGTAATGATATTGTCGTAAGTAATGCCGTGCACGTCAAAAGCGTTTTCAACCGCAGTAACCCAAGCGGAGTTTCCGCCTATTGCAGAAGTACCGGCTACGGCAATCATCGCATCGCGGAATTCAAGCAAGCTGTCCGGGAAGAACATTAATGCGTTCCAAACTAACTTGTCAACATTCGCGCCGATTGAAGAAATCCTAAGCTGCCATAAAGCCTGACTTAAAAACTTGCTGTTGGCGTGCTGTCCCATAGGAGCGCCGTTGGCCAGCCATTTTTCCGGGGTATAAGAATCCGTACCGTCCAAGTTGCGGGCCATACCCTCGCCGGAAGCGCTGGCTACATATCCGCCGATTATGGAAGTGTAAGGATTGCCCGAGGCGTCTTTAAGTGAAGACAAAGCGAAGTAATCCGATACCGCCTCGGAAATCGCCGCGCCTTCATCGAAGTAAATTATCGGCCAGATCTTATTCATTACGGCGTGGACATATTCGTGGCGGACGATTGCGCTTTCAAGAGCAAAGTTTACATACTGGCCTCTGCTCACGTCGTAGTGGCCCTGCCCGACCAAAATCAAATCGGCGTCCAGGTCGTAAAAAGCGTTTTGCATACCGTCGTCATGGCTGCTGTATCTGGAGCCGGAAGCGTTAACCATTACCGGCATATGTCCGTTAAGATCAAAATCGTTGCCGGCCAAGCTTACAAAATAGTCGCGCATTGCGTTAAGGTTATAAAACGCAACGGCTTCCGGGGTTTGTATATTGTCGTTTGCCATCACAACAGGCAGCGTGGCGGTGCTTGTAGAAGAATAACGCGCCGGCGCGCTGGAAGGAACACAAAGCTTGTTAAACGAAGTTATGGAATAGTCGCTTTCGCCCGGAGTATAGTCTGCGGGATAAGCGGAAATATTCATCATTTGGGCGGAATTATAATTGGAAATGAGCGGCCCGTTCAAAGAGTTAAATCTGCCGATATAAGCGCCCAAAGTTCTGTTTTCGGGAAGGGAGCTGCCCAACAATAGGAATTTTTTATCTTCAATATCGCCGGATATGTTCATTTTGCCGATATTGAGATTTTTTATCAAAGGATAAGAAAACACCGGGTAATAGCCGCTGTTCTCGCAGGCGTTATAAGTTTGCCACGTAGCGCCTTTTGCAAATTCAGTCCAATCCAATCCAAATGTTTCGCCGTCGCCTTTTTCCACATAATATTTGGTAAGAGCGGCTTCGTTCGTAACGGTAAAATAAGGCCCGGATAAAGTGGCCCACATTCTGCCGGAAGTCGTAACTTCGCCGACGGCGGATGTAGTCTTCGGAGCCTGAGCATTGCCGCTTCCGTCAAAGGAGTATACATACATATTGGAAAGGGGCAATGTCTGCGTTGAAATGCCAGGAGCATTAGGATAAACCGGGTTTATATTGATGGAAAACGCGGCTTTTTTTGAAGCGTAAAAAATTTTGCTTATTCTGTTAAGCACATCGCCGGTTTGGGCGTCTACGTAATAATCCCATTTCGCGGGAGCGTTCTCCCCGCCTTGAACAAGCGTTTTCCACGCAAGTTTGGCCTGAGTCGTACCAGGAGTAACGTAAATTACTTTTTCGGGAGTGTTTAAAGCTTTCCCGCCTGCGTCTTGTGCAGCGATTGATGCCGCGGAAGCGGCGGAAACGCTTTCTTTAACGTCGATATTCAAATCGGGAACATAAGTTGACTGATAGTTAAGCAAAGCCCCGCTTTTATCCACGTTTACTTTAACGTAAGCGTTCTCGACCGGCAAGTCTTTATAATACTGTTTAAAGTAAAAGTGCATACCGACGGCGGATTTTAAAGGTTTTCTTAAAAGTTTAAGGTCTTTTTCGTTCACGCCGAGCAAATCTTTATTGCTTTTAATAAATTTAAGCGCGTTTTTATCGCCCGAACCGACGCGAACGCTTCTCCCGCCCACCAAAGAACGCGGGGTTTTGGTAGCGCCGTTCATTCTTATGCGCCAAGTCGAACCGGTTTTTTTATTGAACTTTTCAAGTTTTTCAAGGGCGGCATTTTCCAGTTTTACCGGCTCCTCGGAATCACTCTTTACGACGGCAAAACGCCGCGCGTCAAGAGCTCTTGCCATATCCAGCGGCGTAGCCGCAAAAGCGGCCTGCTGGCACAAAAACACTGCGGCCAACAACGCGGACAGCGGTTTTTTTGATAAAAGCATTAACTCCTCCCAAAAGGATATAAAATCAATAAATATATTTTTATTGTAGCATAAGATTAAATATTTGTATAATTTTTTAAACAAATCTTACAATCGGAGGTTTTATGCCCGCACATTATTGGCTTATACTAGGCATAGCTTTACTTATCGGGGAAATTTTTACGGCTGATTTTTCTTTATCCTGCTTTGGATTGGCGGCAATGATTTCCGCCTTGGCAAGTTGGGCCGGCCTTAATCTTTATTGGCAAATAGGCATAGCAGCGGCGGCAATATTCGTATTTTTCTTTACGCTGAGGCCGTTTATGCTTAAGCATATGTACAAAAAAGGAGAAGGCTTTAAAAGTAATATGGACGCGCTTTCCGGCAAAGAGCTTACAGTATGCCAGGCGGATAAAAAAGCCTCAAAATATTATGCCAAGCTAGACGGAGATTTTTGGGAGCTCAGTTGCGAATCCCCGTTGGAAACGGGCGACAAAGTAAAAGTTTTGAAAATCGAAGGTATCAAATTAATCGTAGAAAAGGAGAGTAAATAATGGAAACAGTATTAATATTTGTGGCCGTTCTTGCCGTAATATTTTTCGCCACCGGCGTAAAAATCGTCAATCAGGCCACAGTAATAATAGTAGAAAGACTGGGGAAATACAACGGAACGCTGACTTCCGGCATAAACTTTATGGTGCCGTTCTTTGACAAACCCAAATATATAGAATGGAAATATCCTACGGACAGACTGCCAAGACAGATCTGCGTAATAGACCTTAGGGAAACCGTTTACGATTTTCCGCCGCAGGACGTAATCACGAAAGACAATGTTAACATTAAAATCAACGCTTTGATATACTTCCAGATTACCGAACCTCTTAAAGTAGCTTATGAAGTGGCATCGCTTCAAACCGCCATTGAAAAACTTACGCAAACCACTTTAAGGAACCTTATCGGCGAATTGGAACTTGACCAAACTTTAATTTCGCGCGAAACGATAAACGCAAAATTAAGAGCAATCCTTGACGAAGCTTCCAACAAATGGGGCGTAAAAGTCAACCGCGTGGAACTGCAGGACATCACCCCGCCGCCCGCCATACGCGAAGCGATGGAAAAACAAATGAAAGCGGAACGCGAACGCCGCGCCGTAATTTTGGAAGCGGAAGGTACGAAACGCGCTCAGATTTTGCAGGCCGAAGGCGCGAAAGAAGCCGCAATCAACAAAGCCGAAGGACAAAAGCAGGCTAAAATTCTCGCCGCGGAAGGTGAGGCTGAGGCTAAAGTAAAAGTGGCCCAGGCCGAAGCGGAAGCCGTCAAAATCATTACGGATAATTTAAAGGAATTTGCCAACCCGGCCAATTACCTTATCTCTATAAAATATATAGAAGCCTTACAGAAAATGGTTGACGGAAAAGACAATAAACTCGTCTATATGCCTTACGAAGCCACCGGCATTTTGGGCGCGGTCGGCGCAGTTAAAGAACTTGTAGCGGCCAACGGCAAAAAGAATTAGTTTTACCGAAACGAAAGAAAAATCCCCCGGTTAAAAAGCCGGGGGATTTTTTACTGCTTGAACCGTCCAAAGATTTTAGTTCGCACTTTTAAAACCGTTTAAAACCGCGGCGGAGTCCTTTTCATAAGCAGTCAATTTGGAAGAAGGCGCGATAAAAGAAAGTACGAAACTCCTTCCCCCCTCTTTAAAGAAATAGCTGCTTGAATTTACGTTAAGAGCGGTCTTCCTGATAAAATTTACGTTCTTACCGGCCGCTTTTATTTTCCTGACCGGGTTTTGAGTAAGCTTTTTGCCGGGCGCGTATTTGTTTAGAGCTTCTTCGTTATAAGCGCGGCTGTTTTTGAAAACGGGCTCAAGCCACATAATGGAGTCCGCATCCTGCTTTAAAATTATTCTGGCCTCGTCTTTGCCTTCCGGCTTGGCGGCTATTGATGCGGGTAAAAGCATAATGTAGGAATATGTATTATCGCCTTCGTTTATATCAAAAGAAAATCTAACCGAACGCGCGGAAATATTTTTAGATAACCAATTTTCCAAAACGGGAGCGTGTTTTTCTTCAGCAGGCTCAGAGGCGGCATTTACCCCCTCGGCGGGAAGCGGAGAATTAATATTTTTGTTTTCCGAAACACCTTTGCCCGAAGTATTAAAAACCGCTCTGTTTAAACTTGAAACTACAATGCCCAAAGCCGCTTCTCCTCTGCTTATTTTAGCGCCTTGGGCAGTCTTCGGATCAGGCTTTGAAGAAGCCATATAATTTATTGAAATATATCTGCCGTTATAAGGCGCGGTTAAAATCATATTTTTTGAATCTTTGGTGGAAAAAGAACAAACATTATAATTGATTCGCCCGTAAGTTTTTTTGCCGTAAGCAGGCCTGATTTCTTCCCCGGATTCTTCGGAATATTCTTTGAGTGCGGATTGTATGTCTTCGGGACTGTCTTTTAAAGTTAAGCTTATAATAAAAGAGCCGGGCTCTAAAACTTCCGATTCATCTTCGTCATTATAATTGCCGATTACGGAAGCGTCTTCATCGCTATCCGATTTTAAAGAAACGGGAGCCAAAACATAAACCGCTTCCGAAGCGTTTTTACTCAAAATTACCGGCTTGTATTTTCCGTCTTTACCGCGGTTTTTCAGCGTTTGTGCTATACCCTCGACGGATTCAACCGCAAGCGGGGTTTTGTTTTTATCTTTGGTAAGATAATAATCCTGCGCGTAAACTCCAAGCGTACAAAACATAAAAACAAAAGAAAGAAATATTTTCATAAGAACTCCTTTAAAGCATACTTAAATAACGTTCTCCGCCGTCGGGTGCAACGGCGACTATATTAAGGCCTTTATTTTCCGGGCGGGCGGCCAAAACTTCCGCCGCGCGGTAAGCCGCGCCGGAAGAAATCCCGCAGAACAAAGCGTCTTCAAGGCGAAGTTTGCGGGCCGCTTTAAAAGCGTCTTCGCCGGGTATGGGTAAAATTTCGTCTACAATGCTCAAATCAAGCAAAGAGGGCACAAAGCCCGCGCCTATACCCTGTATTTTATGAGGGCCGGGCTTCCCGCCGGAAAGAACCGGGCTTTCGGCAGGCTCTACGGCCACAACTTTTACCTGGGGATTTTTACTTTTAAGAAAACGTCCCGTACCCGTTAATGTGCCGCCGGTACCAACTCCGGCGACCAATATATCAACTTTGCCCTGCAAATCCTTGTAAATTTCCGGGCCGGTGGTTTCGAAATGGGCCAAAGCGTTGGCTTTGTTGGAAAACTGATCCGGCATATACGCGCCAGGCAAGAAAGCAAGAATTTCTTTGGCTTTGGTTATGGAGCCTTTCATTCCTTCCGCCGCGGGCGTAAGCAAAAGTTCCGCGCCCAAAAGTTTAAGCAGTTTTTTACGTTCTTCGCTCATACTTTCCGGCATACACAAGATTACTTTAAACCCCATAAAACCGCCGAAAGCGGCAAGGCCTACTCCGGTATTTCCGCTGGTGGGCTCGACTATGGTTCCGCCGGGCTTTAAAAGGCCGTCTTTCACGGCGGAGTTTATCATATAAAAAGCGGCGCGGTCTTTGGAACTGGAAAGAGGATTAAAGAGCTCAGCCTTAACGTATATATTACCCGGCAAAGAAGATTTTATTTTTATTAAAGGCGTAGAGCCTATCGCGGACATTATATTTTTCACGCAAGCCCCCTTATGCGGCAAATTTAAAACATTTTCTTAATATGGAAACCGCCGCTTCGTCCCCGCTTTTTGAATAAACATATATCAAGTTGGCCAAAAATCTTTTTATAACCTGTTTGGAAGACATCGGGGAAATAAAAGCCCCGCTCCACGCAAAACCGCGCGCGGAAGCGTAAATACTGCACTCGTCTTCCCCGACGAATCTCCCGCCGGCAAAAATATCTACGTAAACTGGCTCATAAGAATATTTATCGCGCAGCCTAATCATAACTTTGCCGCCGGCGTCAAACATATCGGCTTTTAAATCAAAACATTCCGCACAGCAGCAATATAAAGCCGCCATAGCAAAACTGCTGGCCCCTCCGCAGGAGATTATATCAGGCAAGCTGACAACCTTGGGGCCGGAACTTAAACTTTCCAGACGGTATCCCCCGTTAATAAAAAAGTATTGGGACATAACCTCCGCCTTATGGAAAACGTCAAAGCCGGCGTCCATATACGTCGAAAGGCTTTTATGCAAAAGTTCAAATTGATCAAGTACGGCCTTCTGCGTAAGCTGAGGGTTTATAAATCTTGCTATAAGAGCAAAACCTTTAAGCAAAGACGGATTTTTTACTTCAAAATAAGCTTTAAAATGGGCAAGAAGCTCCTCCCTTTTAATATTAAGGACGATATCCCTTATATACCCGGGCACGTCCGCGCCGAAGCTTTCTTCAATAACATTTTTAAACTGCAAGGGTTCTTCCTTAATAAAACGGGCAAGCGTCGCCTGAAGCTTGGGTTTAAGCTCCGGCTCTTTATCCATTAAATCAATCAAAGCTTTAATTTTATTTCTGCTAATCATTAATATACCCGAAACGTTTTAAATCTTTTACATTCTGCCGCCAATTCGGCGTTACCGCAACGTGCAGTTCCAAACGGTACTTTTGGCCAAGAAACTCGTTTATTCTCTTCTGGGCCGCCTGCCTGAGCTTGGCTATCGCGCTGCCGCCTTTACCTATAATTATAGGCTTTTGGCGTTCCCTTTCAACGTGAACAATCGCGCTGATATAATTTTTATCGCCCAAATCTTCGGTAAATTTTTCTATCTCGACATAAGTGCTGTAAGGTATTTCCTGCCCGTACTGCAAAAATATTTGCTCGCGGATAAACTCCCCTATGTAAAACCTTTCCCAACGGTCGGTAAGCTGGCCTTTTGGAAAGTAAGCCGGGCCGTAAGGAATATAATTGACAACGGCACGCTCCAACTGCTTTACGCCCTCACCTTTCTTGGCATTTGCAAAAAACACTTCCTTAAAATTAAGTTCCGCCGAAAGGGCTTTGACTATTCTGTCAAGTTCGTCCTTATCTTTAACCAAATCTATTTTATTTATTACCAAAAGCAGAGGGCAATATAATCCTTTAAGCTTTTTTATAAGCGGCGTATGGCGCGCCATAGGGACGGTAGGGTCATAAACAAAAATAACCAAATCGGCGTCCTCGTTTATGGCTTGATTCAAAGAATTAAGCATAATCTGCTGGAGTTTATATTCCGCGTGCAGGAAACCGGGCGTATCTACGAAAACTATTTGGTAGTCGTCGCCCTCGCTTATGGCGAGAATGTTCTGCCTCGTCGTCTGCGGTTTATGCGTAACGGGCGAAAGCGCCACCCCCGCAAACTGATTAAGCAAAGTTGATTTGCCGGCATTTGCAAGCCCGGCCATTACGGCGAAACCGCTTTTAAATTTATATTCGGCGTTATTTTCCATATAAAGATATTTTATCAATTTAAAATGAGAATATCGCACCGCTTTGTTTTATTTAAGCCGCCGGGCAAAATTTCCCGGCAAAAACCCCGTCTTGGCCTAAGCCAAAACGGGGCGGTTAGTTTAGTTGAGAGGACACGCCTCAAAATTTAAGTTCACTCGCCCGATATTCGGACTCTACCGTAACTTCAAAGTCTTCAAGAGCTATATCGCATTCGCACTCGTGATATTTTCTGTTATTATCTTTATAACTGCATTCATAAGAACAATCGGAATAAGAGCCCGGCCCGTAAACATTATTTACCGAAGGATTTGAATCAAGCAATGCCCCTACATTAGCGGCAGAGCCGGAGCAACTTGACAATCCGTTATAAATTGTTGGATAGTTCCTTCTGAAACAACTCCAGTACGGGTACATTTTACAACCGTCGGAAGTTTTGCTTAAAGGGGAAGTGCAAGTATAACTGTTTACTTTAACATACCAGTTCCCCGAGCGGCAATAAGGAGAAGAAACATTTAAAACGGCCTTATATTTTATTGTGCCGGAAGTCGTTACCCAACCGCTTCCGCTATAATCATAGCCAAGGTAAGCGGTTGTTTTGCTCGGTTTGGAAGAATTGGCGCAACAGGTCCCGTCGGAACCCTCGGTATAGCCGCTTTTACATTTACTCATTTTATTTGCACAGGCGGAAGAATAACTCCACAAACTTGCCGCATCAGTACAGTCTTCATCGCTCATTTCCCCGTTGGGGCAGCAATATCTTACGCAGGTTTCGCATTCATCGTATGTACTATATACGGGGGCTTGCTCATTAAGTGTTTTCCCGCCGTAAACGCACGAAGCGTTTACAGGCAAAAACACGGAAAAAAGCAAAAGCCCAAATATTGAAACCGCACAAATTGACTTTAATTTATTTTTCATAAGCAACCTCTCTTTTTAACCTTTCAGGCTGATTATACCGATATAGAACAATTACGGAAAAGCAAGCAACAATGTATGATTGACAGCCTGAAATTATGAGGCTACTGTATCAAAAAAAAAAAACAAGTCAACTGTTTTCGCTTTTTAACAAACCGCCACGACGTACGACACCGCAGGAACAGAGGCAAATAGGTAAAAAGTTATGGAACAATTTTGCGACTGGATAAGTTTATATATCGGAATATAAGAAAGAATCTGTTTCTAAAAGGATGTTATACTATGATATGTTTTTAAGATTTGGGAGAAATACTAGCTATGAAGACTAAAACCGTGCGATAATATAACCGGTATGTTTTTTCAGATTTTATGGAAACTGTTAGGCGAGATTGCTTAATTTAGCCCGAGTTAAAACTATGCGAGGGCTCAACCTGCGTGGGCTTTTGGATTTAGAGCAAGTTTTAATTTTGTTCCGCGCGCGGTGTACTGAGTGTGATACCGGCAAAGCTGGCGCAGTACCCAAGCAAGGAAAAATTTAAAAATTGCCTAAATATTAAAGTTTGTTAGCTGACAAGACGGAAGTTAGACCGAGTAAGAATCCTGCCTGCGAAGATGAAAACTATTTCAAACTGAGCAAAGTCAAAACTATCTCCGCGCGGCCCTTCTCTTCCGTAAAAATTATCTGATGAGGCAAAGGCCTCTCCCCAAACACTTGGTAATCGTTAAATTCAACGTTTTTGTTTATTTTGCCTTGGCTCTGCTTCATAGCGTAAGGATAGCTTAAACCGCGCTTAAAAAAGTAGGAATTTATAAACTTCCCTTCCTTAAAAACTATAAGGCCGATTTCGTCCTCATAAGAATAGCCCTGATAGCCGGAAGGTTTTACAAGCAGAATTTTTACCATATCTTCAAAAACGCCGCGGGCCGTCTTATTAAACAAACTTTTAAGAACATAATTATAGCTGAAGCTCCCCCCTTTAAAATCGGCATTCAGCAATACGGAAGCGTAATCACCGGTTATTTTTATTTGAAAGTCCGCGTATTTCCTCTTATTTATAATCAAGAGAAAGTTATTTTTATAATTTCCCGTTTTGAATTCAGCCTTAAATACGGCGGAAGATTCCCACCCGGTCAAAAACACCGGGTAATTGCGTACGGGCTCATCCCCTTTAATAAGGTTAAGCTTCGGTGCACACGCAAAGAGTAAAACAAATAAAGGTAAAATAAAAAATTTAATTTTGCTCATACCAAGTCCTTTTTTATATTATATTAATATATGCAAAGTTTAAGGCTTTATCTTTTGGATTTTATATGCGCCGCTTTAATAACGGCGTTTTCTTTGCCGATTGTAAGGAAAGCCAGCGCAAAAATCTTGAAAGACGAGCCTACCGAAGTCAAAAATCATAAAGGAGTGGTTTCAACCGCGGGCGGAACAGCTTTGGCTTTGGGCTTCTTCGCCAGTTTGGCGGGCGTAAGATTTTTGACGGATTTCCCCTCCGGCACTTTGCGTAATTTAAGGGGAATATTCATAGGCGGGGCGATAATATACCTTTTGGGCTTGGCAGATGACGTAAAAAAACCCCGCGGTCTAAGCCCAATCCTGCGCCTTATAATACAAGCCTGCGCCGCCGCCGCTTTGATACATTACGGCATTTATATACAATTTACTCCTCAGCCTTTCGGCATTATTCTGACTGTTTTATGGGTGGTCGGGCTGACAAACGCTTTTAATCTTATAGATATTATGGACGGCCTCGCCGCCACGCAGGCCGTTTTGGCCGCTTTGGCTTTTGCGGTGATATCGCTTCCGTCGGAATATATTTACGTCAACTTTGCCGCTTGCGCGCTTTTGGGCGCGGCGATAGGATTTTTGCCGTACAACCACTCAAAAAAATTGAAAACTTTTTTGGGCGACAGCGGCAGCACTCTGCTGGGTTTTTTATTGGCGGCGGTTTCTTTGGGAACCAGCTATTCCGCACATAACCCTTTGGCCGTATACGTTCCTTTGCTTATATTGGCGGTGCCAGTTTTTAATACGGCTTTCGTTTCCGTAATAAGAATTTCAAAGGGAATAAGCCCCCTTACCGCAACGCCCGATCATTTCCCCCTTCGCCTTAAAACTTTGGGATTATCAACGGCGGCGGTTGTGCTTATTTCCGCTTTGGCCGCAATAATCTTTGACGCCGCCGCACTTTACATAACCGTAAGCGGGGCGTACTCTTCTTTACTGATTTACGCTTTCAGCGCGCTTATTTTGGGCGCGGCGGCGTTCTTCTTGGCGAGGATAAAAAATGCCTCTTAAAATAGCCATAATCGGCGCGGGAATAAGCGGACTTTCCTGCGCGTATCATCTTAAAAAATACCGCTCAAAAGCCGAAACGACTGTTTACGAAGCGCAGGATAAAATCGGCGGGCTTTGCGGTTCTTATACGGAAAAGGGCTTTACTTTTGATTACAGCGGGCATTTGCTGCATACATCAAAAAAAGCCGGCAAGAAGCTGACGCAGGAACTTCTCGGCGGTAATAAAAATACTCTCAGCCGCCAAGCTTATGTTTTTTATAAAGGGAAGAAAATTGATTTTCCTTTCCAAAACAATCTTTACGCCCTTAACCCTAAAGAAGTTTCCGCCTTCGTAAGCGGGGCCATAAAAGCCTATGCCAAACCCTCCAAGAACACCGCTTTTTTTAAGGATTGGGCTATGTCCTTATACGGCAAAGGCATTTGCGAAGCTTTTATGTTCCCCTATAACTCAAAACTGTGGAATTATCCGCTTAACAAAATGTCTTCGGCGTGGTGCGGCAAATTTATACCGGCTTCCGCACTTGAAGACATCATAAAAGGAGCTTACGCCAAAAGGAAAAAGGCATTCGGATATAACAGCGTTTTTGATTATCCCAAGAAAGGCGGCTGTGCGGCAATATGCGAAGCTTTGGCTCAAAATTTGACGAATATAAAATTAAATTCGCCTATAAAGAACATTGATTTAAAAAACAAAACTTGTACGGCGGGCGGCAAAAAAATAAGTTATGACAAACTCGTCAGCACTATGCCACTGCCGGAACTCGGCAAAGCCGCAAAAGAGCTGCCGTTAAATATACGAAACGCTTTTAAAAAACTAAAGCATAACAGTCTTTATGTCCTTAATATAGCTTTTGATGGCAAAGCCCCAAAAGGCCATTGGTTTTACTTTCCCGAAAAAGAATATCCTTTTTACAGGGTGGGAGTGCAGTCGGCTTTCTCAAAAAATTCCGCCCCTAAAGGTACTTTCAGCCTTTATATAGAATTTTCCGTTAAGCAAAATAAACGCGCTGACTTAAAAAAATTAAAGGCCGCCGCACTTGACTCTTTAAAAAAACTCGGCTTTATAAAAGAGGAAAGCAAAATTTTAACCGAAAAATGGATTTATATCCGTTTCGGCTATCCGATTTACGATAAAGACTACGCCAAAGCCAGGGCCGAAATCCTTGATTATATGGCTAAACAAGATATATACTTACTTGGCAGGTACGGCGCTTGGGAGTATTCTTTTATGGAAAAATCCCTGCTTGACGCCGCCTCCCTCGCCAAGACATTAGCAAAGGTAAAGTTATGAAGATTCTTATATACGGCGGAAGTTTCGACCCCGTCCACAAAGGCCATTACGCGCTTTTAAAAGCTGCAATAAAGCAAATCAAACCCGATAAAACGCATATTTTTACGGCTTATCAATCGCCGTTTAAAGTCGCGCCGGCTCAACCGTTTAAATTAAGAATGAAAATGGCTAAAGACGTTCTGGGCGGTTTGGGCAAAAATATAATTTTTGACGATTTCGAAAACAAAAACGCCCGCGTAACTTTTACCTGGGAAACAATCAAAAGAGTAAAAGACCTTTACCCCGGCGCGGAAGTTTATTTACTGGTAGGCACGGACTGCCTTAACGATTTGCATAATTGGAAGAACAGCCGCTATATTTTCGAAAACGCAACTATCGCCGCGGGCAAACGCAAAGGCTTTGAGTTTAAAACCAGAGATTTCAAATATTTACTGCTTGAGGGCGCCTTCCCGCTGGTTTCTTCCACCCAAATAAGAACCGCCGTAATTTGCAACGGTCTTCTGCCAAACAACATTATGCCGCAGACTGCCAAAACAATAGAAGAAAAACAAATTTACGGCCTTAACATACACAAATGGCTTCAGGAAAATTTAAGGCCGAACAGATATCTGCACGTCAAACTTGTGGCGCAGAGGGCGGCGGAACTGGCACAAATATACGGCGCACACGTTGAAAGCATCGTCCTTGCCGCAATACTTCACGACAGCGCAAAATGTATGAGCGGAGAACAGCTTGCTAATTATTGCGTAAAACACAAAATCAAACCTGACGAATTTGAAGAAATATGTAAATACAGCCCCGCATTGCTGCACGCGGATGTTTCGGCGGATTTGGCGAAGAAACTGTTTAAAGTCAAGAACGAAAAAATTTTAAACGCCATCAAATATCACACTTTGGGCCGCCTTAATATGACTTTGGAAGACAAAATACTTTTTGTGGCGGATATGTCCAGCAAAGACAGGCGTTACGCCGAAGCGCGCAAAGTGTATCAGGAAGCGTTAAAATCTTTGGACGAAGGAATGAAAGCCGCTTTGCGCGTAAAACTTCTTTTTACCGTACAAACGGGCAAATGGCTAGCCGGGGCCGGCATTAAATTATGGAACGAAATTATCTCAAAAAGCAATTAACTTTAAGGCTAGTAATTTACTGCGCGGCGGCGATTTTGCTTTACGGAGCGGCAGCCCAGTATCATTCTTTGGCCCCAAGCCTTATAAAAAGGACGGACGAACCCGTCAATGTATTGCTGCTTTCAAATCCGCCGATATTCATAGCTTATAATCCTAAATTTAAAAAAGCGGTTGTTAATAATCTGCCGAACTCAAAAAAAGCTTTGTCGGCGGAAGAAATTTTGCAAAAAGCAAAAATAGAAGATGATAAAGTAATCACCGTGGATTTGCGCCCTCAAAAAAGAATAGAATTTTGGGACGGTTTTAAAAACAATCTTCAGAACTGGAGATATAAACCTTATATAATATTTTCTTATTTGTATTCCTATATAAAACTTAAATGGCAAGGCAAGACCGATTTATCCTTTGGCGATTTTATTTTGATAAGCGCGGAACTTTCCACCTTAAAGACTTCCGATTTCGCGGTTCAAAACCCGTTGGTGGATAAGATAATAAAAGGCAAAAAGCAAAAAGAAACTCCCATAAAAATAACAACCGACATAAAACCCAATCAAACCGCGCAGGGGCCGCTTGTTATAGAAGTTTTCAACGCTTCGGGCCGCAACGGTTTGGCGGGTGACGTTACAAAATTTTTACGGGATTTAAACAATCGCGGCGTAATAAATATAGACGTAATCAACTACGCCAGTTACCCCGAACTTTTGGAAAAGACCAAAATTTTGGATAATACCGCCAGACTTTTGGAGATACAGCAAACGGCCTATCAGTTGGGCCTTGAAAGCCGGGAAATATATTCCCAACGCGACAAAAACGCCATATCGGACGTAAAAATAATTTTGGGCAAAGACTTTGTATTGCCAAAACGCTCTAAATAAATGATAAACTCTAAAATGTAGACTTTTATAATGAGGTAAACTTATATATGGATAAAAAACAAGCCAGAGAATTGGTAATAAAAACAGCCCGTTTCATAGACGACAAAAAAGCGGAGGACGTAAAAGTTTACGATTTATGCGGTCTTTCCAGCCTGTGCGATTATATCGTAATAGGCACGGCCATCTCCGCCCCCCACCTTGAAGCTTTGGATCTTGACGCCGGCACCGAACTTAAAAAAGACGGCGTTTACAAAACAAACCGCGACGGCGGGCAAACCGGCACTTGGCGCGTTTCGGACTACGGAGCGTTTATGATGCACATTATGACGCAAGCCGCCAGGGAATTCTATGCGCTTGATAAAATTTTCAGTTTCGGCAAAAACGTAAAGTGGCAGAAGACCGCGCCGAAGAAAACAGCCTCGTCGAAGAAAACCGCGGCCACGGCAAAAAAAACCGTTAAAAAAGCTTCCGCCAAAACGGCAAAAAAACCGACGAAGACGTCTGCAAAAAATGCCAAAACGACAACTAAAACCGCAAAAAAGACGGTAAAGAAAACATCAAAAAAATCCACCAAGTAAAAGGGAAAGAGAATGCTCAACAGTTTAAAAACAAAAATACAAGACAGACTTTTTAAAGATCAATATTTCTCCGAGTTTGAAGCTTTGCCGCAAGTAGAATTTGCGCCGCCGCCTTCACATATAGATGCGGACATATCCTTGGTTTGGGCGATGTCTTCGGCAAAACAAATAAGGAAAAACCCTTTGGACATAGCCAAAAAAGCCGCTAAAATTATTGAGCAGCTTGAAGAGGTTGCGGAATGCGGATTTTTGGCGCCGGGTTTTATAAATATAAAACTGAAAGATTCTTTTTTGGTGGAAGCCGCGCGCGACAGACGCCTTAAAGACAGAGAAGCCGCCGGCACTTGCAGCAACGAGAAGATTTTGATAGAGTTCGTATCCGCCAACCCTACGGGGCCGCTTCACGTGGCCAGCGGACGCGGGGCGAGCCTCGGCGACAGCCTTGTAAAAATACACCGCGCGTTAGGCATAGCCTGCGACGCGGAATATTACATTAACGACGCCGGCAACCAAGCCCAGCTTTTGGGAGAATCATTAAAAGCAAGAGCGCAAGGCAAAGAGCCGCCCGAGAACGGTTATCACGGCGAATATCTTATAGATTTGGCGAAGAAAATCCCCGCCGGCCTGCCCGAAAGCGAATACGGACGCTTCGCTATGGAAGAAATCATAAAGACCCAGCAGGACGATATGAAAGCTTTTGACGTCGAATTTACACGTTGGTTCCGCGAAAGCGAACTCCACAAAGAAAAGGCCCTGGACAAAATCCTGCAAATGCTTAAAGAGCAGAACAAAGTCTATGAAAAAGACGGAGCGGTATGGCTGGGCACTACGGCTGACCACGACGACAAAGACCGCGTTTTGGTGCGCGCCGACGGCCGCCCTACTTACTTCTTGGCCGATATAGCCTACCATAAAAACAAATATGAAAGGGGCTACACCAAGCTGATAGATATTTTGGGCGCGGATCATCACGGTTACGTACCGCGTATGGAAGCCGCCGTTAAAGCTTTGGGCAAAGAACCCGAAGCGTTTAAAGCAATAATACATCAGTTGGTGCATCTTATAGAAAACGGAGAAAAAGTAAAAATGTCCAAACGCGCCGGGACGTTTATAACCCTGCGCGAACTTACCGAAGACGTAGGCCGCGACGCCTGCAGATTTTTCTTCGCAAGCAGAACGCCCAACGCGCATTTGAATTTTGATTTAAACGTAGCAAAAAAACGCAGCAACGAAAACCCCGTATTCTATGTACAATACGTACACGCAAGAATATGCTCGATTTTCAAAGCCGCGCAGGAAAAAGGCCTTGAACCGCTGCCGATGACCTCCAGCGAGAATCTTTCCCCGCAGGAAAGGCTTTTGCTAAGCAAACTTCTCTGGTTCAGGAAAACGCTTGAAACCTGTATAAAAGATTTAAGCCCGCATCATCTTACTTCGTACCTTACGGAACTGGCCTCTCTGTTCCACGCTTTTTACGACGCGTGCAGAGTTATAGACGAAGCCGACCCGCAAACCACGCGTTCGCGTTTGTTTACGTGCAGGCTGGTTCAGGAAAGGATAGCCAAAGGGCTTGAACTTATAGGCGTAAGCGCGCCGGAACATATGTAAGCTCCGGGCACGCTTAAATTTTGTTGTATTTTAAATTATTAAAGGAGAGATAATGAATAAATATCTAGTTCTTTTTACCGCCCTTATAGCGGCGGCGGTCTTTTTCGTATTGACGCCATCTGCGGAAGCTCAAACGCAGGAAGGCGCACAGGGGATAGAAAAGGCCAATCAGTATTTTAAAGACCGCTTGTATTCCAAAGCCGCAGAAGCTTACAAGCCGTTTTTAAATTCCAAAAACGGTAATTTAAAGTATGAAGCCGAACTTAAAACGGTTCTTTCTTATTATTACCAGGGTAAATTCGACACGGCTTTAAATCAGCTTTATTCCTATAAACTGCCCAAGGACAATCTTTGGAAAGCCAGATATTACTTCATACGTTATAATCTGCTCGGTGAAACGCCCTATATTGCGCCGCGATATCAAGAAACCGCCAAAGATGCCACTAAATTTACAGAAGAACAAAAAAACGAAGTCAGAAAAGAAACTCTTTTAAAACTTTGGGATATGCGTAAAAGTTTGGCGGATATGCAGGCCGAAGACAGCGAAGAGTATCTCCCCTCCGAATATCCTGCCGCTTACGGGTGGACCGGCGACTCTCCTGACTTAAGGATACCCGATTCGGCCAAATATACGTCTTTATTTGACAAATTAATATTATATATGGCCATAAATGACATGAAAAGCCGCGAGGAACTTTATGAAGAAGCCTACAAAATAAAAGGCAAAGACCGCGCAACCTCAGCCGAACTTTGGCATATAGACCGCGTTAATTTGATAGAAACGGAAGGCTCCGAGGGCGACATAACAAATGCCGGCTGGATGCAATATATCGCCGGAATGACCGACAATTATAAAGAGCTGTACGGAGTAAAAGAATACATATTTCAAGCACAGGAAACGCTTGCGAAAGCCGCAGCCGCCTATAACGCCGCACAAACTTTCAACAAATTTGAAATGTATGAAGACGCCGTAAAAACGCTTGACTACTGCATCTCTTTGGATTTAAACGTTATAACCGATCAATGCAAAAACTTCAAACAGGAAATAACGAGGCCGAGGGTGTCTTTCGGTGAAGGAAACAGAATGACCGCCGCCCCCAATAAGGAATACAATTTGAAGGTCAGCACCAGAAATCTGGAAAAGTTTTATATCCATATTTTTAAAATAGATCCTTCAAAATTTAAAAACTCCGAACACGGCAGATACAACCTTAACCTTAGCAAACCCTCCCGCACTTTGGGCATTTCCGTCGCTTACGATAAAAAATACGCCTATTATACAAGCAATGTGGTTCTGCCTAAAGAAAAAAGCGGTTTTTATGCAATAACATTAAGCCAAGACAAAGAATACAAACAAACGGAACATTATGCATGGGATAATCCGCTTCTCCTTGTGAACTTGACGGACATCGCCGTAGCGGGCACGGCTTATGCAAAAGCTAAAAATTTGGAAGCCAAAACTAGCGCCGGAAATTTTTACAATGTATACTCTCTTGACCCTAAAACAGGCATTGCCAAAGCGGGTGTAAAGCTTGAATACGGCGCCGCAAAAACGGCATATACAGATAAAGACGGCCAAACCGTTTTGGCGCATGAAGAAGACAAAGTTTTACACTTGTTCGCCTCCAAAAACGGGAATTACGCTTTGTTAAACGATCTGCATTTTAACAAGAACGAACAAGCCAAATATATCCTTGCTTTAAACACGGATATGGCGGTTTATAAAGCCGGCTCCCCCATAAGAATACAGCTGACGGCGGCGGAATTTAAAGGCGCGCAAGGCTATGTTTTGACGGAAGGGAAAAACGTAAAACTTACGGTAAGGGGCCCCAATTATAATACATTGGCAGAAACAACCCTTAAGCTTGACTCCATGGGCTCGGCGACGTATGAATATAAAACCGACAAAAACGCCATGCTCGGACGTTATAATATAACCGCGCGGCTTGATAACGCTTACGGCTCCGCCAATATAAATATTGAAGCTTTTAAAGCGCCGGAATTTGAAGTAAAATTCCTTAAAAACAAAGACGCTCTGCAATTTAACAAACCAATTGAAGCAAAAGGCAACGCCAAATATTATTACGGGCTTAATACGGCGGACGCGAAAGTTTCTTACGACGTAATCAAGACTTCTTTCTTCCCGTTCTTTTGGCGCGGATCAAAATATTATATTGATGATGAAGTCGTAAAACGCGGGGAAACTTCAACCGATAAAAACGGCGAGTTTAAAATAACCTTTACGCCGGAAACGGAAGAGGAGCTGAGCAAAGCCCTCCCTGCAAAATATATTATTTCCGCTTCCGTAACGGATAAAGCCGGCAATACGATTAACTCTCAAACCGAGTATATTGTAAGCGGCAAAGAAAAGTTTTTCTCCGCGGACAGCAACAAAAACTTCTTCCGTCAGGCCACGCAAAATACTTTAGAAGTAAAAATGATGAACATAAACGGGGAACTTTTGGCGGGCAAAGCTGCCGCAAGGCTTTATACGGCAAAAGTTCTTGAAAATTTTGACGACTATGACTGCAGTGACAATTACTGCGCCGACGGTTTCAAAAAAGACAAGCTGGCCCGCATAGACAAAGTTGAATTTACAACCGAAGGACCTTTACACTTTGCAGTACCGCCGCTTAAAGAAGGCTGGTATATGCTTGAATTTACCCCAGAAGGAGAAAACGAAGCCCCGGAAGACGCCTCATTTGCGTTTATGGTGGTAAATACGGAAAAACCGGCTCTTTCCCTGCCGGGCAACCACCCCGCGGTTGCGGAGTTCAAAACCTACTATCCCGGGGAAAAAGCATTAATTCTAATCGGTTCTTCAAAAACAAAAGGCAATAAATATATTGAGGTTTACAAAGACCAATTTTTAGTTTCCAAACATACTCTCACGCAGAGCGGCCCGGCCATAATGCAGCTGCCCATAAGCAAAGCTTATCAGGGCGGAGTAAGCTTAAGGTGGTTCTCCGTATATGATTATGAAATGTTTGACGGTCAGACGGATATAACTGTGCCTTATGTAAATTCCAAACTAAATTTGGAACTTTCGGCCACGGAATTTTCTTTCCCCGGGGCGAACAAAACCGTAAGCCTTTCCGTTCTTGACGAGGACAAAAAACCCGTAGACGCCAAGGCCCTGATAACGGTTTACGATAAATCATTGGATTATTACAGGCCGCATTCCTTAAACACCCTGCAAGCTTACGAAAAAGGTTACGCCTATAATCCCTTTGTCTCCTCCCTTGAAGGCGGAAATTATGAAGCCCCTATGCCTATGTTCTATTCTGCGGCTGCCGCCGGATTGGAACGCGGTGTAAGAAACGCAACAGTACGCTCCGCTTCGGTTAAGAAAGCGGCGCTTGCCTATGACGCGGCAGACGCCGTTGAGGAAAGCGCATTGGAAGACTATGAAATCGCTGTTGCCCAAACGCGCGAAATTGACGACGCAGCCGCTGAAAACGGCGCAGACTCTTTGCGTTCGGATTTCTCCCCCAACGCTTTATGGCTGCCGAATTTAGACGTAAAAAACGGATTTTCGGAATTTACTTTTACTCTTCCGCAGAGCATAGGTCAATGGAATATACTTGCCGCGGCATTTACAAAAAACGTAAAAACAGGCAAGACGGACTTTTCTTTCGTCACCAGGAAAGACCTTATGATAAGCCTCGAAGCCCCGCGTTTCTTAAGAACAGGCGATGAAATAGAACTTCAAGCTTTGGTAAGCAATACTACGGACAGACCGATTACGGCGGAGGTAAATCTTACGGCAAATTACGATTGCTCCGAAGAAGCGGGGGCGTGCAAAGCAGTTGAATACCCCGCGCAAAACGTAACCGTAGCGGCAAAAAGCCAAAGCATAGTAAAATGGGCTTTCAAAGCCCCGCAGGAAGGCGCGGATATAATGTTCTCCGCAACGGCCAAAAGCGCGGCTTTAAGCGACGGCGAAATCAAAACCGTGGCTTTACTGCCCAGCTTGCAGCAGCTTACTTCAAGCAGAACCGTGGCATTAAAGAAAGGCGTAAACAAACTGTTCTTGGGCGGCGTAGATAAAAACGCCAAAATAGAAGCCGTACACATAACGGTTTCCCCCTCCTTGCTTATGCCGGTGCTCAACGCGATGCCGCTGCTTGTCAAAGCAAACAGGACTTCCGCCACTTATGCGGCAAATTCTTATTTGCCTTTGGCTATCTTCAGCAAGCTTTACAACGATTACCCGCAGCTTAAAGAAGCCGCGGCAAAACTGCCCAAACGCGAAAGCGTAATACCCGCTTGGAGCGCAAACGAGGAACTTCTGCTGAACGACGTCGCGCAAAGCCCGTGGTATCTTTTGAGCAAAGGCTTTAATAAAGAACAAGCGGTTATAGACTTGTTTGACGCTCAAACAGTAGAACAACAAAAAGCCCAAGCCGAAAGAGATTTGGCCCGCTTCCAAAACGGCGACGGCGGTTATGCTTGGGTAAAAGGCGGACGCAGTACGATATTTATTACTTTAAACGTACTGGAAAGCTTCGCTCAGGCTTACCGCTACGGGGTAAAAATTGACGAAAAAGCCGCAAAAAAAGCCTTAAATTATATTACGTCTAAATTTGACTCCAAAGATTCTACGGTCGGCGTATATATGGCTTACGTCTTGACGTCCTTCCCCAAAGAATGGGACGCAAAAGCTTATCAGCTTGCGGTTAAAACTATGCAGGAATTTGAAAAACACCCCCTGCAAACGCCTTTGGCCTACGCTTACGCAGCTTCCGTATATAAACGCTTAGGCAATACGGAAAAGGCCAAACTGCAAATAGACCGCTTGTTTGATATGTCCACGGAATCCGACATAACCGGCATAGCCTGGACTTTGGAAGACCGCACTTGGCAGTGGTTCGAAGACGGTATAACCCTCCACGCGGCGGCCTTACAAGCCTTAAACGAGTTTGACCCGCAAGACGAGCGCATTAACGGCCTTGCCAAGTGGCTCATCTTCAATGAAAAGGCCGAAGCTTGGGGCAATCCTCAAAGTGCGGCAAAAGCGGTTTATGCGCTTATGGGCATAATGATTAACGCCAATGCTCTTGAACAGACAAAGATATTCACAACCGAATGGAACAGCAAAACCACAAAAGTTACCGTACAGCCTTATGACGTGAATCCTTCCGGCCTGACGCTTAGCGCCTATGGGGACGAAATAACGCCGAACGTCTTTAAAGCCTCAATCAACAAGGCGGTACTGACTATGGAAACTCCCGCTCAGGACTTTGACGATTACGCAACCATAAGCGCACTCTTCACCACAGATACGCCTTTGGCTTCCTCCAAAGAGGGATTGATTACGGCAGATAAAGAATACTATCTTATCAAAGACGGCAAAGCCCGCAAAATAAAAGAAGGCGAAGCCCTCGCCGCCGGCGATCAGGTGGAAGTCAGATTGACTTTAAAGAGCCAGTCCGCGTTTGACTTCGTGGTGTTAAGCGATCCCAAACCGGCCGCTTTTGAAGCAGATGAGCTTCTTTCCGGCTGGAAATACGACGGGCAGCTGCCTAGGTATGAAGAACTTAAATCAAACGTAACAAACTTCTTCCTGCAAAATCTGCCCAGAGGCTCTTATGAACTTAAATACACAATAAGGCCCACCTCCGCCGGGACATTTACCTCCGGCGCGGCGACGATTCAAAGTATGTATATGCCGGAAGTTACGGCGCACAGCGCAGGCTTTAAAGTGAAAGTAAAATAAAAGCCTGACAGTTCTCTTAAGACCGCCCGCAAACAGCGGGCGGTTTTTATTTGGCCTAAAAGATATCGGGCGGAAATTTTATTATTTTAAGGCGGGTTTCTATTAAGGACGGGATTAAGGGGCGTCTTAAAAAATCACATTAAAATACGGCGCTAATAAATATACTCCTAAGCGGATTAATCACCGAGAACGCTTTTATCCCAAAGTCAAATAATTATTGTAACTCCATAAAATTTAATATAATAAGATATATGACGAATTTAATACTCATACTTGCAAGCTATCTGATAGGCGGCATACCTTCCGGCTATTTGATAACTAAGAAATTAAAAGGATTTGATATAAGAAATTACGGTTCCGGCAATCCCGGCGCCGCCAACGTATACAGAACCGTAGGCAAATGGGCCGGAATAAGCACATTTTTATGCGACGCTTTTAAAGGCGCGTTGGCCGTGGAACTGGCAAAATATTTTGCGCCGTCTTCCCAATATATGCCGCTTATCTGCGGATTTATCGCTATTTGCGGGCATATGTGGACGGTTTATTTAAAATTCCGCGGCGGCAAAGGCGTGGCGACCTCCGCAGGAGTATTCGGCGCGCTGCTGCCTATACCTACGGCAATAGCCTTTGCCTCATTCGTCATAGTTGTCTGGAAAACCGGCAGAATATCCCCCGGTTCAATCTTGGCGGCCGTAGTACTGCCGCTGACGAGCTTCTTTATAGCCAATCACCCCATAGGTTACAGTCTGGTTTGTACTGTGGTCGGTATTATAGTAATTTACAAACATATACCCAATATTAAGCGTATGCTTAACAAAAGCGAACTCGCTTTTGAAGACGGTTCCAAAAAAAATGCAAATAAATAAAATAACTGTTTTAGGCGCAGGCGTATGGGGCAGCGTTATAGCCCAGCATATCGCACGGATAGGCTTTAAAGTAACGGTATGGGAATACTCAAAACAGCTGCTTGACGCTATAAACGCCAACGGCGGCGGGCATCCCAATATCCCGGATTTTAAATTTCATAACAATATTACCCTTACCGGCAGCGAAGAAGAAGCAGTAAAAGATACCGATATGTTGGTTTTTGTAATATCCTCAAAAGCGGTACGCTCGTTCTGCGCCAAAATAAAACCGCTGCTCAACGGCAGGGTTATACCTGCGATAAGCGCCTCAAAAGGGCTTGAAGACAAAACCTTTAAAACTATGTGCGAGATTATTGAAGAAGAACTCCCCCAGCTTAAAGATTACGTTTTCGCTTTCAGTGGGCCTAGCTTTGCTTTGGAAGTGGCAAGGAATATCCCAACAAAAATAATTTTAGCCGGCCATAACGGCGTTTTAATGGACGAACTTAAACAAAAGCTAAGCTTCCCGCCGATAATATTGGAAACCTCTTTCGACCGCCGCGGAGCGGAATTCGGTGGAGCCATAAAAAATGTGGTGGCAATAGGCTGCGGTCTGCTTGACGGCATAGGCGACGGCGCAAACACCAAAGCCGCACTTTTAACCCAAGCTATGCAGGAACTTAACGCAATAATGCTAAGCCAAGGCTGCACTACCGAAGCAGTATACGGACTTTGCGGGCTCGGCGACGCGGTATTGACGGGTATGTCCGCCATTTCCAGGAACAGAAGACTGGGCGAAAAGTTGGGCCAGGGCCTCTCCCTGCAGCAAGCCAAAGAACAAGTCGGCACCATAGCCGAAGGCGCAAACTCTGTGCAAAGCGTCTATGATTTAATACAGAAAAACAAACTCAACTGCCCCGTGATTACGGCTATTTGGAAAATAGTAATTAAAGGCGAAAAGCCCTCCGTTCTCATCCGCGCGCTGGGTTTTTAAAACGATTTACGACACTCGGAGGAAGACTCACATGAATAAGGAAGACATTATACAAGAACTCTCCAAACATCTTTTTGACAAAAAACAGGCCAAAGCCGCCGTAGAACATACCATTCAGATAATGAAAGATGCGCTTAAAAAAGGCGATAAGGTGGTGCTTTCGAACTTCGGCACTTTTAAGACGAAGGAAAGCCGCCCCATAAGCCTTAAAAACCCTAAAACCGGCAAAGCCATACCAGTACCGGCAAAAACGCGCATAAGATTTAAAGCGTCGGAAAATATTTTAAAATAAAATATGAATATTGAGGAACTGCAAAGTAAAGAATATTTTACCATAGGCGAAGCGGCCAAGCTTTGCTCGGTTCCAGAATATACAATAAGATATTGGGAAAAAACTTTTAACCTAATCCGCCCGATACGTAAAGAAAGCAAACACAGAAGATACACCAAGGCGGATATAAATACCATACTTAAGATAAAAGAACTTACCCAGCGCCATAAAATGACGCTTGAAGGCGCAAAAAAACATCTTAGCAGGTATATGGCTTTGGGCGCAAAACCCAAAGATTCAAAAACCGGCTACACTGTGAAAGATGTAAATTTTTTAAAAGAAATTAAAGAAACTCTTTCACAAATCATAAAAGAATGATAAAATATATGTGTAAGGAAAATTAAAGCACCCAACACCTTACATAAAGTTGTGACTATCGGGGAGTGGCTTAGTGGTATAGCGCTCGCTTGGGGTGCGAGAGGTCCCGAGTTCGATTCTCGGCTCCCCGACCATTTTAAATTAGAATACAATCATATACGGGGCGTAGCGCAGTTGGTAGCGCGCACGGTTCGGGACCGTGAGGTCGCTGGTTCAAATCCAGTCGCCCCGACCATTTAGCAGACACTTCTTACGAAGTGTCTTTTTTATTTTCTTATTTTCCCCCTCTCGTCGAAGTTTTGGGGCAAAGTATATCCATACGGTTTTAGAGACCTTTTAGTGGAGTGCAAAAAAGGCCCGTTTGGGGCCTTTTTCTCTGGTGGGCAAAATGAGAGGATCCGAATACTTAAAATTTAAAATATAATTGCTCTTTATTTTTCTTACGGGAACATAAAGGACACCCATGATTTTTTAGAGTCCTTACTCGAATTTCTGTTTTCCACTCATATCCACATTGTTTACACTTCCACCAAACTTTCTTACCACTGCCTGGTAAGCATTCAGAAGGCACTATTTCTTTATTTTTTGCATAGTTCCACTCTAACAAAAGTTGAGGATATACTGTTGCCAGATCATTAACACCTGGCTTCGGAACCCGACCACTACAACAGGGGCAACCAGCCCCTTTTTTTCGATTACTTGGACTAGCTTTCCACTCATACCCACATTTTTTACATTGCCACCAAACTGGTTTAAATCTACCAGCTGTAATATCTGCTGGAGTAAGTGTTCCATTTTTATTAGGATGCCACTCTACGGCCAATTCCGGCATTGTTTCTAACAAAGAGCCGACTTTACGAACTACACCTTTTGTAAACGTTTTCCCTCTATGGACTTGTGCACATATAGCACATCCAAATCTACCGGGACGTGTCATACTGTTGATACTAGACTGCCATTCATGTCCACATACTGAACATTTCCACCATACAATTTCATTGGATCCAACAGAAAACATATTTGGAGTTAGATTTCTATTTTTATCATAATTCCACTTGCCAGCGACATTGGGTCGCTCCTTTTCTAGAGAATTTTCTATTCTACAAAGATATTCCTGTATTTCGTTTTTATCTCTTAAAATATCGATATCTATGTGTGTTGTTACTGTATTTTTTCCCAAATAAGATCTAATATCATTCAAAATAGAAAATATAATCTTTTCCAATTGCAAAAAATCTGTTCTTTTTACCTTTTTAAGATAATAAACTTTATCTGCGACGTTTTCCCAAGTCTGGTTAGAAATCTCTTTTACTCTAATCAATAAAACATTGTGTTCCTTACAAAGAGCGTATTTTTTAAGTTCTCTTTTATGTTCTTCTTCTGTGTGATGCCAATTAGCCCCATCATATTCAATGGCTACTTTAGCCGAAGGAATATAAATATCAAATTCCATACAAGTGCCAAAAATCTTACTATATCGGTTAAGAGTATTAGGAAAAACTTGCTTTATGTAATAAAAAATGGCTTGTTCTGGAAATGATGTAAATTTTCTAGAACTACAAATTGGACAAGTGGTTCCACCTGTTCCTCTGTCATGTACACTGGCTTTGTATTCATGACCTATCGGGCAGATCCACCACACTTTCTTTCCACTTCCAAAAGTTACATCTGAAGGTTTTAACGTACCATTTTTTATAGGATGCCACTCTTTGGCAAGGTAAGGAAACTTAGTAGCACAATCATTATAACCAGCCAATGCTTGATGTCCAGAACAAATAGGGCAAGAGTATCCTCGGGAAGTTCTTTTTATAAGACTTTGTTCATATTCATGTCCTTTCGGACAACGCCACCAAACCTTTTTTTTACTTCCTGCAAATACATCCTTTGGAGTTAAATTCCCATTCTTAACAGGATGCCACTCTTGAGCAATTTTAGGATGAGTGGTAGTTAAATCGTTAAACCCTGCCCAAACTTTGTGGCCAGCACAATAAGGACACCCCATACCGCGAGTTGTTCTTAACATTATCAACTGTTCATACTCGTGCTTATGAGAACAAATCCACCATGCTTTTTTATGAGAAGACGCTTTCACGTTTTTGGGAGTAAGATCTCCATTTTTTGTTGGATGCCATTCTTTGGCTATTCTTGGAAACTTTATTTCTAAATCATTGAATCCTTGAACTAATACTTTATTAGCGCAGGCAGGACAACCCGTATGATCTTTTCCAGCTCTATATATAATCTTTGTTTCCCAACTATATCCGCAAATAGAACACTTCCACCAAGCCTTCTTATTACTACCAAAAGTTAAGTGGGCTGGATCTAACGTGTTTTTCTCATAGTCCCATTCTGCCATCAATCGCGGATTATCAGTTAATTTCATAGGTAAAGATATTTTATCACATTCTCTCTACCCCCACGCCTTTTCTTGCCCACTAAACCCTGTTTCCCCCTCCGCCAAATTCATAAGTTCCTTCAAACTCATATTTCGCGGGTTTTTATACTCCAAAATATCCGCTACTATCTTTGGCGAGAGATAACACAAATTTAAATACCGGGCAAAAGTGCGTTTATTCATTCCACTTGCCTTTTCCCATTCTCGGGTAGTTTGCCCCTTCTCTATTAACTTCTTCAACTGCCACGCGCGGGATAGCCCACGAACAAGGCTTTCGTTTAGCTGGCGCACCGTCAAAATATTGTTGGCAGTGCCATTCTGCAAGCGGGTACTAGTTACATTATCTATGTAGAATGTGTCTTTTAGGATCATACTATCCCCCTTTATCTGCGCCCGTACCCCACCACTGGGTGGATTCTCCGTAATATGCTTCTCCAAAAACGCTTCAAATGCCTGTTTTTTCAAATATATTGCAACATAGCACTCCTTACCTATCTTTTGGCAAACAACCCGTTCTAAATAGGTTTTAGCCTCGTTTTTACTCAATTCCAATGCCGTTGTGCGCAGACAAATATCCCCGTCATCCGCATTTTGAATCGTCCGCAACACCAAGTCGTCTAGCTGCCCCACCGATAAATGTGCCCCATTGCGTATGACATAGTATTTAAACACTTTGCCACCTTGACGCCCCGAAGATAGTTTATAGGCCCTCCCCCGCTCATCCACTAACACATCCCCGAGTAAGGTATCAGCACGGATATTCCTACGGTGTTCCCGCAGTCCATTTTTATTGGCGCCGAGCTTGGCCTGTACGTTCTCAAAAACCTCTTGCGGGATAATCCCTTTTTGTGTCCCGGGATACACCTTTTTAAGTGCTAAATGCGCGATTTTGCCTATATAGACAGGATTCCCGAGGATTCGCTGTATAGACCCGTGCCGGAACAAATGTCCGCCACGTTTATCCCCTGACGCAGTTTGCCAGCATTTACTGCGGTAGCCTTGCTGATTCATCCAATCGGCTGTGGCTTGTATATTTCCCAGTTCTAAATACTTACTAAAAATCAGATTGACGAGTTCCGTTTCCTGCGGGTTCGGGATTAACTGCTTGTCTTTTAGGTCATAGCCTAGTGGCGGGGTTCCGCCCATCCATAATCCCTTGGCTTTACTGGCAGCAATTTTATCCCGCACGCGCTCCGCTGATACCTCCCGTTCAAACTGGGCGAAAGATAAAAGCATATTAAGCGTCAGTTTCCCCATAGAATTGCTGGTATCAAACGATTGCGTGATAGACACAAAGTTACACCCGTATTTATCAAACTCCTGCATCATTTTGTGGAAGTCTATAATAGAGCGCGACAAACGATCCACTTTATAGACCACCACTACTTGGATATGGCCCGCACGGATATCGTTAAGCAAGGCTTGTAAACCCGGGCGTTCCATAGTTCCCCCGCTGATACCGCCGTCTGAGTAGGTTTTGGTATATTCCCAACCGTTGAACGCTTGGGACAGGATATAGGCCCTACACGCCTCCTCCTGATTTTGGAGCGAGTTAAACTCCATATCCAGGCCGTGTTCGGTTGATTTACGCGTATAGATGGCACAGTTAATTTTTGGCATATTTGGTACAATTCTCCTATACACAGTAACGCTTACTATCGGGAGATAAGTCAAGAATGAAATTTGCAAAAGAAAACCGTCAGTCATTAGGAATAATAATACTGATAATTTTATTGGTAATTTTAGAAATTGTCTTATATGCAAAGTACCATATCAAATTAGATAGTTATTCCGGCAATTTAGCTTCAATAGCAGCATTCTTAGGAGTCATTTTAAGTATTAACAGTGTTGCCTCTTGGGGAAATAAACAAAAAGCTATACAAGAAGATATTAGCAAACAAAGCAAAGAAAGACTTCATGACAAAAAAATTAAATTGGCTGAAGAAATTATGACCGCTTGTTATGAGGTAGAACAGGCCATCTTAAGAATTAGCAATCCATTCACTTCACAGGAAGAAATACAAAAAGCACAAGAAGTCATAAAAAAAAGAAAAGATGTTTCTTCTAAAACACAAAAACCGATAGAAGAAGGAGTCGTATTTTTCTATCGTTTTGAAAAAGAGTTAAATACAATAAATCATTTTATGACTCTAAAAATACAGGCTAAAATTTATTTTGGAGAACCGTTGAATCGTTTATTTGATCAAGTAAGAGAAAATATTCACAAAAAAATATATGTAAATATTCAAATGCTTCTAACGGGGCAAAGTTCTCTTGATCATAAAACAGATGGTTTCAGTATGCAGATCTGGAATTTATCTATACATGATAACTTCATGAAAAAAATTATATCAAATATGGAAAAAATCTTATTACCTTTACTCAGAGCTGAGAATTAGTCAATCCAAAAAATTTGGGGCCACTAACGTGGCCCCGTGTTATCTTCTGCGCTATTGCCGTCAAATTAGGATAGCTATTATTCTCCCACTCGTATTCTTTCTCCCCTTTTACAGTAACTTGATATATTTTCCCCTTATACTTCTTGGTTAGGATAGTCCCTATTGCCAAGGAATACTTATTCTTATTTGCCCGCTGGATATATTTCTCTGGGTTACTGGCGTATTTATCCAGCCGAGTGATATACTTTTCTGCCAGTTTACAGCTATACAACTCGCACTGGATCGCATACCAAAGAGGACGGTATTTAGCTTTCCTTCCTCTTAATGGGTAACGGTAGAAAATATCCCAATAGAATTGGAGTTTTTCGTCGGGCAAAGTTTTGAGTTCATCAAATTTTTTGGGTAAATAACACTTATTTCTCATTTAGCACCTTCCGGATACGGTTTATCTTGCGAGCCGAGTTTCCTTTGAGATAATAGGCTTTGGCCAGTTCGTCAAAAAACCTGATAGCAGTTTGTAAGAGTTCCGCTTCGCGCATTTTCTTGGGCCGCCCGAGTGGATTGCCCGAACGCCCCTTTACAAACTGGTTTTTAACGGGTGGTAATATACGCGGCTTCATTTGGACAATCCAAAGAATACATAACCGCTGATAGGCCGTTTGACTATATCCATAGCCACGCGGGAGATACTTTTGTAGGTTTTCCCTTGGTATTCAAAGCCGTTTTCAAGCACTTTTATTTCAAGTGTTTGCCCGTGATAAGTTTTGGTGATAACTGTGCCAACCGCGGGCAAGCGGCTGTCGCGTTCTTTGGACGTCGCAACGGCCAAATCAACAGCATTGTGTTTGGCAATTTTTACAGCAGGTTGTTTAACTTTTCTCTTCATAAAAAACTCCCGATAGCATTTAGTTTTAGTAGGGGTTTTTAACCCATCACTATTACCGCTTACTATTGGGAGATATGTCAAGAAACTAATTAGCCTAAAAATTATTACTTAATTTTTACATAACGTTTAATTAATAATACTGCCAGATATACGCCCCTGACAGTTTTTTTTAGATCCTCAAAAGACATCAGTTTTTGTGTAGTATGTTCATAATTATGTGCTAGAGCATCGCGAATATTCTTAATCTCAGCAAGTTTAGACTGAAAAATACTAAGTTTTTCCCCTGTATATTTTTCTTCCAAAGAATACACTGTATTTATTCCAAGACAAAAAACCAGAGTATCATGTAAGTTTTGGTAAGAAAACGAGTAAATTCTTTTTATATGTTTATCAATTTGTTCTCTTGCTGCTTCAGACTTACTACAAGATAAATATAACTCATCAAAAACAATTTCAATCCACGCCGCAGTCTCCAATAAAGCCAATTTCATTAATAAAAATTGGATTGTATTATCGGAAGAAGACCTATACAAAGTTTCATATGTATCAAGAAAACGACAAGCTCTTTTCATATTATTGTTGGGAAAAAACTATTTTTGCATCTGCTAAACGTCGTTTCAGTCCCTCAGTTTTCGTCATACCTTCTTTCAAATTTTCTTTAGAAAAAGAAGACTGTTGTAATAGACTCCTAAATTTATCATTCATATTTTCTTTGGAAAGAGTTAAACAAAAATCCAAATTTTTAGAAACACCATATAAGACAGCATCTACATATACATTTTTTTGATAATCAAGCATTTCAATCTGGGACACACTCCTAAGGAGTCTATCAAAGAAAGATTTTTGTGCAGAGATCCAATTCATATCTTTTGAGGAAAAGATCTCCATTTTTCTATTTAAAAAAGAAGCCATTGAACCACTGTATTCTTCAAAAAAATAAAAAAAGGCAAAAAAAGTCAAAATTCTTTCAGCCCCTTTTAACCGTTCATTATTCGCTATTCTGGGAATCCAATTTTTCCATAAATCGCGATTATTTAAATTATTTAACAGTTGGTTAAATTCTCCTGAATAAATGCAGTTTCGGATTTCCTGATTATTAAGTTTGACGCCACCAGAGTTAAGCCGATGAAATATTTTAAATATATACTGCATATTATTTTCTTTATTATAATCACACTTTAACATATTGATAGGAATCGTAGCATTCTTGATTATAGTAAGGACCTCTGGTGTATTTTCTTTAACTGCTAAAAGATTCTTTCCAGAGATGCGGGGATCTACATCTTGCAAATCCGAAAAAACATACTTTTGTGCAGAATTTATATCTTGCAAAGAGTTTACAAATTCAACAATCGTCGAAGTACGTTGACGGCCATCAATAACATTATATTTTTCATGCGCATCAACACTAAAACACATACTGGGAATCGGCATTCTTTTCAATAAAGAATCAATAAACCGAGTTTTATCAGCATTACTCCACACATCATGCCGTTGAAAAAAAGGATCTTTTTTTAAATCACCTTCTGACACCATACGGGTAATATCTGCACACGAACGAGACTCACTATATGTAAAAATATTGTCAGGAGGGACAACATTCGATGGTTCTTCTTGTTCAAGAGCTTCTTCTTCTTGGGCTAAACTTGTCTGTAAATCTAAATCTATTTCCATTCCGAATCCTCAATGTATAATCTTTTCCAAATAACAATCTAAAAATTTATCATGTAACATCTCCGGAGTAACATTCCTCCTCTGGAGAAGAGAATACAACTCATCCACAGCAGAATACGGCATATAACGGGCATCTAAAGACTTAAACTGGGGTTTATTTGCTTCCCGGTATACTTTATCCCGGTCTTCATCCGGAGCAACAATAATCCACCGGGTAGGAAAAGGCGGAATACGGTCCTGGACGTTTTTCATCCTGCTCAAACCACTGGTTACCCCAGTAGAATGTTCCACTTCAATAACCGCAGGCATAAAACGGTCTCCTTGAAACCAAATGCAATCAACCAGCAAAGCTGCGTGGACGGCATCACTATAGGACTGTAATAATTTTTCGTCTTCCAAACGGTTAATTACCCCTTCTAATTCGCCAACCTTTTTATCGCCATATGTCAGTCCCTGGTCGTTACGGGCAACCCAAGTTCTAAAACCAAAATGACGGCCAATAATTACCAGAGCAATTTGTATCTGTAAATGACGGCGGCGGACTTCAATATCGACAGAATTATCTAACGGAGCATCCGGAAGAGAAACAGCTTCGTAAATAGCTGTTGAAGTAGGAATTTCTGATATGGTAACATCTGTATCATACTTTTCTGCTATACCATTACGGTGAGGCATATCCGGCATCCAAACCAAATGTTTATGGCCCCGTTTAATCTGGGAAGTAGAGTCAACTAACTCAATACGGCCCGGCAAGCACCAGTAGAATTCTGGCGTATGGGCTAATAGTGTTTCCAAGGCAGAACGTGTATTATAACTGGCGCCGAGAACACGGTCAATATTTACAGGAACTCCCGGACGGATAGCATTTGCTACCCGCCACAACATATTACCCGAAATATTTGCTTCTTTAGCATCATTGGCTGTTTGGCCTTTAGAAACATCATATCTCTTAATAACAATAGGGCCTTCCGGTAAACGGGCAGCCACGACCTGTATTTTGGTCTTAGAATGCTCACCAATGTAATCAAACCATTGGTATTTGGGTAAATTATTTATTATTTTTACAATATTTTCCGGAGTTATCCTCATTCTTATAACTTATAAATTTTAATATGGTTTTGGCAATACCATATGCAGCTTTATAAGGCACTCCGTTTCCTATTGTTTTAAACATATCAGACAACGACATCCATGGAGGCAAAACAAACTCTTTAGGTAAAGACTGTATAGCCAAAGCTTCCGCCGCAGAAATCCGGCGGGGCTCATATGGATGAATATGAACTTCATTGTTACCATAAGCGGCAGTAGGAGAATAACGCCAACGGTGTAATCTTTTAAAAGATTTTTTAGCGACATCCCCTTCCGGAATAGTTTGGAACTTAACCAAAGCGGAACGGGGACGAAAGCAATGTTGTTGGTTTGGATGTTGTGTAACTTTATTTTTATCAAACCAATATTGGACTGTTAGCTGCGGAATAATTTTGGCTGGACGGATACGGACAGGCGAAGGAGTTTCAGCCTCTGGCCAATTCAGTTTTTTAATTTTTTCTAAGGAGAATGCCATGTGCGTTTCCCAAGGCATTTCTTTAGGTAAAGATTTAAAATATAGCGATTTCTTAAAAAAGCCTATTAAAATAATACGTTCCCGGTCCTGGGGGGCCCCAAACTCCATAGCATTAATTAACCGGTCAAACAAAATATAACCACTATTAGAAAATTGCTTTTTAATATCTTCATAAAAAGCTCTGTGTACTTTTGTACGCCACAAGCCTTTCACATTTTCAAACACAAAGAAATCCGGCTGGTATTTACAGATAATATCAGCATAAACCTGGGTCAAACGGCCATTAGAACCTGTTTTTCCCCTGTTTTTCCCTCCGACAGAAAAGTCAGGACAAGGCGGCCCCCCGATAAAACCAATAGGATGCCCACTTTGCTTTGCCTGGACCAAAATTTTCTTAAAATCATTCTGGTAAGCTCCAGCCAAAACAGCTTCCGCCGAACCTTGTAAATAACCATATACTGGTTGTTTCACTTTCATCTGCTTACGGGCATATTGGTAGGCAGATAAAAAATCGGGGTCAAATTCGTTAACAAAAGCAGATATATAACCAGCTTTTTCAAATCCTAAATCCAGAAACCCAATACCTGAAAAAAATGAAAAAATCTGTGGTGCCTTCATAATAAATCCTTAATGTAAATTATACCTTTTACAAGTCATATTTGGATATTTTTAGTCTCAAACCGCAGTTTGGCCTCTTCTATATTTTTTTCAATTTCAAAAATGCATTCTGCCAATTCCTTCTTGATCCCTGTCTCCCAAAACCGCAAAACAGTCCACCCTGCGGATTCCAATTGGCGGGTTACTTCGAGGTCTCTTTTCATATTACGCTGGATTTTACTTTTCCAAAATTCTTTATTTGTTCCAATACGCTTAACAATAGACGGAAAATCTTTGCCATGCCAAAATTCACTGTCACAAAAAACTGCAATTTTATATTTACGCAAGACAATATCCGGCTTTCCCAGAATATTTTTACAATTTTTCCTGTAACGGTATCCCTTATGCCATAAGGCTTTTGCTAAAGATATTTCAATTTTTGTACCGGATGACCGGATAGCCTGCATGTTTTTTCGGCGTTGTTCTCTTGTTAAACAGTCCATAGACACCTCAAATACCTCTACTAAATATATACGCTTACTAAGGGGTAATAAGTCAAGCAATTTTAAAAAATACCCCGCCAGAACAGCGGGGTATCCGGAAAATTTATTTATAACCGCTGGACAAACACCATCATGTCATAAATAGATTTTATACGCTGGTTTACCTGTTCCAGCCCGCATACACCACCAATCACCAGATTGATATTGTTTTCTTCAACGCCCTCTTTGGCGTATTCCAGTTTCTGTTTCATCTCTTGCGCAAGAGAAAACAACATCCCGACGCAACTTTTTAGTATGACTAATTTTTCTTCTTTTCCCATAAATTTCTCCTTTTTAAATTGTCCTGCATTCCATTACCGCTTACTATGAGAAGATAAGTCAAGCAATAAGCTATACATACTGCAACCACCCCAACCTATCCCCCACTTCTTCCTCACGCTTTAACAGCTGCGCCAAGGCATCCAGCTGGTCGTCATGCGCCCCTCGGGGGAAAGCATTTACTTCCCGTTTAAAATCCTCAATCCACGGGGCCGACTGCGGAATAAATACCCTGCCGTTTTCAATCAACGTAGATTGGGCGGCAATCCGGTCCTCTTTGCTTCCCTCCGGTTTAATAGCTTGAATCCCCGGAACACCCTGCCGGTGCAACAACTGGATTAGCTCTACCCCGGAAGCCTTATCTTCTATAAACACCTCATGGGCGTTATAGTGTAATTTTAGGCGCTTGACCTCTTTAACCAAATCAGGAAATAGCAACTTTTTGCGAAACACATCCCGTATGTAATACTGCTTGTTAATCACTTGGGCAGTAATACAAACAGAATAATCACTCCCGTCGTGCTCTGTCATAGCCGTATCCCAGCTTTGAATAATGCGAAGCCGACCGCTCTCATTTGTAGGAAGCTCCGTATACCGTTGAAACCAGTCAAAATTAATGACATTTCCTTTTTCGGGGATAGGGCTCTGCTGGTATTGGGCTTGGAAATTATAGTTTCCCAGCGTATTTTGTATCTCTTTCAGCCTTTCCAGACTTTCCAAACGGGGATTTAAAGCCTCGCCCTGTTTACGCGTCAATACCTTACCGCTATGAAGGTGATAACTTTCATCCTGCGAGGCAATGGCGGGCAAACTTAAAACATCCCACTGGTCCCATTTTTGCACATGGGCGACCAAGTCTTCTTCGTGCACCCGCTGCATCACGAGCAAAATAGACCCTGTGTTTTTATTATCTAAACGGGTATACAGGGTATTGTGAAACCAGTCATTTACATTTTGCCGCTGTACACGGGATAGCACATCCCCCGGTTTTATGGGATCATCAATAATTAAATACTGGCCTCCCATTCCGGTTAAACGCCCACCGATAGAAGTGGCCAGTCTAAATCCCCGCGCAGTCGTTTCGAACTCGCTGTCGGCCCGTTTGGCCGTGTTTATGCGGGCCGCAGGGGACGCCGCCTTATACCAAGGGCTTTCCATTACTTGACGGGTCTGGCGGCCGAATTTGTCCGCCAAATCCTGACTATAACTAATACAAATAATACGCGCCTTTGGATTATGCCCTAAAATCCACGCAGGGAACGCCACACTGGCACAAACTGATTTTAGGCTCCGGGGCGGTTGTGCAATCACCAACCGCCGGATATCCCCCCGCTGCACCGACAATAATTTATCGGCAATTACTTCCAAATGCCAGTTTGGGGTAAAACTTTGGCTATTGTCTATTTCTAAAAAAGTCCGATGCAGAAAAATTAAAAAATTTTCCCATACGGCTTTCGCCAAGAATTTGCGCTTTTGTTCAGGATTCATTTCTCTCCCTCCTTAAAATAACTATTCCATACTTCTTGTTCCTGTGCGGTTAATTCTTCAGCCACCGGGACAGGGGAGCTTTGGTTTAGCACTTTAAGAATAAACTCCAAATTGCGGATTTTACCTTGCGCCGCATCCGCTAAACACCGTTTAACGATAGCCACCTTCAAGGACACACGCCGGATGTGGCCGTTCTCCTTTAGGGAGACTTCCTTTTTTAACTCGCGCTCGGCAATTGCGCGAAAGGACTCATCTTTTTTAGGCCTTCCGTGGGGATTGCCCGTCTGCCCCTTCTGCCAACGGTACTTAACCGGCGGGTGTTTATACCCCACATAATCGGGTTTCTTGTATTCTTCGGTTGTCTTTTGTTCTTTGCGTTTAATTTTCATAATTTTTCTCCTCCAAGCGCACGGCTTTTTTAGCCGTTTGCTGTTCCCAACGATAGATGATTACATCGCAATAGTGTGGGTCTATCTCTATAATCCGCGCACGCCGCCCCGTTCGTTCGGCAGCCAAGAGAGTACTGCCACTACCGCCAAAAGGGTCCAACACGAGCCCTTTGCGGGGACTGGCATCTAATAATATGTCCGCCAGCAAACCCACAGGTTTCACCGTTGGGTGAAGGCGGATGTTGGCTTTATTCACCTTGTTTTTGATAAAAATACCGGGGTAGTCCCAAACATTTGTCCGGTAGCGGCCGTGGACTCCCAACTCAATGTTATTGGTATGCGGGGCATCGCCGTTTTTGAACACAAAAACCAGTTCGTGCTGGCTGCGGTACAAACTGCCCATTCCGCCGCTTAATTTATTCCATACACAAACATTTTTGAGGCTCGTATAAACCGACATTCCGGCCGTTAGAATCTCCCCTATATGGCGCCAATCCATAAAAGCATAGTGCAAACTGCCTTGTTGGCTATATTCGGACAGCAAGCTAAAAACGCCCTTTAAAAACTGGGAAAATTCATTTTGGGACATTTCGCCAGAAGCCATAGCAAACTCGCGGTAATTATCCCCGCTCCGTACATGGCCGGAAATTTTTACGTTATACGGTGGGTCCGTTACGATAAGGTCGGCCTTTTCCGCGCCCAAAAGCCGCTTAAAAGCAGACTCTTGGGTGCAATCCGCACATAACAGTTTATGTTTCCCCAACTGCCAAAGGTCGCCAACTTTTACACGGGAGGGAACCGTGTTGCCCAGGAAATCGGCTTTTTCTTCGGTAGCCGGGGCTTCCGGCGCGAGAAGAACATCTATTTCCGGAGCCGCAAAACCCGTTGATGTGAGGTCGAAATCGCACTCAATGCTTTGAATTTCTTCTAACTCCACTTTGAGGATGTCTTTATCCCAACCGGAAAGCTCCGCCAAGCGGTTATCTGCCAGGATATAAGCCTTCTTTTGGGCCGGGGTCAAATGTGTGATACAAACCACAGGCACTTCAGTAAGCCCCGCCAACTTGGCGGCTTCCACCCGTCCATGCCCTGCTAAAATGCAGTTATCTTTATCCACGAGGACCGGGTTGGTAAAACCAAAGGTTTTAATACTTTTGGCAATTTGACAGATTTGCTTAGGACTGTGTGTCCGCGCGTTTTTAGGGTATGGCTTCAACTCTGTAATTTTTACTGTTTTCACAAAAAAATACTCCTTGCCCATAATCTAGTTACATCGGGCAAGGATTATTTTAAAAAACTATCAGAAAATTCCCCATAACAGGAAATTTTATTTTTTTGTTATGGTGTTTTAGGAGAGATAATTTTATTAACTTTCTTACGAATTCTATAATGTTGTTCGGTAATTTGTTCAACAGTCCCGCTAGCATCCTCTGAAGAGGCCGGAGATAGTTCCTCCAAAGTTTCAGAACAAGTGAACCCCATATTTTTATAGGAAACAATAATTTCTTCATGATCCGAAAAAGAAATATCCATTACAGCAGGATTTTTCTTAAAATACCCCTGTATATCGTCCCAATTTTCATCAATGAATTGTTTTACTTCTTTTTTCGTCAAATTAGCTGAATTTAAGGAAATAGATACAGGTATGCGATACCCCCACGCCCGCTGTTTAATATCTTGCTGCGCTGGGATATGAATTCCCAACGGCACCCAAATATCATTTATCCGGCTATCCACAAAACCGCAATAAAATAAACTATCCATTTGATATTTAAGCGGAGCATGGATATTATGGTGTTCGATAAAATCTGCAATATATTTTTGAGCTTGTGGACGAACTTCTTTCGGTAACAAGTTTTCATAACACCATATGGGTTTGTGGGCCCCGCACTGTTTATTACGAATAGTTCTGTGCTTCCTAACAAAATACACCCCCTCAGGTGGTAAACAAAATATGCGGCGGAATTCTTCGATGGCTTTTATAAGAACGCTATTTTGAGATAACATCTTTACAAACCGGAAAGCTTCTCGGGAATATGGCCTGTTTGCAAATCTTTTTAATTCTTCCCAAGAAAAAACTATTTTATATTTTACCCGCATTACATTCTGCATTTTAAGCCGCTTAGACGGGCGATAATTCGGAACTACTTTGGAAACTAAAAAGCCTAATTGAACCATAAAACCTCCTTTTCCCCTATATAGCAAATTTAAACGAGGACGTCTGTCTTAAATACCTGCTGTTTGGGAGAAAAAAGGTTATAATATAAGAGTTGTTGTCGGTACAATTTGCTTTTAGGCTTGTTTTTGGCGTTATGCGTCTGGCATAGCCCCGCCGGAATACTCCGGCGAGCTGAGAAACGAAAACGAAGACGTCTTTTAGCACGCCCCCTTACGGGAGCGTGCTGGCGGCATATCGTTTTGGGTCGGTTCTCAGCTACCCGGAAAGATTGCCGCTTTTTTCTTGCCTAGTTTATCTTACCAATTAAAAGCGACAAACGTTTGTCGGAAATGTTTTTTAACATTTACTTGATGTATAGACCCATTGTAAGGCTAAATAACACCAAGGAGGCAATATGTTTTTCTTCTCTAATTCAGAAAAATCAGAAATTGAACGAGAGTACCGCAACTGTATTGGGAATTTACCCTATCAGCTGCCCTATGAACTAAAAAACAAAATTACCCGGACCGCCGACGACTTAAAAACGCTGCAACTGCGCCGATATGAAAAGAAAACGGCCCTTTTACGCCAGCAAGAACAAGAGGAAAGACGGGAAAAAGATTCCTTCCAGCAACATAAACGCCAAATTGAACAGCGTTGGCAACGGGAAATAGACGAATTAACCCGCCAGTACAAACGGAAGGCCGAAGAAATTTCTGCCCGTTATAAACGGGAAACAGAATCGCTGTTACGGGCCGACCAGTACACAGAAGAACGCTTAAAAAATCAAATTAAAGACTGCCAACGGGAAATTCAAGAATGGCAACGAAATAACAAATAGGAGAAATATATGGTACTTGAAGAATTTTTTGATGGTCGCAGCGCCCAATATGCAAAACGAATCGAATATTTAATGGAAAGCCGCCTAATGTCCCAGGGATTTAAATGCTTTGAGCCTTGGGTAGATGACGATGGAACAGACTGCGTGATAAAAACTCCCGGCGAGCAATTTTTTGAAATTCAAATCAAGGCTCGCAAAGGTGAAGTTGGGAAAAAAGGCATAGGCCGTTTTGAAGTAAAAAATCCCGAATTGCGGCACAATTATTACTATCTGTTCTATGCGTAAACCCAAGATATTATGTGGCTATTCTCTTCGGAAGAGTACCTAGCCACCTGTTCCCGGCAGAAATCCGGCAAAAACATGAATAAAACCTGGGTTATTTTGCTTAATGACAGCGGGTCTACTGTTGAAAAATACAAAAAATTTGAAGTAAAAAGAGAGGACTTTAAGGAAATATTCAAATAATTTATGTAGAGCAGTATACTAAATAATATTAAAATGAGGGTTTTCATTATGACCATTGCATTAAATAAAATTTTTAATTTAACCGATACAGAAATTAAAAACAGCAAAATCGAACTTAATATGAAAGCTGGAAGAGATGGCGAATCTTTTCTGGATAGGTGGCTACGCCGAAGCGAAACAGAAAAAACAATGGGATATGGTACTGACTGGGATTGTTCTTTTTGGGGTTGGTATGGCCATAGTAGACCTAATTTTCGTCAAGGGAATTGGGTGTTTAGCTTTGCCCGATTATCGTCTAATGAATGGTTATTTATATCTGCAGCAGAAATTATAGAAGTTCCAAAAAACTCATGGGCCAAAGTTAGAATCCTCGATAAATTTTCACCTCTGTTCGGACGACTAATCATTGAATGTAATAAAGGAAATAAATTTTCATTATATACATTCAAATTAAACACATTTTTAGATAAATGTTCTGTTAAAGAGATCCTTCCTAGGGTCTATACAGGAGAAAAATTTGAAGGATATGATAAAGTGCATTTGTCCTATCAAAAATTAGAAGATATTTTAAATAGAAAAATCATGCCAACTTATTATGAGGCACTCAGAAAAATTACTGGAATATATTGTTTAACTGATAAAAAGACAGGGAAATTATATATCGGCTCGGCTACAGGAGAGGAAGGAGTCGCACAACGTTGGGGAAACTATATAGACTCTAAACATGGCGGAAATATAGAATTAAAAAAACTATATGACGAAAAAAAGGACATTTACTTCAAAAAATATTTTACATTCACACTGCTTGAATATTTTGGACTGCATTATGATCCTGAAAAAATCAAAATAAGAGAGAACTATTGGAAAAATTGCCTGAACACAAGAGCCAAAGGCTACAATGACAACTAAATTGGAATGCGGAGTAAAAAACTCCGCATTCTTTCTAGGATCATAAAGTGCGGCCCAAAGCTTCACTTTATTTATCTTGGCACAGCATATAATGCGTGTTTCGTCCCGCTCCTATCTGCATCAGAATATTGCGTTTTTGTAAATCGGCAATATCACGGCTAGCCGTATCTTGCGAGCATTTGCACAAAAGTGCCCATTTTGTACTTGTTAAATGCCCTTTAAATCCGTCAAATAGTCTATTGAGCATTTTGGTCTGACGTTCATTAAAACTTTCTCCCACATGCTTATTCCAAAAATTGGCTTTTTCCAAAGTTGTTTTCAATAGACTCTCCGAATTATTTATCGCCGTATGGAGTGTATTTAAGAACCATTCCAGCCAATTGGTTATATCCAAATCTTCTGCACGCGTAATTCTCAACTGTTGATAATAGCCTTTACGATCTTTTTCAATAGCGGATGACATAGAATAAAAACGCTTGGAAGAGCCCTCACTCCGCGCGAGTAACAATTCCGTTAACGCCCGGGCAATCCGGCCATTTCCGTCATCAAAAGGATGTAAAATAACGAACCATAAATGGGCTATACCCGCCTTAATAAGATTATCTAGCGGATCTTCGTTGATAAACTTAAACAGTTTATTCATTTCTGCATCTAACACATCTGCCGCCGGTGCTTGATAGTGGACGCGTTCGGCCCCCATTGGCCCAGATACCACTTGCATAGGACCAAGTTTATCATCCCGGTAACATCCCGTTTGAATAGCATACCACCCGCTTTTCCCTGTCGGGAACATATGTTTATGCCAAGCACACAAACGGCTTTTTGTAACAGGATCATCATAATGACCAATGGCATCCAGCATCATCTCCACCGTACCATCAACATCTCGGGAAGATGCCGTAGTTTCTTCAGAGGGAATTCCCAACTTCCGAGCAATAGAAGAACGAACTTGGCGGATATCTAAACGGTTCCCCTCAATTTCGTTTGATTTCAAAATTTCTTCCGTAAGAGATTGTAATAGGGCATTATCTTTTAAGGCAAATCCCAAATGTTGCATTTTGCCCAAAAGAAGCCCCTGCGACCATTTCACTTTAGCTAAAATATCCAAAACTTTCGTTTTATCCCATATAAAATGGGGCCAATGTGTATTTTGATAAATATACATAAAATCACTCCTGTGATTTTTATTATAACATAATCTCCGCATAAAATCCGCATATTTTGCGGACTTTATGCGGAGATTATTTTTATAGGTTTACAATTTTTGGATAACCTTATTCAGAATATCTTTGATTTCTCTTCTTTATGAGAAACATAAATAGGCGTACACAAAGGTCCCATTCATTAGAAAGAAATACGCATTGGTCTTTTAAAAGTAGACATTGGGGCCCAAAAGTAGACATTGAACAGCTTATTAAGCAAAAAGCTCCTGTTAGAGACGGTTACTTGTGACGGTAAAATAAGCATGGCGAAAGTCTCTTATAACTTTTGGATAGCCTTGCTCAGAATATCTTTGATAAGCGCCTTAAAATCTGCCGGTTCCACAAGCGTAATATGTTCCAGCCAACTGAGGATAGTGGGGATAATCTCGCGGTAGTTGGATACGCACGTTTCCACCAAAATATCCCCGTTTTTCTGTTTTTTGAGTATTTTTTGCAACGGGAAATAAGCTTTTTTCTCAAAATACGCGGCGAACTCTGCCGGAACCCAAAAAGTTACTTTTTTGTCCCGTTTTTCCCCAAACCAGATATTTTGGCTTTCTTGCAGTATTTTTTGGATATTTTTAGTGGGTTTGAATGATTTATCCGTATTAACAGCGTCCAAAATGCGGTCTAAACGGAACTTTCGCACCTGTTTATAAGCATTGATACCCAATAAGTACCAAAACCCGTCATAATTCATTATTTTTAGGGGTTTTAAATCATAGGTTAATTTGCGGGAGGGATCGGCCGCCAACGACATTAACACTTCCGTATGCGTACGAATACCTTTTTCCAACACGCGGGTAATTTTGGTTTCCTCGTATTTATTGCCCGTTGGCATTTTGATATAAAACGGGGATTCTTCCGGCGCATTTAATACTTTTTGGCGGAGCGACGCCAACGTATCTTGGAAAGGTTTGCCTAGTGGGGAAATCACATCCTGCATAACGAGTAAAAGGGACGCTTCGGCCTCTGTCAAATTCATTTTTTTAAGAGAAAAGCCTTCTATAAACTTATATATCCCCGGGGCCGCTTTATAAATAGGAAATCCGCCCGCGTCAATATCATTGATATCCCGCTGGATAGTACGCTCGGTAACGTCCAGTTCTCGCGCTTCGCGCTGCACTTGGATTTCCCCCGAGTCCAAGATATTAAGCAGACACAACAAACGGTTTAATTTTTTAAGGTTTTTCGGTTGCATACATCATTCTGTTTTGAAAACAAATCAGCATATTTACGAGTATGACTCTGCGGTTGTTGCTCGGTTGGTAATTCATCAAAATGTATTTTTACAGGCATTTGCGTAGCAGTCCCACCAAATATACAAGTCCCTACTGGTAGTGTTAGAATTGAATCTACCGATATTTTATCTAAATAAGATATTGTATTTGCCATCATCAATAAATCTTTTTCATTTACCAATCTGTGAATAAAATAATTATGAGCTTGAGAAATAATAGTCTCTGAAATATCATTTGGTCGTTGACTTGCTATCGTCAAGAATACGCCAAACTTTCTTCCCTCTTTAATAATCTCTTCAAAAGTTTCCAAGCGATAATCTTTCCAAGAATCCGTTTCGCGCATAGATGTCTTTGAAAGGATATTATGTGCTTCGTCAATAATCAAATTTAATATTTTATTTTTGCCCTCCTTCTTTTGTTCTTCATACAACTTCTTTGCTAGCAAGAGAGGCAGCACTTTTTTCATCGATAAATTAACTTGATTAAAATTAAATACTACACAGTTACCTGTTCCCCAAACGGACCCATCATCATTAAAAATAAAAACACGTTCAATTGATTTTTGATGTCGTTGTAGTCTATGTATTACATATCCAACGAATTCATTATTTACCCTAGTATCTATAATATCCAATATAAGTTTTAAATATAGAACAACAAACAATTGGTTCATTAACAAAAGATTAGAGAATGAAAATTCTTGTATTTTTGTATATATTTTCAAATTCTTAATTTCATGTGGATTACTATTTAAATATATACATTTCCCAGATCTTTCAATATAAAAAGTTTGGGTTTTCCCTTGCCATTTGAGCACGGTACGATCGGAAGAAGCGTCATATTCAAAAATAGAATAAATATTAATAAAATACTCTAATAATATATCTGCTTTTTCTTTATCGGACAGCGATAAAGTCTCTTTTAAATATTTCTGGAAAATATTTATGAAATATTGATCAGACTCTACAGAAGGATTCCCCTTTTTAATCTTATCCAATAAAGTTAATGCACGCCTTAGAAATGGTTTTTGTGTTTTTTCAGTGGCGTCACTTAAAACTGATAAAAATTCTAAATCTAAAAAATCAGTTGGCTTAATTGGGATCTTATTACCATTATCATCATGCGTTGATAACTTATACACAGTCTTTTTTTCAGTAATACAATGAGAATCCCCATACTCTCCATTGAAATCAAATATTGCAAAATGAGTGTTATTTTTAAATATATTTACGTCTTTCTTTTCCAATGTTTTGAACAAAGCATGATACAAAGCTGCCAAAGTATTGGACTTTCCGCTCCCCGTATTACCAAACACAGCAATATGACTATTAAACAAACCATCAATAGGTAATCTAAAAATCTTTTCTGAACTTTCCAATCTCGCAACAGAAATAGACCAATCTTGAGAACAGGTATTATATAGATTTTGTAATTTATCTCCTACCAAGATAAACACATCCGACGAAATTAAAGGAAACTCTTTAGTCCCCCCAGAAAACTTTCCTTTTTCATCAAAATAGCCCAGTAATGCCACTTCAACTATACGTTTATTATGGTCTAAGGGAATCTGGTTTTTTGTAACAGCTTTTTGAACGTCTTTTGATTCTTCGACTTTTTCACCGACCACCATACCAACAATACTCAAAAAACCCTTTCGGATTTCGACAATACTATTTATGCCTATGTTACGAACGATATCCCCATCAAAAAGCAAAAAAGAATCATTTTTCTTTTTTGCGACTTCCACCCATATTTTTATGCCGCTTATACCACAAACTTTCCCTACATATAAAATAGGCTCTTTTTTCAATAAATGTTTCATATTATTTATCTTTTGACAGGAAATTAGTAAGACAATGATTAATTATTTTTTGAAAATCAAGTTTTTTATATTGAGATTGATCTTGCTCGTCCTTTTCTGAAGTGTGGACAATAATAAAATTATTAAAATCTTTAAACTTTTGCTCCAAATAGCCCAAATCTTCCTTACTATAGGCAAATGAAAAAAAGAGCAATGAAGGATTAGACAACCCTCTAGTGATAACTTTACAAAGATGCTCATCTCTAAAAGAAAATCCCATAGCCAAAAATAAAGAATTTGGCCGCTCTAACTCATAGGAAAAAAGCCTTATCAAATCATAATAAACATCCGTTATTACAGAAGTTTGATGCTTTTGCATACTCGGCAATACAACGGCACAAGTTTGATTGTATACTCTCAACGATAACATGTCAGTCTCCTGTTCAGTAGTCAAAGTCTTTGGAAGTTCATTGTTAAACAATATACGACTATTGAGACCTTGTTCCAACTTCCAAGATAAAGAGCCATGAAGTTTTATAAGGTTAAAAACAGGCAAATCTGTTTTATAATCATATAGGTAATCAGCATGCCCCCGATAGTGAAAAAATTCTGTGGGAGAAAAATAAAATTTATTTTGCAAATTAGTATTTCTGCAAAATCCATCATTAAGAAATAGATCTGGCAACCGAGAGGCAGCATCTTCAATAAATAAGTCGTAATTTGTTGTAAAGATATTAATTAAGTTAAAGTGTAGCGCCGTATTCCTCTTATGCAATAAATTGCGTAGGCAACGCAGAAAAGAACTATACGTCTTTCGTGTATTTTCTATTGTTTCCTCTTGAGTTTCTGATATTAACTTCGAGTTGACTTCAATAATAGATGACAAAAATTTATAAGTTAATTGCTCTACTTTCAAAGGCTCGTCATCTTTCATTGCTGCATCTATTTCTTTCTCAGTTACACCAAGGCTTGAAATAGCAGGTTGCGAACAACCTGCCCCCAGAAGAACATTTAAATTACTGGAAGAAGTTCCTTTTGCCAATAAATCATCAATTTCTTTCTTTTGTTTTTGTAACTCAAATACCTGTGCCATAAATAAATCAACTCTCCTTTTACACAGACAACAAAACCTTTTTCAACGCATAAGTTCCTGAAATTCTTTGACATTGATACAACTTCGGTCCAGGCCGTTTATATGGGCTTTTAAAAACAATATCTTTTACTTGCTCTATTAATAGAGAAGAAGCTCTAAGACCAAATATTATCTCTTCTATTTCATTAACATCAATCATTACGGGATTTTTTAACAAAGTATCACTTGTTGCAACAACTCTATACTCTTGCTCATATTGCCAATCAATAGCTTTATTCAAAAAAGCTTCTATCAAAACTTCAGCATTTCCTTTTCCGAAATCATATTCTCCTGCCACATGTGAAGTATAATTCACCGGAATAGGTATTAGCATATTAGGAAAATTAGCTTCTAATAATTTGTTATTCACACAATTTTCTTGCACTCTTATTCCAAACGCGCGTTCGTCAAGTTGGTAAGTCTTAAAACCGATACATACGCCTGTATGAGAATTCGCATAATGTGACCACATTAAAATATTTAACGGGTTTTTTGAGAAACAAAAAATTCTTAAATCACTCTTTTTCTGTAAATTTTGTCGCATACTGGCATATATTTTGGGAAGCTGTAAAAAATTATTCTGATAATGCAACAATAAAGAACTCTTTTGTTCCTCAGAAATTGAGAGACGATCCATCAATTTTTTGATATCTGTTATAGTTATAGTCTTAGAATAGTTAATAACTCCATCGAAAGGATCATTAAATTCAAAAGGAGACGGAAAATATAGTTCCCCTTTTTGTATAAGACTTAATGTAAAAGGATGAATCTCAGTAGCGTTCTCACTAGCAGCTAATTGACGATATTTATAAAAACATTTCCCCATATTTAATATCTCATAAATATTCAGAGCTTAATAACAGTAAATATACATTATTTTTTCACTAGATGTTTTACAAACCATTTTTTAATAACATCACTACAACTTATAGGATGTCAGCCTATCTGTACTGTTAGCTCCAAAATGGAACATACTGCTGATCTTCCTCAAACTATAACTATATCTCAATATCAATATACAATCCGAAGCTCTTTCTATTCAACTGTTCGGAAGTGCCGAATAGTTTCCTTATAAACCTGTTCATATGCTTTAAAAAACGACTTGCTGCCATTGGCTACTGCCATAAATGATACACTAAGGAATAGTAATGGTCCTTTTCTTCTTTTCCCTGTTAAATCCCTGTTTGAAAGCTTAGGGAATTAGAGCTAAATTATATTAATTAGCCAATACAAATACAACATCATTAATTAGAAAAATCCATCAATATATCAAAAACACTACTTTTTACCCTGTTTCTTGCCTGATAAACAGGGAATTACAAATACTGGTCTTACAGTAGCCGCAAGTCCCGGCTCCAAGCCCGACCATTTAGAAGGCTGCTTTTAAATAAGCGGCTTTTTTGTTGGCTGATTTTCCCCTTTCTCGTCGGTGTTTAGAGTCTAATTATCTCCCTACCGGTTTTATATAACTTTTATTGGCGCATAAAAAGGCCCCCAACGGGCCTTTTTCTCTAATGGGCAAAAAGCAAGGATCCACTTTGACCGCTATATCACATCTAAAATACTCAGTTGTGGCGGTTGCGATAACAACTGACTCAACGCATCGCACTATTGGACACTAGCTTTAATGACTCTTTCGTGTCAAGTTTCAATCCGCTAGTTATCGCGTCTTAAATGTAAATACGACATACTTTATTGGCAACAAAGAAGTAGACGAGTTTCAATCCGCTAGTTATCACGTCTTAGATATAAATGGAAGAGGACGCTTTTATTATGCTATAAAATTAGGTTTAGAACGAAAAACCTTTGCGTTATCAGCAAAAACATAGGTATAAATACACGTCTCTTTCAAAAGACAAGAAGTACAATCTTTGGACAATCGGTTTGCACAATTAAAACTCTTAAAAATATGACCAAAACCACCCCTGAACATAGAAGTCTTTACTCCAGGCAAAATCATTGCTTCTTCCGCAACCAAGTCGAATTTGATATTTGAAAAATAAAATTGATTCATAAATTATCTCAGAAAAACAATACCTGTTAGTCATATTATATCATTCAAGCGCAACAGGCGGTTTTTATTACCCAAAAGGCCTATATTAAACATATGCCCAAAATGACATAGACAGCGGCAGATAAATTTAATAGCATCAAGATAGGCAGGTTATATTATACTATACCAAGGATACTAATATGAAAAAATTATTTTTATTTTTTTGTGTCTTATTGCCGTTAACGGGATGCGTCATAATAGAAGAGAACTTCCCCGAGCTTCCTGAAGCGAACACGCAGATGTATGACCAATGGACGGATATTACTTTTAAAACCCTTACGGGGAAAGAAAATTTAACTGTCAGCCGCAATTTTCAGGACAGGAACGGCATCATTATTCAGACTCCGGACTATAATCAAAAATTTTTAGCGGTAGTACTCCTTGGGAAAGATTGTGAAAAATCCAAGTTAATGGCTCCGTATCTTAACGAATTGGCGACGCGCATTCTCCCTAAAATTCACGGTATGAATTATGTGCCGGTATTTTTAGACGTCTATGAAGATTCATCCAATAAAGATATACCTTGGATCAAAGAGCTCTCCAATATAGATTTTTTCATGAACGCGGTTACAGTATGCTCGGACAACGCCTGTAAGGATGTGCTTCTCCCGCTGGCGTCAGAACCTTCAACCGCAAGTGTTTATGTAGTAAATACCCGCGATATTGCAAAAACTAAAAAAGTCTATTCTTGGAATTTAACGGATGATCCGCAGGTACAAGCCAAGCAAATGGAAAAAGCATTGTCCGCAGCATTGGAATTATCAGACATATGGTACGACAACCCCAGTATAGAAGACTATGATAACATAAATTCCAACGGTTCCAATATATAAGCCATAACGCCGCAAGCCATTTAGAAAGCCGCTTTTAACCAAGCGGCTTTTTTATAAAGAACTTTCCCACACCCGGGCTAAAGCCAGGAGTATTCCGTAAGAAGATCAGCCTCGCTTGTGGAATTAAATAAATAATAATTATAATATTAATATAAGGAGAAACTATTTATGAGAAAACTTTTTGCTGCGCTTTTGTTTATAGCTATATTCTATATGCCTGTTTTTGCGGCGTTTTCATTCCGTATGGATGGGGATGACATTGTTCTTTCTGCCGACAGCGAATGTGAAATACAACAATTTATACAAGCTACCGGTGAAATAGATAAAGATGTTATGCGGGAACTTCAATCCGGCAATCAGCAATTTATTGATAATGAAGAAGTTAAACAGAAAATAGGCCCTAATATCCCGTTTATAAGTTCTGCCGCATTTGCAAGAATATCCGACGGCAGCATTACGAATGCCGATTTGCCTGATGAATTTGATGAAATTAAATCAGATATGATCCGCGATATTAGGGCAGTTAATTGGAAAACAGGCTACAATATTACCGCCAAGGATTTAACTTTTTGGGATAGATTAGCTTTTGTATGCGGCAGAATAACTAAATCTATGCCGATACCTTCCGTCGCTACAATAGGTATTCCTTCAAGTTTAATATCTGATGACGAAGTGCACGCTGCACTGGATGCTTCCGTACAGAAGCTTACTCAAGCTTTGCAATATTCTATAATGGATAGTAAACTTAAAAAGGAAGTAAGATACACACCGGAAGGTTTATACTTTGCTATTATTACAAAAAACCCTTTTTTACTTTTAACTATCGACGATGATATTTATGCAACTTTGGAACGGACAGAAATGGCAATTCTCAAGCAATACGGCAGGACGAAAGATGACCGCTTGCTTGGAATCCTTTTCCAAAATATGCATACTTTTTTTGATTTAAGGAATAAATTGGAAAATATAAACCCACGATTGAGGAATGAAACGAACTCTCTTCTAAAAATGTCTAAATATGGGGCAGGTGATGCATGGAGTACATATAAATTGCTTGCCGACCATACTATCATAATGAATAATCTCCTTAACCAACATATTTTAAACGAAGATTATGAAGAAAATACTTTCATTGCTTTAAAGAAATTATTTATGCAGATAGGCAATGATGTTAAAAAGCATCATACACAGGAACATTCCATAAGGCAAGACCCTGCTAATGCAGAAATGGTGCATAGGGTTGATACTGAATATAAACATATTCAAAATTTAAAAGAAGATGCTTTAAGGGAACTGAAGAACACCGATAATGCTGATAAAGAATTACTGCTTCGCGCTTATAAAAAGGATTAATCAATAAATTTGTACTCCCTCTTAAATAGCCACTTATGAAACTCCCCCACCTAACGGTGGGGGTTTCTTTTTTGCTATTATTTATATTACGTAATGCTTATTATGCCCTAAGGCAATATGGATATAGCAAAGATATTAATTAGTTTATATTGCTTATTATCTTGCTCTTCTAAAACCCGGTTCTATTTGTTATTATATTTTTATGAAAACATTATTAAAATTTTTATCGTTTTTGATTTTAACTTCCGCGATTTCGGGCGCGGCTTTCGCGCAGAAAAATATGGACGTGCGCCAATACAACAATACTTACGAAATTGCCATTAACGACGGCAAATCCCAGTTTAAATGCCAAGCGGTAAGATTAAGCAAAGACTGGTTTATTACCGCCGCGCATTGCGTGGTGCCGGTTTGCGACGCGGCTTGCACTATAAACGCGCGTCTGTCCAACGCCAAAGATTATGAATTGGAAATTTCAACCAAACATTCATCCGCTTCGCAAGCGGTTTATTTGCATCCGAAAGCCAAAGAAGAGCAGGTTTCTTACGATATAGCATTGATAAGATTCCCGCCGGAAAAATCGGACTATCTTTTTAAAGACAAAAAAATCGGATATTTGGTTACGAAAGAAGAGGCCTTCTCCAAATTAAACGCTTCACAAAAAACGGATTTTACACAGGCAATGCAGGGAGTCAACTTTCCGACGGTGCTATCCCTTAAAACGCAAACGCCGAAGGTGCTTAGAGTTTCTTTGGGGGTGGCCTCCATTTGGGATTATAAAACGGAAATTTTATCTTCCGAAGATTATGTTTTTTTCTCCCCCAAACACAATTATATTTATACAAGCAATTTCGGCATAAGGCAGGGAATTTCCGGCTCAGGAGTGATAACCAGCTCCGGCGAGTTGGCCGCGATAGTTTCGGCCGTAGCCAGCACGCAAAGAGTGATAACTTTCAGCGACGGCGGTAGCACAAACAGAAATATGGCTTTTTCAATGTTCTCAACCTTTGACGATTCCGTCCTTTCATTTTTAAAAAGTCATATTCCGGGCTTGCCTGTAAAACAAGCGGGATTTAATTATTTTGCGGTTGTGCCCGACGAATACCGCGCCTTGACCGAAAACGTGGAGGCTATGTAAACATGAAAAACTTTTTAATCTTATCATTATTTTTAACTTTGGCCGCCCCGCTTTTTGCGGACGTAAGTTTCATCACCGTTAACGACGAAGCCGCCTATGAAGAAGTTGAAGATTTCAGCAACACTTACGAGATTAACTTTAACCGCCACGGCGAAAAGAAAATCAACAAATGCCAAGCGGTAAGGCTTAAGGAGCATTGGTTCATTACGGCGGCGCACTGTGTGGAAAACGCCTGCCGCGACAATTGCAGTTTTCAGGCCAGGCTGATAGTCGGCCCCAATTATGAAGCCGATATGACCGTAACCCATACGCCCAAATCGCCAAAAATTTTCAAGCATTCCAAAGCCAAGCTGGACAAAAGATCCTCTTCCTACGATTTGGCCTTGCTTTATTTTAAACCCTCCGAAAGCAAAGTCGTTTACAAAGATATGCTTATCAAAAGAGCCCTTACGGAAGAACAGTTTTTGGAAAGAATCCCCAACAAATCCCTTTTTTATAAAGCTGTAAAGGGAACGAATATCCCCAATCTGCTTATTATGAACGAAGATTCCGGCAAGAAACTTGACAGGAAAATCTCGGTAATTTCAATATGGGACGGCAAACGCGAAGTTATGAACAATACCGAAGACCTTATTTATTCCCCCAAGCAGCGTTTGTTTTTTACAAAGAATTTCGGGATAATAAAAGGAATTTCAGGTTCCGGCGTGATGACAAATACCGGCGAATTGGCAGGTATAGTTTCCGCAATAGGCAGCATAGGCCTTTATAATCCCGCCACAAAAAAATATGACCCGGTAAATATCGTATATTTAAGCGCTTTTGACCAAGACGTAGTAGATTTTATCCACGAACACGCTGGAAGCTTCGGCTACATAGAAGCAGGGCCGGAATATTTGCAAGAGCTCAACGCAAAACAAAAGGAATTTCTTAAAGCGATGGACGGCATCGGCTTGCTAAAACAATAATTTTTTGGCAACGGCGAGATAGTTGCCGTCGGTAGCCATAAGGGTTATTTCAAAAGAGTCTTCCCCCTCTTTGCGGGAAAGAACCAAAGCGCGGGAATAAATTTCCTTCAATAAAAAGCTTTTTGCAAAAGGCACTTTTAAAGTGCGCTTCTTCCATTTTAAAGAAAGCGCGCTTGCCACTTTTTCAAACAAATCGTCAAAACCTTCGCCGGTTTTTGCGGAAATAAAAACTGCATCCGGGAAGCGTTTTTTTAAAGCGCGTAATTTTACCGGGGAAAGTTCGTCGCATTTATTAAACACTTTCAAAACGCCGGAATTTTCCGGGTTGATTTCGTTTAAAATACTCATTACCGTGGCGGAATGTTCTTCCAGTTCGTCGGAGGAAGCATCGGCTACGTGCAAAACCAAATCGGCGAATTTGGTTTCTTCCAACGTCGCTCTAAACGCCGATACCAAACTGTGCGGAAGTTTTTGTATGAAGCCGACTGTATCGGTAAAAAGCGCGGTTATTCCGCTAGGGAAGCGAACTCTCCTTGTCGTAGGGTCGAGCGTGGCAAAAAGCTTGTCATCGGCGTAAGCGGAATCTTTCTTGGTTAAAGCGTTTAATATGGTGCTTTTCCCCGCGTTTGTATATCCCGCCAAAGCCACCTGCGGAACGGGCACGGAAGCGCGCTGACTGCGGCGCACCATACGCTCGCGCCGTACGGCGGAAATATCTTCTTCCAGTTTGGCTATTCTTTTGCGGATTTTGCGGCGGTCGTATTCAAGTTTTCTTTCCCCCGGGCCGCGCATTCCTATACCGCCTTTTTGCTGCATCATAGCAGCGCCCTTTCCGCTTAAACGCGGAAGCAAGTAATTAAGCTGAGCCAATTCCACCTGCAAACGGCCTTCTTTGGTGCGGGCGCGCCCGGCAAATATATCCAAAATTAAGCGTGTTCTGTCTATGATTTTACAAGGGATTGTTTCTTCCAAATTTTTTTGCTGGGCGGGAGTGATTTCATCGTTAAAAACGACCGCGTCAATATTTTCCGCGGAAACGAACTGCGCTATTTCCGCGGCTTTGCCGCTGCCTATAAAAAGCGCGGGATTATAATTTTCCATACGGACTTCAAATTCCCCCGCGACTTCGCACCCGGCGGTATTGCACAACCGTTTAAGTTCCTGCGCGGAAGTATCTTTTTTAAAATCGGTTTTAAGCTTTACGCTTACGGTTAACGCTCTTTCCATAAAAGTATCTCTTTAGCGATTTCAATTTCGTTTTTATATAAAGCCGGATTTATTATTTTCATATTTTTGTAACGTCGGAACCAAGTGCGCTGACGTTTTGCGTATTGGCGAGTAAGAACAGTTATTCTTTCCAAAGCTTTTTCTTTGTTTAAATCACCTTTAAGGTAAAATATCGCTTCTCTGTAACCCAAACTTTTTAAACCCGGGCAGTCTTCTGCATATCCTAATTTAAGAGCGCGTTCGGCCTCTTTTACCATAGGGCCGAAAATAAGCTCCGTTCGCCTTATAATACGTTTTTCAAGTTCGGCTTTATCCCAGTCCAAATAGACGGAAAAAACTTTTTCTCCGGGCAATTCCGCGCGGAATTTCCCGGTTCTTAAAGCCGAAGCGGGCTTGCCCGTCAATTTATAAAGTTCCAAAGCCCTGATTACGCGGTGTATATTGCCCGCGGGTATTGCAGCTGCACTCGGCGCGTCAACGCAAGCCAAAAGAGAATGCAAATATTCGCGTCCTTTTTGCTCGGCCAACAAAGAAAGTTCGGCCCTGACGGCTTTGTCCGCGGGCGGCAAATCGTCCATACCGCAGAAATATCCCTGCATATACATTCCCGTTCCGCCTGCAAATATAAATTTACCGCCGGGATTTGAGGATACAATCTTTTCCGCCGCGGCGCAAAAACGGGAAACGTCAAAAGTTTCGTTTAAATCCAAAAAATCAACCAAGTGATAATTTACGCCGCCTACTTTATAAAATCCCCCCTGCCATACGCCTTGCGGCGCGGCCGTGCCGGCGTTTATCAACTTATAAATCTGCCTGGAATCGGCGGAAATTATCTCCCCGCCGATAAGCCCGGCCAAGGCCAAAGCCACGTCGGTCTTTCCGCTTGCGGTGGGGCCGGCTATTATCAAAGGCAGATTGTTTTTGTCCATAATAATTCCAATCAAACAAAACACCGTCTTTAAACGGTGTTTTGAAAATAAGATTTAAAAATCGCCGCACTAAGAATGTACGGTTAAATCCTTATGAAGCTTACTGCAAACCTGTCCGCATTTGCAATTAGGTACGCAGACTTCCGGCAGTTTAAGCAATATTCTTGTATTGCAATCGGCGTAATCTTCCGCCATAGCTTCTATTTTTGCAGCCACGGAAGAGGCTATTTTCAAAAATTGTATGCCGATAGTATAAATCGGCCCTTTTTGGCGTATCCAAGAAGTTTTGGCTTCCACCTCAAACTTACCTACGGACGGAAGCTGCATTTTTATATACATACTGCCCGATATCGGGGCCTTTAAAAAGGAAACTATCCTCATACCGGTGGAAGAAAGATCCGCCAATACGGCCGCGATTTCAACTTTTTCCCCGGTTGTTTCGTCGGTATAAATCAGGTCTATCGGTTCTACGATATTGCTTATAACCGGCACCCTTTGGTGCTTTCTGCGTTCAACAAAATTCTTTTCTGCCGTCATACGTCCCCCTTTAAGCTAAAAGTATACTTTCCTCGGCCTTTTTAACAGTCAAATCCACTGTGTCGCCGGTTTTATAAGGCTTTTCAGTCTTAACCCAAAAATTGCTGAGCGTACGCCCGTTATGAGGGTTTTCCATAAGCACCCTTTGAACGGTGCCTTCCTGCGCTTTATAAGCCGCCTTAGCGTTAAGCTTAACTTTATTTAACAAAATATCAAGGCGTTTTTCCACAATATTTATAGGCAATTCCTTAAGGGAAAACGCCGGAGTGCCCATACGCGGCGAAAACTTAAAACAATAAGCCCCGCTGAATTTGCATTCGTCGACCAAAGTTAAAGTTTCTTTAAAATCTTCTTCCGTTTCCGTCGGATAGCCGACTATTATATCCGTACTGACCCAAATGCCGCCTTTTTTAAGAAGAGCTATTTTAGACAAAAACTCTTCCCGCGAATAGCCGCGTTTCATCTCCTTTAAAACTTTGCTGCTGCCGCTTTGAACGGGCAAATGCAAATGCTTGGCCATCTTGGGTTCCGTCGCCATAACTTCGACGACTTCTTCCGTGATAAACAAAGGATGAGGGCTTAAATATCTAAGGCGATCCAAACCGTTTAATTTAACGGCCTCCTTAAGCAAAGCCGCAAAGTTCTTGCCTTTGTAATTATAAGCGTTGACCGTCTGGCCCAAAAGGACTATTTCCTTCGCGCCGGCGGCAAGCTTGGCTTGAATATTTTTAAGGACTTCGTCAAAATCAAGAGAAGAAGCCTCCCCCCGCACATAAGGCACTATGCAGTAAGAACATTTGCAGCTGCATCCGCGCATTATGTTTACCAAAGCTATCGGGGAAGACCCGGCAACCGCCCCAGTCTTAACCGGCGCGTCGCCGAAAAGGCCGGAAGCTTCTATAATTTTATCAAAAGCGTCTATGCTTTTGGCCCCGCATACGATATCTACATACTGAAACTTCTTTTTTACTTCTCCGCCAAGACGCTGCGCCGCGCATCCGGTAAAAATTATTATGCGGCCCGCTTTGGCTTCTTTCCACTTGCGAAGACGCCCCAAAAGCGACAAAGCCTTATGCTCGGCGTGTTCCCTTATGGTGCACGTATTTATAAGCATAACGTCGGCTTTTTGAGCGTCCTGGCAGGATATACAACCCCTGGCCGACAGAGCCAGCATCATCTCTGCGGAATCGGCCGTATTCATCTGGCAGCCAAAGGTTTGTATATATACTGTTTTCAAGGTCAATCCTATAAAGTAACTTTGAATTTGCGTTTAGCGGTTTTTACGGGTTTTCCGTCAACTTCGGAGCAGGCTTCAAGCGTGAATGAACCCGTCTGAAAGTTCCACCAATCAAACCACCAATAACCGTTGGCTCTTCTGCAATCCTGCCAAGGGCCGCCGTTAACGGATACGCGCATAAAAGGGACTTCCCTTAAACTGCCGAGCCTGAAGCAATAATGCCCGCAGAACACGGTGTCGTTGTTCAAGGGATAATCTATGCAGATATCCTTACTGATTTTGATTTTTTCCTCAGCCGTTTGTACGGCTTTGGCCGCTTTGGAAGCCACAGCGGGGCAGCTCTTTTTCGTTATTTTAGCAGTTTTCTTTTTTAAAAGAGTTTTGCCTTTGCCTATGGTTTCCTTAATAATTTTCTTCGTTTTTGCCATTACCATCTTACTCCCCTTACTTCATTAGCTCTTAGAACAATGAAGCTAATTTCTTAAGCCCTTGCGCAAGCGGTTTTTTAACGTGTACTTTTATAACTCTTCTGCCTTTTTCGGCAAGAGCTTTAAAATCGCCCAAAGCCTGAGCGTTTACCAAATCGTTAAAGCCGTAAGCCGCGCCGGGTATCTTTACGTCATTTTCCGCGTCTGCGGAGATAATCAAAAACACGCCGTTGTTGCCGTCGCCTTTATGAAGCTGGCCAGTGGAATGTAAATATCTGGGACCGTAGCCGAACAGAACAGCGTGTTTGGTCTGCGTAAAAAGTTTATCCCTCAAAGCGGTAAAAAGTTCGTCGTTTGCCGCCGAGTTGTGCATATAAGGCAATACCGCCAAATAGTCGTTGCCTTTAAGGGTTCCGACTATATCGCGGCCTAAAGTTTCAAGATTGACTTTGCCTTTAAGATTGTCGGAAACGATAATATCAAGATAAGTCTGAGGATCGGTTTTGCCGGCGGCTAAATCGTTTAAAAGATTTTTGGCGATTGTCTTTGCGGCCTGTACGTTAGGCTGGTCGAAAGGATCAATTTCCATAATCGCGCCGCAGGCGGCCGTAGCGACTTCCCACAAAAGGAACATTGAACCGATTGCGTATTTGTCTTTCATTTTAACTTCAAAGAACGGGTGGTCAGAGGCTTTCAAAGCTTCGGTTTCCGCACAGATTGCTTTATTGCAGGCGCAGTCGCAGGATATGCAGGCGAAAATTCTGTCGTTTTTATAATCAAAACCTTTATGCAGCTGCTCCCCGGCAACTGGCACAACGCCTTTATCTTCTTTGCCGGTAGATTCGGCGACAAGCTGTTCAACCCAAAGGCCGAACACTTTTACGCCTTCCGGCATAACTAAGGTAAGTTTGTCTTTGCCTTCGGCAAAAGCGCAGCCCATTAAAGAGCCGAGTTTCGCCGCGGCGGAAGCTTTATCGTTTTTAAATTCTTCGCCGGCTTCTTTTGCGGAAAGGAGTATTTTTTCAACGTCTATACCGCAAAGCGCGGCCGGAACCATACCGAAAAAGGACAAAGCGGAAAATCTGCCGCCGATATCGGATTTATTGATGAAAATTTTTCTAAAGTTCTTTTCTTTGGCTAAAGTTTCAAGCCCCGTACCCGGGTCGGTAATGGCGATAAAGTTTTCCCCGGCATTTTCTTTAACTTTGCCGACTTCGTCAAAGAAGTAGGCAAACTGGGAAGAAGGCTCAACCGTACCGCCGGATTTGCTGGCGAAAATGAATAATGTTTTTGCGGGGTCGATTTTCCCTCTTACGCAGGAAACCCAATCGGGGTTGGTGCTGTCCAAAACCAAAAGTTCCGGCCAGCCTTCGCTTTTGCCGAAAATGACTCTAAGCACTTCAGGCGCGAGGCTGCTGCCGCCCATACCCATAAGAACAACGTGTTTAAATTCGTTTTTTACTTCGGACGCGAAAGCCTTTATTTCCGGCAGTCTTTCCAAAGTCCAATTATATACTTCCGTCCAGCCGAGGGAATTATTGATGATTTTTGTGTGAGCTTCTTCGGTTTTCCATAAAGTAGCGTCGTGTTTGTAAAGCCTGGCGGTGAAATCCGCTTGTTCAAGTTTGGCTAAACCTTTATTGATAATTCCTTCAGCTGATTTATTGTAACTGGCTTGCATATAATACCTCTTTAAATAATTTATTTAAAATTCTCTTTTTCGAAAGCGGCGACCTTGGCCGTTCTTCTCTCGTGGCGTTCTTCCCCCTTGCAAAAGGAAGCCTGTGCAAAAGCTTTAACAAGTTCCGGCACAAGCTGAGGGGCTTTGTCGCCGATAACGCGCGCACCCAAACAAAGCACGTTCATATCGTCGTGTTCAACGCCTTGCGCCGCGCTGTAAACGTCATGCGCGATAGCCGGCCTCACGCCTTTAAATTTGGACGCGGCTATGCAAACGCCTATGCCGCTTCCGCAAATTAAAACTCCCCTTTGCGCGCGTCCTTCTTCTATATCCAAAGCCACTTTTTTGGCGTAATCGGGATAATCCGCGCTTTCGTAGGAAAAGACGCCCTCGTCAACAACGTCGTGGCCCAAAGCGCGCAAGGAGTTAATAACCAAATCTTTTACGGGATAGCCCGCGTGATCGCATCCGACAGCAAATATCATAATTAAATTTCCTTTTCAACAAGTTCGCACAAAGTATGCCCGATAAAAATATGGCATTCCTGTATGCGCGGAGTATTGTTGCTTTTTACTATAATAGGCAAATCTACGGCATTTTTGATAGTGCCGCCGTCTTTTCCAAGAAAAGCCGCCGTATAGCAGCCTTTAAGTTTGGCGACTTCCATAGCTTTATGCACATTTACGCTGTTGCCAGAAGTTGAAATGCCGATAACGACATCCCCTTTATTGGCGAAGCCTTCCACCTGACGGGAAAATGTTACGTCATATCCGTAATCGTTTCCTATGGCTGTAATGGTGGAAGTATTGGTATTTAAAGCCAATGCGGGGTAGGAGCGTCTTTCTTTTTTATAACGGCCCACAAACTCCGCCGCGATATGCTGCGCGTCGCCCGCGCTGCCGCCGTTGCCCATTAAAATCACTTTGCCGCCGTTTCTGAAAGTTTCCACTATCTTTAAAGCCAACTCGTTAATCTGCGGGCCGAGGTTATCCCCCACATACTTTAAAACTTCTATAAGTTCATTGCTTTCGTTTTTGGTAAACATAGATTAAATTTCCTCCAAAGATTTTTTTAGCACCCAACCCGAAGAATCCGTATCTTTTATGTTAACGTAATCCCATTCGCCTTTTGAATCGGCTATTACAAGCAAATGCGCGCGCGGCACGCTTAAGCCTACGGGGAAGTTTTCCCCCGGGCCGCTGCGCAGTTCCGCTCTGGGTACAGTAACCACCGCCAACTTTTGAGAGCCGGCGGGATATCTCAGCGAAAACCATACGGCAAAAAACACAAATAACGCGCCCGCGGCGAAACAAACAAACTTTATGCGTTTGCCGCGGCCCAAAAAGAAATACGCCAAAACGGAAAAAGCCAAGAGCCAGACAAAAAGAGCACAGAGGCCTTTAAGCTCCGCCAAAGAATAATAATTATAAAGATTAAATACCGTATCGGGCATACCGTCCGGGACAAGCTTCTGCCCCGTCGCCTGAAGCGCAAACGCCAAATTATGCCTTATATCTGCGTCCCTGGGCAGCAGTTTAAAAGCGCGCAAATAATAAACCAAAGCTTTGTCGCCGTCGCCGGATTTAAAATAACTGTTGGCCAAATTGTAAAGGATATACGGATTATTTGGCTCGGCTTCGGCTTTAAGCTGATATTCTTCGGCCGCACCCAAATAATCGCCGGAATTATATTTTTCCGCGGCGTTTTTTTCAGTTTCCTGCGCAAAAAGAGGGAAAGCCGCAAAAAGCATTATTGACAAAATAAACGCGCGCATTATTTGACCTCCTTTTCAATATCCTGCACTACGGCCAAGGTTTTTTGGGCGGCTTCTTCCGCCGCAACCGTACTGTTAAGCGCACTTGAAGGCGCGTATTTAAGCATTTCAAATTCCTGCCAAAGCGTTTCCAAAGAGTAGGCCGTCTGCGAGGAAAGCTTCAGCTGACCCGCACAATCGGATATAGACATTATCCCCATCGGGCGGCCGAGTTTTGTTTCTATATATTTAGTCAATATCTGGGAAACTTCCGCCACGCTTTTGGCTTTCAAAAGGGCCTTTTTCGCGCCGAGGAAAGCCTTTTTCTTGGAAAATACCGGTATAGGGCTTTTTAAAAGAACATAACCCAATCCGCCCAAACCAAGCAGTACAAAAATAAGATAATGCCAAGCGCCCAAAGCGCCGAAAGCCGTCAAAAATCCGCTGAACTTAGATGTTTTTCCGTCCTTGATATAGCGGATATCCTGAACTATTTGCTCCACCACTCCGCCGGAAGAAGAACCGTTCGCCGCGGAAGAAAAAGATATAGGCGCGGCCGAAGAAGAATCAGACGGGCTGACTTCCAAATCTATCGGGTTTGATTTAACCGTCTTATAAGTTTTGTCTTTAACGTCAAAATAAGTAAATTCCACGGGAGGAATCGTAAACAGGCCCGAAGCCCTTGGAACGATAACCGTTTTATAAACTTTGCTGCCGCCCAAAACGCCGTTTGAGGCTTTACTTGTAAAGGAGGACGTCGTTTCATAAACCCTAAAACTTTTGCCGAGTTCCGGTGCGGGCACTTCCCCGACAGCGCGCATATTGCCCTGGCCTTTTACCGTTACGGAAAGAGTAACGGGCTCGCCCGCCTGCGGGGTCTGATTGTCAACGGAAGCTTTTATGGAATATCCGCCGCCTACCGCATTATAAAATGTTTTAGTGCGGCCCGCTTTGGGAAGCGGCAATATATTTACGCTTATAGGCTTGCTGGATACTTTTTTTACGTCGCTTTTTGAAGCGGAAAAGAAAGAATAAAAGGGATCAAAAATATCGCCGGCGGTGCGATATTCCACATTGGCCGGGCCTATCGTCGCTTTGCCGGGCAAAATGCCGAATACGGCCAAATCAAACTGGGTATATACATACTGACGCCCGTTGATTACTTCAAATTCCTGTTTGGAGCCTAGCTCCTCAAAAACCAAGCCTTCCATTTTCGGTCTGTCGTACATCGGGCTGCCGTTGGTGCTTTGAGATTGGTAAAAACGCACTTTCAGGTTTATTTGCTCGTTTATATAAGCGGTAGTTTTATCCGCGGAAGCCGTCATAAAGAAAGCCGGAGTGTCTTTATCGGACTTTGGCGCAGTCGGTTTTAATTTAACTTCGGAAGAACTTTTTGCGGAATTGTTTTGCTTGACCAAAGAAGCTTCCGCATTGCCCGTCTGGGTACGGGAAACTTCCACTTCAATAGGTTCGGTATAATAATCTTTGCCGGAAACGGTTACGGTAAAAGCGTCTATGGAAGATTTGCCGGCAAAGCGCGGTATCAAAATATAATTAAATTGTTGGGTTGCGTTGATTTTGCCGTTTATCATACTGATATTGCGGCTCTGCCCGGAAGAATAAATATTAAAATTCGGCAAAGACGGCATTTGGGAGACTTCCACTTCCGTAGAAGATGATTTAACCGTTATTGTAAGCTGTATTTCTTCCGAAAGGTCTATATTGGTTTTGTCGGCGTATACGTCGATATCGACTTGGCAGAAGCCGAGCGCGGCAAAAAGGATAAAAAAAGCGAAAGTAAAAAATCTTTTTAACATATTACCAATCCTTCTCAACTGTACCTGCTCCCAAAGCCGAAAAATCCTTTTTCTTATTATTTGAATGTTCTTTGCTCATTTGCAAAATATTGTCGGCTTCATTTGGCGAAAGCTGTTTCTGTTCGGGAGAGTCTTCGGGCCGGTTTTGCTGCTCCTCGTCCTCTCCGTTTGAGCCGGAATTCCCGCTTTGATTTTCCTTGTCGGAATTATCTTGATTATCCTGCTGTTTATTGTTTTCGCCTTGATTATTGTTCTTATCTTGCTTATTTTTGTTGTTTTGCTGCTGTTTTAAAACAAACTGTAAATTATGAAGAGCCTCTTTATCGTCCCTTTTTATTAAAAGAGCGCGGCGCAAATTTTTAATGGCTTCTTCGCTGTTGCCCATATTGTAATAGGCATTGGCCGCATTGTAATAGGAACTTTGTTTAAATTCGGAAGAATCTTCCACCGCTTCATAAGCCTGCAAAGCCGCATCATAATCCTGAAGCCTGTAAAGAGCCGCGCCGGAATTGTAAAAGCCTTTGTCGTTCGCGCCGTCCTGAGCGGCTTTATTGTAAAATTCAAAAGCCTGGCCGTATTTTTCATTATCGTAAGCTTTATTGCCTTTGCGCAAATCGGCGTCCGCACCGGCAAAAAGCGGTGCGGCCGACAAAACGACAAATAAAAAAATCAAGGCTGAACGCATATATTTTTATTTTACCTTTCTTAAAGCAATAAGTATAGAGCTTAACACCAATACAAAACCTATAAAAAGCGGTATTTGATATCTGTTTTTGTAAAGTACGTTTCCGTTTACCAAGGAAGAACTTTTATCCAGCATAAGCATTTGGCGGTATATTTCTTCCGCGGTTTGCTGCGCGCCGGAAAATTTTATATAAACGCCGCCCGTCGCCGAAGCTAGGCCGATAAGGCTCTTCTCGTCAAGTTTGGTAAGAACCGTTTTCCCGTCTTTATCTTTTTTATAAGTTTTTACGCCGTTCTCGCGTACGGGTATAAGTTCCCCTTCTTCGCTTCCTATGCCTACGGCTATTATTTTGATGTCATTTTCCCTGGCGGTTTTTAAAGCGGCCTGCAAATCTTTGGGATTGTGGTCTTCCCCGTCGGTAATAAGAACCATAGCTTTTGTGCCGGGATAAGGCGCGAGCATTTTGGCGGCAAGATTCACGGCCGGGGCCAACTCCGTACCGGGTACGGGCAGCATATTTACGTTTAAGCCCTGGGCCAAACTCTTAAGCGCACCGATGTCGCTTGTAACCGGGCATTGCATAAAAGCGCGGGAGGTAAAAGCCACTATTCCGGCGCGTTCGCGGGCAAAGCTGTCTATAAGCATAGAAAGCATAGTCTTAGCTCCTTCCATACGGTTCGGTTTTACGTCTTCGGCCTGCATAGAAAGGGAAACGTCCATCGCGATAACGGCCTGAGAATAAGAAGCCTCAACATCTATTTTCTGCCTGCCCCATTGAGGGGCTGCCAGCGCCGCAAAGAAAAAGAACAATCCCGATAAAAAAAGAATATCTTTTATTCTGCGTCTTAATTTAAGTTCCTGAGGAACAAGCTTGGCGTAATTTTCCGTACTGAAAAGGAGTTTCTTTATTTTATCGGCCCGCACCGCGCCAAAATACCACAGCGCACCCAAAAGGGCCGCCGCCAAAAGCATATATATAAATACTGAAGGTTGATTAAAAAGTTCCATAATATTAAGGTATTTTTATAAATATAAATTTATCGGCGATAAAAGCCGCCATAAGCAACAATATGGCCGCAATTAAAGCCGGCTTGTAATTATCCGTATAGTTAAGGCGCAAAACTCCTTCAAATTCAGTTTTTTCCAATTCATTTATGCGCGCATAAATATTTTGAAGTTCGGCGTTGTTCTTGGCGCGGAAGAAATCACCGCCCGTTTCCTTGGCGATTTGCATTAAAACCGCCTCAGACTCCGGCGAAGGCGGAGGCAACTTTGTCACAGTGCTCACTGGGCCGAAAAGGCTCCTTTCGTTAACCTTCATATCCGCCGCTTCTCCGCTGGCTACGGAAACGGTATATATTTTTATACCGTGCGCGGCGGCGGCTTTTGCCGCGGCTATCGGATCCACCATACCCGTATTATTTTCCCCGTCGGTAAGCAAAATTATTGTTTTGCTTTTGGCAGCGCTATCTTTTAAATGTGTGGCGGAAACCGCTATCGCATCCCCTATGGCCGTACCCACCTGATCGGCCAACATCTCTATGTTTATAAGACTTATATATTCTTTTACGGCGAAATAATCCAAAGTAAGCGGGCATTGAAGCATAGCCGCACCTGCAAAAACGACAACGCCTATCCTGTCCGTGGCGCGTTTATCCACAAACTCCGCAGCAGTCTGCTTGGCGGCGGACATTCTGTCCGGCTTAAAATCCAAAGCGGCCATACTGCCGGAAGTGTCTATCGTAAGCATAATGTCAACGCCTTTGGCCGGCGGAAGAATATGTTTTCCGTCTTTTTGAGGGCGGCTTAAAGCCAGTACGCTTAAAAATAAAGCCGTAAGGCAAAGGCCAATAGGAAGCCATTTGGCCAATTTTACAGGCAGGGAATCTTCAAATTTGACGCCGGGGCCGAGCGGATATTTTACCGACGGAGGAAAGAACTTCCTTATCAGCACCGCGCCGAAAGCCGCGCCAAAAAGTATGATAAGCAAAAATAAAAACGCCGGGTTGGCCAAGCGGCTTCCGCTTAAAAATATCAAAGCGAGCAAAAACAAAGCCACCGCCGCCGCGATTAGGCCCAAAACATTGTAGGCTATGGATAAAAGTTTGTCTTTTTGCATAATTCAACTAAGCCTCTTTTCCGTTGCCGCCGTCCTTTGCGCCGCTTTCAAGGCGCGGAGGGCGCGTATCAATAATTATATTGCGCATATTTCTTATATCGGCATCGCGCTGGGCTTCGGTCGGTTCAACCTTGGCGAACTTAACATAATCGGCCGAAATCTGCAAATCGGAAAGCTGCTTTAAATCCCCTTTAAAAGCAGGAGTTTTTTTAAGTACGCGGATTAAATCCCTGCTGGTGTATTTATGCGCGTCTACGGCAAAACGCAGGGCAATATAATCCCTTAAAATATCTATCATATTAATATAAAAAGCTTTGTAACGGCCCTCGTTCCAAAGTTCGCCCGCCAAAAGATGATCAAGCCTGTCCAAAGCGATTACGTCCAAGGGGCGCTTATCCTCCTCAAAAGCTTTTAGAATGCGCGCTTTATCCGCCGGGCGTTTTTTGCGATAAAAAACATAAAGCGCAAAAATAATCGCGGCTGCGGCGATAATCCACAATAAAGACCAATAATTAAAAGGCCTGTAAGGCGCGCGTATGTCCAAAAGTTTTTCTTCTTTTACGCCGGTGTCAACGGGTTTGATTTCCGTAGTTACCGGGCCGGTTACAAAATGTTTGCCGTCATAACCGGTAAAAGAGAGAGCGGTAAAAGTAGATATGCCCAAAGCGAAAGGAACCGCCTTAATTTCAACATTAAGCCCGCTTTCATCGGGCAAAGCCGAAAGAATTTCAAAATCTTTTTGGGCGTAAGAATATTTATCCAACTGTGCGCGCTCGGGCAAAGTTACAAAGGCGGAAAAATCCTGCGCCAAATTAACTTCCTTTGGAAATGATGAAAAACTTAAGACCTGCGGGGATATTTCGGGCGAATCTTCGGGCAAAGCGAAGTCTTCCGCAAAAAGTGAAGCGGACGTCAAAAAAGAAAGTAAAAGGAAAAAAACAAACTTTTTCATTATTTCCTCAGTTTTTTAGCGCGCTGTTTAAAAAATTTTACAACCGGCTCTATAACGTCGCCGTCGGCTTCCACCTGTATATATTGGCACCCGGTAAGATAGAACAACCTTCTTGCGGCGTCATTATTGTAAAGTTTATCCGCGGTGATATATCCGGCCTGCCTTGAAGCAAGATAGACCATCGTCCTGCTGCCGTTTTCCAAGGCTTCAAGTTCTATAAAAGCTGGCAGAGCCGGCAGTTTGGATTCCAGTCTGTCGCGCACTACGACGGGTATCAAATCAAATTTTCGCGCCGCCAATTTGAAAGATTTTTCATAGCCGGAAGCCAAAAAATCGGAAAGCAAAAGCAATATGCCTTTGCGTTTTATCATACGGTTTAAACTGTCCAAACAAAGGGATATATTTGTACCTTTGCTCTTGGGTTTAAACGCCAAAAGTTCCCTTATTATTCTTAAAACGTGGCGTTTGCCTTTTTTAGGCGGGATATAAAGTTCAATTTTATCAGAAAAGAGCAAAAGCCCCACTTTGTCGTTGTTTTTTATTGCCGAAAAAGCGAATATCGCACCTAGTTCCGCAACTACGTCGCTTTTAAACTTGCCGGTGGAGCCAAAGTATTGAGAGGCGGAAACGTCACAGGCTATTATAAGGCTGAGTTCGCGCTCCTCGTTGAATTTTTTTACGAAAGTTCCGCCGGTGCGGGCCGAAACGTTCCAATCTATTGAGCGCACGTCGTCGCCGGGTATATACTGCCTGACTTCGGCAAATTCTATACCCTGCCCCTTAAAAACGCTTAAGTATTCGCCGGCGAAAGTTTCGCTGACCAGCTTCCCGGTCTGAATCTCTATCCGGCGAACACGTTTTAAAATATCCGAAGTTTGCATTATGGCACTTCAACCGTGGCAAATATCTTCTTTATAATATCTTCAGTGGAAACATTTTCCGCTTCAGCTTCGTAGCTGAGCAAAATTCTGTGGCGCAAAACGTCCGGCCCCATTTCTTTTACGTCTTCGGGAGTTACATAGCCTCTGCCGTCCAAGAATGCATAAGCTTTGGCCGCCTGCGTAAGGAATATCGAAGCCCTCGGGCTGGCCCCGTAAAGAATATAGGAAGCCAAATCTTCCAGTTTATACTCTTGCGGGCGTCTTGTTGCAAAAACCAAATCGACTATATAATTTTTTACTTTATCGTCAACGTAAATGGAATCGGCCGCCTCTCTGGCTTTAAGTATCTGTTCAACTTTTACCGTTGAATGAACTTCCGGCTTATGGGCAAGGCTCATACGTTCAAGAATGATTTTCTCGTCTTCTTTACTTGGATAATCGACTTTAAGCTTAAGCATAAATCTGTCAACCTGCGCTTCCGGCAAAGGATAGGTGCCTTCCTGCTCGACAGGGTTCTGAGTCGCCAAAACCATAAAAGGTTCCGGCAGTTTATAAGTTTCCGCCCCTATCGTAACTTGGCGTTCTTGCATAGCTTCCAAAAGCGCGCTTTGCACTTTTGCCGGGGAGCGGTTGATTTCATCAGCCAAAACCAAATTGGCGAAGACGGGCCCCTTTCTTGGCGTAAAGCTGCCTTCTTTGGGATTAAAAATCAGAGTGCCGGTAATATCGGCCGGCAATAAATCCGGCGTAAATTGTATGCGCTGAAAGCTTGCGCTTAAAGCCTGCGCCAAGGTTTTGACCGTCAAAGTTTTGGCAAGGCCGGGCACGCCTTCAATAAGGATATGGCCGTCGGCTATTAAAGCCACCAGCATCTTTTCCACCAACTCTTCCTGCCCCACTATGACTTTGGCGATTTCGTGCCTTAAATCCTGCAAAAAAAGGCTTTCTTCCTGCACTTTTTTGTTTATTTCGCTGATGTTCACCTTATATATCCCCCTGATTGGCGTTGGGATTATTCATTAATCCCGCAATTCTGCGCGCGGCCGGGACTTTATCCCCGGTGGAAACTTTATCCCAATTAATAAGTTCGTTATAAATTTCTTTAGCTTCTTCTTGTATCGGGGAAAGATTGTTTTCCGCCGTGCGTTTAATTACATCCGTTGATGCGTCGGTATGATATTCCGATATTTTCTTTAAGAGCATTTTTCTGGAAAACACGCCCCTCTTCATAAAATCTTCCAAAATTCTGAGGCTTTGCTTGTCTTTATACTTGGTTATTAAAGGCAAAATTTTATTTTTTTCCTCGGGCAAAGTAAACGTGGCAAGATATTTGTTTATAACTTTAGGCGCATTGGCCGAACCTGAAGCGTAAATCATCTCCGTATAAGCGTAGCAGACGTTTGAATCATAAGTATTGAATACAGTCGTTTCCACCAAGTTCATATTCTGCGCACTCATTTTAAGCCCGGAAGAACGCTCCGGCGCGATTTCCGGCAGACCGGCCATCGACGGCAGCTCTGCCTTTGCGGATTTACCGTTCTGTACGAATTCTTTAGGACTTACATTGGTTCTTGCTATAACCTTGGCAAGCCCGTGGGTATACCAATAATATCCCCCCCCGATGATTAACAGCAAAACTATAAATGATTTCATAAAGATTCCTCCGTTTCGTATATATTATAGAATTTTGCCGTTTCTGTCCACACAAAAACACGCGCGAACCAATGTTAATTATATGCCTCAAACGCCTTTTTTCAAGCTTTTGGGCGATATTTCTTTAAATTTTATATGATATCAAATGGCCCTTAAAGGGCAAATACCCAAACAACGGAGAGTTTATGAGAATCTATGACGATATCCAGTTGGATTACCAAGATGTGCTTTTAAGGCCGAAACGCTCTACTTTAGCATCCCGATCCCAAGTGGACATTATACGGGAATATAATTTTAAATGGAGCCCCGCTTCAGTAAAAGGAACGGGCATTATCGCCGCCAATATGGCCACCACCGGCACTATGGAAATGGCCCGCGTACTGCAAAAACATAATTTATTTTCCGCCTTGCACAAGCATTACGACGCAAAAGAACTCATAAATTTTCTTAAAAACAATAAAGAACAGTTCGGCAATAATGACCTTATTTTCATCAGCAGCGGCGTAGGTCAGGCCGATTACGCCAAGCTTGAAGAGGTTATGCAAAGCAAACTGATAAACAATATCTGCATAGACGTAGCAAACGGATATTCCCCCTATCTTATACAATATGTTAAAAAAGTAAGGCAAGCTTGGCCCGAGGCCCTTATTATGGCGGGTAACGTCGTTACGGGCGATATGACGGAAGATTTAATCCTAAGCGGCGTTGATATAGTTAAAGTGGGCATAGGCCCGGGCTCCGTCTGTACGACCCGCAAACTTACCGGCGTGGGCAGGCCGCAGTTTTCCACCGTTATAGAATGCGCTGACGCGGCGCACGGAGTAGGCGGTATGATTTGCGCCGACGGCGGCTGCACCGTACCGGGCGATATATGCAAAAGCTTATGCGCGGGCGCGGATTTCGTAATGCTGGGCGGAATGCTGGCCGGGCACGAAGAAAGCGGCGGGGAACTTTCTTCAAAATTCTTCAAAACGGACGAAGTTACTCTTGAAGAAAACGGGGAAGTATCCTACGAAATAAAAGAAAAACAATTTAAAAAATTCTACGGAATGAGCTCCGACTACGCTCAGGAAAAATTCTACGGCGGTATGAAAAATTACCGCGCAAGTGAGGGAAAAGTAGTTGAAATTCCTTTCCGCGGCCCTTTGGAGCATACTTTACTTTCCATATTGGGCGGAATAAGAAGCGCGATGACATATATCGGCGCGAAACGCATAAAAGATATGCCGAAATGCGCCACTTTCTACCGCGTAAACAGGCAACTTAACAATATTTTCGGCGCGGAATAAACAGATTACAAAAACCCCGCCTTGGCTTAAGCTAAGGCGGGGCGGTTAGTTTTGTTGAGAGGTTTGAACCTCTAAATCAATTAAGATTTCCATCCTTTTGACACTACATCCAAATAGCTGTATGTGCAAGTCATTTTACATCCGGACGGAACCTGTGCCGACAAGGAATATTCTTTCGCTCCGCTTACATAGGAGGAAACATTAACGGTTGCCTCAACATAAGACGAATAACAACTTCCGTAAGAAGCGGAAGGATCTCTTGTCAGCGGAACTTTTATTACATAATAATAATCAGCATTATAAGGCGTGCCAATCAAACTGGAACTATTGTGCATAATATATGCGCGGACTGTGCTTCCCGAATTTAAACAAGTTATATAAGCAGGATCGGGCGGAGCAACACATTCAAAACCATTTCCGGCCCATTTGTATCCTTTTTTACAAGTGCAGGTTCCGCTCCAACTGCCGTAATTCCACCCTGTGCCGCTTGAGCATGAGGCGGTTCTTGTTTGCGTGCCGCTTGTCGCATTAGCCACGTTGCCGGAACAACTGCGGGATACGCTTCCTTTACTTTCACAGCTTGAACCGTTCCAGCATTGGCTTGATGAACAAGAGGGAACCGCAGGGCAGTCTTTCCCCCAATCGCTCCAAGAGCCGTTTGAACAGCAGGTCCTTTCCAGCGTTCCGCAAGCGCCGTTTACTTTATATTGTTTTTCGCCCAAAGAAGAACACATCCCTTCGCAGTTGTTGCCGCCTCCGCCTAGCCAATAAGGCTCGTTCACCGCTTTGCAATAATAAGCCATACATTTGCCGTCTTTTAAAGCGTATTTGGCGGTATTGTCCGCGCCGCTTTCACAAAAAGCATAGCCCGGGCAAACACAAGCAAAGACAAATAACGCAGAAAATAAGATTTTTTCCAAGTATTTATTTTGATACATTTTTCCTCCCCGCCCGCATAAAAGACTGACCTCAACCAACCTGGAGCAAAACAAAGGCATCTCACACCTTGCGGGCCGATTTATGAGGAAAATTTATCAAAAAAAAAACAAGTCAACTGTTTTGTAATATCGCCTTAAGGTTCCGTCTAAACAACCAATAAGGATGCTTACAATTTGCTTTTATATTTGGCCTGATTTTACCCTTTTCTTTAGTTCGGATACCTCGCCGCCTTCGGCGGCATAGCCATAGGTTAAACAAAGCCTTATACTGCACCTTGCGCCGCTCTGATTTTTTAAAGTGGATTTATGTTTCTTTTAGTGAACGGCTGTTAAACACAGCCGAAGCAAAAAAAATATAAATACACTCAAAAAGCGGCGCGGCCCGCAGGGTTGGGCTTAAAAAAC
>JAQXJI010000003.1 GCA_029008615.1 Elusimicrobiota bacterium | reverse complement strand
TTATAGCAGTTGTTGTATGGCGGCGTTAAGGCGCGTAACTGTATATCTATAAAGATAAATTCCTATTAATTAATGCGCTTTATGTAAGGCGAAAAAACAAAACAGTTGACTTGTTTTTTTTTTTGATAAATTAGCTTCATAAATCAGCCAGAAAGCAAGCAGCTTCTTATTGCTTATCCATAATTGTTGTGTATAACTTTTTTGCTTAAGGTTGCATTTATTTTGATGTAAAAAGCGTCGCTTAATCTTGACGTTAAAAACGGGGATTTCGCCAATTGTAAAATTGGCTTCTCAAACTAACCGCCCGGCCCGTCTTAAAAGGCGTGGCCGGGTTGTATGGAGGAAATATTATGAAAAAACTGTTGTATTTTATTTTTTTGTTGCCGTAATATGCTTTTCTTTCAGCGTATGTATTTATGCGGAAGAATGTGAAAGCATCGGGGAAACTCAGAATAAATATATTGCCGGCCAACCGGACGAGTGCAGCTATACTACACAAATACGCACATGCTGCCGCAATAAGGCTTGGTCCGCCTGGGGGGGGGGGAAGATTGCCCTCAATGTTCGGAAGAACAATGCTGGAACGGTACGGCTTGCGAGAATAAACCCGAAAATATTACGATTTGGGGCGAAGATGCTTATGACGGAAGCGAGTGCATCGTTTCTTGTAAAAATTTTCAATGTGTTGAAGATAAAGGGTGGAAGTGCAGTGATTCTTCTATAAATTATAAACAGGGCGGTTATTTTGGGAAAACACAAACGAAAAGTTTTCCTATTCCGTCCTCAAACCCCAGCGAGTTGAGTGGGGCCTGCCCGAGCTATTTGAGTTTTAGGGATAACAGCCCGGAAGAGGCCATTGCCGCTTGCGAGACCTTGGCAAAAAGTAATTACAGAGGCGGCGGACAAGTGCGTACTTTGCCTGACGGTACGAGAGTATTTTTCGGCGGATGTGAAATCAGGGGCAACTGCGCCTGTTATGACGGAAGCTCTAAAAAATTCAATAATTTGGTATGCACCGGGGCCTATCCTACGACGTCTGTACAAGTATCGTGGAAGTGCGGCGTAACGGAATTGGTTTGCGGAGCAAGAGAATGCGGGCGCAGGGCCGATGACATTATCGAACCGTAAAATTAATTCGTTTGCCATAACAATAATCCGACAAAAGGTTTACCCCTTTTCATTCTGCCCAAAAATGGCGGAAATATGGCAAATATTTTAAAAAATATTACTTTTTCAGACGGAAGAAGTAAAAAATGTATAGGTAAAAGCAGGCTTGATTTTTTTTAGAAATTTTATCTATTTTTTATAAATTCGTTGAAATTATTTTTCTTTTGTAGTATTATTTCTTTGAAGTTATATCCTTGTATTTAGGAGAAACAATATGCCTGTAAAGAAAAAAGTTGCGGCCAAAAAAACGACGGTGAAAAAAGCCGCTGTGAAGAAACCTGCGGCGAAAAAAGTTGCCGTAAAAAAAGCGGCCCCCAAGAAAGCCGCCCCTAAAAAAGCTTGCGCTAAAAAAGCTTGCTGCGCAAAAAAAGCCTGCGCCAAGAAAACAACCGCAAAGAAAGTTACGGTAAAGAAGACTGTGGCTAAAAAGGCGGCAGTCAAAAAAACGACCGTAAAGAAAGCCGCGGTTAAAAAGACCGTAAAAAAAGCAGTTAAAAAAACTTCTAAAAAATAGCATCTTAATAAATCCCCCGGCAAAAGCCGGGGATTTTTAATAAACTTATGCCTGAGATTTTTACGGGTATAAGTTTTTTTATGGACATCTTCGGCAATGGCTTAAAGCTGAAACTGCCCTCGGAAGAGGGATTAAGTTTTAATTGCCTTCTATATTTATTGGGGAAAGTTAATCTTACTGAAATTTACAATAAAAGGCGAGCCTTAGCTTTGTAAAGTTTTTAGGAAATTAAGTCAGAACTTACCTTATTATAGAAATTTGCTATTTCTTTTGTTGCGGAATGCTGACGCACGCTACTGCTTTGCCTTCCGGAAACTTTATGGTTTTAGATCCGTCGAAAAACTCTTCGTCAAGGGGTAAGTTTTCTTGCAGAATAGGTGCAGTTTCGTGTATGATTAAAGAACGTCCAATTATGTCATCCATTGTTAAATCCTGAGAGATTATTATTATTTTTATTGTTCCGTCGCGGCCGTCCAACAGCGGAAATTTTGTTTCTACAATATCTTCGACTTTAGGGGGATTTTCCCGACAGGATGGGCTATTGTGCAAATATAAATTATAAATACCGGGTTTTATTGTGTCTACGCTGACAAATATCTTTAACAGACCGGAATTTTCAACAGGGATAAGCATACCTGTTTGTTTGCCGCGATTGTTACCGTCAATGTCGTAAAAAGGAAATTCGGATTTTTCCGTTTCAGAACATCCGCAGTAAAATAAAATTGAGGCAAACAGAAGGCAATATATAAGTCTTTTCATATATTAGATAATTGCTTGAAATTATAATAACTATTTCTAATTATATAAAATTATATGTCGCATTGAAATCTTTTAAAGGGGGAAAAAGGCCTTTTGTTTAGTTGTGGGGGGATACCCCCGAAAGAAAGGGAGGCTTTTATGGAAAATATGACAATAAAAGATTGTGCCGCAAAAAATTGTCATATGGGGGGAGTTGTTGCGTATAGACGGCCTTTCTTAAAATTGGGAAAAAAACTCCTAATTGCCGGTGGATTTTATTTTACTGTTTCTGCAGTAACTTCCTTTAGTTTTAGGCTTACGGCTTTTGCTTTCTGCATATCTAAATTATAATGTTTGGCAATTTCTTCCGGCTTTGCAAAGGCCAACTTCGTTTGGCCGGCGTCTTTCCAAAGAATAATTTTTAAAGGTAGCATTGCGGCGGATTCTATATTTTGAAGTATAACTTCCCCCGCTTCCGGGATATCCAAAATAAGCAGGTAGGCTTGTATGTCGTCTGAAGCTATATCACTTTGCGGCACGGCAATTTCCGCAGTTATTGGTATGTTTTTGTCGCCCAAAGCCGTTTTTACGCGTTCCAGGCTTTGTTGCATTGAATATGGTGATGCTGTTATTTGAAGTTCAATTCCCTGCGGCGTTTGATTCTCCCCCCAACCTATATAAGCAAAAATTCCCGCCGTCAGCAATATTATTATAAGGATGTAGACTTTATTTGCCATATTGTATTTTCTCCTTTAAACATACTTAAACGCACGAATTACCCTTCTAATTTAAATATAAACTCTTTTTTAAATTTTTGCAATATTTCGGTTTTCGCTAAAAGACTGCTTCCAATAATATTATTCCTTTTCTAAGCGAAGCATTATAAATTTATCACAGAGTTGCGTATTTTCTTAAATGAATGGAATGTTAGCTTTTTTATCTTTCTGTTTTAGCCTCATAGTTCCGGAATGTAAATGTGCGCAGTATGACTCAAATTAAACGCAGATTGCAAAAAGCCGCATAGCCATAGAGGCCTTGTCCGCTGAATGCCACTACTTAAGTCCGTATGTCCAACGCAAAAAAATATATTTAAAATACAAAATTAAAGCAGCCGGTCTATATCTTTTCTTAATTAAACAATCCCCGCAATCAATTATTTTTATTTATTTTAACTTATTTCCTTTATGCGGAGTTCTATTGCCCTATAATAGTTTTTAATATAAATAAACGCTATATTTTGCTTTATAATATAGTTGTGGAATTAAAATAATTCTAAAATTGTTAAAAAATTATTAAAAATTCCTAAAATGCGCTATATTGCGTTTTAAGCGTTCCCGGGTACCCTAGGTATCATAAAATGCTTAAAACGCAAGTGTTTTCTCTGATTGTTTAACTTTTAGATGCTTTTTAATTCCATAATGTGTATTAAAAATTGTATATAAAAACTTTTGAAATGGGGGGATAATATAAAAATTTTTTGTAAAAAGACGGTCCAATTATCTCATTAAAAAACAGTTTTTTTGCTGTTTTTAAGCCTATGTTTTTTGCAAAAAATAAGTTAAGTTCTTATTGTTTCTTTGCAAAGTGAAATGCAATTTTAAAAAATATTCGTTCTAATTTTTTAAAAATCTATAAATTTTATTAATTTATAATAAAAAATATTCATAAAATCGATATAATTAGCTTTTTATTAACAAATATTATAACTATAAAAAATCCTTCTTTGTTATTTAAATTAGTTAACATAATAAAAATTATCACAAGTAAAATAATTCAAAAAACGCTGTCTTATAAATCCCCTTTTTTAAGCTGACCTGCTTCCCTTTTATTTGTTTTTCGTCCGGCATTCAAATGTTCGGTTTTAAGCTTTTCTATACTTAAAAATATTTGCTCGTAAAAAAAGTTTGGAATTAATTTAATTCTATAATATTATTATAATTTGCATATTTTTTCTTTAAAATTTTTTTGTTTTGATTAAAAAATATTAAAATTTCAAATTTTTAGTTATCGTAAAAAATATAATATTGTAAAATTGTGGAATAAAAATAATTCCTCAATTTCCAAATAAACTGCTTCATTTGATAGTTTTAAAAAATAATAAATTATGTAGTTTTAGTAAAAATATAGTTTTGCTAAATAATAAGTTTTAGGGGTAACTATACTAAATGAGTAAATTACGCCACTTTATTCCCCCTTTTTTTATTCAAAATGATAAAATATTAATATGTGGGCGATATTTGCATTATTTTCCGCTTTTTTTGCGGCGTTGACATCAATCTTCGCCAAAATAGGCATTGACGGCGTAAATTCCAATTTGGCAACGGCGATACGTACTTTTGTAGTGTTGTTGTTGGCTTGGTTTATTGTCTATATTACCGGCGTTTCCCGCCAAATTCCGGATATTACACGCAAAAGTTGGATTTTCCTTATTCTTTCCGGGCTGACGACCGGGGCGTCTTGGTTGTTTTATTATAAGGCCTTGCAAGCCGGGTCCGCTTCTAAGGTTGTTCCCGTTGATAAATTCAGCCTGGTTTTTACTGTCATAATGGCTTATTTTATACTTGGAGAGGCTTTAACTATTAAAGTTGTTCTCGGCGGGATTTTGATTACGGCAGGCACTTTACTGATGATTTTATAGAGTTTTTCCTCATTGCAGACCGGATTTTACTTTTAGGATCGTTTTTAACGATATTGAGTTTCCATTTATTTTAAGCGAATACTCCGTAAGACTCTAAGTTTGCTTTTGCAAATTTAAGCCACCCGGCTGATATTCTTTTGTTTTCCCCCTTTTGTCGATATTTTTTGTTTGATTTCAGGCTTTTTGAATGTTTTAAATATTTTTCCTTGTCGTAAATAAGGGGCTTTGTTTTGAAGTAAATACTATGAAAGAGCTTAGCATCAGTCATAACCTGACAGGTATTTATCTGTTTTTTAATATTTTTTTGCTCCGGTACATTGGGCGTTTATTTGAAAGCGAAAACAGGTTTTTGTTTTGGAGAATAGTAATAATTGTGAACCGCTCTTTATAAAGGGCAATCCGCCGGGTTTTATATCCTTGATAATTGGAACATCAGGTCGTCGAATATGCAGCCCACTGTTGAAAATTTGCTGCAACACAGATACGCTAAGCTATGAAAGGTATTGTACGCATAAATCAACTTCAAGTTGTTAAGACTTAAAAAACTCCCCCAAAGATAATCAAGATTATGGCTTTTATAGAATAAAAAACCCCCGCTTTGGACGGGGGCTTCTGCTTTAAAATAAAACCGCTTATTTAACTAAATTTTTGTTTGCGGTAATGTTAAGCTCTACGCGGCGGTTTTTGGCGCGGCCTTCGGCGGTGGCATTGCTTGCTACCGGGTTTTGTATGCCGTAGCCCACATAGCTGATAGAGCTGGTTTTAAGGCCGTTGTTTAAAATAAAATCATAAACGGCTTTTGCGCGTTTTTCGGAAAGAGTCTTGTTATACGCGGCGGTGCCGGTGGAATCGGTATAGCCTTCCACGACGATAATATTGGCCGGATATTTCTTTAAGACTTTGTTCAATTCCAATATGGTTTGGCCCGCTTCATAGGACAAAACCGCACTGTCCGTATCAAAAAGAATTTCATTCTTTAAAGTTACGACGATTGCGCCGTCTTCCGTGCGGGTAACGTCTGCTATTTTTGCGAGTTCTTTGGCCTGTTTATCTAAATAGTTGCCTACGCCTCCGCCTAAAGCGGCACCGGCCAAAGCTCCGTATATTGCGCCTTTTTCGGCTTTTCCGCCGGTGTTATGCGTTATAACTGCTCCGGCGAGGGCACCCGCCGCCGCACCTGCGCCGGCACCTATGGCCGTTCTTTTACCAGGGGTGGTACACGCGCTTAAAACTAAAGCGCAAACTACTGCTGTAAGTAAGGTTTTTTTCATTGTTTCCTTCCTAGTTTTAATTGTGTTTATAAATCATTATACAATTTTTATCCGTTTAGAAGAACCCTCTCCGCCGCCGTATAGGCTTTGGCTGTGCCGCTTTGCGTTATAATATAGTCCCTGTTACGTTTGGAACCTTCATAGACCAGGCGGGAATCCCTTATTTCAGGCGCGAGGATTCTGTCCAGACGTTCGTTCTCTTTTAAGTAGCCGGAAAGCTTTAATGATTTGGAAAGTTCAAGCGCGCTCATTTTTGAGGCGTTTCTGAATATCTTGGCTGCGCCGAGTATTATGAGCGCCGCCGCTGCCGTGGTAAGGCTTTTGTCCTTTCGGCGGATTATGATGTATTCCCCTTCCGGGTAGGCTATTCTTTCCCAAACGGAACCTTCCGGCCTGGGGATAGGCGGCTCAGCCGGTTTAGCGGATTTCCTGCGTTCGGCGGCGTTTTTAATTACAGGCGTTTTCCCGAAATAGGCCGGACTGTATTTTCCGGTGGGATTTTCCTCCGTTTTTTTATAGATTTGCGCGTCTGATACAGAGGATATTTTTGGTTCGCCCCATATATCTGTTCTCGGTGAATATTTAGGCGGATTTTCTTGTGATGATTGAGGTGTTTGCAAATCGGCTTGATGTCTGCCGCTTTCCCACCGTTTTGCTTGGGGATTAATACCTAATGAATTAATATTTTCCGATTCTTTTACAATCTGATAATCTTCCCTAACTTCTGGAATTGCTTTTTGTCCATAACTTATAGGACGTACCGTTTCCGTGTAAACAGAGTTCTTTATTATTTTTAAAAAGGCTTCCTTTTGCTGTTCTATGAAATCAATCGGGCCTTCGGCTTCAAATTCCTCGCCGGTTTTTAATTTAATTCTGAGTTTAAAGAGATTTTCGTCATTTCCCTGCATAAAATAACTCCTTTAAAAGTTATCCCACGGCGTTATTCACATCTTTTGACATATAATAGCAATAAATTTATTTTATGTCAAGATATGCCTTAGTAATAAATTTATATGTCAAAAGATGTGAATAAGCCCGTTTCTCAGACGTGAAAATATCTTGTTTAAAAATAAAATTATATGTCAATATCAAAATGACGGGGTAAAAATAAATCTTTCGTTTTAAAACGATTCCTTTTTTCTAAAAAATAAAAGAAATTATTTACCGATATTTAAAAACACAAAAGCTTTTTTAATATGTCTAAATGGGCTTTATTTTTACAAAAGTTGCTATCAAATGTAAGATGTTTTATAAAAATTTCCCCTGTCTTTTCTGTTTTGCCAATCATTTTATATGTAATATTTTAGAATAAAAATAGTTCTATAATTGATAAAAATAGTGCTCGCTTATATATTTTTAATTATGGAATTATTTTAATTCTAAAATTATTATTGTTTTAAAATGCGAAAATTTAATTTTTAGCTATATAAATACCCCCAAAAGCCTTAAAACGCAAATTTTGATTGAACCTATGTAAAAAAGTTTTTTCTACTGAATATATTGCACTGAAAAAGTTTATAGATAAATTTTTAAGGTTAAGTTCTACTTTGATATAATAAATATATGACTAAAATGCTGCTTCTTTCTTGTTGTGCGCCGTGTAGCTGCGGCGTAATAAAAAAACTCGCTGACGAGGGCCGCGACTTTGCGGTATTATTTTATAATCCCAATATATCGCCCGAGGCCGAATATTTAAAAAGGCTTGAGGAAAACAAAAGAGTTTGCCGAAAGTATGATATCAACTTTTATGATTTGCCTTACGAACCCGAACTTTGGGCCGAAGCGGTAAAAGGTTATGAAAATGAGCCCGAACGCGGAGAGAGATGTTTTAGGTGCTTTTTAATGCGCCTCAGGCGGGCGGCGGTTTTTGCAAAGGAGCACGGTTTTGATGTATTCAGTTCTGTTTTGGGGATATCCCGCCATAAGGATATGGCGCAAGTAAATAAAGCCGGGCTTTTGGCTGCGGAACTTGAGGGAATACCATACGATATTACAAATTGGCGCAAAGGCGGGCTTGAAGAGCTGCGCCGAGCCGTAAATAAAGAGCTTTCCTTATATAATCAGGATTATTGCGGCTGTCCTTATTCCAAAAGGTAAATTCTATGCCTTCTTCTAAAGAATATCACGATTTTGTAATAGATTCTATCGGCTTGGCGGCGGATATCGCTTCAAGAAAAATGATGGGTGAGTATTTGTTTTATTACAAAGGGGTTCTCTTCGGCGGGATATACGATAATCGCTTTTTGATTAAAAATCTCCCCTCCGTACGCAAGTTGATGCCTAGTGCGCCGGAAGAACTCCACTATCCGGGTGCAAAACTGATGTTATTAGTTGAAAATCTTGATGATAAAAAATTTTTGGCTGATTTGCTTCGTGCTGCTTGCGCAAGTCTTTCCGCCAAACCTATTAAATAGTTGTATTCTTTATAAATCCTATATTTTCCCGCCCAATTATTACCCATCCGCATAAATTCTATTTTATATAGTATCGTATGCGGTACGGGTTCGTTAAAAAGTAAAAAAGTTTTAGTTTTTTATAAAGTCGCTTTATAATAAATTGCAGCAAATTGAAGCTGATATTAAGGGTGTAAATGGTTGGTTAGATTTGGAAAAATGGCTGTATCTGAAAGTAAAATCCCGCCTGCGATATCGGCTATAACAAAATTTCGGGCCTGATGTAACAGGCCCGAAATTGTCAGACGCGAATTTAAAATCTTATTTTATCTTGCTTGATTGAAGTTCCGCCAAGGCTGAACTGTAAGAGGACGGATATTGCTCGATAATTTCCGCGTATAAAGCTTTGGCTTCCTGCGGTTTGCCGGAAAGTTCCGTCGCCAAGGCTTTATGAGTTTTTACCTGTGCCATAGCGAAGTGATTTGGATTCTTTGCAATAAAAGCGTCGGCCTGCTCAACGGCTTTGGCGTAATTTTCCTGCGCTATGTAAACGGCTATAAGAGAAGTTTCCGCTACCGCCTGCAAATCCTTATTGCCGTTTTTTATCGCCTGTTTAAAATATATTTCGGCCTTTTCGTAATTCTTTTCCTGATAGTAAGCATTGCCGAGCGTCAAAGCCGCGTAAGCCCCCGCTTGGGAAGTTTCATTTGAGGCCGCATAGACTTCAAGTTGGGAGAAATCCGGCGTTTCGCCTTCCTGCGCGGTTGCTATCGGCAGTTCCGCCAAGAACAAATCCCCCCATTGTTTTTGATAAGCTTGGTTTTTCAAATGGGAAATCAACCCCGCGGCCGCAGCAGCCAATACGACGACGCCGGCTGTTAAAGCTATTTGTTTTTTATAAAGTTTTACTTTACTTTCCAGTACGTCAAGGACGCCCTTTTCATTAATTTTTTTCTGATTGGTATTGTTTTTCATAAGTTTTTTGCACCTGTTTAATATTTTTTATAACAAATCTTTTTCCTGCAAATGGATACATTCAACCCCGTTCTTTTTCAAAAGATTGACGCCTTCCACAGAGCGGTCGTAAAGTTCGGAGAAGAAAACCCTTTTTATCCCGGAAGCTATTATAACCTTTGCACAGTGTACGCAAGGCGAAAAAGTTATATATAAGTCGGACCCTTCCGTCGCTATGCCGCTTTTAGCCGCGAACAAAAGGGCGTTTTGCTCCGCGTGGAGTTCATTATCGTTGGAGAAAGCCCCGTGTATCTGGTAAAAATCTTGGCTTTTAAAAAAATCTTCCAAAGAAGCGTATTTGGCTTTAAAATCCTTTTCGTAAATGTTTTTAAAGTAATCTTCGCAATGTTCTCTGCCGGAAGGTACTCCGTTAAAGCCTATGCTGATTACGCGGTTTTCCTTGACGAGAACCGCACCTACTTTAAGGCGGGCGCAGGTGGATTGTTCCGCCACCAGCTTGGCCATACTGATAAAAAGCTTGTTTTTATTCTTCATCACTAACCTCTTTTTTCTTTTTGAATTGGGCGTTATAAAGCGCTTTATACGCCCCATTGCCTTCTTTCATCAGTTCTTCGTGAGTGCCGCTTTCCACTATTTTGCCTTCGTTTACCACTATTATTTTGTCGGCGTTTTGTACCGTGCTTAAACGGTGGGCTATTACAAACACCGTGCGGTTGCGCATAAGATTGTCTATGGCTTTTTGGACTATGGCTTCGGATTTATTGTCCAGTGCGCTGGTGGCTTCATCCAAAATTACTACGGGGGCTTGTTTTAAGAAAGCTCTGGCTATGGCTATGCGCTGCTTTTGCCCGCCGGAAAGCATTACCCCCCTTTCACCGACGTAAGTATCCAATCCCTCTTTCAAGGAAGCTATAAAATCTTCCAAATGCGCGCTTTGTACGGCTTTATCCAAATCTTCTTTGCTTGCGCCGGGGTTGCCTATCATAATGTTTTCCCGGATGGTTCCGCTGAAAAGGAAATTATCCTGAAACACCACCGCGATATGCTTCCTTAAAGACTGTAAATCTATATTTTTAACGTCTATGCCGTCTATTTTTACGCTTCCGCTTACGGTATCATAAAAGCGGGGCAAAAGGTTTACGAGGGTGGTTTTACCGCCGCCGCTGTTGCCGACAATAGCTATCGTTTTGCCTATCGGTACTTTAAGCGAAATATTTTTTAAAACCGGCAGACCTGGTTTGTATTCAAAAACTACATCGTCAAATTCAACGGTGTCTTTTATGCCGTCTATTTTTACGGCTTCCTGCGCGCTCTTTATGTCGGGTTTAAAGTTTATCATTTCAAAGACGCGTTCTATCGCCAGGAAAGCTTTTTGAATGTCGATATATTTGTTGCCGATTGATTTTATTGGCGTATACAGCATTAAAAGCGCGGCTATGAATGAAGCAAAGTTACCGCTGGTTATCGTACCTTTTATAATAAGGCTGTTGCCGAACCAAATAACGCCGGCCACCCCGAAGGAAATTACAATGTGCATTACGGGCGATAGCCAGTTGGTGTTTTTAACCATTTTCATACTAAGGTAGAAAATTTCGTCAAGCATTCCGTATTGCTTTTTAAGCTGATAATCCTGCAAATTGTAAGAGGTAATCGTTTTGTATCCGTTGCAGGTTTCATTGTATGATGTTATAACATCCGAGCCGGAAGTTACTATTTTGGGTGTGATTTTTTTGATTTTCTTTCTTACATACTGCGTAGGCAGAACCGCCGCGCCGAGCACAACCAAAGCTATTATAGTAAGCTGCCAGGAATTGTAAAAAAGTACGCAAATCAAACCGACCGATGAGAAAAACCTTGTAAGAAAATCTTTTATGCTGCTTATTAAAGTTGTGCTGGCGGTATCGGCGTCGGTATAGAAACGGTAAACGACGTCGCCGGAATTGTGCGCGTCAAAGAAACACGGGTCAAAAGTAAGCAATTTTTTATAGAGTTTCTTTTTTAAGTCCGTCGTTATTTTGGTGCCAACCCAACTGTTGAAATATGTGGAGGAAAAATTAAGCACGCCCTGCACAACGGTGAACAATATTATAAGCACCGGGATATAGCCGGCCCAGGTAGCGTTTTTTGCGACCACTACATTATCAACGTAGTATTTAAGGAATACGGCCACCGTGCTGTCTAACGCGCCGGCGGGAATGGTCAAAGCTATACCGAGTACCGCCCTAAACCAATAAGGCTTTATAAGGGGGCCCATTCTGGCGACCAAATCTTTTAGACTGGAAGGATTTAACTCTTTGTTAAAATTTTTTCTGTCCATAATTATTTATAGCTTTCTATAATATCGTAAGTCTCCATAAAGCCCATTTGGACGGCAAGGGTTGCCGCATCAAGTTTCTTTCTGTTTTTAAGCCTGGCGCTTGCGCCGTTGTCCAAGAGGAATTTCGTCATTTTTCTGTCGTCGTTTTCGGCCGTGTAGAAGAGCACGCTTTCGCCTTTATTGTTTCTGGCGTTGATATCCCCGCCTTTTGCGATGAGGCTCTTTATAAGCTGCTCGTTTTTTGCTCTTACGGCGTAGAAAATCGGCGTTTCACCTTTAAGGTCTGTGGCGTTTACATCCGCACCGTTGTCAATAAGGAACATCGCCATATCGTTCATATTGCCGTAATTATTGCCGGATTGCTCTATAAGAGTCATTAAAGGGGTTTGGCCTTTTACGTTAAGCTGATCCACCGTCGCGCCGGAAAGCAAAAGCATTGTAACTATTTCTTTGTTTCCGGTAAGGGCCGCGTCGGAAAGCACCGGGTTGCCTTTGGAATCTGTTTGGTTCGGATCGGCTTTGGTTACGTCTATAAGAAGGGTAATAATATCTTTTTTCTTGCTTTTTATTGCATTTTCCAAGGGCGGAAGATAAGAGGAAATGTCTATACCGTTTTTTCCCGCATATTCAATGAGGGCTTTGGTGGTATCGGCGTCGTTTCTTTCTACCGCTTCAGCCAAATAATTTTGCTCGCCGGAAAAAATATTGGCGTTAGTGCTGTTTTCAAGCAGCAGCGGCAAGGCTTTTATATTGTTGTTTGCCAAAGCCGCTTCCAACGGCAGCTGCCCTTTTATGCTGGGTTTGTTGAAGTTTGCCCCTCTTTCAAGCAAAAGCTGTAAAACGTGTATGCCGTTGTTTTTGTTTGAGGCAGCCAAATAAGCCATAGTCAAATCGTCGGTAGTTCTTTTTATGTTCTTGTAAAGGAATTTGTTTTTTGAGAGACTCTCGCGGAAAGCCAAAAGATTTTCCATTTCCTGAAGGCCGAGATAAGAATCCGGGTTTATATGGTTTTCGTCGATTTGTTTTTTGATAAAAGCCAAATCGCCTCTTAATGCGGCGTTGATTAGTTCCGCCTGTAATTTGGCGTCCGGCAGTTTATATTCCGGCAGTTGGCATTTGCACTCTGGAAAATCCGTCCTTACTTCCCAGGTTTTGCAGGTGTTTGTGCATACTTTAGGCGCTTCTTCCACTTGTTTGTTTTCTTCTTTTTTACCGCAGGCGCCTAAAAAGGCCAATGCGCAGATTAACGTAAAATACTTATAAAAATTCTCTTTACGGAACATTTTTAGTTTTCCCCTTATTAAATATATATATGTTTATTTTAGCAAAAAAAGCGGCGCTCTGGGGGCGTTTGACTAAAATTTATAAATTAAGTATCATAAAAAAACGCGGAGAGCCCGAAAAATCACCGTAAAACCACGGTTTTTTAAGGACGCTTTATGATAAAAATATCTCCGCATTTTTCTTTCGAAGAACTGACTTGCACTTCTTATCCTGATTTTAAAACTTTAAACCGCATTGACGGCAAAGAATATTTGCCGCAACTTACTGCATTAAGTTTTTATCTGTTGGAGCCGATAAGGCTTATTTTAAATTCCCCGCTGAAAATAACCAGTGCGTATCGCTGCCCAGCTTTAAACGATTTTGCGGGAGGATGTTCGTCTTCCCAACATTTAAAGGGCGAAGCGGCAGATTTTATCCCCCTAAATATCGGTTTGAATGAAGCTTTTGCAAAAATCAAAACTTGCCCGTCTTTGCATTTCGGGCAGTTGATATCGGAGCCCGGTTGGATTCATATTTCTTTGGGAACGCCGTTCAGAAGTTTAAATAAATGCGGGCAGGTTTTAATAAAATGAAAAATTTTCTTCTGTTTGCATTGATTCTTTTAAGCCTGTTTCTGTTTGTTTCTTTAAATTTAAATCAAAAAGCTTTGCAAAAAGTCTCCGCGGAAAAAGATGTTTTGCCTTCCGATTTAAAAAGAACTTTAACCCTGAAAGATAATCTCTTGACCTTTAAAAGCAGGATTTCCCTCCGGGGCAAACAGGCGGGCTCTTCCCCTCTTTCAAAAGAAATTTTAAAGAGCGAAAGCCATTATATTCCGCCGGAAGGTTCTTTCGGTTATTTTGAATTTGCGGACGGCAAAGATAAACTCAGTATAAAAAATTACGGTTTTGTTTTAAGGTTTTACGCCGGAGGTATTTACGCCCCGCGCGGCGGTTTTTCCCCCTTGGGCGGTGTCCGTCTTTTTTACTTCGGAAGATGGGGCGCGGGCGCGGCTTATTCCTTAAAAAACGGTTTTTTGCTTTCCGCGGAAAGAAGGCTTGATGATATTCTCCCTCTTAAAAACACTGCTGTTTTTTTAGGCGTAAACAAAAATACGGCCGCTTTGGGTGCGGTCGTATTCTTGTAGAAAAATGTTTCCGTTTTTATAAGCCTAATTCCTCAGCTTAAAAGGATTCTCATACAGGATGTGCATTCAAAATTTTTTGCGTAGTCAAGCGCGGTTTGTTGTTGTTTATCCTTAATTTCTTCATTCGCGCCGGAATCTATCAAAAATCTCATTATATTGGCTTTATGTTCCTGAGCGCTTATCATAAGCGGCGTCGCGCCCTCTTTCTTTGTAGGGTAATTTACGTCGCCGCCGTATTCTAAAAGGACTTCAATCATAGTTTCGGCCGGATAAGGCGCGGAAGCGGTATAATTTTCCCCGGTTACCGCGCGGTGTATGGGTGCATAGCCTTTGTCGTCGTAAATTTCTATTGAAGCGCCTTGTTCTATTAACATTCTGAGCATATTTTCGCTTCCGTTGGAAATGGCCATAAATACCGGCGTAAATTCCGTATTGCGCTCCGGCGAATTTACCGGCGCCCCTTTGCTTATAAGGGCCAAGGCTTTTGGAAGCTCGTCAAAATAGACGGCGTCCATAAGCTCCGAGAACAGTTCGTCTTTGCTCATTTTCCGCTTTCTGTATTGATTGTCTAAATCTATAAGCTGCTTTTGCTGATGTTCTTTTAAAAAGTATTTCCTTTTGTCTTCTTTGGGAGCATTGGCGGTTTTCTTTGCGGTCGGAGCGGTTCCGCCTGTAATATCCACATAGTTATGCTGCGCGCTGCCGTCTATGAAAAGTTCTTCTATATTATTGTTTTTTTCGTCCGATGAACCGCTGAAAGTGTAATCGTAATGAGGTTTATCATCCTGTTCGGTTTGATTTCCCGGAGCGGGTTCGCCTTCTTTAGGGGCGGAGGGTTCCGTTGGGGATGGCTGTTGGGAAGAAATTTTGGTATTTATCAAATCGTCCATTGCGGAGGATCTTTCCCCTCCGCTTTTTATAAGAGTGTTCCAAAAACCCCACAGAACGCCCACAGCGCATAGCGCGATTACAATTTTAAGTATGGTACGCATTTTTCCCCCTGAAAGACGTTAAAAAGCTTATCTAAATATTTTAAGAATAACTGCCCTAAAAATCAATAGCAAACTCCGCCCGCTCATTGAAAGAGTATTCTTATTAAGCTAAAATATATATGTTATTTTCGGAAGAGGAAACAAACATGTACAGAAATACGAATTTATGCAAAATAGTGGCCACGCTCGGACGCATTGACGGACGGGAAGACCTTATAGAAAAACTTTATCTTGCCGGCGCGACGGTGTTCAGAATGAACTTGAGCCACGCCCCGGTTGAAGAACACGCCAAAAAAATAAGAATAATCCGCGATATTGAAAAGAAATACGGCTGCGCATTGGGCGTTATTTTTGATTTGCAGGGCCCCAAATTGCGCGTGGGAGTCTTTGAAAATGACGCAGTAACTTTAAAGGACGGTCAAAACTTCGTCTTGGATTTGAATGATAAACCCGGCGACGAAAGCCGCGTAAATCTGCCGCACAAAGAAATTTTCGAAGCCGTAAAACCCGGCAATATTCTGCTTTTTAACGACGGGCTTATCCGCGTTGAGGTAACTTCTGTCGAACCCGGGAAAATAACCACAAAAGTTATTAACGGCGGCATACTTTCCAATCACAAAGGTGTTAATGTGCCGGACGTATCTTTGCCGATTTCCGCTTTGACCGAAAAGGATATGGAACATATCCGCCAAGCGGCCGATTTGGACGTTGACTGGTTTGCGCTTTCCTTCGTGCAAAAGCCGGAAGATGTAGTTTTCGCCAGGCAGCTTATAAAATCAAAAGCGGGTATAATTTCCAAAATAGAAAAGCCTTCGGCTATTGACCATTTGGATAAAATAATTGAATATTCCGATGTCATTATGGTGGCGCGCGGCGATTTGGGCGTTGAACTCAGCCCGGAAAAAGTACCCGTAATGCAAAGACGAATAGTCGCCAAATGCAGAGAAGCGGGAAAGCCTGTTATAGTGGCCACGCAGATGTTGGAATCTATGGTTACCAACGTAAATCCAACCAGGGCGGAAGCTTCCGACGTAGCTACGGCCGTTTATGAAGGTGCGGACGCCGTTATGCTTTCTGCGGAAACAGCCAGCGGCCTTCATCCGGTGGAAGCCGTCAGCACTATGTGCCGCATTATCAAAACGATTGAATCCGAACCGATGTTCAAAGACAATATGCGCGCCAATACCGCAAGTTTGGGCGATGACAGCACTTCCGCCTCCGCTATTACCAAGGCGGCGGGCGTAGTGGCTAATTTAATCGCTACGAGTGATTTTATTATAAACTTTACCGATTCCGGCGCGACGACTTTAAGAACCGCCCGTCAACGGCCTTGTTTGCCGATACTTTCGCTTACGCCTCACGTTGAAGTCGCCAGAAAGATGGCCGTGGTTTGCGGCGTTACGGCTATGTGCGTAAATGACTTAAATCATTTTGAAGACATTGAGCGCGAAGCCCGCACCGCCGCAGAAAAACTGAACTTCGGCGAGAAAGGCGCGCAGGTGGTTGTTACCGCAGGGATACCTTTCGGCGCGCGCGGCGATACAAACCTGCTTTATGTAATTACTTTATAATAAAGATTAAAACTTTTAAGCGGCGGCGGAGTTTTTTGCTCCGCCGCCTTTTTATTGCATATAGGGCCAAAGGCCCATATCGCTTTAGGCCTTTAAACACTTGAGAAAATTTTTTCTTCCTGTTAAAATATAAATATAAAACCATATCTCATACTTCATTAATACGGCGGGTGATATTTATGAACGGGAAAACAACCAGATTTGCTGTGAAACTAATTTCTTTGACTTTAAGCGCGGTTATGATTTTTCAATGTTCCGCGCCGGCTTACGCTCAGGCTAAAAAACGCAGAGACGGAACGCGGATTTCCGGCGATATGAAAATTATTAGTTTTGGCGACGGCTGGCGGAAATTTGACAATAAATTAAATCAAATGGTCGCTCCCGCCGACAATACCCGTGTGGTGCGCCCGGATCCGACCGTTATGCGTCCTCCGTATTTTGATGATCCCTTTTGGAAAGAAGCGAATAAAATAAGCCAAGAACTGCTTTTTGGGCTAAAATCGCAGAACGAAGCTTCTTCCGCTGCGGAAGCTCCCGGCCCGATTGACTATGAACAATTCTATGCTATGTATGCCCAATCCGTAAACTCTCAGACTGAGGCAAACAAGAAAGAAAACGAAAAATTTAAGAAGCAAGCTTTGCTTCAAATGAATATGAAGGCCGAGCAATACGCTTTAAGCGGAGAATATTCCGAAGCGGACATCGCCGCTTGGAAAGAAGCCGAAACGGAAAATATCAACACTTGGCTGAACAATGCTCAAAAGGAGATGGAGAGGATTAGAAAGGCCGAACTTGCCAAAGCTAGGGAGGCTTTCACCAAATACCAAGCGGATGTTGAGGCGGCCGCAAGAGAAGAATACGGCGAAATATTTAAAACGGTGCAGAGTAAAGTCCGCGCATTATTTTCAATTTACCAAAAACACCAAAAGCCGGAAATAGCCGCCGTTTTGCTTAATACGGTTCCGCTATTTATCCCTATGAGCTACAACGGGGAAGATTTGCTGAATGCCGAAGAAAAAAGAATAATGTCCTCTTTGGCTTTCAACCAACTTAGAAAACCCGTTACATTGCAGACAAATAATATAGCGCCTTATGTTTCCGCTATGACGGTTGTCGGTTATCTTTCGGTTCGCGGCGACGGCGGCGGCGCGGCGATTAAAGAGGCGATTTACTCCGCCGAGGAAAATCCCCTCTTCTTTTCCCATCTTTTGATTACCGCGGTATCGGCTTTATTGGCTTCGAAAGATTACGTTACCATAGGCGATATATTAAGATATTTCACCAATAAAGAAAGCGTATTGGAAACGCCCGATTTGCTTAGTATAGCTTCTTGGGTGGAGAATATTCAGCTGATGAACGGCAGATATTTGAACGGAGCTTCTTCAATAGCGCAGTATCAGCTTGAAGACGGAACCGTGACCAACGCTTTTACCGACGTCGCTTTAATGTTGGCCGAAGAAGGCAGCCAAGACGCTTTGGCTTTGCTGAAAACTTACGGCGTAGATAAATGCGCGATGACTTTGGATTTCAATTTTAAAGACACTTACAGTCCGCGCTGCGGCGGCATTAAACCTTTTGTCGCCGGTGCTTTAATCAGCGGCAAGGCCGGAGCGGAGAATTACAGCGGGCCTTTGCGCGAAATCAGGGCCGGAGATCAGGAATTTACTTCCTCCGGCAGCGTAATGACCGTAACCGCGGATCAGGCTTCCAGAAACAAAGCCGCGATAGCTTCAAACTTAAAAAGATTTAAAGATAATACGGCGGCTTCCGGTTTATCGCCAAACGCTTATATAGCTTTGCATTTTATAAATGAAAGTTTAGGCGATATTACCGCAAAACAAGAATCTTTTATAGACGTCGCTTTGCTTAAACAGTACAGAAACGAAATTAAAAATAATATGTTGAGCAAATATGCCGTCGTTGACGACGCAAGGCTTGCCAGCAAAGAAAGCAGCAATAATTTTTACAAATACGCAAAAATAGGCGGCAATGTGCTGGATATAGGCATTTTGATTTGGTGCGCTTGGGATTTGGCCAAACTTGGCAAAGGCGTGTATTCTTTGGGAAGGGGCGCGTATTCGGCCTTTAAACTTTCCAGAATAGGCGCTCCTGCCCAGCGTATGGCTTATATAACGCAGCATCTGCCGCATTTGAAGACGTACTCCTCGGCGGGTAAGTCCTTAACCAAATTTATGACGCGCGTTAAAAACGGTATGGAGCCGGTTGTCCTTTCTCAAAGAGCTTTGTACACTTCCGCGCCTTTGCCCAAAATAGCAGGGGCCGGCCTTGAAAGCACCACCTTGGCAAAAACTTTAGCCACCGCCACCTTTGACGCGGCCAAAGGCGGTTATGTGATAAACGCGGCCGAAGCTTACAGGGCTTCCGCCGGTAACCCCGGCAGAGTTACGGACATAATGAACGCCAGAAAAGCTTTGAATGCGGCGGCCGCAGACGCGCAGGAAAGTTTTGCTTCAAGGAGCTTCCTTGATAAATACAGATCTTACAGAGGCTATCTTGCGACTTCAACCAAAGAGGCTTTTGCTTCCGCGGGATTTGACTCTTATTCTTTGGGGGCGGGCATTGACTTTGCCAATACGATGAGAATACCGCGCGGATTTAAACCGCTTGCCGCTCAAAGCGAAATCGGCGGCGGCGTACAGTATTTGGCCAGACCTTTGGGCACTTCCGCTATGCCGGGTTCTTTGGAACTTTATCACAGAAGCGCGGTAGGCGCTGCGGCGGAACCTTTGCCCGTCAATATTACGATTGAAAGCAAAATACCGACTATTAACTCCAAAGAAGTTACAAACGTGCTTTTGACTGGGCAGGACGAAATACGTCTTTCAATGGCTTCCGGAAGCAAATTGATTGACCCGTCTTACTTCAAAATAGGCATCGATAATTCCAGTTTTATCAATTTGGCTAGAATGTCGCGCGAAGGTTCCACTCCTTTGAATATTAAGTTTTTAGGAGAGTCTACCGGCTTTTGGGGTAAAACCTCAAGTTGGTTTACCAATACGTTTAAAGGCAAAAAAGGCCTTTTCCCCGGGACAGGCAGCGTTTTAGTTGAGGAAGGCGGTTTACTGCGCCCCACTTCCATAAAACTTTCCACTCCTAAAAACTTTGACGGTATGCAAATGGTGGTGAGGGAAAATAATACCCTTTCTCTGCTAGCCAGAAACCCCGCCGGAGTTATGACGGATTTTTCCACGACTTACAGCTTGGCTTTGCCTAAAGGGCAGCTTAATAATTTTGTGAAATACGCTTCCCAAGGCAATTTCAATAATCCGTTTAATCTTTCCCTTACCGGCGCGAAGAACAAGCTTAATACTTTGTTTGCGGTGCAGTTCCTTTCGCTCAGCGCTGCTTCCACAAGCTTGGTAGGCCCGTTAAGGCAGAACTATCCGGATATTTCCAATACGGATGTGGCTTTGATTTCAATAGTGCTGCCGTATGCCTCAAGCTTCCTTTCCCCCTTCTGGGCTCCGTTTGTAAAGAGGTACGGTTCGGCCAATATGGTAAAGGCAAGCCTTGGTTTGGCGGGAGCATCGCTTACCATACCGATGCTTTCCGGGTTTAACGGTTTTGGCGATGTTAACGCTATGAACCCAAACAAACCTTCAATCACGCCGCTTTTAATCAGCGGAACTTTGATAGGTCTTTCTTCTTCCATAACGAGGGCTTCTTTCAATCCGCTTATGGATAAGATGGGCGGCGGCGTAGGCTTGCTTAAAGGTATGGCTTTTAAGAACCTAAGTTCTTTTGCTATGCTCGCCCCCACTTTGGGCGCGTCTTTATGGGATATGGCCTCCCCCAGATATTATACTGACGAAGCGGGCAATTATCTGCTTAATGAAAAAGGCGATAAGATTTTGCATTCGCATACGGACTTCTCTTTATACAATCCTTTCCTTTTGGCTATAACGGCGGGAGTGTTCTATAAGTTCCAAACCGCCCGTATGCCTACACATATAGGCAAGGTTGAAGGGTATACGATGTCTTCCTTCGCAAAAGGCCTTGGCGGAAGCGGCGCCTTCGCAAACGGTTTTAACAAAGTTTACAGGCCCGTTGCCGGTACTTTGGCCGAAACTTGGAACGCAACTAAAGTGCTTGGGCACAAAGCCGTATGGCCGATAGCTTTGGCTTCAACGGCGGCTTTGGGCGTGGAATCTTCGCTTCTGTACAATTACAGCCAAGCCGAATCCAATAAATATACGGGCCATTATATTGAAAATGCGGCCGTGAAGCCTGTTGTCGCCACTTTGGCCCTTACGATACCGCCGTTCTTTACAAGGCTTAAATCCAAACCGATATTAAAGCTGTTCGGCGGCGACGGCAACCCCGAAACTTATAAGAGGCTTATAGGGGCTTCCTTGATAAGCGCGGGCGCCGGTACGGCTTTGTTGGCGACGGAAGACAATATGGCTACGTTTATCCCGGGTATGGCTTTGGTCGGCATAGGTTTTTCAAACACGACAAACGGCCTTTTGAAAATCGGGGAATACAACCTTAAAGCCGCAAAAGCGACGCAGAGTATGATTACCGGTTATAAAGTGGCTTATCCGGGCGTACATATAGGTATGGCGATTTTCCCTAAACTTTTTACCGGCGCGGCGGACGCGCAGCTTAAGGCCGATCCGAATATTACCAAAAACGAAGCTTTGCAGGATAATATTTGGATACCGGCTTTGACTTTGGGCGGTTCGGCTTTCTTCTTTGCAAAAGGCTCGAATTTGCTTAATTTCAACCGCTCTTTCAGGCTGCCGACAGGCCTTGCCGGTTTGACAAGGTTCACGCTGGGTACGCCTTCGGCGATGTTTAACGATTGGAAGCAAAACGGTTTGTTCGCCCCCTCTTACGGCGCGGGCGGAGGGTTTATATCCCCTTCGCAAAGCGTTTTGGGCTCGCAGGATTTTAACGAAGTCCTGAAGAGCGATCCTTCCGCCGAAACCGGGAGCGAAGAATAGTTTTATGTGGTTTCCGACAAATATCCCCCTTTCTTCCACGGGGGATATTTTTTATGTTTTAGCGCGTTTCTTGCGTATAGTCCTCTTTGTTCGTATTGAAAATAGGACTTTAGACCTAAAATCGTTTGGGCCTAAATTCTCTTGTGTTAAAAACTTGTTGCTGATATAATACTAGTAAGGAGTATAAATTTTTATTATATTTTTCGTTATAAAACTAATGGTGATGAATATTATGAAAAAACATATATATAATATCGGTGTAAAGTCTTTATCTTTGATACTTTCCGGAGTTTTGGTTTTCCAAAGCGGTTCGCCTGCTTTCGCTTCAGCGTCAGCCGCGTCAGCTTCGGGCGGTGTGCCGAGTTTAACTTCTTCCGCGCCGGATGTGGACACAAAGTTGGATAACGCATATCTTGCCAGTAATACTTCCGCAAATCAATATGAAGAAGTCTTAAAAAGAAATATTCAAAACCAAAAGAATATAATAAAACCATTAGCTCAGCAAATATCTTCCTTAAGAACAACGGGCAATAGAAAATATCCCGGTAATGCTATGGCCGCTAACACCTATGTCGGCATTAAAGGCGTAAACGCGGTAGGTAAGCTTACTTATGAACTTAAAAGCTTTTTAGCCGGTTTTTATGCTCAGCGTTCTATTATGCCCAAGAAACAATTTAGAAAAGCTTATGACGAACACATAAAGAAAGAGGCTTCCGATTACGCTAAAGCGAACAATTACTCGGAATCGGAACTTATTTCTTTGTTAAAAATTCAGTTCCCAGTAGATACGATGTATGCGGAATATAAAACCATAGCTCAGAAAGAACTTAATTGGTATAAAGCAAATAAAACAAAAGTAGATAATGCGGCTTATCAAGTTGTAAGGGAATACGTAAAAGCTTACGGCGTCAATATGACTACCGAAGCTTTAAGTTTTTTAATTGATTTGAAGCTTAACGGCAAGCCGGTTATTACCGAAGCCGAAAAAAACGCCATCCACAATTACGCCGTCAGCCGCATCAATAATTTTAATTTGGAAACAGCCTTTGATGTTTCCGTCCTCAGCTCTGCAAAAACCAAAGACCAAAAAAGCAAAGTTGCCGCAAGAACTCTTCAGGATAATATAGATTTGATAATGGTGGGCGGACTTACAGCTCCCAGAGTTCCTTCCAACTATGTAAACGCTTTGTATAAATTGGTAAAAAGAAGCACCGATACTCCGGCTTTCCCTCATATACTTCAAGCAAGCACGGGTGCCTTATTGGGCAGACAGCAGTACAGCGTTTTAGATCAACTTATGGATTATTATACCAAGCTTGAAGGCAGCAAAGACAGCGTGTGGGAGATGTTCTCCGCCGAGTACGGTATAAACGCCATTAACAATACTCAGGGGCAGTACCTGCGCGGTAAACCTTCCAAAAACGCCCAGTATGTAAGCCAAAGCGGCGTTACCTATTATAACGCTTTTACGGATATCGCCAAACTTTTTGCCCAGGAGGGTTCTCCCCGCGCTTTGGCTATATTAAAGAAATATTCCATTGACAGCAAAGATCCGATAATGCCTTTCTTTGCGGGCGCGCTTTTAAGCGGCAAAGTCCACCCTGCGGCAAACAATAAAACCAAAGAGTCCGGCCTTTCTCCGGAAGCTTTAATGGCTTTAAAACTTGCCAATATGAATTTGGCAGACATATCCGATTCTCAGGAAGGCAGCCTTGACTCCGCCTTGGCTCAGACTTATCCTTCCATAAAAGCCAAGCTCGGCCAGTATGCCGTAGTCGGTGCGGATAAAATGAAAGAAAAACGCGGTCGCCGCGTAAGTTTAGGCTATTGGCAAAGATTAGGTTTTTCAGTAGATATCGCCTTTATGGTTTGGGCTACGTTTGACTTGCTCAGATTGGCCCGCAATGCCTATTCCTTGTGCAGAGCCACTTTTACTGTAATGCAGATTTCAAGGATTTCCAATCCTGCGGTAAGGGCCAGCAAGATGATTGCCAATGCCTCAAAAATTAAGCCTTATGTATCCGCCAGAGTTGCCGTAAGGTCTTTTTCCGGCAGGATGAAAGGCGCTATGGCCGCAGTAGTCAACTCCCAAAGACATTTATATACGGCTGAAGCCATACCCGCTATAAAAGGAGCCGGCGCGGCGAATACGACCACGGCGAAAATTTTAGGCACCGTAACTTATGACGCCTCCAAAGGCGGGCTTGTAGTCGACAAAGCCGCCGCTATGGCCGCAACGGCCGGCGAAACCGGAAGAGTAACTGAAATCTTAAATGTTGAAAAGACTCTTGCCGCGGCAAGCGAAAACGCCAGAAACTCCTATCTCAGCAGAGGCTTTTTCAATAAATTCCGCAGCTATGAATCTTACCTTTCTTCCGCGACGCAAGAAGCGTTCCGTACCGGGAAATATTCCGGCTATTCTTTAGAAGCCGGTCTTAACTTCGGTTATGATTTGAAAAACTTTAAATTTGCGGCTCCCAGTGCCTCCGCCACATCCGCGGCCGGTTCTTCTTTCAACTGGCTTGCAAGGCCTTTAAGCGCGGCCGGCGGAGCCGAAGGAACCGTTGGCCTGTGGACCAGGGGCGCCGCAGGAATTGCCGAGGCTGATCCTTTGCCTGTTGACGTTACCCTTAACGGCACTCGCTTCTGGCCTTGGAGCAAAAAACATATTTCAGGCATAAAGGTGCAGGATATTGACAATGTCCTTATAACCGGCAGTGACGCTTCCACCTTTAAACTCTCTTTCGGACGCGGAGGCGTTATAGCCGATCCCTCTTACTTTAAAGTTGCTTTAGATAACGGCAGCTTTGCCGATTTGGCAAGATTGACGCTCGGCCGCAGCGAACCGCTTACTTTAAAATTCCTGCCGGAACAGACAAGCACTTGGGGAAGATTTACTTCTTGGGGCAAAAACCTCTTAAGCAGTAAAAACAAAATGTTCTCCGGCACCGGCAGCGTTTGGGTAAAAGACGCGGCTTCCGGCAGAAATATACAGACGCCCATCAGGCTTATAACTTCTTCCGAGTTTGACGGCGTAAGAGTATTGGTAAACGATAATAACTCTCTCTCTTTCCTTGCCAGAAACAAAGCCGGGAACTTAATTTCTTTTGACAGGCCTTATTCTTTTGCTATACCTAAAGGTCAGCTTGGCGTATTTACCAATTATGCCAAAGCGGGTACTTTTAATAATCCTTTAGGCATTAGTATTACGGCTTCAAGAGATAAAGTAAACACTTTATATTTGCTGCAAGTGCTTTCCCTGAGTGCGGCTTCTACCGGGTTAATCGGCCCCTTAAGACAGAATTATCCGGAAATGAGCAATACTCAGGAAACCTTAATTACGGTTGCCCTACCTTATTTGCCCAGCTTCCTTTCACCCTTCTGGGCTCCGTTCGTAAAGAGGTTCGGCTCGGCCAATATGATGACGGCATCACTTGGTTTATCAGCTGCTTCGTTGGGCATATCTACGCTTTCAGGCTTTAACGGCTTTAACGATGCCAATATCTATAACCCGAGTAAACCTTCTTTGACTCCGCTTTTGTTAAGCGCGTCTTTTATCGGTTTGGCATCTTCGTTGACTAGAGCTTCTTTTAACCCGCTTATGAAAGAAATGGGTGGTGGCGGCGGTTTGTTGAAAGGCATGATGTATAAAAATGCGGGTTCTTTCCTTATGATTTTACCCCCGCTCGGATTCCAGCTGTGGGATCAGTGGAGCCCCAGATATTATACCGATGACGGCACCATTAACGGTATCCCTCTTACCTATCAAGGAGATGAGATTCATGCAGACGGTAAGCTTAAATTAGCCACGGGGCAGCAAATACTTACTGAGGATGGGAAACCGCTGCTCCATAAACATACGGACTTTTCAGTTTCTAACCCGGTGTTATTGGGCTTAACGGGGCTTATACTCTATAAATTCCATACGGCCCATTTCTCTAAAGACATCGGCGCGGTAAAAGGCTACCAAATGAGCCAGTCCGTAAAGCCCATAAATTGGCTTGGCTCTTCCAAATTCGCGACGGGCTTTAACAACTATTTTTACAGACCTACTTTCGGCGTGCTTAAAGAATCCGTAAGTTCCGCAAAAGTTATGTTCAGAAAAGAAGTCCTGCCTTTAACCTTTGCCGGCTTCGGAGCTTTGGGTGTTGAAGCTTCAATGTTTAACAAATACAGCCAGAGTGAGGCCAACGCCTATCTGCGCAATGAAGACAGCCCCGTCCATATTGGAAGCGAAACTTGGCGCCCGGTAATCGCCACCACGGCTTTGGCTCTGCCTCAGTTTGCGGTAAGATATTATTCCAAACCTCTTATTGCGGCATTGGGCGGAGAAAATCCTGCTACTTACAAGAAGATTATAGGCCTTTCTTTAGGCTCTGCCGCTGCGGGTACCAGCTTACTGGCCGTTGAAAACGATCCTTGGACTTTCGCTTTGGGTATGTCCTTAATCGGTGCGGGCTTTGCAAACACCACCAACGGTATATTGATGACCGGCGAATATAACCTTATGCGCGCCGGAGCAAGCAAAGGCGTGCTTACGGATTGGAAAGTGGCTTACCCCGCCGTTCATATCGGTATGTCGGTAGTGCCTTTGGCCCATAACTACTTCGCCGATAAAGAAGTGGAAAAAGACCCCGAAAATACCAGCAAGGTTAAAGCTTTGCAGGATAATATTTGGATACCGGCTTCCGTCCTCTTCGGTACAGGTTTGTTATACGGTAAAGGCGCTGGCGTGTTTAAAACCGGCCAGTTGGGCAAATATTTCGCCCCTATCAAACACGGCGCGGCCTTTGCGTTCCCTTACGCAAGAACCAAGGACTGGTTTAAACCGACAGGCGTTACCCCTTCGTTTATCCAAACGCCTTCGCTTACGCCGTCATTTGACTTCAGTACTCCTTCTTTAAGCGTTTCGCCTTATAACCTTAACGCGTTAAGCTTGCCTGAAGGACAGACTGAAAACTCCGGGAATTAATATTAAGAGTTAAAAGTTTACGAAAGGCCGCCTAAAAAGGCGGCCTTTTTGCGTGCAGGAAAGCAGAATATCCTTCCGTCTAAGAGGCTTGCCGAGAGGCGCCTTGTTTGTATTTTCCGCAAAGCAATTTTCCCCCCTCTTGTAAGTTTAATTTAATATAATTTAAGAGGGTATTTTTATGATTGAATATTACAAAAAGATAAAACTTAAGGCTTATAATCTGTTAAATGCAAGTTGGTTTGTAAGTTTGATTTTGGCGCTTATATTCCTGAATATTCCGCTTTCTTTGTTTTCCCTTTCCGGTCATCTTAGTTTCGACGACATCGTCGCCATAGAATTTTGCGATTTGGTAATTACCATAGTATTTTCTTTCGAGTATATTTTAAGGCTTTGGACGGCGGATCTTTCCCCTGATTATCACGGCAGCCGCCTTCGTTTTGCGCTTCGCCCGGCAATGTTTATAGATTTTTTGGCGATAGTGCCTATGGTTTACATCAATATTAAACCTTTAAGAGCTTTGCGATTTTTAAGGTTGTTCAGAATTTTAAAACTGGTGGAATATTCCCGCCCGCTTAAATTGATGTTTAAAGTAATTTACAGCAGTTTGGACGCCCTGGTTACCGTCGGTTTCGTTATGGGCTTTTTGCTTACGATAAATTCTTTTTTGATTTATTATTTTGAGCATTCCGCCCAACCGGAAGTTTTTAAAAATATTTACGACGCGATATGGTTCACAGCTATGACTTTCTGCCAAGCCGGCGCGGAAATTTCCGTAGTAACGGAGCCGGGACGTCTGCTAAAAATAATTACGGCTTTGTGCGGCATAATGCTTTTTGCGGTTTATTCGGGTATATTTTCTTCCGGATTCATAAATGCAAACAAAGCGGATAAGGAGAAAAGAGAAAAATAATGGAACAGCATTTCAAACATCCGTCTTGGATACGAAGCAAATATTTTGCGTTTTTTATAGTCGTTTTAGGCAACTTTGCCGGAGCGTTGGATGCGAGCGTAGTCAATATTGCTTTGCCGGGTATGTCTAAATATTTTAACGTTGGCCTGCCTCAGATACAGTGGGTGATAACAGTATATTGTTTGGGTATAGTAAGTATACTGCCCATAAGCAGTAAACTGGGCAACCGTTACGGTCAAAACAAAATATATAGCTTGGGTTTTATTCTTTTTGGGTTGGGTTCTTTGCTTTGCGCCCTTTCTCCCTGTCTTTCCGCTTTGATAGTTTCCCGCTTTATACAGGCAAGCGGCTCGGCGATGCTTTTTGCCTTGGCGCAAAGCGTGGTTGCCAATATGTTTACCGGCGTAAAAAGAGGGCAGTTCTTGGGTATGATAGGTTCCGTGGTGGCATTGGGCAATATAACGGGGCCGAGTTTGGGCGGAATTTTATTGGACACCTTCGGCTGGCAGTCTTTATTTAACATTAATTTGCCTCTGGCGGCTTTCGGCGCGTATTTTGCTTACAAGTCCCTGCCAAGCGTAAAAAGACGAAAGCTGGGTAAAATTAACGCAAATTCTGCCGTTCTTTTTATGGCTTTAAGTGTTTGCTTTTTTACAGCTCTTTCCCTTGCGGAGCAGGCCGGTTTTGCCAACCCTCATATAATCGTCATGCTGGGCATTTCGGCTGTTTTGGCGTTTTTCTTTTTCCGCCACGAAAAGAGAACCAAAACACCGCTTTTGAATTTATCTCTTTACGGAAATAAAGTTTTTGCTTACGGCAACGCCGCTATGATGCTGGTATTTATAGCCACAAGCGTCAACGGGCTTTTGATACCTTTCTATTTACAGGATATTTACGGCCTTAGCGCATTTAAAACCGGCACTTTGATACTGTTTTACTCCGTTCCTATGATATTGGTTTCCCCTTTAAGCGGCAGACTTTCGGGCTATATGGGCGCAAGAAAACTTACCGTAGGCTCAATGGTAATTTTGATTTGCGGGCTTTTGTGGTATATGAATATAGGCCTTGAGTTTAAAGAATATCAGATAATTATCGGGCAAATTATTTTGGGTATAGGAAACGGTATGTTCAATTCCCCCAACAATAACAGTATTATGAACGCGATAGAACGCAAGTTTTATAATGACGCAAGCGGTTTGAATGCCCTTGCCAGAAATACTGGTATAGTTTTAGGCGTTTCCTTAACGGTCAATATCTTTGACGGACTTATTAAATTTTTGCAAAAGGGCGGAGCGGAGCATACATCCGCGTTTATATCCGCCTACCATATCACTTTGGGCCTTGCAGTACTTGCCGCCGCCGCCGCAGGCATTTTATCCTATTTTGGTAAAGAGCCGGATAAGCAAATTTAGTAAATATCAATGCCCAATAATTTAAAAACCCCGGCTTAAACCGGGGTCTTTTAATTATAGTTTGGCGGATTTTCTTTCTTTTTTGACTATTAAAAATATCGGTATTCCCGCGGCGAAGAATATTAAAGCCATCGCCAAATATTTTAAATCCGCCGCATAAATAAGCCATAGCGCATATATCGAGCCCAGCACGCCGGTAATCATAAGCTTGACTTTGGAAAGCCCCCATTCCTTGCGAAAGTGTTTTTTGCGGGCGTTTTTTATAAGATAAAGCGTCGTAACCAAGTATGCCGGCAGTATCATTACGGCGGTTATATTAAGCATAGTTTCCCAGGCGTTTGAGGAAAAGAAAGCTATAAACAACGCGCATTGCATACCTATCGTAGTTATTAAGAGGGAAAAAGTCGGCGCGGCGTTTTTATTTTCTTTGGCGAATATTTTGGGGAAAGTTCCGTCCTTGGCGGCGGCATAAGGCGCTTCTATGGAAATAAGCTCCCAGGAAAGCCAGGCGAACAGGACGGATATAATCAGTCCCAAATTCATTATCACCGCGCCGGTTTTGCCGATAGCCGCCTCAAGTACGCCCGCAGTGGAAGGGTTGGCGTAAGAGGCTATTTCAGCCCTTGTAATAAAGCCGAAAGGCAGCAGGGAAATCAGCATATACACGCCCAAGCAAGATAAAAATCCCAGCAAAGTGGCTTTGGCTACATAGCTTTGTTTTTTCGCCCTGCCGGATAGCACTACGGCGGATTCTATTCCGATAAAGCACCATAGAGTTACAACCATAGTGGCGCGGACGTCGCCCATAAGCGTTTTTAGGCTGAAGCCGTCAAAAGTAAGATTGTTAAAAAGGCCGGTTTTGAAGACGTCCCATTTAAACATTATAAATGCGACGATTATAAAAAATACCAAGGGCATTATTTTTGCTATTGTGCCGAATAAGTTTATGACGGCGGCAGTCTTTATGCCTTTCATAATAAGCAGCATAAAAGCCCAAATAATACAGCTTGAAAGAAGCAGGGCGTTTATATTGTTGCCCCCGGTAAAAAAACCTTTAAAAAAGTAATTTAAAGCTTCCATCATTATAACGGCCATAGCTATGTTGGAAAATACGTTTGACAGCCAATAGCCCCAAGCTATAAAAAAGCCCGCTCGTTTGCCGAAACCGTCGCGCGCATAAGCGAAAATCCCCGCCGTCAAATGCGGTTTTATGCCGGAAAGTATCCTGAATGTTTCCGCTATAAAGAACATTCCTATCCCGGTTATAATCCAAGCCGTCAATACGGCGTCAGCCTGGGCGGCCGAGGCCATATTCTGCGGAAGCGAGAATACGCCCGAACCCATCATAGAACTTACCACAAGCCCGCAAAGGCCCGCGATACCTAGTTTCATTGAAGCTTTCATTTTGTTTCCTTTCTTTCTCTGCACGCAATCATATAAACGGGTATGCCGCATATATAAAACGCCAAAGCCATTGCAAGGTATTTGATATTAGCCGCATATATAAGCCACAGCGCGTAAATTATGCCCGCCGAGCCTATAAATATCGCTTTTGGGCGGCTTACCTTGCAGGTTTGGCTGAACTTCTTTTTGCGGGAGATTTTAAATAAATATAAAGTGGTTAAAAAGTAGACGGGCAGAACCATAACGCCCGTTACGCTGAGCATAGTATCCCAAGCGTTATAGGAGAAAAACGCCACAAGCAGCGTAATTTGAGTGGCTATCGTAGTTACAAGCAGTGATGCGCTTGGCACTTTTCTGGCGTTTTCCTTTAAAAAGCACTTCGGATAAAGGCCTTTTTTTGCCGCGCTGAAAGGAATTTCCGTAGCTATAATAACCCAGGAAAGCCAGGAAAACAGCACTGACACCATAAGCCCCAGTATCATTAAAAGCCCTCCGGCTTTGCCGATTACGCTTTGAAGTACGCCTGCCGTTGACGGATTGGCGAATTGGGTTATATCCCCCCTTGAAAGTATGCCGAAAGGGAGCAAAGAAATAAGGCTGTAACAAATAAGGCATATAAAAAATCCGCCAAGCGTTGCGCGGGAAACGTCTTTTGCTTTTTTTGCGCGTCCGGTCAAAACTACGGCGGCTTCCACGCCGATAAAGGCCCAAATGGTTACCAACATAGTGTTTTTGACTTCATTGGTAATATTGCCGAAGTTAACCCCGCCGGAATTGATCGTAAATAAAATATCTTGTTTAAAAACGGAAAAATCAAACGCAAACAGGCATACCAAAATAAAAATGATTATTGGGATAAGTTTAAAGCAAGTTCCTATAAAATTTATCGCCGCGGCGGTTTTTATACCCCTGTAAACCAGTATAAAAAACAACCATAAAATAAGCGTGGAAACGATTAAAGAGTTTAAGTTGTTTCCCCCTTCAAAATACGGCGGAAAGAAGTAGTTTAAAGCTTCCATTAAAATGACGGCTATGCCCGTATTGGCGCAGATATTGCAAAGCCAATAACCCCACGCCGTAAAAAAGCCCGCGCCCGGGCCGAAGCCGTCTTGGGAATAAGAGTATATGCCGGAAGCCATTTCCGGTTTGATTTTTGCCAGCAGGTGGAAAGTGTAAACTATGCAGAACATCCCGAACCCGGTTATTAGCCAGGCCAGTATTATTGAAGCCGCGCCCGCGCCTTTTGCCATATTCTGCGGGAGTGAGTAAACGCCGGAGCCTACCATCGCGCTGATGACGACTCCAAGCAAGCCCCAAAGGGATAATTTAAGGGTATAATCTTTAGTTTTTTTGAGTGAAGCGGCGTCGGGATTTTCTTTCATTTCCGGTAACTTTGCACCTTCCTTATAAAAAAAATAAGCGTTTTAAAAAACGCTAATAAAAATTTTACTAAATTTTTTATTTGTTTTAATTATTTATTTTGCCGATTTTACACTCTTGTACGCTTTTTAATGCCAGTCGTAGCCTGACCTACATTTATCTGTGCGTTTTTGCAATATTCTTTTTGCCGTTGTTTTGAGGTGTCGTACGTCGGGGCGTTTTGTTAAAAAGATAAAACAGTTGACTTGGTTTTTTTTTTGATAAATTTACTTCATATTTTCAGGCTCCAAACATTAAAGCCCGGTTAGCTTTGATTTATTTGCTCTAAGCAAAGGCCTGAGGTAAAAAAAGGTTAAGTTGAGAGGAAAAAATGAAAACTTCAAATAAAGGCGGATACGGCTAGTATCCGCTGTCATCATTATCACACAAAATCCAAACGAATAAACGCGGCGTAAAAGCCGTGGAAAAGCTTTGGGGAGTTTAACTCTAACTAACCAAAAAGTAACCAGAGGCTGGGTTCCGCAAAAGCGGAACCGGCCTTATAGGGAGGTGTTGCGCGCATATAAAAAGGAGAAAAGCAGTAAGGAGTAAAAAAGGTTAGAGGAGAGAAAGGAATATTAAGAACGGCGCAAAAGTCGTGTTTTTTATAAAGAGTTGAATAAGTTAGAGGAGGTAAAAAATATGGTTAGTTTAAAGAGTATACGATATGTCCTTTTATGTTGTATTATCTTATTATCAAGTTATGCAAGTGCATTAGAATTAGTAAAAGAGTATTCCACAGCTGAGGCATGCGAGCGCATATGTGGTAAGACATGTCTTATGAATGCAGTTACTGGTAAATATTCATGTCCTATAGCTTTTGAGCCTATAACTCCAATTGAGACGTGTACATCAGGGCAAAAGCAATATAAACCTAAGGGAGACTGTGAAACATCAACAAGGACCTGTTGCTCAAACGGTACATGGAGCGATTGGGATGATATTTGCCCTACTACGATGTCATGCTCAGCATCAAGTAAACCGGCAACAAGTCAAAGCTGTACTACCAGCAGCGGGGCATCTGGAACACAGACCCGTACGGTAACGTGTAATACCTCAACAGGGAAATGGACTACAGGCAGCTGGAGTACTTGTAAATGTTCAAAGACATGTACCGGGAGTGATATTTTAGATGAAGGCACTTGTCAGTGCTGTTGGCTTAGTTGTTACTTATTTGCAAGCAGTGGAGCAACGGCAGGAGCATGTAATTGTTTAAATTACTCATATGCGGTTGGTACAACTTGCTGTACTATGACTAATGGTAATGAATATCAGTTGCCGCCCAAATTTAGCAGTTGTAGCGAGTTTGCAAATAGCGTTGGTTTGACTTTAAATAACGCAATTGCAGCGCACGCGTGTGGCAGATTCTATTAAACCTCTCACTAACCGCCCCGCTTTGGCTTAGGCTAAGGCGGGGTTATTTGTGAAATGCTATAAAAACGGCGCTCTTAAAAGAGCGCCGAAACCTTTACAATATGCCTGTATCTTAAAGGTTTTTAAATCCCGCGTTTTAAAATGCTTCTTACTATGCCGTCTATCTTAAGGGAATCTTTATCAGCTATTATGGGGGCGTATTTGCGGTTATCCGATACCAACAGTATATTGCCGCTGCGCCCGTCTTTTACAAAACGCTTTACCATAGTTTCCCCGTTGTTAGAACAGACTATAACATCCCGTTGATTGGGAGTATTGCTCTTTTCCACTATAAGCCAGTCTTTGGGGTTTATTAAGTCCGTCATAGAATCCCCTTTGGCTTCCACCATAAAACCTTTGCATACCGGGAAGTTTACCATCGCCGGATCCACGGGGACTACTCTGCTGGGAGTGCCGTCAAGTATCGTTCCGGCCGGGCCGCATTTTGCCATTCCGTAAAGCGGCAGGTAAATTACGTTTTCCTCGGTATCGTTTATATAATACTGTTGGGCATTATTGGCGCTGCGGGTAATATAGCCCTTTTTTTCAAGCTGAGTAATATGATAATGCACTACGCTTTTGCTTGAAATATCCATTTGCAGTGCAAGTTCTTCCATAGTAAGAGGGTTATCCTGATGTTCTTTAAGCAGTTTAAGCAGTTTTTCCTGATTTGGGTGGAGTTTTTTCATAAACATTCCTTAAAGTTAAAATAAAAATAGTTTATTTTTATTTGTTCTATATTCTGTTCTAAAAAATATCTTAATAAATAAAATTGTTTTTTGCAAGCCGATTTCCCCCCATTTTTTAATTTTATAGTGTTGAGAATGAATGAATTTCAAACGCAAAAAAGCCCCCGCTTTTGACGGGGGCTTTACAGGCTGAAAAAACTTTGATTATTTTGAAACTCCGGCTGATTCCTTCTTCCAAGTGGTTGAAATAAGCGCGCCGGCTATAATACAAGCCACTATGCAGGAAACGAATACGCCCTGCCAACCGTAATGCTTGCTGATGAAAGCCGCGCCGCTGGAAGATAACATCGCGCCGAAATAACCGAACATGCCGGTAAAACCGCACGCTGCGGAAACAGATTCCTGCGTTACGATACGGCTGGTCTGTACGCCGCCGGCCAAGTTTTGCGGGCCGTCCACGAAGAAGCCTATAAAAGCCGCGAGTAAGGACGTCCAGAAAAACGCGTCGGTGCCGGCGAGTTTGTAAAAGCCCCAGCAGCTTGCCGCAAGTATGGTCAAATAAATAAGGTTCATTTGAGTGCAGCGGCCCTGGAAGAATTTATCCGCCAAGTAACCGGCTACGATACCGCCCGGCATACCTAGGAAAGGCATCCATTTTAAAGCGGAAACGGCAGCGGCTTGGGTAAAGCCTCTGTCTTCCACCAAGAAGAGCGTGCCCCAATCCAAAGTGGCAAAACGTACATAGTAGACAAATATGTATGAAACCGCTAAAGCCCATAAGAACGGATTGCCGAAGACGTGTTTTTTGAGGATTTCCCAATGGGAAAGGCCAGTATCTTTTTTAATCGGCATAGGGTCGTTTTTGTACTCGTCAATAGGCGGCAAACCTACCGTGGTGGGTTTGTCGGTAAGGAAGAATAACAGGAAAATACTGTAAGAGATACCCATAATAGCGGGTATAACGAAAGCCATTCTCCATAAATCAAATTTAAGTAAATATGTTATCAATACGCCTACGAAGAAAGCCCCGAAGGTGTGGCTGGAGGACCATAAAGTCCATTTGGTGGCCCTTTCACTGGGGGAGAACCAATAAACCAAACCTTTGGCTACCGGAGGGAACCCCATAGATTGGAACACGCCGTTTAACCCCCACGCAAAAGCCGCTAGGCCGACCAAAGGTATGGCGATATTCATATTTGAAAGCCAGCTTTGGAACTGCGGCAGGAAAGGGAAAGCTAAGTTTATCAGCGAGGAGCAGAACAGCCCCAAAGCCATTACGGACCTTATATTGCATTTGTCCGCCATAACGCCGCTTAAAAACTTGCCTACGCCGTAGGTGGCGTATATCGTGGTGCCGATGATACCGAGTTGGATTACGTCAAACCCGAAATTATCTTTAAGCGCAGGTTTTACGAAGTCAAGGTTTTTCCTTGTAAAGTAAAAGAGCGCGTAGCCGAAGTACATACCGAAGAACATTTTTATACGCCAAATCGTATAAGTTCTTTTTATTGTCTTTTCATCCGTTAATCTTTGGTCAGCATCTTTAAGAGGCTTCATCCAGTTGATAAACTTTGATAACATATATTCTCCTGTTATAATCTGCAAAGGCAAGGCAAAACAGACGCCGGCCGATTGTAATTTAAGGGCGTTTTGCGTCGTAAGCCGTCATTTTGTCTTGCTTTTGCGTCTACAAAAGAATTGTAACATAAAATCTTTTTAAACACAATGAAGATTTTTCTCCTTTTTACCGTCTTAAAAATGAGGCATAAAAAACAAAGTTGATTTTTTTGCGTCTATTTGATAATTTTATTCTTATATGTTGAAAGAAACGGCAGAAATTATCAAGAACGCAAAGTTCCTTACCGCCTTTACGGGGGCGGGTATTTCCGTGGAGAGCGGCATTCCCCCTTTCCGCGGCGCGGGCGGCCTTTGGGAGCGTTATGACCCTTCCGCTATTGATATTGATTTCTTTTACGCCAATCCTAAAGAATCCTGGCGCGAAATGAAAAAGATATTTTTTGATTCTATGGGTAAGGCCGAGCCTAATATCGCCCATAAAACGCTTGCCGTGTGGGAAAAGAAAGGTTTACTTAAAGGGATAATAACGCAGAATATAGATAATTTGCACCAACGCGCGGGAAGCGTAAACGTGAAGGAATTTCACGGAACTATAAATTATTTGATTTGCACCGGCTGCGGCAAGCGCTATCATATAGATGAAGTTGATTTAAAGGCTGAACTGCCCTCCTGCAAAGCCTGCGGCGCGGTGCTTAAACCTGATTTTATATTTTACGGCGAGGGTATAAATACCCGCGTTTACCAGGAAAGCGAGGAACTTGCTTATGCGACGGACGTTATGATTATCGTTGGCACCTCCGGCGAGGTTATGCCCGCCTGCGCTCTGCCGCTGACGGCCAAACGCAACGGGGCTAAAATAATAGAAGTAAATACTTTGCCATCTTCTTATACGTCGGAAGTAAGCGACTTCTATTTTGAACAAAAAGCCGGGGAGTTTTTTAAAGACATTGCAAAATTGTTAGAATAATAGTATATTTATGAAGATTCCACAGGCCCTGCCCTTACCCCCGGCAGGGCCACCCTTTTTCTGTTTTGCGTCGTCTTTTGCGTTTTAACTTCGTTTTCACCCCCTTCGGATACCTCGGGCTCCGCCCTTTACAGTATACGCTCGGGGGTTCAGGCCTTGTTAAAACGCAAAATACTTGCAAAACTCTTTTGCTCTGCGTGGGTTTTTAGCTTTAACTTCGTTTTCACCCCCTTTTGGATACCTCGGGCTTCGCCATTTACAGTATACGCTCGGGGGGTCAGGCCTCGTTAAAACGCAAAATACTTGCAAAACCGTTTTGCTCTGTGTGGGCTTTTGGGTTTAACTTAGTTTTCCCCCTTTTGGATACCTCGGGCTCCGCCCTTTACAGTATACGCTCGGGGGTTCAGGCCTCGTTCAAACGAAAAACATCATAAAAACTAACAAATAAAAAGCCCCGGTTAAGGGGCTTTGAAATTATTTCTTTTTGGGCTTCTTTTCTAAGGCTTTGGGAGTGAACGGATACGGATAGAAATCCTTTAGTTTTTTGCGAACTATTCTGGCAGGCTTGCCGGTTGATAAATCGGCCGTATAAATCGGCATATCAGGCGAGGAGAACTCCGCCATAACCTGCCTGCACGCTCCGCACGGAGTACTTAAAGGCCCCAAATCTTTCTGGCTGAAAACTATCGCCAGGGCTTCAAATTCTCTCTCGCCTGCGGTCACGGCGGAGAAAATCGCACTTCTTTCCGCGCAGATTGTAAGGCCGTAAGAGGCGTTTTCAATATTGGTTCCTTTATATATTTTTCCGCTTTTGGTAAGCAGAGCCGCGCCCACTTTAAATTTGGAATAAGGAGAATAGGAATTGCGCATCGCTTCCGCCGCATTTGTTAGCAATTCGTCTAAGATCTTTTTGGAAAGTTTCATATTTTGCCTCCCTTCAGTGTCTTAAGATTATAGCATAAGAAAGTTCAAATTTTAAGGGGTGCTTTAAGATAAAGCTTTAAGCGCGGCTTTGATTATCTCTTCGGCAGGCAGAGCGGAAATATCGCCGGAATGGGCTGTTACTTTCAAGAATTTATCTCCTAACGGCCCCCAAAGCAAAAATTCATCCGTTTCTCTGTAAATGCAGATTTGCTTTTTTCCCAGAGCCGCCGCGGCGTGTACAAAACAGGTGTCGGGCGTTATAAGCAAATTGGTTACGGCTGTGACGGCAAAACTTGTAAAAATATCTCCTTTAGGGGTTGCAAAAACATTTTTACAGGCGGAAGCTTCCTTTAAAAGCTCAGCTTGTGTATATGGGCCTATTAGAATAAAATTATATTGCGGCAGGCTTTGCGCCGTTTGCCTTATTTGTAAGGCGCTTAAACATTTGTGCTTGCTGGAAGCAAAAGCGTTAACGGCTATAAAGCCTTTTGCCGTGGGCAGCTTGGAAAGGAATTTTTGTATTTCCTTTTTTAGAGAATTCGGCACGAATAAATCGTATCGGGCCTCCGGCTTTTGCAGGCGCAGGGCTTTAAACGCCGCCGCGTACCAAGCTGTTATATGATTGGCGTCAAAATCCAACCCGCAAGTTATATTATAAGCCTTGAAGTTATCTTTATTGAAACCGAAAGCAAAACGAGGCTTTATAAGAAACATCAGCAAATGGGTAAGGAAGGTGTTTTCCCTATCCATGTCTATATAAAGATCGAAATGTTCTTTACGCAGTTTCAGGCCTGTTTTTAAAATGTCGTGGAATTTGTTGCGGCAGATAAAAATGCGGCTGACGCTGCGGTTGTTTTCTATTACTTTCGCGCTTGCCGGGCCCGCTAAAACGCAAATTTCGGCGTTAGGAAGCTGTTTTTTAAGTTCCCTGAAAGCCATTGTACTTACTATCATATCGCCTATTTTATTATCGTTGCGAAGAAAGAGAACCTTTTTAAAAGTTTTCAATTTTGAAGGCGTAAAACGGTTTTTGTTTTTAAAATCAAACAGGCATTTGCCGGCCTTTGCTTTAAGGTGGCGCAGATAAATATTTCTTTTGCGGTTTAATTCTCTAAGTCCCATAAATGATTATAATTTATGCAGGTATGCTTTCCAGAAATTCCTTTTATAAAATATTTGAATCGGAAAAAACGCTAATCTTAACAGCAGGGATTTTTTCCTTCTATCGTATAAAAGCATATTTTTACTGATTATTCCTTCTGTAAGTAATTCTTTTAAAAAAGCTTGCGTTTCATTTTCGTCGTGTCCTGCCGAAAAATACTGCTTTGCAATGTATACCGAGTATAAAAAGTATATTCTGCTTAAGAAATGAGGATTTTTGCTTTTGGATAGAAACAATTTTAACAGATTTTTAATTTGTTCTTTTGATAAGGCCGTCCGTTTATCGTTTGAATCCGATTGCATATGATTCCTATAAAACAGTATATTTCCATCCGTAAATATTACGGCATTGCCGCCCGTCTTCATAGTTTGTGAAAGAAAGGCCAAATCCTGGGTTTTTCCGTAAATTTTTGCGTCTTTGGCAATATCATAATTTTTGTAACATTCTGTTTTTATTATTGAGCTGCTCCAGTTTGAGTTTGGCTTGCTCCAAAAGGATAAAGTAAACAGATTGTCATTGGAAAGAAGATAAAATTCTTTTTTTAACGATTTTGGCTTTTTGTATTCCTCAGGTATGTCGTTATTGTAGAAAATAGTATTTTTGGAGCCTATATAAGTTATATCTTTAATTTTATTTAAGGCTTCCAACGCAAGCTGAACATATTGAGGGTGGATTAAATCGTCGTCGTGTAAAACCATTGTATATGCGGAATCCGCCAATGACTGCAATTTTTTGAAATTTGCATAAGGCAAAGACGGATCGGTTTTAACGTATTGTACGCTTGGAAATGCTTTTATTGCATTTGTAGTTTTTTCGTCGGTTGAATTATCCAAAACATATAACTTCACAGGCCCGGCGGTTTGGTTTAATACGCTTTTGACGGAGTCAATTACCATATCTGGGCGATTGCGGGTAAATATAAAAACTGTTATATCTTTATTGCTGAAACTCATTTGTTCTCCTAGTTGCGCATTGATTGTTTGGACTAAGAACTGTATAAGCGGGAGCAATATTTCCAAGGTAATATTTAATCCGCATTAGCTTTTTCCTTTAAATAATTATAAAAATTTTTTATTCCGTCGGCGTATGAAGTGAAATTAAAATAAGGAAGTTCCGCTTTTAGGACGGAATTATCGCCGGTGTATTCATTTGCCATACCCTCTTTGGCGCATATAATTTCGCTTTCGCGCGGGGCTATTTTATTGATAATTTGCGCAATTTCCATAAGGGATATGCCTTTATCCGGCGTAATGTTAATAAACTGCTCTTTTGGGGTTTTATTTATAAATTCAAGCGTTATACGGCATAAGTCTTCCACTGGGATATAGTCAAAAATTACGTTCTGGCGCATTGTTATCGGCTTGCCTGCCAAATTGCATTTAGACGCGTGCGTGATAAAGCGGGAATCAAACTCGTTCGGTCCGTAAACGCCGAACAGCCTTAAATTTAAGACGTTTGGATGTTTTTTAATTTCTCGGCTGATTGCGTATTTGGCGTGGCCGTATAAATCCTGCGGTATAACTTGGCCCAAGTCGCTTTCTTTGGCTTTTATTATGGGGCGGCTTTTGTCAAATTCCGCGCCGGAGCCGAAAGTGATAATCTTTTTCCCATCGGCGGTTTTGACGAAATTATTAAATATCGACAAGTTTTTTTCTTCTATATCGGCGGCGATATTGTTAGGGTCGCTTATGCCGTAAAATCCCGCCAGCACAAACAAATCCGGCCGGTAAGTGCTTACCAAATCCTCAACCGTTTTAAGGTTGGTGAAATCATAATCTTTGCTTTTTGGCGCGATGACTTTGAATCCGTTGTCTTCCAAGAACGGCTTTAAATTGCCGCCTACGAATCCGCCTGCGCCGGTCATTAAAATGGTTTTCATAAATTCTTTTTCTTTTTTAACGGAATTATTTTTGTTTTTATAAAATAAAACAGCCTTATATTTATACCTTTATCCGTTCTGTAAAACCAAATTATGGGATTTTTGCTTAATATATATCTCAATATCGCTAATAATAGCAATACTTTCTTTTTAAAATTTACGGCTATAAAAATATCAAATAAATTTTGGATTTTGAAGGGAGGCCAATTCATAAAGTCTTGCATAGAGCCGAAAAAGTTTTTTCCCAATACTAATACGTTAAAACATTGATTTCTTAATGTTTTGTCTTTTATCATTCTGTAAGAATCTATATAGCCCCAAAGCAAACTGAAAGTATTTATTCTGTAAAATAAATCTTTATTTTCTTTTTTAACTTGATGAGATTTTTCTTCGTATGATTGAAGCACCGTTCTATTATGCGGTACAAAAATACGTCCGCCCTCGTTTATTATTTTGCAGGAAAGAGCGTGAAAAGGGAAAAGATTATAAGCCATCATATAAGCATTGCGGATTACGGTGTCATTAATATGTGCGGTTTTATATATTGCGCTGGGAACAAAGCCCATTTCATTTATAAGGAAAGGAATCTCCTCAGAGCGAAAACCTTTCGTATATGTCGTCATTACTATGTCATATCCTTCAGCCATAGCGTTTTGTATTTCCGGCCAGGATTCCCAACTGTAATCGTCATCGTCGCAAAGTATCCAAAAATAATCTTTTGATGCCAATTCCATAGCCTTGATTAAATTACCGGCCAATCCGTTATTGTAACGGTTTTTTATATATTTGATATTTTTATTTATTTTTGAATATTCTTTTACTACCTTAGCCGTATTATCCGTAGAGTTGTTATCTAAAACGGTAATTTCCGCCTCATTTAAAGGAGAATTTGCCGCGCAAAGTTGTTGTAAGGTGGAGGCAAGCTGCGCTTCCCGGTTATAAGTTATAATAAAAATATCAAGTAATTTATTAAGGTCTGACATTATAAAGTTTGGCTCCATTCCAGCATCTTTTTAATGCCGTCTTCTTTGCTTACTTTCGGTTTCCAGTTAAGCATTTTAGATACTTTGGCAATATCCGCTACAAAGAACTTTTGGTCGCTTTCCCTTGGGGCGAGTTTTGTATAGTTAAGTTTTACATCAAGCAGTTTTTCCAAAAGGGTAAAAAGCTCCAGTAAGGAAAGGCTGTTTTCTATACCGCCGCCGATATTGAAAGCTTGGCCTTTGATTTCATTTATATTTGCCGCCGCCGTCATATATAAATCCGCCATATCGTCGGCGTGCAAAACGTCGCGCACCTGCTTGCCGTTGCCTGCTATCGTAAAAACGGCGGAAGGATTATGTTTTGTTTCCAGCGCTTTTTGGCAGAACCAGCTTATCCAGCCTTGGTCAAAAGTGCCGAACTGCCTTGCTCCGTACATTGACGAATGACGAAACACCGCCGTTTTAAGCCCGAAAATACGCGCGTAATCAAGCATATATTGATCTGCCGCACCTTTAGAGCAGCCGTAAGGAGAATGAAAATCTAACGTAACTTTTTCGTCAAAACCATTTGGGTGCTCCTTGCATATATATCTGGTTTGATTTTCCTCATAGGTATATTGTTCCAAATCGCCGTAGACTTTATTTGTGCTGGAAAAGATTATCCCGGCTTTTGGGCAATTTGTGCGGACGGCTTCAAGCAGGTTAAAAGCGCCCAAAGTATTAGTGTTGAAATCCAGCCTCGGGTTTGCGATTGACGTCGTCATGGCGACTTGCCCCGCAAAGTGAAAAATAATATCCGGCTGAAACTCTTTTATGACGCCGCACAGCGTGTTAAAATCGGTCGTGTCGGCTTTGATATGTTTAAATTCCCCCAAAGTCTTAAGCCATTCAAGATTTTGGCCGCTGCCGATTCTGGAAAGATTATCGTAAAGATATAACTGCCCGGCTTTGGAATTTAATATTCTTGCTGCTATGTTGGAACCTAAAAATCCGCATCCGCCGGTTACTAGATATTTCATATTAAAACTCCTCTTCTTTTATAGTTTGTTTAAGCCCTTGTAAAAGCATAGTCTTAGCCTGCCAGCCCAAAGCTTTTAAAGGAGCTGTGTCTATATCATAATTAAGCACTTCGTTTTTTCTGTAAGGTACGGCTCCGAAATTTAAAACGGTGGTTTGGTTGTTAAGCAGTTTTTTTAAGGTTAGCACCAACTCTTTTATTGTGGTTTTAACACCTGTACCGACTTCAAAATTATGAGTTTTGCCTAAATCAAATTTCCCGTCCAAAGCTGCGTTTATAACCGTGATATAGGCAGAAATGACATCGTCAATATAAATGAAATCTCTGGTTTGGTCGCCCGGGGTAAGCGGTATGGATTTTACTTCCGCTTTAAGCTGTTTTAATAAATAGGCTATAAATTTTACATCGCTGTCTTGAGGACCGTAAAAATGATCCAAACGCAAATTAACGGCGGCAAATTCATTGTTAAACATATCCAGCCATTGTTTTGTTTGGTGTTTTGTAAGCGCGTAAGGGTTTAGAGCCGGGGTCAAAATAGTATCAGTGTTGATGAAAAAAGAAGTTTTATATTTCGCCGCCGCCACCATTAATCCCAGAGGAAAAATAATATTGACTTTTGCCATATCGGCCGCACTTTCCCCTTTGCGCCCGTATAAAGTCGCAAGGTGGATAATACCGTCAATTCTGTTGCTTTTAAATACTTCTTCCAAAGGGGTTTCATCTAAATAATAAAGCTTTAAAGCACTGTTTTGCGGGATTGAGTCGCTTTTTGAAGGCGTAAGGCCTATAATATTGAAACCTTGCTTTAATATGGCTGAAGAAAGACGCTTCCCCAAATAACCGGTTATGCCGGTAATAAGAATGGTTTTCATTAGTTAAATTGCTCCGTTTGTATGAAAGGGTACATATCTTCCAAGCTGGGCGATACCATAGTGCCGTCGGGAAGTTTCTTGGAAGAAAGCTTCGGCGTAAAGATGTAATCTTCCTTCAAAACGATTTCGCAAATTACCGGGCCCGGCGTTTTTAGCGTTTTGACTATGCCTTTGTTTAAGTTCCTGCCGCAGTTTATTTTAATAAATTTCAGCCCAAAGGCTTTTGCTATTTTTGAAAAATCAGGTATTTCAACGCCGCTGGCGCACCCGCAAGCCGTATAGCGGCCAAAAAAGTTTTTTTGCGTTTGCTTTATGGAAATGTAGCCGTTGTTGTTAAAAATAAATATCTTAAGCGGAAGATTATTTGTCTTAACGGTTTGCAGTTCCTGCAAATTCATCATTATACTGCCGTCGCCTTCAAGGCAGACCGTATCCTTTTTGCCATTGGCTATGCAGGCCCCTATCGCCGCAGGCAGGCCGTATCCCATGGAAGCGTCGCCGGAGTTTAAAAACATTCTTTTGCCCTTTGTTGATACCCCGGCCTGAAAAAGCGTCAAACACGCCGTCGCGTTGGAAGCCACAACTGGCATATTGCCGGAAAGTTCCGTTATCATTTGGGCCGCCTGGTATGGATTGGGGCGTTCGTTTAAGTTTATTTTGAACTCGCTTAAAGGCGTATATTTTTTTATATTTTTACCGCACCAATCAAGCCAAGGCTTCACTTTAAGCGGTTTAGCCTGAGCGTTTAAAGCTTTTATAAACTCTTTAAGATCGGCCAAGACGGGAATATCGGGTTTGACGGTAGGTTTTTTAAGTTCCGCTTCGTCAATATCCACTATGATTTTTTTGGCTTTTTTTGCAAAATTCTCGTAGTTGTAGCTGGCTTGGCGGATATTGTTGCGCGTACCTAAAAATAATATGACGTCAGCGTTTTGAAGTGCAAAATTGCCGGCTCTTTGCCCTACTGTTCCTATTCTGCCGGCAAAAAGAGGATCGTTTGAAGGAATTAAATCAAAACCGTTAAAAGTGGAAACGACCGGTATATTAAGCTTTTTGGCGAGCGCATAAAATTCTTTTTCCGCCCGGGCCAACCTTATGCCGTGCCCCGCGGCGATAAGCGGAGATTTCGCATTGCTTAAGGCTTTAAGCGTTTCTTTAATTTTTAAATTGTATTTAGGCGTTTGGGGCGCGTTAAATCCTTTAAGTTTTTTTTCATCAATCAAAGCGGCCTGGATATTGATGGGTATATCAAGCCATACGGGGCCAGGCCTGCCGTTTTTCGCCAGATATACGGCCTTTTCCAAGTGATACTTTATGGTATAAGCATCGGTAACCATTACGGCGTATTTTGTTAGAGGTTTAACTACCGATATTATATTTACTTCCTGATCGCCAAGCTGCCTTAGAGGAATTTCAGGGCAGCTTGCCATAGTGGTGGAAAATTTAACTTGCCCGGAAATGTACAAAACCGGCGCGCTGTCCGTCCATTGTCCGAAGACGCCGTTAAGGCAGTTAAGCCCTCCGGGGCCGGTTGTTACGGATACCACGGCCAAATCCTGTTTTAATCTGGCGTAGCCTTCCGCCGCAATAGCTATGGCCTGCTCATTGTGGCCGCAATAGTATTTTATTGTACTGTGGCCGAAGCTGTCGTTTAAGTGCATTGCGCCGCCGCCGGATATCATAAACATATCCTTGACGCCTTGATCCTCTAAAAATTTGGCGATGTAATCGGAAACTTTAATCATAGAATTAAACGAATTAATAACCCGTTTGTCCCCCCGCTTCTTCTATAAGTTTTTTATAACGCGCTTCCAGCATGTCTATTCTCTTTGCGTCTTCTTTATGGATACAGCCGTAAAAATCACGTTTGTTTTTCAGCCATAAAAGTTCAAAACCCACGGCTTTTAAAATGCCTTGAGGGGCTTTTTCGTCCGCCAACGCCGCCTTTGCGCCGAATATGATTTTTCTGGTTTCAAAACGGTCAAGAGTGTTTGGCGGAAGATTTTTAAAAAAAGGCAGGGAATGTGCGGAAACCCCCCCGCCTATGCAGCATTCCAAACCGCGTTCTTTGCTTTTTACCAAAATATCTTTGGCTATATCAAAAATCTTGTCGGAGTTGATGTCTTCCCTGGTAAGAGCGAGCGAGCCGCACATATCAACCCTGCCCAATACTACGCCGTGAATGCCTTTAATGGCGTCGGAGTTAAGCATGGCTTCTAAATTTTTATGGCCGGTTTCGGTTTCAATGTTGACTAAGAATTTTACATTGTCGCCATATTCTTTGGGAAAGGCCAATTTGGCGGAATTTACGAACTTTTGTAAAGCGTAAGGCGTTTCTATCATAGGGCCTACTATCCTTGATACGCCTATGATTTTTGCGTCGTACATATCTTTTAAGGCTTCACATCCGCCGACTTTTATGGTAAGTTCAAGCCCTGCCGTGGTTACGACTTCTTTTAATCGCATTGCTTCTTCAAGGCGGGTTCCTTCGGCTTCAAATTCGGCCTTTACGCCTTCCACGTGATGATTTTGTTTCAAATCCGCAAGTATATCTACCATCTTTTTTTCAAGGCAATTCATTTTATGCTCCTATTTATTTTTTTCGGATAAAAAAGCTTGGAAAGTGTTGATTGTTCTGTCAATGTCTTCTTCCGTGAGGCCGGGCCATACTCCCACCCAAAAACTGCCATTCATAACTTTGTCTGTATTGGGAAGCATAGCGTAATGATCTTCGTTTAAATCCTTGGAGTTAAGCAAAGCGGAGGATTTTATCCTTAAAGCGATGTCGTTTTCCGTGAAGGCCGGCTGTCTTAAAAGGTTCCCGGCAAAAAGCTGCCTTGTGCCTATGCCGTGTTCTTCCAAATATTTGCAAAGTTCTATTTTGTTAAAACCGGCGTCTTCCTTTACCGTCAGCAGCAGCCCGAACCAGCTAGGCTCGGCTTTAGGGGCGTGTTCCGGCAAAATAAAATACTTTTCAAAAGGTTTTAAGCCGTTTAACAGACGGGCAAAATTGGATTTCCTTTTAGCGACGAAGCCTTCCAACTTTTTAAGCTGGGAAAGCGCGCAGGCCGCCTGCCAATCCGTAATTTTAAGGTTATAACCTATGTGGGAATAAGTGTATTTGTGGTCATAGCCGAAGGGCAGTTTGCCAAGCTGCATATTAAAACGGTTTTTGCAGGTATTGTCCACGCCGGGTTTGCACCAGCAGTCGCGGCCCCAATCCCTGAAGGACATTATAATCCTGTAAAGCTGAGTGTCATTGGTGCACAAAGCCCCGCCTTCCCCCATAGTTATATGGTGTGCGGGATAAAAGCTGAAAGTGCCTATGTGTCCGATAGTGCCGGTATATTTTCCGTCGTATTTCGCGCCGAGGGCGTCGCAGGAATCTTCAATAAGCCAAAGATTGTGCTTTTTGCAAAGCGGCAGAATTTCCCCCAAATTAAAGGGATTTCCCAATGTGTGCGCCACAAAAACGGCTTTTGTCTTGGGGGTTAAGGCTTGCTCTATTTGCTCGGCGGAAATATTATGCGTTTTTAAGTCCACATCTACGAAAACAGGGGTAAGCCCGTTTTGTATTATGGGGTTTACGGTAGTCGGAAAGCCCGCCGCCACAGTGATTACTTCGTCGCCCTTTTTAAGCCTTCTTTCCCCTAATTTATGGGAAGTCAAAGCCGTAAGCGCAAGCAGGTTCGCGCTGGAGCCGGAATTTGTCGTCAAAGCGTGTTTTACGCCTAAAAAATCGGCGAAGCGTTTTTCAAATTCGTCATTAAATCGGCCTGCTGTAAGCCACATATCGAGCGTGGCGTCAATCATATTTGAGAGATCTTCTTCGTCCAGGCATTTCCCGGAAGCCGGGATATAAGCTTTTTCTTTTTTTACGGCGTGTGTTTTTTGATAATATTCCAGTGCGGCTTTTTTAACCGCGTCCCTTAATTCTTTTTCCATGATGATAAATCCTTTTCGTAATCTTTGATTTGGCTCAGCGTAAAATCAAACATATCGGAGCCTGAATAAAATAATTTGTACCACGCTATTGTTTTTTCTACGGCTTGTTCCGCGGTGTAGACGGGCTTCCAGCCCAAAACTTTTTTAGCTTTGTTTATGTCTAGCATAAGCAAATTGGCTTCGTGGAGATTGTCTTTTTTGCGTATTTCCACTTTGCCTTTCCCGTAGAATTTTACCGCCATAGAAGCTATTTCCCCTACGGTAAGAATATGAGATGATTCCGGCCCGATGTTAAAGCCCTGTGCGTATTTCGCGCCTTGCGTAAAAAGAAGTTTCGCCAAAAGTATATAGGCGCCCAAAGGTTCCAAAACGTGCTGCCACGGGCGCACTGCGGAAGGATTGCGTATCTCTATGGTTTTGCCTTCGTTGATTTGCCTTACGCAATCGGGCAGAAGCCTGTCCAGGGCCCAATCGCCGCCGCCTATTACATTGCCGGCCCTTACCGTCGCCATAGCGTATGAGTCTGCCAAAAAACATCTTCGGTATGAAGATGACATTATCTCCACGCAGCCTTTTGAAGAAGAATACATATCGTATCCGCCCATAGGTTCGTCTTCCGTATAGCCTTTGGCGGTTTCCCTGTTCTCGTAGCATTTATCGGTGGTTATGTTGACAAAAGCCTTTACGCTTCCTGCGGCGCGGGCAGCTTCCAAGACGTTTAAAGTGCCTATGACGTTTGTTTTATAGGTTAAAACGGGTTCGGAATAAGAAAGCCTTACAAGCGGCTGGGCCGCAAGATGAAAAACTATTTCCGGGCGGAAAGACTCAAATACTTTTTTTAAATGCGCTTCATCGGTAATATCGCCGAAAACGCTTTGTATTTTGTCTTCAAGACGCAAAACCTTAAAAAGGGAAGGATTTGTGTTAGGCTCTAAAGCGTAACCTAAAACTTCCGCCCCCAAAGAATGAAGCCATAAACTTAACCACGCTCCTTTAAAGCCGGTATGGCCCGTTACCAAAACTTTTTTGCCTTTAAAAAAATCTTTCATTTTACCATACCTTCCACGGCGCTTTGCCAGAGGCCCAAAGCTCTTCCAGCTGGTTTTTATCGCGCAGGGCGTCCATTGGCTTCCAAAAGCCTTCGTGTTTAAAAGCTTGCAGCTGACAGTCTTTTGCCAAGTTTTCCAAAGGTTCTCTTTCCCATACGCAGGAAAAATCGCCTTCCGGCAGATATTTGAAAATTTCCGGCTCCAATACGAAAAAGCCCGCGTTTATCCAACCGCCGTCGCCTTTGGGTTTTTCCTTAAAGGATTTTATACCGCCGTCCGCGCCGATATCCATAGCGCCGAAGCGTCCTTCCGGCTGAACGGTGGTTACCGTCGCCAGTTTGCCGGATTTTTTATGGAAGGAAATCAGCTCTTTTATATTGACGTCGCTGACACCGTCGCCGTAAGTCAAAAGGAAGGTTTCCCCGTTGATAAAATTTTCCGCCTGCTTTATGCGTCCGCCGGTCATAGTGTTAAGGCCGGTGTCAAGAATGGTTACTTTCCAAGGTTCGGCTTTATGGTTTAAAGTTTGTATTGTATTTGTGCATAAATCTATGCACAAATCTGAATTGTGAATAAAATAATCCGCAAAGTATTCCTTTATGACATAGCTTTTGTATCCTGCCAAAATAATAAATTCTTTTACTCCGGCAGCCGAATACATCTTCATTATATGCCAAAGTATCGGCTTACCGCCGATTTCTATCATCGGTTTCGGCTTCAAATGGGATTCTTCCGATATCCTTGTTCCCAAACCGCCGGCCAAAATTACGGCTTTCATAAAAGATACCTCCGTTGTCTTTTATTACATTATATATAAATGGGAAGAGTAAGTATAATATAATGCCGATGTACCAAATCCCCCCACTTGACAATAATCCGTTTCGGAAGAAACTATAAAAGGCGTTTGCGAAAAAGCGGCGTCAAATGTGGAATAAGAAGTACCGGGGGTAATAATGTTAAAAGAGTTAAGCGCGGCCGTGTTTGCCGGCGCCGTGTTATTATGTTGCGCGCCGAATGTTTCCGCCGAGCAAAACAAAAGCGGAAACAATAGCTTTTTGATAATTTACGAAGAGATTACGGAAGACGATATTTCTATGATACATCTTCCCGCCAGGCACGAAAGACGGCTTGCACAGAACGAAACTATAAGAAATCACGACGGTTGTCTGGCTTTCTATTCAGATTTTAAGCACTTCCTTCAGGAAAAGACCGGCCTTAGATACGGGATTGATATTTCCTATACGGCCCAACGTGCGGCTCCGGGCGGTAAAAACACCGCGGTTCAGGGAATTTACTATCCCTATGCCGTTTGGAATTTGTTTAACGACAGCAAAATAGGTTCCGGTCAGATTGATTTTAACTATACTTTGGTGCGTTATTGGGGGATTGTAGCCGGGAAACTTGATTCAAGGGTCGGGGTTGCTTCCTCAATAAACGATTATCCGAACAGGCAAGACGGGTTTTCCCAATTAAGCTATACGCATACTATGCCGGGCTCTTTGGCTTGGCTCAGCGTAACCGTCGGGCAATTTCCGCTTTATAACTTTGACGGGACCTCTTATGATTCCAATCAGCAGACGGGGCTTATCAATTATGCGCTTTCCCAGAACGCAAGCGCAAGCTATCCTTCCGCCGGTTTGGGCGCGTATGTTTCCGCCGCACTGAGTGAGGATATTACCCTTTCCGGCGGATATCAGTCGGCTTCAAACATAAGCGGAAACCGAATCAGGTTTAAAGACGCTTTTAACGGGGATTATACGGGATTTGCTTCTTTAAATTATTCCGACGAAAACGGACAATACGGGCTTATGGGCTATTATCAGCCTTCCACGCAAGAGCAGGAAGGTTACAGCTGGGGCTGGTCCGTCAACGCTGAGGAGAACCTGGGCGGGAAATGGAGCGCATTCGGGCGGGCCAACGGCTCGGTAAACAATATTATGCCGATTAAACAATCTTACGTTTTGGGCTTTTCTTACCGAAATCCTTTGAACAGAAACCCGCTGGACGCAATAACCGTAGCCGCGGCTTATAACCGCCTTAGTAAAAAGGCCTTGGGCGAGCCTTATGTCCGCACCGGCGAAACCGTATTTGAAGCCCAATGGGTATGGGGTGTCGGCAAATGCCTTACTATAACGCCGGACGTACAGTTTTATCCCGCCGCAGGTCTTAATTCCGAAAAAGAATGGGTTACCGCTGTGGGGCTAAGGACGGCTTTGATGTTCTGAAGAAATATAAAAATCAGGGGTAAAAGGAGATTGTATTATGGAAAATCAGGAATATGGAACAAGATATCCTACTTTGGCTTTTCACACCGGCGGGGCCGGGCAGGCGGCGGACGGGATTCCGCCTCAGCCTTTTGAAACTTTCTGTTATGATTCGGCTTTGACGCAGGCTAAAATACAGGATTTCAACGTGATTCCCTATACTTCGGTGCTTCCGCCGGAATTATACGGCAATATAGTACCCGTGGAAAAAGTTGCAGGCAGCTTTAAACACGGCGCGGTGCTTGAGGTTATTATCGCCGGCAACGGCGCGAATATAACCGAGCATAAGGCCATAGCCACGGGCGTAGGGATATGCTGGGGCAGAAAGAACGGCAAGCTTATCGGCGGATGGGCGGCGGAATATGTGGAATATTTCGATACGCCGATAGACGATGAAATAGCCGAAGGACACGCAAAAATGTGGCTTAACAAATCTTTAAATCACGAGCTTGAACTGCGCAATGTGGAAAAACACAGCGAATTTCAGATATACCATAACTTTATTAATATTACGCAGCCTTTCGCGTATTGTTTGACTTGTCTGGGGTTTCTTAATTTCAGAAATGCTCCGGCGGTCGTAATTAAAAAATAAGCTGTCTTGCCGCGCGGGCCTAAAACCCGCGCGGGATTTTAAAATTTTCTTACGGGGGTAACGGAAATGGCGGGTAAACGGAGCGGCGTAAGCGCCGCGGGCGCGGGCGGCAAATTGGGCGTTATAGGTTTGGTTGGCGTTGTTATAAGTTCAATGATAGGCGGAGGCATATACTCCCTTCCGCAGAATACCGCACAGGGTGCGGCGGCCGGGGCCGTATTGCTGGCTTGGGTTATTACGGGGATAGGAATGTATTTTGTAGCCAATACTTTCAGCGTTTTGTCAAGAGTAAAGCCCGATTTGACCGCAGGCGTTTATATGTATGCCAAAGAAGGCTTCGGGCCTTTTGCGGGTTTCTTGATAGGCTGGGCTTATTGGCTTTCCCAAATATTCGGCAATGTGGGGTATGCCGTAATAACTATGGACGCTTTAAATTATTTCTTCCCACCGTATTTCGCCGGAGGCAATAATTTGCTTTCCATAGTATGCGGCTCTCTGCTGATATGGTTTTTTAATTTTGTCGTGCTGCGCGGAGTAAAACAGGCCGCAGTGCTTAATGTTATAGGCACGATAGGCAAGCTTCTCCCTTTGGCTCTTTTTATCATAGTGCTGATTTTCGCTTTTCATTTTGACAAATTTGATTTTAACTTCTGGGGCGATGCCGTATCCGGCGGCAAAGCCTTGGGCGGACTGGGGACTCAGATTAAAAGCACTATGCTTGTTACGCTGTGGGCTTTTATAGGTATAGAAGGCGCGGTGGTTCTTTCAAGCAGGGCCAAAAGCCAAGCTGCGGTAAGCAAGGCCACATTTTGGGGTTTTGCGGGTTGTTTGATTATTTATGTTCTTTTGTCTTTGCTTCCTTTCGGTTTCCTGACGCAGGAGCAAATAGCCGCCGTGCCTAATCCTTCTACGGCGGGTATATTGGAAATGGTTATAGGCAAAGCGGGCGCGTTGATAATGAATATAGGTTTACTGGTGGCGGTTCTTTCCAGTTGGCTCGCTTGGACTATGATTGCGGCGGAAATTCCTTTTGCGGCGGCTAAAAACGGAGCTTTCCCAAAGCAATTCGCCGCGGAAAACAAAAACGGCGCGCCGAGCGTATCGCTTTGGATTACCAGCGCGATTATGCAAATAGCCATATTGTTGGTTTACTTTTCAAACAATGCTTGGAACACTATGCTCAGCATAACCGGCGTTATGGTTCTGCCCGCTTATATATTCAGTTCTTTGTATCTGTGGAAACTTACCGAAGACGGAGAATATCAAAAAATCGCCTCATCCGGCAGGTTTGCCGCTTTGATGACCGGCCTTTTGGGCACGCTTTACGGGGGTTGGCTTATTTACGCCGCCGGGCTTAAATATTTGTTTTTGGCTTTCATCTTTTTGGCTTTCGGCACGCCGGTGTTTGTTTTGGCCAGAAAACAGAGCAAAGACGGTAAAAGAGTATTTGCCAAGGGCGAAAAAATTATATTGGTTTTTATATTGCTTGCGGCTGTTTGCGCGCTATACGCTTTTGCCAGAGGCTTATTGAAGATATAGAAGCCGTATCGTGGTAAAATTTTAATCGGCGGGATTTACTCTGTTTAATCGCAACAAACGTAAATTCCGCTTTTTTGAGAATAAATTAAGGCTGTGGTTGTTTGCAAACGTCCGTCCAAGTTCCGCCCGAGGCGGTTTCAAGTTCCGCCGGGCTCAGTTTTACGGCGTTGTTGGGCGCCCCCGCCGCCGGGTATACATAATCGTATTTTTTCAAAGATAAGTCCAAATATATCCGAACGCCGTCTTTAAGGCCGAAAGGCGATACTCCGCCTATCGGGTGTCCCGTAAGCTGAGGGACTTCCTTCCCCTTTAAGAAAACGGCCTTCTCTTTAAAAACTTCTTTAAATTTTTTATTGTCTACGCGCGACTGCCCGGACGCAACTATGACTATCGCGCCTTGCTTCGTCTTGAAAGACAGCGTTTTTGCGATGCGGTCTTCCTCGCAGCCTATGGCCTGGGCGGCCAAAGGTACGGTCGCGGTGGAAGAGGGCATTTCAAGATATCTTTCCGAAAGATTATATTTTTTAAGTTGGTCTTTTACCCGTTGTATATTCTCCATAAAGATATAATAGCAATTTGATATACTTTTTAATATAGTTCGCCAATGGGAGATTTTATGAATTTAAAGAATTTATCCGCTAAACTGCCGCCCTGTATGAAAAGCGAAAATAAAAGGTTCGGCTTTTTTGTGCAAGATATCATATCCGATTTAAAATTATTCGTATTTTTACTGATTGTTTTATTTTTATACAGGGTTTTATTTATTTACTTTTTCCGCGCGGAACTTGCCGGCGCGGCTTCCTGCGGGGATGTTTGGCTGGCTTTATGGTACGGTTTTAGGTTAAGCCTTAAGACCGCGGCCGCTTTTATAATACCTACTTTTGCGCTTGGAACTTTGATTAGGCAGGTTTTGCCGAAATGGCCCTCTTTAAAAATCAAATTTTATATAGGCGCGTTTGAGATTTTTATACTTTCTTTGTTGTTTCAAACCAGGCTTCCTTATTATAAGGAGTTTCATAATGCTTTCGACCCTTTCATCTTCAACACTTTTAACGATGACGTTTTGGCTATCGCCGACAGCGCGATAAAGCAATATAACGCCCCTTTAAGAATACTTGCGGGGCTTTTGGCGGCGGCCGCGCTTACTTGGCTTTGGAAGAAGTGGCTTTCCGCGCGCCTTCTGCCCAAGAACTTCCCGGACGGCGTAAAACATAAGGCTTTGACAGTATGGGTGATAATAATTTTTATACCGATTTTTGCCGTTTATATGCGCCACGGCGGCAGTTTTAACTATAACGGATCAATTTACTGGAAAAATTCGGCCCGTATGTCCAGCCACCTTTTAAACGAGGCTATTTTGGACGATGTTCAAGCCCTCTATAAGGCCAGCCGCATTCATAAAAAACTGAGGAAAATCCAAAACGCGGATTACAGCGTTGAAGAAATACGCCAAACCCTTTCGGATTTAATCGGGGCAAATTATCAAAGTTCTTCCCTGTTGCCTTTTTTGGAGAAATCCGCCAAAGGCTTAAATCCCGAAAAGCCTGAACATATCTTCTTGATTATCGGCGAAACTTATATGCTTTGGCCAATGCTTGAGCAATACTCTTATTTGGGCGTTGCCGACGGTATGAAAAATTTGGCTTCCTCCGCTAACGGTGCAATGCTTAAAAACTTTTTGCCGGCCGCCAACGGAACGATGTTCGGCTTGGCAAGCGTAGTTTGGGGGCTGCCGGAAATCAATATACAAGGTTTCAGCCAGGCAAGCGCGCTTAAAGCTTATGAAACTTCTTTGGCGGTGCAGCTAAAAAGGCTGGGTTATGAAACGCGCTTTTTTTACGGAGGTTTTCCTTCTTGGGAGAACGTCGGCGTTTTTATGGACTCGCAAGGTTTTGACAAAGCCTTTTATAAAGGCAGCTATGCCGGTTTGCCCGCAAATGCCTGGGGTACGGAAGACAGGTACTTTTTGGAGCGTACCAAAGAACTTTTTGACGGTACAAAGCCTTCGTTTAATGTTATTTTAACAAGTTCCAATCATCCCCCTTTGACGGTTGATCTTTCAAAAGAGCCGGAAGTAAAGAGCGAAAAGGCCTACTCCGATATCCTTCCCCCCGCGCTTGCGGGCGATAAGGATCTAATCGCCAAACTGCGCCATTTTGAATACTCTGATAAATATATTTCCGATTTTATTAAGGATATGTCGGCAAAGTATCCAAACAGCCTTTTTATATTTACCGGCGATCACGCCCAAAGGTGGACAATAAACCCCACGCCCGGCATTTTTGAAAAGGTAGCCGTCCCGCTGATAGTTTACGGTTCGGGTGTAAAAAAAGATATGTTTGAAGAGGGCGCCGCCGCTTCCCATAAAGATATAGCCGCGCTTACGTTAGAGCTCGCCGCCCCCAAAGACTTTATTTATTACGCTTTCGGCTCTTTCCCCTCCAAAGGAAACGTCGGTCTTCATAATGAATATTGGATTAAAGACGGATGCGTCGGCGAAATTAACGGGGATGCTTCCGAACCTGTTTTAGGCGCTAAAACGCCTGAAGAATGTTCCGCTGCCTCGCCCGGGGCTTCCGCATACGGCAAAAATATATTTAAAGTCGTATGGCAGAGAATAATGAAAGGCGTAAACCTTTAAGGATTGCCGTCCCCCATATAAAAGCCGCCCGAAATAAAATTCGGACGGCTTGTTTTTTAGCTGTTTTGCGGCAAAATAATTCTAGTCGGATTTGCCCGTATTTTTTGCAGGTTTCTCTTTTTGTTCTTCGCCTTTTGATTGCTTTTCATTTGTTGAGGGTTCTTTTTCCCCGTTGACGTAAACGACCGAAGTTTCCAAATCATACGCCGGTATGGTTTGTTCTTTCGCTTTGGCGGAAAATATGGATTTTGCCAAAAGCATAGCGCTGCCGGTAAAAACAATCGGCACCAATACCGCCGCCTGCAAAGAGCCTAACAGGCTGCTTGCCAAACTGAGTACGCTGCCGCCTATGGCCGCCAATGTGGACAAACTGAATACCAACAGCGTGGTATTGGCGGCTTTTTCCCCGCGGCCTTTAAGAGTTGCGTTTAACAATGGCGGGAAAAGGTTTGCGTCCCCTATAAAAAACATCGCCGCGCCGGTAAGCCCCAAAGGCGATATCCCGCCCAAAGCAAAAGCGGAAAGCCCGCTTACGGCCAATGCGCCGGATATCTTATAGGTGGAATCGGAGGAAAGAATCCCTCTTTTTTGAAGTTCTCCGCACATAAGCCTTGCCAAACCCATAGCCGTATAAATAAGCACGCCGCCTAAGATATTGGGCATATCGGAAAGCACTCCATAATGCTCCTGCGCCATAGAAAACACAAGCAAAGAGGTTGTAAGTTCCCCCGCTTCTATCATAGCGAAGGCCAAAGCCGCTTTGCGGGCTTCTTTATCTGTAAGGAACAAATTAACCAAAGCTTTAAGGCCGTTGTCCCCTTTTGATTCCGGGATAGGCACGTCTTTGTAATTCCCTTTAAAAATGCTTCTTACCGCCATAATGCTCAAAGGGGCCAAAAGCAGAGGAAATGTAACCGCGTTGTTAATCTCCCCAAATCCCAATGATTGGGAGGCCCAATTCAGCATAGGGCCGAACTCAAGGAAAAATATCGTGCCAGCGCTTCTCGCCATAGCCGTTTGCGTGGTCAGCGAAAGGGCTTTTTGGGTGTCGAAGTTCGTATCTATCATCGGGTAAATGGTGGCGTATTTTATTTCATTGGATAATGACATCATCGTTATGCCGGCAAGGGACGTTATCAGCCCGGCCGTTCCTACACCGTTTGAAAAGCCGTTAAGACCGCCGAATATGGTCATACCTACCCCTAAAGCCGTACCCAATGAAGCCGCTTTGGCCATATTGGTTACTCCGTATTTGCCGAAGAAGTATCCCATAAAAGGAACCGCCATCGCGGGAAGATAGCTTATAAAGCTGATTATGCTGTTTGTGGCAGTGCTATCCAAACCGTATACTTGGCTTATCATAGGGGCCGTAGCCGTAACGGTGGTTGAGGCCAGGAAGTTATATATAAAGGCCGAAGCTTTAGGGCTTGTATCTTTTTTGCCGAAAATCAGGGACGCCGCGCCCGAAAACTTCTTCCCGAAAGCCAAGGAAAACGGCGCAAAAGCTTCTCTGCCGAAGCCGAACGAGTATGCGGAAGGATTATAGGCCCTTCCTAAAATGCTTTTGTCCGCATATCCGTATAAATCTTTGAGGAACACAGCCGGCAGAGTTATGCCTGCCGCCGGTATTTTTAAAGCGTTCGAAAGAGCCGAAGCCCAGTAGGCGGCCCCTCTCCCCTGTAAAATATTTCCGCTTATAAGCGGCACGCCGTTATAGAAAGTGAAGATTCTCGGATCCACCACATCAACCGGCTTTGCCGCGGTAAGCCTAAATCCCAGCGGTTTAGGCGCGCTTACGACGTTTAATTTAAATGCCGGCGCGGAAACGGTTTTGCCTATATTGTAAACCTGTTCAGTCTGTGCAAAAACTCTGCCGGTATTTAAGGACGCAGGGGTAATTGCGGCTACATTGTAATTGAAAAGCAAAGTCGTACCGAGTAAGGTGGCTTTATTGTTTACAAACTTTAAACCTTTTGCGGCAAAAGAAAGGTTGTGATTGTTAAGCCAGTCATAAACTTTGCCTATGCGGTTTAAAGGCTGCACCGTATTGCCGCTTTGCCCTATAATCGGCGCGGTATAAGAGCCTTTCAGCCCGAAAGCTTCCGCTATGGTTGTGCCTTCGCCGAAGTCGATGCCGAAGCCTTCAAAGCGGCCCGCCGGTTTGTTCCACCAGGCTTTAAGCGGATTGATTATAGTTCTGTTATGCCATTTGAAGGCGTTATAATCTTTCTGAGCCGCATTTAATTGCGCTAAGGCCGTTTTGAATCTGCCGCCCAAAGCCGCATAATTTTGTTCTCCTGCGGTAAATACGGGCGCGGACGGAAGTTCTGAAAGTCTGCCTGATTGGAAGTTCCTCACTTTTTCCAAGTAAGAAGACGTTTTTAAATCATAGCTTGCCCCGTACAGTCTGCTTTGCAATAAGAATTTATCCTGCAAAACCGCGGCTTCGTGGCGGCTTGCCGCAAGTTCCGCGGCGGCTTTGTCTTTGGGTAAACCGCTTTGAGCGGCCTGCAAAGCTTTTTCTTCTTTTACCTGTGCCAGGCGCGCTATATTTTTTACTCTTAAATCCTTTTGAAGTTTTGCAACTTGTACTGGATTGTTTTTTAAGCCGACGCCGCTTCTTATCTTAAGGCCTAATCTTAAGAAACTCCTCTTTGCCGATATATAAGGCGCGATGGCTTTATAATTCGCTCTTATAAAACTGATTTTGGCGGCTTGGTTTGATATTTTTGCCGCTTTTGCCGCCGTATAAGCCGATTTGCTTAAAGCGACGGTTTTCCCCCCTAGTTTTATAAGCCCGGCACAGCCCCACAGCGTTAAAACAATATCGCCGGAAAAAGCCGCCCTTTTAAGATATCCGAAAGCGTTTTTGCGCGTTTTCTTGGCGGATTTCTTCGCCGCGTCGGTTACGGCGTAAGAGCCTAAGGAAGCTTTTATGGAAGGGTATCTTAACTCAAGGCCTTTGTCCAAATCATATTCCTGTATGGCGTTTAAATCGCCGAAGTTTATATTTGCCAGTTTTAAAGCCGACGAAGATGAAAAGTCTTCTTTAGCACCGGTTCTTTTGGATAGCAAAGCCCCCGCCAAAAAAGGCTTTATCGGCTGTTTTGCGCCGGGGCCGTAGCGGTAGAGTATTCCCAAACTGCGGCTGCGTCCGTCTTGGGAAAGCAGCTTTGCCAAATCCGTAAATACATTGCCGTAAGAGTGCGTTAAAGCGTACTGCGTTTTTTGCGATACTTTACCTAAAAAGGTGCCGTCGGCTTCTTCCGCGCGTTCGGCCCAGTAGGAAAGATTTATCTTTTCCAAAAAGGACGCGCCCTCTTGTTCCTGTTTTGTATATCTTGAGAGTATTCTTTCAATGTTGCCCCAGCCGTCTTTGGCCAAAATTACGGAAAAAGATGCCGCCAAAATCTGCCCGAAAGCCAAGCCCTCTTCGCTTTTGTAGACGATATTCTCGGCCGCGGAAAGGAATTTGGCGTCGCCTTTTTCGGAGAAAACGGCCGCCGTCATAAGGCTTTCAATTAAATCTTTTGCCAAAACGCGGGCTACTTTCTTTTTTGCTTCACTGGATAAAATATTAAGCTCAAAAGCGTCAAAGTTTTGTTTTTGCAAACGAGATATATTATAAGAATATATTTGTCCGGCTTCCTGCGCGCTTAATGCTTTTTTGCCGTTAAGTTGCAAATCTTTCAGCAAAGCGGCGGTTTCAAAAGAAAGAGCCTGCGCCCCTATCGCTTCTATGTAAGCGCGAAGAATTTTGTATATGGCGTCTTCAACTTTTGCTTTATTGGCTTTGCGCCAAGCTTTTTCCGCCTGCGCTTCTTTTACATATTCTTTATAGAGCGTTTTGGGCGGATAGGCGGAAAGGATTTGCGCTTCAACGCTTTTGGAATTATCGGAAAAGGGAACTTTTACGTTTTTTGCCGCTTCTTTTGAAATCTGCCTGACATAAGCCAAATAAGCTTCGTTAAAAAGGTTGAAATTCATAATTTGCGGTTCTTTCAGCCAAGATGCCAAAAAAGTGTGCATAGAGCCTTCAAGCAAGGCCAAGTTTTTGGCCTGCGCGGCTTTTAGATACATCGGCCACATATTCCCGTAAGAGGCTTGGGCTTTGCTTTTTGCGGCTTTTACTGCTTTAGCCTGTGCGGAAGAATTCAGTTTCTTGATTTCCGCTTCGGCGGCTAAATTCAAAGCGTTTTCGTATACGTTTCCGCTTTCGCCGCGTTCATAAGCAAGCTCTATCTTTTCCGACGCGGAAGCTATTTGCGCCGCGTCCAGTCCTTTCCAGGAAAGGCCGGCGCCGGAGGTGTTTTGCCCCAGCGTCAAAAATTCGCCCGTATATGCAAGCGAAGGGGCGCTTAATTGCGCCAATATGCACGCCGATACTATTATTGCCGTTATTTTCTTTATTGCGGCGTTTGTCAGTGTTTTCATACTTTTCCACCATTTTTAACAGGGCTTTTTAACGTTTACTTTTCTTTTGCGCCCTTTTTTACTTCTTGCGGGGGCTGCCCGCGTAATACTAATCACAAAAAAAGAAGATCTGCTTTTTTTTATCAGCAGATCTTAACATTAATAAAAAATAAATTTGAACTATCTTGTAAGTATCTGCGCCGTGTTGTTTTTAAGAGAAAGCCTGAAGCAAATTGTGTAATAAATAAACATAGAAAGATTAAGCTTCAAGGATTTATTTAAGCGGCGCATAATAGAGGATATGCGTTTAATTGAAAGGGGTTTGCCGGAAAAGCAAAAAGCAAACATTCCGCAAATAAGATTGCGGGTCTTGTTTTTTTCGCTTTGCTTTACTATATTATAGTTGGAACATCTTTTTAACATAGTTGAAACCTCGTTTCAAATATTATATAAAAATTTTTGAACGGGTGCGGTCTTTTTTTGTGAAAAGTTAATATTTCTCTTAAAAATATATAAGGAAGCTAAAAATTTAGTAAAATTTATAAAAGCGAAGTAATTTGTATTACAAAACAACCAGGAGCAATAAATAAATGAAAAAAATAACTGCATTAATGCTTACCTGTTTGATGTTTGCGGCGGTTTCAAACGCTGCGGTAACCGTTACTAAAGACGGAAAACAGGAAACGTTAAAAGATAATGCCGTGGTAAACGTAAACGGGTCAAGCGAAACCGAAGTTGATTACAACGGCCTTAAAATGGTAATTCCTCAGGGTGTAAAAGCCACTGTCAGCCAAGACGCCAAAGGGAATATTATTATTAAAAGCGATAAATTGACTAACGTCAAAATAAGCAACCTTACCGTTAACAGTGACGGCAAAAGCGCAATTACCGTAAATCCTAGAAACTATACTTTAACCGTCAATTCCGGCAAGGAAGTACGCATTACCAACGTAAACGGGAAGACCTCTTCAATGACTGCCGGCCAGTCCGCCGTGATGGTTTCTTTCGGAAACAAAGAAGAAGCTAAAGAGGAAGCAAAAGAAGAAGCAAAACCCGCTAAAGAAGAGTCCAAACCGGCTAAAGCCGAAAAAGCAACCTCTTCCGAAGCCGCCGCTTCCAATGTGCCCGCTTTTGTTCTGCCCAGCAGCGAAAGCACGGCCAATCAGCAGACTTCTCAGAACGTGGAAGAAACTTTGAGTCCTTCCGCCCCCAGGTAATTACAGGAGATTTTTTTGACAGATATGAAAAAGTTATTATTATTGGCAGTATGTTTGTTTGCCGTTAACTCCGCCTTCGCCGGGGATGTAAAATTCCTCGTTTCCGAAGACTTGAGCTACGACGACAATATTTACCTTACCGACGGTAATGAAAAGGATTCTTTCATCAGCTCCACAAAAGCCGGTGTAAATTACAGCAATCCTATTGCCGGTACCGGGTTGGATTTAAGCGCCACCGCCTTGGGCGGCTATGACGCTTACACCGAAGATAACGGCAAAAACGGTTTTTGGAACGCTTATGCCAACGTCGATGTAAAAGGCGATACGCTTAATATAGGCGACAGCTTCGTTTACACTTCCGATCAGGCCAACTCCGAGCTTACCGAAAGAGCGAAAAGATTAAACAACAATGTTTATTTTTCCGCCAGAACTTCTAAAGAAAAAACTTTCGGCCTCGGCGTAGTCGCCAACGATTCCTATGATTATTATCTTGATAATCCTTGGAAATATGACTTAACCCGCAACCGCGTAAACGCCGGCGTACAGGCTTTTTACAACATTTCAGCCAAAACCAGCGCTTTCGTAGAATATGTATATACGAATATCGCTTACAGGGATAACACCGACAGCGATTCCGACGGCAGCACCTTTGCCCTCGGTATTGAAGGCAAATTGGCCCCGAAAGTTTCCGGCGTTGCCAAAATCAACTATGTAATGCGCGATTGGAGCCACGACATTGAAGGTTACAGCAGCTATGAAGACTTGCTCGGTTATTATGTAGCCGTTGAATGGAACCCCACCGCCAGAAACACCGTCCGCTTGTCCGGCGAAAGAAAGTTTGAAGAATCCGTTTATGAAAATAACAGATACTTCGCCGATACTTTGGTTTCCTTATACGGTTCGCACAAACTTACCGATAAGTTTACCGCCGGTTTAACCTTAGCCTATGAAAATATGGACTATGACCGCGAAAACTTTAACGGCAAGAAAAGAAGCGACGACCTTTTTACCGTACGCCCGGAACTCGGCTACCAGTTTAAAGAGTGGCTTTCCGCCGGCGCTTGGTATCAGTGGAGAACAAGAAACTCCAATACCAACGGTAATGACTACGACAGCAACAAAGGCGGCGTTTTCGTAAAAGCCATATTCTAAGTTCTGTTTAGTTTTTAAAAGCCCTCCGAAAGGAGGGCTTTTTTGTTGGTTAATATGTATGCCGGGCTTTACCCGACAGAAGACTCCTTATTAACGTCGGGCGTAGCCTGACCTACTTGTACTTTCTCGCGTGATGTTACATTATCGCGGCTAACAATTTTCCATATTTGGGGAAATTTAAGTTTTTTTACCGCTTCGGTTTAGCATCTTGCCGTAAATGTTTAAAATAAGACTCTGAAACAAGTTGATAATAACAATGTGGAGTATAGCTCTATATCTATCTTAACGTTATTGTTCCCCCTATCTGTTTTTGTATGCTATTATCTATGTTAATCTCCATAATGAAGATATTGTATAAGACTAATCAAATCCCCCGGCCGATACTGGCCCGGGGGATTAAATAATCTAGTAAAGAATTTTATTTTTTATATAATTTGCTAATTCTTTTGAAGCAGAAGCTTTATTGTTTGTTTTTTACTACATATTTTGTATAGCATTTAATGCTTTGATAAGTTCAGGCGTTCTTCTTATCAGTCTGCCCGTATTTGTATCAACGGCATTGCTGTTTTTCTGATAATGTTTTTCCCCTTTGGAAATTACCGTTCTGGTAAAAGCATTTTCATCGAAATTTACCTGTTGTTCATCGCTGAAAAGGCTGATTAAGTCCAAAAGGGCCATATCGTATTTGTAAGCATTTGCACTATATTGAAGTTCATTTTTGATTACAATTAACCCGTGCAGGCGGATAATAGCTTCCTCTTGGGCGATGTCATCAAGCCAACGCGTGCCAGGTGTTACGTTTGGTTTATTTGGTACTGCGCTTTGTACCGTACACTCATTGGCTATTGAGCCTTTTGCCGCAGCGGCGGCCAAGTTCTGAGCATATTGGTTGTTAGCGATATAACTATATTTTATAAGACGGTCGGTAAGATTATCGTAAAGATTATCAAGTATTTCACTGCCTAGAATCATAGCAACTTCCAGCATAACTACCGCTGCAACGGTTTTGGTTAAACTTACCGCTGCCGTCGCCGTAAGAAGCGTACCGCCTGCGGCTGCTCCGCCAAACCACGCCGCACCGCCGATGCATCCAGCCGCTCCGCAAGTATATACGGCGGCTACTAGCATAAGGCCTCCGGCTATGCCTTGAAGGCAGCTGCGTCCAAATTCTCTACGCTCCGCGTTGCGAAGTTCTTTAATATAACGGGGGTTATTTTTAAGCAGCTTCCCTATGGTTTTAGTTTCGCTTTCCATAGCTTTCATCACTTCGTAAGGAGTATAATTGCGGTAGGGGCTTTTTCTATAATCTTTAATTGCATTCCTATATTTTATCCAAGACGGTGTGATAAAAACGTCTTCTCCAAATCCTTTCATACTTTGTGCTTTATTAGGATAAATCCCTTTCCATACAGCCAGAGCATCAAAGTATGATAAGTTATCATACACTGTATCAAGGAACTCAAGCCCTCCTGCATAAAAAGGCTGATATGGATTAATTTTTCCGGCTGCGATACGCTGATCAAGTAACTTCTTACGTTCATCAGCTTGTTTTGGTGAAACAGGGCTATTGGTAGGTTTAAAAGACAGATTTGTAAACCCTACATCATTTAAATTAAATTGCGGATATCCAAAAGCGTTATTAATGTTTGACTTCCCTTTCTGCTGCTTTGGCCGTGGCTGGGCGCTTACGGGTACAGAAGCTGATATTAAAGCTATACATAACAGACTTGAAACTATCTTTTTAATAATCATCGTGCCTTCTCCTATTATTTATTTGTACTTCTTAAATCCATCGGGATATATCTTCTTTCCACGCGGGTATTGTCCGCGGGAATGGTAAGATCGCGTTTAATTTTTTCATTAAGGTCTTTTTGTGCGGCTCCTCTTTTTATGAACTTAAGCCCTTTAATATAATTTTGCTGTTCTTTGCCGTTCGTCGCCAAAGAGTGCATACGGTTATTCCACTCCTCTATATACGGGAGCAGATTTTCGGAAGAAAGGGAATTGTTGCTTTCATTGTAAAAAAGTTCTTTTACCATATCTTTTACCTGAGGCCCGCCGGAATACACAAAACCTATATTGGCCGGGTTTTCCTTTACCGCAGAGAGGATTTCCCTCTTCAAAGTGGTTTTGGTGGAAAGCGCTCTCATAACGTCTTGTTCGGCGTGGGCGGGATTGGCGTTTGCATTGGCGGAGAAAACCGTCAGGAAGAGCCCCGCGCCTATCGCCAGGGGCAGACAGGATTTTAAAGCTTTCATACTGCCGCGCAACATTGTTGTGGAGGTTTTAACGCTGCCTTTTGCCAAAGCGGAGGCCATAGCGGGGTCGGTCTGGCGGACTATGGCTATAACCTTGTTTAATTCTTCTTCGCCCAAGGCGTAAGATATGGTACGTCCGGCGTTTTCGTGCATTTTTTTAAGTTCAAGGATTTCTCTTTCTGCCGCTTTTATCTCGTTGTGCCAAGCTTCAATTTGTTTGCCGGCTCTGAAATCGGCCTTTCTGATAAGATATTTATTGTGTGCTATTTTTTCTCTTAACCCCGAAATCCTTCCGCCGCTTATGCTGTGGGCGTATTCAACTTCAGCCGACAAAGCCAAGGAAACCGCTCTTTGTCTGCTTATGGTTAAATTTCTTTCTATGCTTTTTACCAACAGGGCAAAATCTTTTTCCCCGTTTTCAAGCATTGTCAAAGCGGCCTGATTGAAAAAACCCGGCTGGGCTTTAAGCACATTTACCGCCGAAAGAGGAGTTTTGCCGTGCGATAACGCTTCAACGGTTTCTTTTGCGTAAAGGGAAGAAAAAGCATTTCTTTTTTTGGCGAGCCACTCCGAGGGCGTAAGTTCTCTGTAAATGCTTTCTAAAAATTCCGTATCGGAAGCCTTTTTCTTAAGCACTTTCGTTATTGTTTCTTCCTGGGCTTTTAAATTTTGTCTTAAAGCGGCAAGCTCCGCGGCGTCGGCATTGGGGCTGTGAATTATATAATGCTCGGCGGCGGAAACATATTTGTCAATTTCTTTGGCGAAAGATTCCGGCCAAATTTCATAAAGCCGAAGCGTATGTTCAAAAGAGTTTGCAGGGCGTTGGGCGTTTGCGTAAAGCCCCGCATTTGGGAAAATCATCGTGAAAATTAAAACTAAAGAAAATAATTTTTTCATTCTAAGCTGCTCCATAATTATATTACTTTTAATATGATATAACTTATTTCAGAAGAAAAACAGAGCCTTTATTCCTAAAAGAGAGTGGGTCTAAAGTCCTAAATTTTGCAGAAAGAAGCGCTTTTTCCGGCGACGGCTTTAGGGCTAAGGCGGGTTAGGTCTTTCAGCCCGTCGGCCGTTGCGTAGTGAAGCCCGCCCAATGAAGCGGCGGTATCAAAGATATATTGTAAAGTCAGCGGTGTTCCGCCGAAATCGGATATATTGCTTAATTTGCCTAGGTTATCGGGTTGGGCCGAGTAAGCCTCATGCGCGTAAAAAGCTATATAAGTTAAAAATTCCGACGGACAATCTTGTTTTGCTAAACCTTTTAAACCCGCAGCCAATAAAATGGAAGACTTAGGCGATTTTTCCAATATAGTTGTTATATCGGAAAGTTCTCCCCTTCGGCGAGGTTCTGTTATGATGAATTTACGGCCGGGGCGTGATACAACTTCATTTAATAAGGTTACGACGGGGCCTTTTATTTGCGTAAGAGCTTCTTTTGAGGTTTCCCCCGCATATTCCGCGTTTAGGTAAACGGTTTCATATCCGGCGTCGGCAAAAAGCGTTATCAAGGATTTTTCTTTAAAGCGGTCATTTGCTTCCCGGGGTATTCTGTTTAAAACGGTTCGGGCGTTTTTTTGAGGTTCGGCGGAGAAGGCCGCAATATTGTCAAAAAATATAAAATGTCCGCTTTTTGGATTGTCGGGCTTGGAAGGCAGGGCGAAAGAATCTAAAAATAAAACGACGTTTTCCGGCGAATCGGCGGAAGCTTCAACCTGAAAAAATGGCCCAAAATTTTTAGGGGCAAAAAGCCTTTTCGCCGCACCCGCAAAAGCCAAACAAAGGCAAAAAAGAGCAAGTACGGGCAAAAGCGTTTTTTTCGACGGGTTCATTTTGCTTTGCTCCGAAGTATCATCACGGAGCGAGGGGCTAAGGTTTCCGTCTTGGCGCGGTAAAGTGTTTTGTAAGTTTTTTGTTTAAATTCTTCCGGCAGAGGCTCTTGAACGTCGGAAGTGTTCAATAGAAAATCATAATAATACCCTTTATACAAACGCCTTTGAGCTTTTAAGGTGCCTGTGGAGGCTATCGGCGGATTTTCAAGAACGCCGCTTTCAAATATCGGCAGTATTTTTTGGAGTTCTTTCGCAGCTTTTTTTACTCTTTTCCAATATTCGGGTTTAGATTGCGGCAAAGGAACGGAGTTTGAGTTGAAAGTAAAAAAGAATAAACCCTCCGCCCCCTCAAAAAGTCCGTGATAAGCCATAAAAAGCATTTCTTCGGCGGTGGGAAAACGGCCTATTCTTTTGTCGTCAGGGCGGTATTGTTTGTATTCGCGCCAGTCGAAAGATTGTACGACCCCCCAAAGAGGTTTGCCGGCGGTTTTACTTTCTGTCATAATTTTTTTAGCTTCGGATATTTGTTTGCCGAAAGAAGTTAAATCCAAGTGCGGTACCGGATACCAGTCAATCATAAGAATATCGGCGGATTTGCAGTAATTTTTTGCATGGGAGCCACGCCCTACAACAACCGCAGTTTTATGTCCGGGGAAAGCCGATTTCGTTTTATCGTCAATTTTTTTGACTTCGCGCCAGCTTACGCGGGAAACGTCAGGCTCATCATAGAGATAAAATGCCAGTATCGGCCAATTGGCAGCTTCGGCTTGAAAATCGTTTTCAATTACAGTATCGGGAAATATTACAATTTTGACGTTGTGATTTTTCGCTTCTTGCGCCAAAGTTTTTAAAAAATCCAAATCCTTACTGTAAGTTTGTACGCAGTTAAAGCCCGCCTTTTTAATTGTTTTTATATATTTGGCGTCATTTACTCCGTACATACATAAGGGATAGCTTGCGGCTTGGGCAAAAACCGCTCCGGCAAAAAGAAAAAACGCTATTATAAACTTAGTCAAATTTTTTATCCTTTATAAACGCTCTTTTGGCTGTTTTAAACATAATTTCCATATCCAAAAAGAAAGAGCGGTTTTTTATATACCAGATATCATAACAAAGCCGCGTTTTTGCCGCGTCGAATGTGGAATCGGGTATATTTTCCTTATTTTTTAAATCTTCTCTTACGCAGTAAGTGGGCGGAGCTTTAAAATTAAGCTGAGCCCAGCCCGTAAGCCCCGGCTTGATAATGCTTCTGATATTATGACACGGAAGATATTTGTTAAGGAAGTAATATTCGTCGTTCCAAATCGGACGCGGCCCTACTATGGATATATCCCCCTTAAGAATATTTATCAACTGCGGAATTTCATCAAGCCTGAAGCGCCTTAGGATATTGCCGGTTTTGGTTATTTCCTCGGTTCCGGGTTTCATAGTGCGGAATTTATATATGAAGATATTTTGTTCGTTTTTGCCGATTCTTTCCTGGAAGAAAAACGGAGATACCCCGTCTATCCATTTAATCATAAAATACGTGACTACGCCCAGCGGAAACAGAACGGGCGTGAGAATAAGGCAGAATATTATATCCATAGCCCTTTTTATTATAGGGTAAAAATGTTCTTGTTGGCGCGAAGCGACCCCGCGCAATATCCAAATACTGTCTTTAAGGCTTCCTTTGCTGGAACATTTAAAGAGTTCTTCGTGAAAATTGTAATCTGTGGTTAAAAGTACGCCTTTATTAAGGAATTTGGTTGATATTACTGCCCAGGCGTTTTCCGTTTCCTGAAGCATTTTGCTGCCCATTATTATCAAATCTACGTTATCGGGGCTGATTTTTTGCGCTTCTTGGGGAGTTTCAAAACGGCCCAGCAGTTTGTAAGCGCGATTTTGACGCAAAGTCTTTTCAATAAGTTTTAAAGTGTCGCTTTTGCCTAAAAGAAGTATTTTTTGGCGGTAAAAAGTAAGGTTGGAATAGGCCTTCCTACTAAAGTACATATAAGTAAAATAAATTATAAACACCGAGATAAGAATGGTTTTTGGCGTAGCCATATTAAATATTGACGCGCAGAAATAAATGCCGAAAGCCGAACCCAAAAGCGAAATAGTGAAAGCTATTACTGCGCTGCGGTAATTCAGCCTTTGCATTTTGATAAGGCTGAAATCGTAGAAAGAAAACACCCACAAAATAACGCTGCACAGCATAAAAGCCGGGGTAAGCGTTTTTATCGTAGGCAGAAAAAGATATGTGTGGCAGCCGCCGTAGCGCAGCGTTACCACTATAAAAGTGATAAGAATAAAAGCCAATAAATCAAGTATAAAAAACAATATCCTCATCGTGATATTCCTTTGCTCGCTTTGTTGTTTTACAACATTGTTTTAAGGCCCTTTTCAAGGGTAAATGCCGGCCTGAACCCCAATTTTTTTATTTTGCTTATGTCCGCGCAGGATTTTTTTACGTCCCCGGCCCTTTTCGGTTTAAAGACGCGTTCGATTTTTTTGCCGTATAAATCTTCTATTAAAGAAGCCAAACGCAGAAGCGTATATGTTTTGCCCGAAGCTATATTGTAAGCTTCCCCCGCTTTGCCTTTGTGCATGACCAAAACGGTGGCGGCGGCTATATCATCGACAAAGACGAAATCCCTGCTTTGTTTGCCGTCCCAATCTATGCAAAATTCTTTGCCTTGTTCCGCGCATTGCATAAATTTTGCTATTACAGCCGCATAAGGAGAATTGGGATTTTGCCCCGGCCCGAAAACATTAAAATATCTTACAATTACGGTGTCAAGCCCGTAAGCTTTGTTATACATTTTTAGCAGTTCTTCCCCTGCAAGCTTGCTTGAAGCATAGGGAGAGCGGCAGTCTGTGGGGCCGTCTTCCCGGTACGGCATTTTTTTGCCGTTGCCGTATACCGCGCTTGAAGAGGCCAACAGCACCTTTTTCACTCCGTTTATCCGCGCCGCTTCAAGTACGTTGTTTGTGCCTTCTATATTGATTTTTTGCGTTTTCTGCGGATTTGACATGGATTCGGCCACGGAAACAAGCGCGGCATGATGATAAACATAATCCGCGCCTTTAAGAGCGGCTTTAAGCTGATTAAAATCGGTTATATCCCCCTTAATAACTTTAATTTGGTTTTGAATATCTTTAAGATTATCAAGAGAACCGGAAGAAAAATCGTCAAAGACAATAACATTGTGTCCTTTGTTTACAAGAGTATGGGCGATGTGGGAGCCTATAAAACCGACTCCGCCGGTGATTAAGGAGGTTCTTTTCTTCATAAAGTAATTATAGCATTTTTATTGCACTCCCATAATGATATAATATATAAAATGAATGCACTTAAATTTTCGGTATTGATGTCAGTCTACCATAAGGATAATCCGATTTGGTTCAGGGAAGCCGTCCAAAGTGTTCTGGGCCAGAGCTGTCCCTCTACGGAGATAGTCTTGGTTGCCGACGGCCCTTTAACCGAAGAACTTGAAGCCGTAATAAACGAATTTAAGGATAAACTTAAAATCGTCCGTTTGGAAAAGAATATGGGCCTTGGCTGCGCGCTTAACGCGGGATTAAAGGAGTGTTCTTATCCTTTGGTGGCCCGTATGGACAGCGACGACATCGCCGCGTCGAATCGTTTTGCATTGCAAACGGCGGCGTTTAATGAGGATAAGGAGCTTTGCGTCCTCGGCGGCGCTATTGAGGAAATTGATTCTTTAAGCAAAAAGAAGCTTTATTTTAGGCGTTTGCCGCTTACAGACGCCGAACTGAAACAATTTCTTAAAAGAAGATGTCCTTTTAATCATATGACCGTTATGTTCAAGAAAGAAGCCGTATCTTCCGCCAGCGGATATTTGCATTTGCATTATATGGAAGATTATTATCTTTGGGTAAGAATGGCGGAGTGCGGTTTTAAATTCGCCAATCTGCCGCAAATACTTGTTTATGCCAGGGTTGACAGCGCTTTTTACGGGAGACGCGGCGGTTTTAAATATTTTTTAAGTAACAGAAAGCTTTATTCTTATATGAAAGATCATAATATGATAGGGCTTAAAGATTACGTTTATATACTTTTGGTACGCTTTGCGGTGCAAGCCGCTATGCCGGGCTTTTTAAGAGCTTGGTTTTATAAAAAGGCTCTGAGAAAACAATGAAAAAAACAGGAATTTTAACCCATTATCAAGTTCACAATCACGGCGCAATATTGCAAATGCACGCTTTATATAAAACTTTGCAGTTTTTGGGCTTTAAACCTTTTGTGCTTACATACAAGAAAGATTTTTCCTTCTTGCCCCCCTCTTTGGGCGAAAAATATAACATATCCCTTAAGTCTGCGCCTTATTATATAAAGTATCTGTTAAAAAAAGGTATCGGCAAAACATTTTTTAACTTTAAGAAATACAGAACTCTCAATCGTTTTAAGACGGAAAATTATGATTTTATGTCCGTATTCCAAAGTGATATGGACTATGTTTTGGTTGGCAGCGACGAAGTCTTTTCTTTGGAAGTCGGCGTAAATATGATAATGTACGGACACGGAGTACCGTGCAAGAATATAATATCTTATGCGGCCAGCTTCGGACAGACGGACGCGGCGGAAGTTATCAGGAGAAATTGCGGCGCGCTTATTTCAAGCGGGTTAAAGAGTTTTAAGGCCTTATGCGTAAGGGACGGAGCTTCTTTTAATACGGTTAAAGAAGTTACCTCGCTTGAGCCTGAAATAAATTTCGATCCCGTTTTGCTCTACGGCTTTGAAAATGAACTTAAATCATTATCAATTAAAAAGCCTGCGGACAAATACCTTGTCGTTTATGCCTACGATAACAATATGAACGACGAAAGGGAAGTTTCTTTGATTAAAAACTATGCGGCGAAAAACAATTTGACAGTAGTTTCTGCCGGTTACTATCATAAATGGGCGGATATAAACTTAAATCTTAATCCTCTGGAACTTTTAAGCGTAATAAAAAATGCGAAGGCCGTAGTTACCGATACTTTCCACGGAAGCGTTATTTCCGCATTGACAAATACGCCGTTTGCGGCTTTTGTTCGTACAATAAACGTAAACAAAATGACATATCTGCTTGATTCCTTGGGGTTAAGCGGCCGGAAAATGGCCGGTTTTGATAAATTGGAAGAAGTCCTTTCCCGCAAAACGGACTGGAACGCCGTCAACGGGAAGATATCTGAACTTAGGGAGAAGGGCTTAAACTATTTAAAGAAGAATTTAATACCTTAATTTTACCATTAACTATCGGAGCGCCAAATGTATACAGAACTTAAACAATATCAAATAATAATAGCTTTGCTTAAAAAATACGGGATAAGGCATTGCGTCCTTTCGGCCGGATCAAGGAATGTGCCTTTTGTACATTCGGTAGAGGAAGATCCATATTTTAAATGCTACTCCGTGGTAGATGAAAGAAGCGCCGGATACTTTGCTTTGGGTTTGGCTCAGCAGGTGCAGGAACCTGTTGTAATATCCTGCACTTCTTCCACGGCGACTTGCAATTATTGGCCGCCGGTTGCGGAAGCCTTTTATCAAAATGTTCCATTACTGGTTCTTACCAGCGACAGAAACCCCGCAATGTTGGGACAGTGGGAAGATCAAATGATAGACCAGGTGGGAATGTACGACAGGCACGTAAAAAAGTCGGTCAATTTGCCAGAGATTGAAAATCATAACGATTTTATTTTCTGCCAAAGGTTGGTAAACGAGGCTTTAACGGAACTTAATCATCACGGCAAAGGGCCGGTCCACATAAATATTCCTATGCGTTATTACAACCGTTCGTTTACGGCGCAAACTCTCCCGGAAGTTACGAAATTTGACCTTTTGGAACTCTCTTCCCCCAAAGACGAATGGGCGAAAAAGGCGGAAAAGCTTGCCTCTTGTAAAAAAATTTTAGTGGTATGCGGGCAGAACAGCTGGATTTCCGATGAACTCAGAAAAGAAATTGATACTTTTTTCCGTAAATATAATTGTTCCATATCTGTTGAATATACTTCAAACATCGGCGGGGAAGGAACATTAAATTCTTCGGTTTTTTTGGATTCGCGCTATATGCCGACGCATATGTTTAAAAAGCTTCTGCCCGAGGTGGTAATCTTCTTCGGCGGGCAGGTAATGTCGGGGCTGAAAGAATCCCTTAGACAGCACGCCGGAGAATTTGAACATTGGCTTATCCAAGAGGACGGCCGCCAGGTGGATTTGTTTAAGAGTTTGACGTCTGTTTTTGAATGCTCCCCCCTTCATTTTTTCAAATATTTTAACGAATATGCGCCGGCTGACGCCAAAAATGACTTGCTCTACCACAATTTGCTTAGCGAAAAGCAGTCTGAAATCATTTATCCCGATTTTAAATATTCCAATATCTATGCCGTCAAAAGGGTTGTGGAGAATATTCCTTCAGGTTCAATACTGCATCTCAGCATAAATAATGCCATACGCATAACAAACTTTTTTAAACTTAAAGATAATATCCGCGTTTACGCCAATATCGGTACGCATGGAATAGACGGGTGTTTGTCCTCTTTCTTGGGGCAGGCGAGTGCGGCACAGGGACTTGCCTTTTTGATAATAGGCGATTTGGCGTTTTTCTATGATATGAATGCTTTAAGGCTTCGCCATATAGGCAAAAACGTAAGAATATTGATGATAAACAATCACGGCGGCGAAGAGTTTTATTATAACGGCATATACCGCAACAAAAACAGCGATTTGCACACTACCGCGCGCCATAACACTAAAGCCGAAGGCTGGGTAAAGGAAAACGGATTTACATACCTTTGCGCAAAGGATAAAGATTCTTTTGAACAGGCCTATGCTCAATTTATGAACGAAAAGAGCGAGAATCCGGTATTTTTTGAAGTTTTTACGGAAATGAGTTCCGACGCCGATTTCATTAAAGAGTTTTACGACCTCAGCCGTCCTAAGGATTTGCGCTCTGAAATTATGCGTAAGGGCAAAGAATTCGCCAAATGCGTAATAGGTCAAGATAAAGCCCAGAAAATAATCAATATAATTAAAAAATAGATAAGAAAATGAATGATACCTCTTCCACCAATTTCCCGTCAAAATCGCCTGTGAGGATTTTGCACGCTGTGCCGAGCCTCGGTCTTGCCAACGGCGTTGCGGCCGTGGTGATGAATTGGTACCGCGAGATTGACAGAAGCAAAGTGCAGTTTGACTTCCTTGTCTGCTATGAACGCGAAAAAAGCTATGAGAGCGAAATAAAAAAACTGGGCGGCAGGGTTTATACTATGCCCTCCCCCCGCAGACGCCCTTTGGGATTTTTAGCCTCGGCATATAAGATTTTTAAAGAAGGCAATTATTCCGTTTTTCACAGCCATGTTACGCAGTATAACTTTTTGTTTTTCCCGTTGGCGCGGATCTACGGCGTAAAGAAGATTATTCTGCACAGCCATAACCCGAAATATTCCGATAGTAAAATAAAAGGATTTTTTGCCGGCCTGATGCTTGCGTGCGTAAAGAATATGGCGGATGTAAAAGCGGCGTGTTCGGAGAAAGCGGGCGATTTCCTGTTCGGCAAAAACGCCAAATACGAAATCCTAAACAATGCCGTAGACTGTAAAAAATTTGCTTTTAATCCGCATAAAAGGGCGGAAATAAGGGCCAAGCTGGGCTTGGGCGAAAGTGATTTGGTGCTGGGCCATATAGGCCGTTTTTGCGAGCAGAAAAACCAACTCTTTTTGCTTGATGTTTTTGCGGAATTGCTTAAACGAAGACCGGACTGCAAGTTGATTATGGCAGGTATGGGGCCTTTGGAACAGGCGACAAAAGAAAAAGCTAAAAGCCTTGGTATGGAGAAAAACACCCTTTTTATGGGCGTATACGATAAGCCGGAAGATCTTTATCGGGCTATGGATATTTTTGTTCTTCCGTCTTTATACGAGGGTTTTGGATTGGTTGCGGCAGAAGCGCAAGCCTGCGGGTTACCATGCTTTATTTCAGATGAGGTGCCTGATAATGTCCATATCATACACACGTTTAAGATATCGTTAAAAAACTCTCCCGCCAGATGGGCAGATATAATTTTGGCAAATACAAAAACTTTTATAAGGAAAGACGAAAGTTTAACAATAGAACAAGCCGGATTCGGCGTTAAGTCGATAATAAATAAACTAAATGATTTTTACGGGACGGCTTTAAATGAAAAATAAGATAAAAGCTCTTTTGCGGAAAGTTCCTTTCCTTGCTAAACTTAAAGCGAAATATCCGCAATATTTAAGGACGCTCTTCTCTCCGCTAAGAAAAATAGGCCTTAAAAACAGGGATTTTACCATAATCAGCAACAATTGTTGGGGCGGAATAATGTATCAGTATTATGGCCTTGAGTATAGAAGTCCTTTTATAGGTTTGTTTATACCAATGCCGTGTTACATAAAGCTTCTTTTGAACTTTGATACGGTCATGGCGGCGGAACTTTCTTTTATAGAAGCGGAACAATCCGAATATTATTGTAAGAAATCGGATCTGGCCGGCAAAAAGTACCCCGTCGGGGTTTTACCGGGCGATATAGAAATCCATTTTCTGCATTATAAAACTAAGGAAGAAGCCCGCGAAAAATGGCAAAAGCGCAAAACCAGAATAAACAAGAGCAATATGCTGGTTAAAATGGCGGAAATTGATTTTTGCACCAAAGAACTTATAGAAGCGTTTGATAAACTTCCTTTTAAAAATAAAATTTGTTATACGGCGAATTATTACCCGGATATAAAAAGCGCGGTGCTCTTACCGCAAAAATACACAAAAAACGGTGAGGTCCTTACCGAGTGGAAATATAACCCCTCTTCCTTAAAAGCCGTTTTTAACCGATTAAAGGAATGATATGGGGCAATATATTCTTTTTATATGCTTAATACTTTTGCAAGCGATAATATGCTTCGGCTTTAAGCGGAATAATTTTACGAGAAAACTGTTTTTTCTGCTTATGCTTGCCGAACTGGGGCTGATTATGGGTATGCGCTCGGTAAACGTCGGGGAAGACACTGTCAATTATTATAATATCTATTTGCTATGCGCCGGGGCCGGTTCTCTTTCCTCGCTTTCTTTTTTACATTTGGAATACGGCTATTTGCTTTTAAACAGGGCGCTTGCTTATTTTTCTTATTCTCCTCAGCTTTTGTTTGTTGTAACAGGTTTTTTTATTGCGTTTTCCACACTGCGCTTTATAGAAAAGAATACGGGCATATTTTGGCTTGGCGTGATAATTTACGTTACCATAGGCAAGTTCTTTTATGATATGAACGCCTTAAGGCAGGCCTTGGCCGTGGCGATATTGTTATTTTCCTACCCCTTTATCATAAAAAGGAAGTTTATCCCTTTTATATTGATAACCGTTACCGCTTCATTTATACATACTTCGGCGTTGTTTTTTACAATAATTTATTTTTTATATCCGCTGAAACTTCGTTTGACGAACATTTTTGTGTACGGGGCTGCAAGCGTTATAGGGCTGACTTCGTTTCTGTTTGCGGTAAAATATACTCCTTATGCCGGTTATATGCAGAGCATTTGGTGGGGTTTAAACTTTAAGCCGGCTTCATTTATGCTGCTTATGTTAAGCGTTTGTATTTTCTGCTTTAACTTCTTCTGCTATTGCGTTAAGAGAAAGTGCGAACCATCGTGGGAAAATTCATTTGAAGGCAAGGAAATGAAGTTTCTTCTTTTTGCCAATATATTTTTGATTGAAATAACTTTGCTGGGCTTTATAGGTACGATATTCGCCCGTTTGTTTATTTATATGTCGGTTTTCTATATGATATCGATACCGAAGGCGGTTTCCCTTCTGCCAAAGCGAAATGCGCGGGCGCTGTGCATTACGGTGATATTGCTGATGACGGTCATTTATCAAAGCGTTATCATAAGGTACCGCCCGGATTGGACCGCCGTTATACCCTATGAAACCTATCTAAGCAATCCAAGCAATATAAGAACGAAAATAACAATAAACTCTGCGGAGTTTTTATAAAATGAATCAACGTAAAGCAGGGGTAATATTATCTTATCTTTCTATGGGCGCTAACAGCCTTATAGGCTTTATTTATGTGCCGATGCTGATTTCTTTTTTGACAAAATCGCAATACGGCCTTTATGAACTTATGGGTTCGGTTGCGGCTTCGCTCGGCTTGCTTGATTTGGCCTTGGCTAGCACCATTACGAAATACTATTCCCAAGCTTTGGAGCGCAAAGACAAGAAAGAGCAGGAAAACGTTTTGTCCGTATCCGGGATACTTTACGGCGCAATAGGTTTGTTTGTGCTTTTGCTCGGCGTGATTTTTTATTTATGTATAGATCCTTTGTATTCAAAAAGTCTTGTGCCTTCGGATTTGCTTAAGGCGAAGCGAATATTCTTGATTTTGCTTTTCAATGTATTTGTCAGTATTCCTTCCCACGTATTTACGGCGGCGATAAATTCCCATGAGCGATTTATTTTCGTCAGGGGCGTTAATTTGTTTAAGATACTGCTCCAGCCGCTTATAGTATACGGTGTTTTATCGCTTAAAGCCGACGTATTGCTGCTTGTAATAACGCAAGTTTCTATGAATTTGCTGGTAATAGCAATGAATATATATTATTCTTTCGCAAGGCTTAAAATCAGTTTCAGACTTCACGAGTGGAGCAACCGCTTCGCGGCCGAGGTTCTTTTGTTTTCCTCTTTCATTTTTATACATATTCTTATGGACCAAGTCTATTGGCGCAGCGGAGCCGTGATATTGGGCGCGGTAAGCGGAACTGTGGCGGTTGCGGTATATGCGGTGGGAATGCAGATATCATCGTTTTATTTGTCGATTTCAAGCGGGGTGAGCGGTGTCTTCCTGCCAAAAATATCTTCCCTGTGTCTGCGCGATAACGCCAACGAGGAAATAAATAAAATTTTTATTAAAACAGGCCGTCTTCAATTTGTATTGGCATCTTTGATACTTAGCGGTTTTATCATATTCGGGCCTGATTTCATATACTTTTGGCTCGGCGACGGATTTAATATATCCTATTATGTGGCTGTTATAATTATGAGCGCATACTTCCTGGATGTGGTTCAAAATACCGGGATAGCCATATTGCAAGCCAAAAATAAACATGCCGCAAGGGCGTATATATATACCGCCACGGCGCTGCTTAATATCTTGATAGGGATACCTTTGGGCAAGCTGTACGGCCCGATAGGCTGCGCGGCGGCAACGGGATTTTGCCTTTTCTTGGGGAAGGGGCTGCTTATAAACATTTATTACATAAAGCAAGGCGTGGCGGTTGGCGCGTTTTTTAGAGAAATTGGCAAGATTGCGGCGTCGGTACTTATTGTAGGTTCCGCCGGCTATGCGTTAAACGCCGCTTTCCCGACGAATGGGCGTCTTGTGTTTATGATTGTAAAAATATCTGTATACGGTTCTGTTTTTGCGGCGGTTTTGTGGTTGTTTGCTTTAAACTCTTACGAGAAAGACTTGTTTCTTAAGCCTATGCGCTCAATTCTGTCAAAAATAATTAGATAAAGACGTTTTATATCTTTTCCCCTATGAAAGGGGCGTATCTTAACAGAATATATCTTATTTTAGATTTAAAGCCGGTTATCTCTTTTAGGGGTGTGGTTTCCCCCATAAAAGCGTCTTCCCTGGCATTTAGCCAAAGATTATCGGTAATGAAAGAAGGTTTTTGAAGGAATTTTTCCAAAGCATTCTTAAGGCCGGTTCTTACGGGCGTAAACTTAATTTCCGGGCAAACGGATTTAATTTTATCGTTATTGAAAACTCTGTCGTAATATCTGTCGTAAAGCACTTGGTATTTTGCGCGCTTTGCGCTTAAATTGAGAGCTTTTTCTATAATGCGCGGAGAAACCTTCCGGCCCAGTTTTTCGGAAAGGACTCCTGCATAAATATCCAGCACTTCAGACCATTTTATCGATTCTTCCGTGGTGATATGAAACGCTTCTCCCATAGCTTTCGGGTTCCCGGTCAATTTCGCCACGGCTTCCGCTACGTCCCTGCCGTATGTTAAAGTGGTAAGATTCCCCGCTATATCTTTGGAAAATAGAATTTCCTTCCCGTTTAATATTCTGTAAAGCCATATTTCTTTTTCCAAGACGCCAAGCTGCAAACGCCGCTCGTCATAAGTTATATATGGGCGGATAATAGTCCAGTTCTTATTTTTAGAAGAGAAAAGGATATTTTCCTCCCTGGCTTTGGCTAAGGCGTATTTTTCATCTGACAGAAAGCGTTTATCCTTGCTGACGTCAAGCAATCTTGGGGAACTTTCCGTAATCGGGGCGTCAGAGTTTGCATAAACCCTTGCCGAACTTAGGAAAATATATTGTTTTGCGGAATTTAAAAACAATTCGGCTCTTTGGGCAAATTCTTGCGGGACATAAACCATAAAGTCGATAACGGCATCCCACTTTGTACTTAAAAGCAAAGGACGCAAAAAAGTATAATCTTTCGCATTGCCACGGACGTAAGAGATATTATCGGAGCCGGTGCGTTCTTTCCTGCTGGTAACAGTTACGCTATGCCCTTCTTTTGCCAAGATATTAACCAAATGGTGCCCCATTGCGCCGGTTCCGCCTAAAACAAGAATTTTCATAAGGTTATTTCTCTTGGCTGTAGTAATGATAAGTCTTACGATAGGAGGTTAATCCTCCCGGGTTGTATTGGCTTATTACTCCGCCAAGCACCTTTATCGACGTATGCTGCAGCCTTTCTAAGGCTATTTTTGCTATATTGCCGTTTGTTTTGCCGTATCTTATTACAAATAAGGCTTTATTTATTAAGCGGCCCCAAAGCAATGTGTCGCTGACGGGCATTAAAGCGGGGCAGTCTATAATGAGTAAGTCATATTTTTCTTCAGCCCATTTTACGAAAGAATCCAAAAGCGGAGTGTTAAGCAGTTCCGCCGGATTGGGAGGCCTTTGCCCGGAAGTCATAACGTCAAGATTTTGCACTTCGGTATGATATATATTATCTTCAAAAGAGTTTTTGCTTTCGTCGTCGGTCCATAAATTGCTTAGGCCTTTTTCCAAGCTGAGTTTAAACAGTTTGTGCAAGCGGGAACGACGCAAATCCCCGTCCACCAGCAGAACTTTTTTGCCGGTTTGCGCAAAAGCTACGGATAAATTTACGGATATGTTGCTTTTTCCTTCCCCTTGCAAAGAACTTGCTATTAATATTGATTTGGCATTGTTTGACTTAAGCGCAAAGTTCAGCATTGTCCTTATGTTTCTTATGTTTTCCGCCATAAGATAATTGCCCTCTTTCAGCATTACGCCGTATTCCGAATCTCTTTTATTGAATTTTTCGTAAGGAGAGAAGCCCAAGAACGGGATTTGGAGTTTCTTTTCCAAGTCGTCCGAACTTTTTATGCTTTGATCTAAAAAATCCACTATAAATATAATTATTACCCCAAATATAAAACCGAAGAGTACGGAAGCCGCCAAGTTTATCATTTTCTTGGGGAGGTAAACTTTTTGAGGCACTCCGGCCGGGTCTATAATCCTGATATTGTTTGCGGAAAACTGCCCGGACAACTCTATTTTTATGCTTTGTACAAGCCTTCTTGTTTCTAATGCTATTTTATTTTTAAGGGCTTTAAGCTGATTTATTCTTGATATTACGTCAGGATGATTATTGGTGTATTTCGCTTTTAAATTGGCCAGCTCGCCTTCCACCTGCGCTTCCTGTTGCTTTAAGGTTTTTATAAAATCGCTGTTGACCACCTGCGGCATTGAGTTTAAAAGTTCTTCTTCCTGAGGGCTGGCTTCGGTGCTTTCCAAAGCTTTAATTACGTCTTGGCCCATAGATATTCTGTCGTTTAAGTTGTTTTGTATAAAAGTGTTGCTTAAGGTGTTGGCTATTTTCGCGGCAAGAACGGGATCAAATGATTTAACTTCTATTGTTACCAAGCGGCTTCTGGGGATAGGGGATACGTTAATTCTATCCTTAAGTTTTTGCCAGCCTAAAGGATCGGCGAATTCCGGATAATCCTGTAATGAAAGCCGGTCGTAGACTTGCTGTAAAAGGGTGCGTGATTCCAGCAGTTTATACTGGGTTCTGTAATAATCTTCATCGCTGTTCCAGGAAGTGATAGTATTGCTGTCAATCTTTCCGGAATCTTCGCGGTTTATCATCATTAAGGCCGATGTCTTATAAACCGGACGCATTAATACGTTGACGGCAACGGCCGCGCTTACGCTTATGGTCATTATAAGCAATAAGAGCCAAAATCTTTTTAATATTACTCCAAAATAGTAACTAAAATCCAAATTGTCATTATCTTGTATGGTATTCATTTCGTCATCCTAGAACATACTCTGCGGGACAAATACGACGTCGCCCGGCATAAGGGTTATATCCAATGATTTCTGTCCGTATTTTGTTATTTGCGCGATATCAACGTCTATCGCTTTTTGACGGCCGTTTTCCATTCTCAGCACTTTCACCTTTGAAGGCGCCGCGATATCCGTAAAACCGCCTACGGAGGTTATGGCTTCAAGCACGGTAAGAGGCTTTTCCGGCGGTATTTCTATTGCGGAGGGTTTTTGCACTTGGCCCAAAAGATACACGGTTTTATTGCCGTATTCTTTTATCAGCATAGATATTTGCGGATTTTTGATATATCTTTTTAATTCGTCGGAAAGTTTCCCTTCCGCCGCGGCGACGGACATCCCCCCAACTTTTATATTGCCGACCAGCGGGAAAGTTATCGTCCCGTTTGCGCTGATTCTTAAAGTTCTGTCCATATTTTCTTCCATATAGACTTTTACTTCAAGCAGATCGCCGGGCTGCAATAAATAATCATTAGAAATTCTTATGTTTTCTATTTGATTTTGTATATCGGTTAAAATATTATTTTGGCCTAATTTAGGCTTTTCTTTTATATTTTCCCGGGTTGTGCAGGCCAAGGTAAAGAAAGTCAGTATAAATAGGGGTATAAATTTGTTCATATAATATATTATATCATTTATAGCTGCTGTTAATGGGTTAAGGCGTAAATCTTTGAGAGTTGTTTTTCCTTGGGATACATTTTAAGATATTTTTCCGATAAATCCGCCGCCTGTTTTTTGTAATTTTGCGCTTTTTCGGCAGTAATGCGTTTGTTTAACGACATATTATAACTTTCCGTAGCCGATAATTCGGCGTATCGGGGGATTGGATATATTTCCGCGGCCGATTTGTAATAAGTTAATTTGTTTTCGTTTCCGTACATACGCGCAGTTACGTATTGCCGCCAGGCGGTTGTTTCCAAATAGGAAAAATAAAGGCATACCGCCGCGGCCGCCAGAAAAAGCGGCTTTAAATAGAAAGATATTTTAAAGGGTGATACTTCTTCGTGCCAGAAGGTTTCGCAGCATAATATTCCCAAAAAAATGAAAAACATCATATATGTTGCCGCTAAATGAAAGTGAAAATCCACAATATTTGCCGCGCAGAAAGCTGTAATGCCCGATAAAAGAGAACAAAACATTATTTTTTTATCTGAACTCAAGCGTTTTATTCTTTTTAAAAACAGGTTCAGGACATATATGCAGGCCGCCGCCAAAGCGGTAAAAACGGGGATTCCTACAGATAGAAGCAGTTCCAGCCAATCGCTGTGAAGGCGAAGGACGAATCTGTTTATCCCTTGCGGAAAATATGGCCCTAACGCTGCGGAAAAAGCGTCATATCCCACGCCGGTAAGGGGGTAATCTTTCAGCATATCCAAACCGCTTGCATACAATGCTTTTCTTACCGACCAGGAAAACCCTGCGCTTCTCCTGGAAAAAGAATTTATAAAATCAATGTTATTCACGCCGATTGCAATTAATATCAGCCCGGCGCCAACTAAAACGGATAAAAAGAGTATCTTGTTTCTTTTAGTTTCAGATAAAGACAGCACAAGCGTCCACGCAAGCGTAAACAGGCCGATAATAAAAGATAATATTCCCCCCCTTGATCTGGTGGCAAAAACGCCGAAAAACAATAAAATCAATATAAAAATGAAAAAGATTTTTTTATATCCGTTTTGATTGTTAAAATCCCTTTCCTTATTGAAAAAAGACGGCAAAAATAACGCCGCGGCCGAAAAAAATGACATCATCATAAAAGCCGCGCCGTGATTTCTGCTTATAAAAGGGCCGAAAGAGTGGGTTTTAAAACCTGTAAGCAAAAAACTGTATTGCCAACCTTTATACATTAAAGCGGCGCACAAAGCATATAAGGCGCATATTATCGTCATTATAAGAAGGAGTTTTGTATATTTGGAGCTTTCTATCGCATTGGTTACTATATAGAAAAGCGAAATCCCGAACAGTATTCTTTGCGCGGCCTGCCATGTATAAAGAGGCGAAAAAGTAAAAGGAATAAATGTTTTTGCGTCAAGCAAGGTTCTGGGATTTAAGGCTTGCAGCAAGGATAATATAAAAAGCGATATCAGAACCGAGGCTATAATTTTTCCCGCTTTTGGCAAGTAGATGCGCCGCCTTTTGAACAAAAGAATTACGGCCCCCGTATATACAAAAGCGTAAGTAAAAAGCTGAACCCATGGTTCTCCCCCTCCGAAGAACACGGTAAGGAACAGCATCGCTGCCATAAGTAAAACAGAATATATTAATCCCATAATATTTATTCTATAAAATTTGATATAGTTACTTTATATGAATATATGTTTTGTCTGCCACGCCAATATATGCCGCAGTTTCAGCGCGCAGGAACTGCTGAAAAAGTTTTTATCGGAAAAGAACCGCAGGGACATAAATGTCTTTTCCAGAGGGATTTTCGCCCAGTCTTATTTTAGCGTTCCATCAAAAATAACCGAATTCTTAAAAGAAGAAAATATCCTGTTTGACGGGCATTGCGCCGCTTTGCTTTCCGGGGCGGATATGCAAAAGGCGGATTTGATTTTGGTAATGACGGAAGACCAACTTGATTATTTACTGGATAAATATTCCGAATTTTCGGATAAAATATATCTTTTGTTGGATTATGCATACGGGGAAGAAAAAGATTTGGAGGACCCTATATCCAAAAGCGGCCGGGCGTTTTATAAAACTATGGAGAAGCTTAAGCGGGCCGTAAAGGCCGTTGCGGACAAATTGACGGAAAACTAAAATAATTTGCGTTATTAGCTATAATCCCCGGCTTTGTCGGCCGGGGATTGTTTTATAATTTTTTCAGCGTAAGTTTTTTCAGGGCGGATTTTAAAGTTTTAAATTCCCCCCAGTTTATATTTTCCCCTTTAGGGCCAATGGCTCGGTTGCAGAAAAGCAAAGTGTATAATTTGCCGTCTTCCCCGATATATTTTCCTTCCGGGTCTTCAATTTTTTGATACTTCACAGCAGCACCTCCCATCCTTTATCCGTCGCCGAGGCGATATCTTCTTGAGTGAGATCTGTTGTCCCTTCCGCGCCGATAATGCTTATTTTTTGAGAATCATAAACTTGCGGCAGGCTTTCAAAAAGCGATTTAAGAGCTTTTTTGTCAAGTCCCGTATAATCAAGTTTTATTTGAGGCGCGCTGCCGTTGAATTTTGCTTTGTTGCTGACAAGCAATCCCTTAAATCCGCTCATAGGCGTTTGGGAATTGCCATAGCATTTGACACTTTCCAGCAGATCCGCTTCGCTTAAGTCGAGTATAGGCATATTAAGTTTCGGCAGATTTACGAGAAATTCCGAAGCTGTTTGAAGTTTATCCCATTTCGGGGCGAAAATGTTTATCTTTTCGATTTCTTGCGCGCCGGTAAAGGAATTATACATATTGGTAAAAGCCGTATTCTGAAGATTGATATCCTTTAACTTTGAGCATAAATAGAATGAAGCCGAAATGCTGCTTGGCGTATGGGAAAAGTCAAACGCCGGCAGATACTCAAGCATAGAACATAAATAAAAAGTTTCCTGTATTGAAGAAACTTTTATCAAATTGTTTTTTGCCGTTACTGCCGTAAGCATAGGGTTCGCGTATTCCATATTGCTGCGGCTGAATGCAAGATATAAATTTATTGTTTCCTCAATGTTAAAATGCGCCCACAAAATGCCTTGTTCTTCTTTTATACCGGTATCAGCCGCAAAACATTTAAAGGAAGATATCCGCCCGCCGGCATTGCGCGGCGTTATATTTACAGTATGTAGCGTCAGCGCTTCCGGATAATCGGATAGTATTCCAAGCGATGATATATCCGATATCGCTATATGGCACGGTGCGCCGCTGTCGTATAAAGCATACATATTGCCGTCTATTGTTACGCAGTATCCACCGGTACACGATGCGGAGAAGTCAAGATAAGGATATTTATCGCATATAAGCAAAGATATGCTTCCGTTTGGGGTTATATTGCGCAGTTCCGGCCAGCAAGCCGGTTTTGTCCAATTATAATTTGTTGGCAGAAATCCGCATCCGCTCTTAAACTTCAAGCTCTCTTTAAGAGATGTTATAAGGGAAGTTCGCATTTTACTGCACCGTTATTTTAAGATTGTCGGAAGAAATGCCGCTTAAATTGCATTTTAAATACAAATTGGCGAATTTAAGATATAAAGGCGTATTAGGTTTTAAAATAATCTGAACGCCGTTTTCATCGGTGAGAGGATAATAGTTTGCGTCGTCTTGGCTTACCTGCAATTGTATTTCTCCGCCGATAACGGAGCCTGTTGCCAGCAGGCTGACGCATTCGCTTCTGCCGTTGGTACAGGCGGCGATTTCCGTCAGTTTTACACTTTTGTTTATGGCGGGATTTTGGGAAAAATCTGTTATAAGCATTAAAAAACCTCATATTAAAGTTTATATGAGGCTCTCCCTGAGAAAAAAATATCAAAAAACGAGGTTTTTGTCAATTTCCCCACTTTTGCCGGGCTTTTTTATACAATTTATTAATGAAGAAACTTATACTCCCGGAAAACTATAAAAGCTCTACGGATTTAAGGCAAACTCAAAGAGCGATAAAATTTATCAAAGACACTTTCCAGCGCAAGCTGGCTTCGGCGCTTAATTTGGAAAGGGTCTCCGCTCCGCTTTTCGTGGAAGAAGACAGCGGCCTTAACGACGATTTGAACGGAGTCGAAAGGCCCGTTTCTTTTGATTTAAAGCAGACCGGCGTAAAAGCCGTTATAGTGCATTCCTTGGCAAAATGGAAGCGTATGGCCCTTAAGCTTTACTCTTTCGCACCGGGCGAAGGCTTATATACCGATATGAACGCCATACGCCGCGACGAAGAAACGGATAATCTCCATTCAATCTACGTTGACCAATGGGATTGGGAGCTTATAATTAATAAAGAGCGGCGCAATATGGATACGCTTAAAAAAACAGTTTTAAAGATAACCGGCGTTTTGGCGGACACCTTACAGGAACTTAAGGCGAAGTATCCCGCCGTAAAAACAGAAATCAGCCGCGAAGTCTATTTTATTTCCGCCGCCGATTTGGAATCCAAGTACCCCGCGCTTACCCCTAAGGAAAGGGAAAGGGCCGTAACCAAAGAACATAAAACGGTGTTTGTTTCCGGCATAGGAGGGCCTTTAAAAAACGGCCTTCCCCACGACGGGCGCGCGCCGGATTATGACGATTGGGCTTTAAACGGGGATTTGTTGGTTTACAATGAAGTGCTTGAAGACGCTTTTGAGCTTTCTTCTATGGGCATACGCGTTGATGCCGGCTCCTTGCAAAAACAGCTTGAAGCCGCCGGCTGCCCGGAACGTAAAAAGTATCTTTATCACAAATTGATTTTAGAGGATAAATTGCCGCTTACCATAGGCGGCGGAATAGGCCAAAGCCGTCTGTGTATGCTTTTGCTGGGCAAAGCGCATATAGGGGAAGTACAGGCCTCTTTATGGCCGGAAGGTATGCGGGAGGAATGTTCCGCAAACGGTATAAATTTATTGTAACGGAGGTTTTCTATGTACAAAGCTGACGAAAGCAGATATTCTAAAATGAAGTTCAACCGCTGCGGATTGAGCGGGCTTAAATTACCGGCGGTTTCTTTGGGGTTGTGGCACAATTTCGGCACCAATGATGATTTTGACAATATGAAAGCCATTTGCTTTACGGCTTTTGACAACGGCATAACCCATTTTGACCTTGCCAACAATTACGGGCCGATTCCCGGCGCGGCGGAAGAAAACTTCGGCAAAATAATCAACGGGGATTTAAAACCTTACCGCGACGAACTTATAATCAGCACAAAAGCCGGATATTTGATGTGGCCCGGCCCTTACGGAGATAACGGCAGCCGCAAATATCTGCTTGCCAGCCTTGACCAAAGCCTTAAACGTATGGGGCTTGAATACGTGGATATATTTTACTCTCACCGTATGGACAAAGAAACCCCGCTTGAAGAAACTATGGGCGCATTGAATCAAGCCGTAAAATCCGGCAAAGCTTTGTATGCGGGGATTTCCAACTATGATGCGGAAACCACCGAAAAAGCCTCTGCAATATTAAAAAATCTTAATTGTCCCTTCGTAATTAATCAAATAAGATATTCCATATTTGACAGAACCATAGAAAAGAACAGCCTTAAAAAATACGCTTTGAAAAACGGCCTCGGCCTGATAGCTTTCAGCCCTTTGGCGCAGGGTCTTCTTACGGGCAGATATTTAAACGGTGTTCCCTCGGACAGCCGTATCGCCAAAGACGGCAGATTTTTAAAACGCGCGGATTTGACGCCCGAAAGGCTTTTGCAGATAGTGGCTTTAAACAAAGTTGCCGAAAAACGCGGGCAGACTTTGGCGCAAATGGCCTTAAACTGGGTTTTGCGCGACGAAGCCGTTACAAGCGTGATTATCGGCGCGAGCCGCCCGGAACAAGTCAAAGAAAATCTGGGCGTAATGGCGTTCCCTTCTTTTACCGAGGAAGAACTTGAAGAAATAGATAAAATATCTTCCGCCGATTAATCCGCGCAGGAAGCAATTTGTTAAAAGCAAAAAGGCGGCTTTTAAAGCCGCCTTTTCAATAGTTTGAATTTTATTTATTTTGAAGCTTTTATGCTCGGTAAAGTGCATAAACCAAGCACTATAAAAATACCGATGCCGAAAATCAAGCTTAAAAGCCACCAAGGGCTGTGCCCGGCATTTCTAAGGCGTCTTGCCGCTACGCTGAGCCACGGCAGCAATATCGCCAAATTAAAAAGCCCTGCCAAGAAAGCGAAAATCAAGCCTAAAACTAAGCTTATTATAGCTGCGAAAAGCGTAAAATACCAAAACTCTTCTCTGCCGGCTGATCCTTCAAAAGCAATGTATTTTTTGGTTACGATGTTAACGAAATATTTTTTAAATAATTCCATTTAATTACTCTCCGTTATAATTTATAGCTTGCGTTTGATATTATAAGACATTTTAGAGAAAGGTTCAATATGCGTCAGTTTTATTGAGCCAATGCGGAAAGCTGCTTTTTAAGGCTCAGCGGAGAAACAAACACTATCCCCTCCATTCCTAGCGCGCGGGCCGCGGCGACATTGGCGGGACTATCGTCTATAAAAATGCAGTTTTCGGCTTTAAGGTTATAGCGGTTTAAAAGCCGTTTGTAAATTTCGGGATTGGGCTTTATGATTTTTTCCTCTCCGGAAACGACTATTCCGTCAAACAAATTAAAGAAAGGAAAGTTCTCTTTTGCCCAAGGGAATTTTTCCGCCGACCAATTCGTCAAAGCGTAAAGCGGCGTTCCGGCCCGTTTCAAATTTTTAAGTATCTCTACGGTTCCTTCTATCGCTCCGCCGAACATACTATACCAGCCTTCGTCGTAAAGGGCCAATTCTTTGGCGTATTTCGGGCAGGCTTTTTGCCCGCGGGCGATATTTTCTTTAGCCGTAATGCCGGCGTCCATCGCAACTATCCACTCGGAATTGCAGCAAGAGGAAAGGAAATCTTCCATTTTCTCGTCATCGTTAAAAACGGAACGGTAAAAATATCTGGGATTCCAATCCACAAGAACCCCGCCCAAATCAAAAATTACGGTTTTTTTCATAAAGCTATTGTAACATAAAAGGAGAGTAAAATATTTGCGCCCTAGTATATGTTTGAAATATTAAGAAGCACAAAAAAATAAAGGGCCTTAAAAGCCCTGTTTATACCCGATTGTGCCCAAATTTGGGCACAAAATTTTAAACTATATTCCAAAACAAATACCCCCAATAAGAATCGAACTTATATCCCCTGCTTAGAAGGCAGGTGCTCTATCCATTGAGCTATGGGGGCGTATGAAAACTGCAAATTGTATTTCTTTGACATAAATATTATATAAAATTTATCAAAATTTTTCCTAATTTTTATTAAAAGTTAAATTTTTGCTTTGCATATAGGTCTTTTGACCCTGTTGATTTGTGTAAATAAAATGTAAACTCTCCTTATGTAGCACTTAAGGAGATTGCTTTTATGAAAGCCCTTTATAAAATTTTTACTGTTTTATCTTTATGTTTTTTTGCCGTAGCGGTTAATGCGAAACCTGCGGCAAGGCTTTACACCTATAATATTAACAAGAACGTATATTTGGCCGAAAAACTTGCATCGGGAAAGTCTATTTCATATTGTTCTTACGTTAGCGAGGACGGGCTTAAAGCAATTTCAAAGGCGGATTTTGAAGATTATATAAAACTTGTTTTTAAAATATGGACGGCTTATCCGGCGAAGGTTATAAGGCAGTCCGGCAGGGAAAAGGAATTTGCCACTGTTTTGGAAAAGCTGGAAATGGCTCCTAACCTGACTTTACTTGAAAATTGTGATTTTTCCAAATATCCGGAAAAATATTTAAAATATCTTAATCCTCTTCCGGGAGTTATTTCCGCCCCGGCTGCTGATATTTCGTTTTTTTATGAAGATGTATTTTTTTCAAAAATGAACTATTTAGATAAAATGCCCCCTCACTACACTTTTAATCCCGCACCTCATATCGTAATACCTACGAGATTTATAGACGTATATTCAAATTCAAAGAAATTCTCCCAATTAAAGAATGACATTTTGCAAACTCCAAATTATGAATATACCAAAATGGCCGCTTTGCTGGATGAACTTGAAAGTTTTATAAATAACTTTATGCCCCCCAAAAAGAATTTATTTTATGCAATGTTGCATGAAACGGGCCATTCGATAGGTTTGGCGGACCAATTAAAATCAGCGGATAATGCCGATATCATTTATTCTACCGTAAATCCCCGTATAAGCATTATGGATAATTTGACGCAGACGCTGAAGTGCGATGACGTCGATGGAATTATAATGCTTTTTGACGACGCTCTGAAGATAAAAAGGGATTTTGAATCTTTCTGCAAAGACGGGATAAGATTTTCGGAAGGGAAAGAATCTTTTGAGGGAGAAAAAACAAACGCTTATAATTCAGGCTATAACTATATGAGCAGGACTTATTCCAGTGATACTAAAGATACTGGTGTATATTTTTTTAAAAGCAGAACTTACATTAATATGGAAGCTAAAGAAGGGCGTAAATTGATTAACAAAAATTTTGACCAAAAAGCTATGCCTAAAAAGTTAGGTGGATTACAAAGAGTCAGCGGCAATATGCGCATAGTGGATTTTAACAATTCCGAAAACCGCGTCCCCGTCGGCACGCATAAGGCAATAATCACTTTTGGACCTAGGAATTTACATGAGCAGGTTCTTATAGAGGAGTATGACAATAACGGCAATCTTTTGTATTACACGCTTGAAATATATAAAGAGGGCAAATTGGTAAAAAAGAAGACCAAAGTGTTATCAAAGGAAAACCCGGAGATAAAATTGCCGAAATAAAATAAACGCCCGTACAACTTTATTTTAGAGATATAATTCGGCCCATAAAATAAATTTATGGGCCTAAAATTTATCCTGATGATTTATTTGTTTTTTATTTTGTGTTATTTTCCCCTATACGCTTTTGCGGTACCAAGTGGGCTTTTGGGCTATTTTTTGCTTAATTCTCTGAATAATAACGGCGCGGGCGAGTTTATCAGGTCGCCAGTCGTTAAATAATTTGTTTTCTATAAATATTTCTTTGGGGAATTTTCTGTTTATATCGGGCTTAAACCCACGCTTTATCATTTCCGCCCGCAAAAGCGCGTAGCGTTTGTAAAGGTATTTGCCTTTATCATAGAAAAATCTTACGTGCCCTTTGCCTAATGTAAAACTTTTAGGTATATGATCAAGGCGCGCGCCGTTTGTTGCTTTTAAAGAGCGTTTTAAAGCGGCGGGCACCATAAAAATTTCTCTGTATTCCGCTATCAGGTGCTGATCGTAAAGCTTTTTCGGCTCTATTAAATTTATCCGCGTCATAAAAAATATATTAAAGCGGAAACCGCTTTTTTCAAGATGACGGGGTTAACTTACGGGCCGTTTAAAACTCGTAACGCCTTCTTACGTTGCGTATCTCGTTGCTGTCGGGCTGGCTTTCGTAAGTTTTATCGTTATTTTTGGCCTTTTTTACCTTTTTTTGTTTTTCTTTTTTAGGTTTTTCGTCGTAATCTCTGTCATAGTAGCCGCGGTCATATCTGTTGTATTCATAGAAAGATTCTTTACGGTTATTTTTACGGGTTTTCGTTCCGCTTCCGAAAGAAATCCCCCCGAAAGCATACCTTATCCCTGCGTTTAAGCCCCAACCCTGCAGTTTGTCGCCGGCTTCATAACTGCCCACGGCGTGCCAATAGAGGTTTTCCGTAAGCTGCATATTTATGCCGAGCCCGGCTTCAAGCGTGCCGCCTTTAAGGCTTGTGGTTTCTTTCGCTCCGCCGTAGCTTACGTCGCCTTCACCCATAAACTCATATCTGTATGCAAGTTCCAAAAGCGGTTCTATAAGCAGTCCATTAGGCTGGCGCATACTGTAAGCCGCCATAATCGCGCCTTTCGCGCTGAAATAGTTTGCTTTGTCGTATGCCAATGCACCCGTTCCGCCTTTTACTTTAACTTCGTCGGAAGAAGCGGACATATATTCAATTTCAGCCTTAGGTTCTATGCGGATAAAAGAATCCCCGCCCAAATCCCGGGTAAACTCTTTGCCGCCTTCCAAACTTAGGGCGAATATGTTGCGCTCCGGCTCAAATTTAAGTTGATTGCCGGAAGCGGAATAGTGCGTCATATCCAGTTTGGTCCAAAAGTTCCTTGCCGCCAAATCCACAAACCATTTGTCGTCATTTATCAAAGTGGCGTATATACCGACGCTAGGCGATGTACCTTTGCCGTCCCCGTAGACGGAGCCGTTTTCTTTTTCGGTTTTTATTGAACCCGCATTGGCGTAGCCTATCATAACGCCGGCGTATAACTTGTTAGGTTCATTAGGAGTAAACAGCCAATCATACCCCGCTTCAACGCCGAAGAGGCTCATATCCGTTTCCACAAGATCCTTTACGCGCATATCCTTATAGTAAGTTCTGGCCCATATTCCGTTTTGGTTGGAGCCTTCGGCCATATTTCGCAAATCGCCCATTCTTTTTTGCAGGGAATTCATACCGCTTCTGGCTATTACGCTGTTCATCAAAGGAATGTTGAGCATACTCTTGAATACGTCGCTGTATACCATTGAATTACGCAAATAATAATCGTAACCTTCCCCCGCCGCCGTGCCTTGGTGCAAAAGGTATTCATAGCCGCCTTCGTCCCATTTGCCGCCCAAAAGTTCAAAATCTCCGTCAATTTGAGAGGCGGAAGAAAACTCCACCAGTTTTATGCCGTCGCCGGTGGTTTCTTTGGCAATTTCGGAGGTATTGTTTAAGGCTAGCATAGTTTGGCCTTCATAGTTGCCGTTTACGGTCAGTTTATCGCTTTCCCCGGTTTCAAGATTGACGTTCATCTTCATTAAGGCGTTATCGGCTTTGAGATTATCCGCGTTTAAATCGGTAAATCCTGAGGAAGCCGAAACCATATTAATCGCCGCGCCCGCGCTTAACACCGTATCGCCGTAAATGTGATTGTTGCCGTAAATGTTCAAAGTTCCGTTTTCGGCAGAGTAACCCTGCAAAGATCCGCCTGAAAGCAGATTGACGGTTCCGCCCGCCGCATATACGTTTTTGGCCGAAGCTCCGGCATTGATGTTTTGAGTTCCGCCAGAACCCGCCGTTACGCCTTCGGCTGCGCCGCCGGCCAAAATATTCTGTACGCCGCCAGCGGCTATTAAAGTGTCATTTGCCAAGCCGGCTATATTCTGCACTCCGCCGCTTAGCGTGGCGGATACGGCCGCACCGCCTTGATAAACCGTCTGTGTTCCGCCGGAATTTACATAAGTGTGGCTTGTTACTCCGCCGGAAGAAACATTCTGCGCCGCCCCTTCATTCACGTCGGTATTTATGGCTATACCCCTTATGACGTTCTGTACGCCGGCGTTGACTTGAGTATCCCTCACCGCACCGCCTTCCGTTATGTTTTGAACCGCGCCGGAATTGACAAAGGTTGAGTTCGCAACGCCGCCCATAACATTTTGTATTGCCGAAGCGTTGACTTGCGTATTGTTTACGGTTCCGCCTGAAGATACGTTTTGATTGCCGCCGGCATTTATTATTGTGTTTACCGCGCTTCCGCCCGCGGCCACGGTCTGAGTGCCGAAACTGTTTATTGTCGTTCCTTCGGCCGTACCGCCTGCAATATCCTGCACCCCCAAGAAGTTGATTGCAGTATCTTTTGCCGCGCCGCCGGAGGAAACCAACTGCAAACCGCCGGTAATATCGGTATAATTGGCCGAACCGCCCATAGCTACCGTCTGTACGCCGCTTACGATGGTATTGTCGGCTATGCCGCCGGAATATACATTTTGTTTTCCGCCGGTATTTATTACTAAGTTTTCAGCTTCACCCTGTAAAAGCTTCATACTGCTTCCGTATTGGTTTTGCCCGGTAATATAAGTATCAATATTCGCGGCGTCTTTGGCGACGTCAACATCTATGTACGCTCCGGTTTTTTGTATTACGTTTACCGCGCTTCCGCCTTGCGAAACAGCTTGCCTTCCGCCGGATTCCACCACTGTATTAACTGCCACGCCGCCGGAATAAACGTTTTGCGCGCCGCCGGAACTTATTATAAAATTGTTTGCTTCGCCGCTGATAAGGCTTAAGGCTTCCCCGTTTTGGTTGTGGCCGGTAATATATGTGGAAATATTTGCGGCGTCTTTGGCGACGTCCGCGGTTATGTATGCCCCGGCGTTTTGGGTAAGATTGACAGCGCTTCCGCCTGCGGAAACCTGCTGAACGCCGCCGGAAGAGAGCACCGTGCCATCAGCTAGGCCGCCTTTTTCCACTATTTGATATCCGCCGGAAGCCACCAAAGTAGCGCTGGCGGCTCCGCCTTCATAAATAAACTGACTGCCGGAATTTATTACTGTGCCTTCGGCCGCGCCGCCGGAAATTTTTTGCGTTCCGCCGTTTATTTCGGTCAAATTGGCAGAACCGCCTGCAAAAATAACTTGAGTTCCTTTAAGCTCGGTGTTTTCGGCGGCACCGCCGGAGGATATTTGCTGTACCCCGCCTTGATTGACTTGCGCGTTATAAGCGATGCCGTCTTCCGATATCCATTGTTGGCCTTCCGCGTTTATAATTGTGTCGTAAGCCGAGCCGCCGGAAGATATTATTTGTTTGCCGTAATAGTTTACTATAAAATTGCTTGCAACCCCTTGGTCGAGGGTTAAAGTGTCGTTGTTTTGGTTTACGCCGCTTATGTAAGTATCAATGTTAGCGGCGTCTTTGGCGACGACGGCATAAATATTACCGCCGGATTTAATTACAACGTCTAAGGATTTGCCGCCCGATAAAACCGTATGAGATCCGCCGGAATTGATTATAAAATTGCTTGCAACTCCGCCGGAAAGGCTTAAAACCGAGCACTCTTGGTTTTCGCCGCCGACATAAGTTGAAATGTTTTTGGAGTCTTTGCCGACTATTACGTCTATATTACCGCCCGAATGCTGCGTTACGTCAATGGAACTTCCCCCCGCCGAAACGTATTGATAGCCTTTATCGTTTATTATGGTATTGAGGGCCGATCCGCCGGAATCAACAAGCTGTATGCCGCCGGAATTAATTATAAAATTGCTTGCGACCGCCCCCGAAAGCGTTAAAGCTTCGCCGTTTTCGTTAGTGCCGGTGATGTATGTGTCTTGATATTCCGCCGCAGCGCCTATGCTGGCGTTAATGTTTGCGCCGGAATTTTGTATTACGTTTACAGCGCTTCCGCCAACAAAAACATTCTGCCTTGCGCCCGAAGCCAAAACGGTGTTTTCCGCCATTGCGCCGGATTCTACGGCTTGGTTTCCCCTTTCATTTATATAAGAGGAATTTGCCGATCCGCCTGCGGAAATATATTGAACCCCGCCGGAGTTAATTTGCGCTCCGTAGGCTGAGCCGCCCGAAGAAATAACCTGGCTTGCGCCGGAATTGACCTGCGCTTCATTGTCCAAACCGCCGGAAAGTACATTTTGCATCGCGCCGGAATTTAAAACCGTTCCCTGGGCAAAACCTCCGTTTGAAACCACTTGATAGGCCGAAAATCCGCTTAAAATCGCCCCGTAAGCCGCACCGCCCGATGATATGTGCTGTTCTGCTTCGCTGAGTACGACGGTAGAATTTGCCGTTCCGCCCGGGCCGACATATTGATATGAGGAATTATTTAAAATCGTTGAAACCGTTACCCCGCCGGAAGATACCGTTTGAGAACCTTTGTTAATTATAAAATTTTCGGCTTTTCCGTTTGAAAGGGTCATAGCGTTTCCGCTTTGGTTGACGCCGTCTATGTATGTGGATATATTGTCCCCGTCTTTAGCGACGACGGCATCAATGTATCCGCCGTTTTGGGTTAAATTGATTGAACTGCCCCCGGCCATTACGGTATGAGCCCCGCCGGAATTGACCACAAAATTTGCAGCTACTCCGTTTTGAAGCGTAAAACTTTCCCCGTTTTGGTTTATGCCGGTAATATAAGTTTCGGCATTGCCGCCTATTTCGGCGTTTATATTGCCGCCCGCGTTTTGCGTAACGTCCAAGGAACTTCCCCCTGCGTTAACGCTTTGCGTTCCGCCGGAATTGACTGTTGTGGATTGGGCCGTTCCGCCGGAAGCTATTTGCTGAATGCCGTTTGCCCCTATTACCGTATTGTCGGCCTGTGCGCCTGCGCCGATATTTTGCGCTGCGTAATCTTCTATCAAAATATTTTCGGCTTTACCGCCGGAATAAATATTTTGTAAAGCTTCCTGCCCGCTTATAACAACGCTTGCGGCCTGACCGCCTTCATATATGGCTTGGCTCCCGTAAGCATTTATTACGGTGTTTAAAGCTTTACCGCCGGAGGATATAGACTGCAAGCCCCTGCCGTTGACAGTCGTATTAGTTACCAGCCCGCCGGAAAATACGTTTTGCCAACCGCCGGAATTGATTATAAAATTATTGGCCGAACCGTTTTCCAAAGTAAGGTTCTGTCCGTTTTGATTTACGCCGTTTATATATGTGGAAACATTTGCCGCGTCCGCGCCGACATCGGCGTTTATATTGCCGCCCGCGTTTTGCACCAAATTAAGAGAACTTCCCCCCGCAGTTACGGTATGGGCTCCGCCGGAATTGACTACGAAGTTTGTCGCTACGCCGTTTTGGAGAGAAAAGGCTTCCCCGTATTGGTTTTCGCCGCTTATTAAGGTGGAGATATTTGCGGAATCTTTGCCTGCCGCCGCGTTTATGTTACCGCCCGCTTTTTGGTCTATATTCAGGGAACTTCCGCCGGCTTCAACACTGTGAACGCCTTGGTAAGTTACCGTAGTGTTATTGGCTGTACCGTCGGAATTGACGTTTAAATATCCGCCGGAATTGATTATAAAATTATTTGCCGAACCGTTTTGAAGCGTAAAGACTTCTCCGTTTTGGTTCTTGCCGGAAATATATGTTGCGGCATTATCCCCGCTTTTGCCTACGGAAGCGTTTATCGTTCCGCCGTTTTGCGTAACGTCCAAGGAACTTCCGCCCGCATAAATCGTTTGGAAAGCTCCGTAATTTACGTTTGTTCGTTGCGCCAATGCGCCGCTTGAAACAATCTGCTCGCCGCCGTTGGTGATTGTTGTATCGGCAGCTTTCCCGCCGCCGGATATTATTTGGTAACCCGCGGAATTAATGGAAGTCAGCCCGGCCGCTCCGCCGGAATAAATATATTGATAACCGTTATAGTCGATTTCCGTACTATGCGCCGAACCGTAAACGTGCATAGAGTCCGCCTCTTCATCGGTGCCCTGCACTATTACGCCGGAAGCCGTTTCCCCTACGGGAACAAAGCTGTCCGCGTATGCGTAAGCGGCGAAGTTATTGTTTAGCATAGCTATAACCGCGGCCGTATAAACGGCTTTTTTACCGCCGTTTATTATCCGGGCGCCTCTTGTTTTTGCCGCACCCGAACTTAAAGAACAGGCCGCACTCCTGCTGTGGCAGTAAATGTTTTCCAAATTTTCAATATATGCGCTTGTTTTGGGTATAGCCATAATAATCTCCGAATCTTATTTTTACGTCAGCGGCCTTTTGCAGGCGCGGTTAAATTATTCTCTTTCATCAGTCTGTCTATATGCCCTATAACCTGTTTGCCGGTTATCAGGCGGGTGCACTCATACTGCCTGGGCGTATTTTTAAATCGTGGACACCACAGAAAATCATAATGGTCAAAATTAAGATTGATATCGTCCCAGCAGCCCATACAACCGTGGCTGTTGTAGACGCGGTATGGAGTATAAAACTCGCAAATAGGCAGAGTAAAACCGCTTATCAGTATTACGGGTATATGCGTACACCAGGCTAGCCAGCTTAATCCTGAAGAAAGACCTATAAAGAAATCAGCGTGTTCCAAAAGGGCCACTCTCTCCTGCAAGGAAATATTGCCCGTAAAATCCTCCGCGCCGTGCGGCATTCTGTTCCAAATAAAACCTTGCCCTACGACGGGTTCTTTATCTATGCAAAGCACGCGGTATCCCATATCTTTAAGATGTTTTACAACCTGTTCCCACCCGCAGCCGTTATTCCAAAACTTAGCCTGAGAACTTGATTTTACAGCTATGCAGACATATCTTTCCTTGATTTTACGTTCGCTGCCCAAACGTACGCGCGGGGCTTCTTCCCCGGGATCTACTCCCAAAATATAAGCGGCTGTTTTATGCAGGCCGACCATACGGAAATCAATGGGCTGATCGGTATTGTTGCCTTTAAAGAACAGGCCGAGGCGGTAACTGGCGTAAGGCTTTTCGAATTTGACTTTGCCGGGAACTGCGGTAAAAAATAATTGAGGATATTGTGCGGCGAATAAATCAACCATATTCTGCGCCAAAGTAAGCTCCGCCGCGCAGTTGTGCTTTTTTTGGAATCTTTCGGCGTAAGGAAGCCAGCCTATTATATCGCCCAAAGTACCTACCGGGAATTTGATTTGAACTTCTTTTCCGCTTAAATCCAAAGTGTGGTTAAGGACGGGTTCTTTTTCCCCCTGTATCCAAACTTTTATTCTGAAAGGTATATAATATTTCTTCGCGCTTAAAACCCAACCCGCACCGCTGTCGCAGGCAAAAATTATATTATCGCTTTCGGCGTCTTCTATCTGAACGTGCCATTTGCCTTCTGGCAGAAGTACGCGCGCGCCGTCGTTAAAATCATAACGTATGCCAAGCGGGCCTTCTTGCGTGGGGATAGCCGGGACCGGTACGACGAAAGGGTTTTGCGCCAAATTTCCTTGCGCGGATTTGCCGGAATTGGCTGCGGCGGTAACGTCGGAAAGCGGACGCGCTTTAGAATCCGCCCCGCAAGTTCCTTGCGCCTGTGAAGAAGGCGTTTGCTGCACCCCGGAAGAAACTTCAGCGACATTATCGGTGTCGTTTTTTTGGCTTGACATAGCTGTACCTCTCAAAATCATATAATTAACCATATATTAGAAAATCATAAGATATTTTTCCATTGTTTTCTTTTGCGGAACTGCTGCGGAGGTTTTTTCTATAATTTATATATGAATAAAGAAATCCTGCGTTTGGCCGTGCCGAACATCATTACTAATATTACGGTTCCGCTTTTGGCTATGGCCGATACGGCAATAGCGGGGCATTTGCCTTCTTCCCTTTATATTGGGGCCGTAAGCGCGGCGGGCGTAATATTTAATTTTTTATATTGGAACTTTTCTTTTTTAAGAATGGGAACCAGCGGTTTTACGGCGCAGGCCGTAGGCGCAAATAATGAGAAAGAATGCGTCAACGTGCTTATGCGCGCGCTTGTTACGGCATTTTCCGCCGGAATTATTTTAATAATTTTGCAAAGCTTTATATTTAAAGCGGCCTTTTTCTTTTTACAGGCTTCCCCTCAAATTCAGGATTATGCCGCGGAATATTTTTTTGTCTATATATGGTCGGCCCCTTTCGCTTTAGCGATGTTTGCGATGACGGGGTGGTTTATCGGTATGCAAAACGCAAAAGCCCCAATGGCAATATCCATAAGCGCAAATATTCTTAACATTATATCCAGTTTGTTTTTTGTATTTGTATTGAAACTGGGGATTAAGGGGATAGCTTTAGGCTCTTTGGCGGCGCAGATTTTCGCTTTTGCTTTATCGTTTTTCATTTGGTTTAAATTTTACGGAAAACTTAAAAAACATATTTCTGCGGAAGTTTTTAAATCCGTACGGGATTTTGCAGCTTTTTTTAAAGTTAACCGCGACATATTTATAAGAAGTTTCGCCCTGATTATGGTTACGGTATTCTTTACCTCCGTTTCGGCCAAAAGCGGCGACATATACCTTTCTGCCAACAGCCTTCTTATGCAGTTTTTTATTTTATTTTCCTATATTATGGACGGCTTCGCCTTTGCGGCGGAAGCTCTAAGCGGAAAATATTTCGGCGCGCGCAATTACGAAAAACTCGGTTTTATTATTCGCAAAATATTTATTTGGGGTATTGTGCTGAGCCATATTTTTACGGTTGTTTACGCCTTTTTTGCCGGCGGCATACTGAACCTGCTGACGGACAAGCCGGACGTCATATCCGCCGCGCTTAAATATAAAACTTGGGCCGTATTGGTGCCTATTGCCGGATTTGCGGCTTTTTTGTGGGACGGCGTATTCGTGGGAATAACGGCATCAAAACAAATGCGCAACGCTATGTTATGTGCGGCGGCGGGGTTCTTTGGGCTCTACTTTTTATCGGCTTCAAAGCTTGGCAATAATGCGTTGTGGCTTTCTTTTTTAGTTTATTTGGCGGTAAGAGGCTTGGCGCAATGGATTCTTTACCGTAAGCTTCAAAGAAAGTTTTAAACCGACTCAAGCGGAAAAATGATACTCTCCCACGGGAAAAAAGTTATAATATTATAAAGTTATAACATTATATAGGAGAATTATATATGGCCACTAAAAAGTGCAATACGAAATGCAAAACCCAGGCCTGCTCTCAGCTGCAGCGCCAAAGAGGCAAATTCAAACCTGTACTTCCCAATATTTTAAAGAGCGGCCCGGCTTCGGTAAAAGTAAAAGCCGGCAAACCGACCAAAAGCGTAGCCGATCAGGCTAAAGTAAAAAAGATTTTCCCCAATACTTACGGTATGCCGGAAATATCCTTCGTAAAAGGCAATAATTCGACTGTATCAAAAAAACCGATTAACGCGGCCGTAGTGCTTTCCGGCGGTCAGGCGCCCGGCGGCCATAACGTAATAGCCGGCCTTTTGGACGGTTTTAAAAAGGCCAATTCCAAAAACAAGCTTTACGGCTTTTTGGGCGGCCCCAGCGGCGTAATCGAAGATAAATTTATTGAAATTACCCCCGCCTTAATGGAAAAATACAGAAATACCGGCGGCTTTGACTTGATTCAATCCGGCAGAACCAAAATCGAAACTGACGAACAGCTCGGCCAAGCCAAGGAAAACCTGCTCAAACACAAAATTTCCGCTTTTGTGGTGGTCGGGGGCGACGATTCCAACACCAATGCCGGCGTCATAGCCGAATATCTTAAAAAAGAAGGCGTAGACACAAGCGTTATCGGCGTACCGAAGACGATTGACGGCGATTTGAAAAACGAACATATTGAAACCTCCTTCGGTTTTGATACGGCCACCAAGATTTATTCCGAAATGGTCGGCAATATCTGCCGCGACGTAAACTCCGCCAGGAAATATTGGCATTTTGTCCGCTTGATGGGCAGAAGCGCATCCCACATCACTTTGGAAGTAGCTTTAAAAACCCAGCCGAACGTAACTTTGGTGGGCGAGGAAGTTCTGGCCAAAAAAATGACTTTGGCGCAAGTGATAGACTACTTGGCTAAAATCGTTGTAAGCAGGGCAAAAGAAGGCAAAAACTTCGGCGTGGTTTTGGTGCCGGAAGGTTTGATTGAATTTATCCCGGAAATGAAAGAACTCATTTCAGCTTTGAACGACCTTTTGGCCGATAACGAAGCCGAACTTTCCAAGCTCAATTCCATAGCGGAAAAGAAAGCTTTTGTAATTTCCAAACTGCCGGCGACACTGGCCGATTTGATGAAATCCCTCCCCGAGGGCATCGCCGCCCAGCTTATGCTGGACAGAGATCCCCACGGCAACGTTCAGGTTTCTTTGATTGAAACCGAAAAGCTTTTGATTGAAATGCTCCGCGCGAAATTGGCCCAGCTTAAGAAAGACGGCAAATACAGCGGCAAATTCTCCGCCATAACGCATTTCTTCGGTTATGAAGGCCGCTGCGGCGTACCTTCAAACTTTGACGCCAACTATACTTACGCTTTGGGCTATAACGCCGCCGTTTTGGCTTTAAATAAATGCAGCGGTTATCTTTCTTCAGTAAAGAAACTCGTCAAGAACCCTAAAGACTGGGCTTGCGGCGGTATTCCTTTGACGATGATGATGAACATCGAAAGAAGAAAAGGCAAAGAAAAACCGGTTATAAGAAAAGCTTTGGTCGACCTTAAAGGCGAACCGTTTAAACAGCTTGTCAAAAACAGAGAAGTTTGGGCGGCTACGGAAAGCTATCTGTTCCCCGGGCCTATGCAGTTCTTCGGGCCGGAAGAGGTTACGGATATGACGACAGAAACCCTCAGGTACGAACAGAGCAAAAAGAAATAAGAATCAGTTTGAAAGCCCCCGGCCTATAAAAGCCGGGGGTTTTTGTATGCCCCGCCAAGGCGGTTTAGGGCGTTTATGCTCCCGCACAATAGGATTTAACATCTTGTTTGCTATTTTGATAATATATATCTATGCAAATTACACTGATTATCATTTTAGCCGTTGTCGCCGCATCTTTTGCGGCGTGGACGTATTTCCTCAAAAAAGAAGCGAACACTAAAAATAAAGATGTTCTGGAGCTTTCTTCAAAACTGGAGGATAGAAATAAAGATATTTTGGAACTCTCTTCCAGATCCGCCGTTCTTGAAAACGAAAATAAGAATTTATTAGCTTTAAACGAGCAGACCGAAGCTGACCTAAAAGCCTGCCGTGCCGCAAATGACGCCCTTAAAGAAGAAATTTCCGCCTTTAAAGCCAAAGAGGCCGAACTTAACGCCGTTAAAAATAACCTTGAGGAAAATATTTCCCGCCAACAGGCCGCTTTTGACAAGCTTCAGGCTTCCGCGAAAGATAACTTCCGCCATTTGGCCGACGAGGTGTTCAAAGTTAAAATGACAGAACTTAAAAGCGAAAGCAAAGAGATAGTCGCCCCGCTTAACGATAATCTTGAAAAATTGCAGGAAAAGCTCGCCCGTATGCAAAACCTTAACGAAAGCTTGCAGAAAGAAGCCGGCAATTTGGCAAACGCTTTGCAGTTTAAAAATAAAACGCAAGGAAACTTCGGCGAGATGATTTTGGAAGACGTACTTATAGCTTCCGGCCTTAAAAAGGGCGTTCATTATGAAACGCAAACGGCTATGCATTCCGAAGACGGCGCCGCAGTGCGCTCGGACAGGCAGCCCGATTGCCTTATAAATATGCCCGATGAAAGATACGTCGTTATTGATTCAAAAATGTCCTTAACGGCTTACACCAATTACGTAAATGAGCAAAATCCCGAAAAAAAGGCCGAGTATCTAAACGCGCACATATCTTCGATAGAACACCATATTGACGAACTTTCCAAGAAAAAGTATCAGGATTTGAAAGAAATTAAAGGCCGTACGCCGGATTTCGTTCTTATGTTCATACCGGTGGAATATGCTTATATGGCCGCGTTGGAAGCGAAACCGGGCTTGGGAGTTTTCGCCGGCGGCAAAAAGATTGCTCTTGTAACGGCTTCTTCTTTGATACCTATACTTAAAACAGTCGAGAGCCTTTGGCGCATAAGCGTAAGCCAGAAGAATATAGACGAAATCGTCAAAATAGGCGGACAGCTGCACGACAGAATAGCAAATTTCTACGAGAATATGCAGAAAATCAAAAAAGGCCTTACGGACGCCGACAAAGCCTTTGGCGGAGCGATGCTGAACCTTGATGGCAATTTGGGGCTTTTAACATCGGCCAGGAAACTAAAGGAAATAGGCGTAAAGACTGCAAAGAAACTGCCGCAGAACGCCGCTTTGACAAATACGGAAGAAAATGCGGCTCAACCTAAACTTACAAAAGAGGGAAATGAGGAAGAAAGCCTTTTCCCTCCGCATTAAAAACAATAAATTACTTGGGCTGCGTAAAAGTTACGGGGATGTAGCGGTTTTCTATTGTCATACCGGGAGTAAAACCGAAGCCTGGCACCGCTTTGCCCTCGCCTTCCAAAAGGTTTTGCCGCCAAAAGCCGGCGTCGATGGTAAACATTTCTTTTAGAAAAGGCCTCGTTGAAAACAGCCCGGCTCTGTAAAAAATATTATTATCAAATCCCGGATTGGAAAGCCCGAGTTTTACCGTTTTCTTTAAAAAGCTTTTTACGGTTGAAGACGGTATAAAATGGCTGCTTACCTGGCTGGAACTTTGCATTACCCCCGCCACATAATCGCCGTTTTGGCCCTGCGCCATTAAAGGCCCGCCGGAATTGCCGCCAAAAGCGGCCGGTACAGCGGTTAAAGCGGGATAGCGGCCCGTATAATCCTGTTCTATAAACAACATAGCTTTCTTGTTAAAAGCCCGTGCGTCGCCGGGATATCCCATAAGATACAGTTCACTGCCAAAGCCCTCAACAGGCCTTAAAGAAAGATTTAAAGGGGTGCGGCCTTTAAAAATTTTCTGATTTCTGGGCAGAATAAGCGCCAAATCCAATGCGTCGCGTTCGGTAGTCCTGGCGATGACGTCCCCTTTATATTCCTTTCCGTCGGCGTCAGTTAAAGTTACGCTTTTTGATTTGCCGACTACGTGGCTGTTTGTAATCAGAAAATTCATTCCCAAATACTGCGCATAAAAAGCCGTACCCGTCATATAAGAAGGCGTCATTACGGAAAATGTACTGTTTTTATAGGGAGTAACGTCATATCCGCCCAGCTTTTTGCGCCAAGGCGAAAGATAATCACTACGCCCGAAAAGTTCCGCCAAATCCTTTTTTATTCCCTCGTAGAAAGCGTGGCGCTCCGGCGTTCTTGCCGGCACGTATGATAGCCCCCTCATCGTCATATTGGGGATAAGGGCGTTTTGCCAACCTTTAAATTTACCCGCCAAAGGAATATCGCCGAAAGACGCCGGTTTTGCGGGATATGCCGATAAATAAAGTCCGCTTCCGAAAAAGCCGTTTGCGTCGCCGCCGCCCTTGACTTCCGTTGGGGAAGCCTGCCCGAATTTTTGTTCAAAAGCCGCTTGTGCGAGCAAAACCCCGCGCGATTTCATAAATTTAACTGGGCCTTCCAACATATCTGTTATCACATCGGAAGGAAGCATATCTTGGTTGGGCCAAGCGTAAACGTAATTTAAAGGACCGCGCCAAGAACCCTCGCTTCCGTTGCGGTATTCAAGATGAAAATGATAATTCACCTTTCTTGACATCAAAAGTTCGTGGCCGCCTATCCTTATGCGTCGGCTGCCGTCGTGGCTGTAAATAAAATAAGTATCTTGAGAATTTTTAAATACAACCGCCGGCGTTTCGCGCGTTGCGCCGAGCACCGATATAAGCCACTCTTTATAGTCCGAAAGGAAATGCTTATAATCGCTGCGTCCTTTTTTAACGGAAAGTTCCTTTATTAAATCTTTTTTAACTTCCTTGCCCAAAGCAAGTTCGACCAAGTCGTCTTGTGAAAAATCTTCCCATTCGTAAGCGTCCCCGCTGACGCCTATAAGATAAGATTTCTTAGGCGCGCCGGCGCTTCTCTTCTGCAAAGCGATATCAATTAAATTGGAAAGAACTCTGTCCTGCGCTTCACGCGGCAGCTGCAAAGCTCTGTTTAAAGCGGAAGCCACCATAAAATTGCCGGAAGAAGATACATAGTCAAAAACGTCTTCAAGAGGGTTATCTTCTATGATAAGCATATTCGCCACGGCGGAATCTTCCAAGGGGGCGGTTCTGGTCGAGGGTATTTTATCGGCCGCAAGCGCTATAATTTGGCCGGGCCGCAAATCTTCAAGCAGGTTTAAAACGGCTTCAAAGAAACTGTCAAAAGTCTGAGTGCCGTAAGGATTTTGATCTATTATCTCTATAAGTTCCGCGCTGAGCCTTGGCGAGATATATTTGGCAATATCCATAAGGTTCTCATATCTGGCTTTGTTGGCCTTATTGACGGAACGCTTTTTCAGTATTTGTTCGACAAAACGCTCTAAATCCGAAAAGCCTTTCTCCTGCGGTGAAATAGAATCTTCCAAATAAAATACGTTTTTGGCGGGCGTGTTCGGATTGACGGAGGAAGTTCTGTTTGCGGGATATACGGCTGTACCGCTTCCGCGAAAGCGGCTTACCCCGCCGGAATTGCCGCCGTGAAACTCATTTAAAACGCCCTCAATAGCCGGCAAAGCAAGTATCGATAAAGCTTTATGCCCGGCATTTGCGCTTTGCGCCGCGGTCCCTGCGGAATTAAGCGCGCCGGAAAAGGCTTCTATTTTGGTTAAGGAAGGCGTAATGCGGGTTACCGTTACCGGGATATTTGAACTTCCTTTTAATAAAGAGGAAACATTCACTATTGCCTGCGGAGCGCGTTCATATCTAACGACTGTGACTGACGGTGTAAATAAATTTACCGCCGGCGCGCCGCTTAAACTTAATCCGGCTGCGGCTTTGCCCGGATTTCTTAATGCGCCCGTCAAACTTTGGGCCGTAATATCAAAAGATGGTAAAACCCAGGAAAAATAATTGTCAAACGCAAAACGCTTCCACGCGGGTAATTCTTTATAAGGTTTATTGAAGAACCAACCGCCTTTAAACGGTTTTTGCGGCCCGACAGGCCGGCTTAGTTCAAGAGCCTCTTCCGCAAGACGCATCTCATATTCGGCGTCAATTTTGGCTCTTAACAGTCTTTGCTCCCTTGTAAGAGCAGAAATGTTTCCGCCCGATGCTCCGCCGGAGGAGCCTTCCCCGATTGAAACGGTTAAAGCTTCCGGCCTTGCGGACATATCCGTAAAATTTTGGGCCGATTGTTCGGTAAGAGTTGTTTGCCCCGTAACGGTTTGTTTTTTAGGTGCAGCGGCTTCTTTAGGCGCGGAAGCGGAAAGGCCCGGTTTGTCAGCCGTTCTGCGCTTCTTGGTTAGGGAAGAAAGCTCGGAAGATTTTTTGCCTTTCAGCCGTCCGCTTTTGGCTGAGGAAGAAGGCTTTGCCGCGCTAGCGGGAGCGGGTTTTACTCCGCCGCTTTTCGCCGGGACGTTTTTTACCGGAGAAGAAGCCGCAGGGGCCTTTTTAACAGTACGCATTTTATTGAGCAAATTGCCTTTGCCCGCGTTTCTTATTTTTGCTATGCGCGCCGTCCTTAATGATTTTGAAGCTGAAAAGCTTTTTATGAAAGAAGAAGCTCCTTTTGCCAAAGAAGGTATGCTGATTACGAAAGAAGTCATAAGCACCGCACTTACAAGTATATCGCCCCAAACGGCAAGTTCGGATATTTTTTTATTTTTGGCGGCGCGGGCGGCTTTTACCGCGTCTTTCGTTTTTTCGGCTTTGTATCCAGCCCCGTATTCTCTTGAAGCTTTTGCCGCCAAATTGTTTACGCGGCGTTGGGTACCTTCGTTCAAATCCCACCAGTCAAGCGCATAAAGCTTATTTACCACATAGGCGGAGTTTGAAGATTTTACTTTTCCGCTTTTTATCGCTCCGACGACAAAAGGAGTATGCGCATAAGAATATCCGACGTCGCCTTTTCTTAAAGCGTAAGAGTAATTATTTACGGCTTTTGCGGCTATTTTTTGCGCGCGGTTATCTGGCCAGGCGGCTACGAGTTCGCCCAGATCTTCAAGGATATTGCCGTAAGGCATATTGTATCCGCTTACTCCGTCTTTGGCCAAAGATACGCTGAAGGAAGAAAATCCGAAAGAGCGTGCGGTGTCTTCGTCTATATATTGAAATCGCAGGCCGACTTCGTTTAAATATCTGCCGCCTCGTCCCCTTAATTTATTGTTGACGTCGGTGCATTTATCCACCCACGCTTTTATGGAGATGATGTCAAAAACTCTGCCCAAAATCTGCCAAACTCCGCCTATGCGCAGTCCGTCGGAGAGGCTGTCTTTAAGCAAGAATTTTTCCAAGAGGGAAAAGGCCGTATCGTTTCCGGCAATCAGTAAAGCCGTTACATAATTGCCCAACACCATTGCGCCGTAATCTTTGCGGTAATTGTCTTTTAATTGTTTGTAAAGCAAGCGGGCGTTAAATTCCGCGTCTTGGGCGGATAAATCTTGCAGCATAGCAAGGGAAAGCGCGGCGTAGCCAATTTTCTCGCAATAATTTTTGCGGCGTTCTTTGCCTATTCTGGCATCGGCTCGGCCGTCTCCGCCGGCAAAGCCGGGCATAATATCGGCCATATAAACGTCATTGTCGCACCAATCGCCCGTTTTTTCTATTAAATAGCGAAGGTATTTTTGAGCCAAAGCTATATCGTTTGGGCTTGCTCCGTATCCGTTTAATATGGAATAAATATGCTTAGCGTATTCAAGCATTATTTCGCGGTTCCAACGCCATTTTTTGTTGCTTTCGCCCAGCCCCGCGCCGTACCTTAAAAAAGCCCTTAAAAGCGCGCGGCTATAAATTGTTTCGTCAAAGCATTTGCCGGAATCGCAAATTTCGCCGTTTTTATTTTTGCCCTTTTTTAGGACGTCCAATGCGCTTTTGGGGCCGTATTTGTGCACTTTGTTTATATGGGCGTAAGCCGCGCTTACGGCTTCTTCTTCCGCAACGACGGATTTTTTGTAGTCAAAATATAAGGCTTTCAATGCGGCGTCATCGGTTTTGGCGAAGATATTTCCGCCGCTCATCGTGTATTTAAAAGCCGCAAAAGAAAGAGTATTGCCCAAAGCGGCAAATTTTGTGTTTATAAGCAGTTTGTCGGAGTCTTGGGAAGAACTTTCAAAATCCGGAGCGAAAGAGTTCGGCTCTGCGCGGAGCGGAAGCCCGCTCTGAATAAGCATAAACAGAGCCAAAAGCGCGGCGGTAAACTTTTTGAAATACGCTCCCATATTTCTATATTAATTAATATATCTTTAGTTCACAAGGGAAAAAGGCCCTAAATCTCCGTGGGCCCAAAGACCTATTAACTTGTAAAAAAATTATGTTATAATTTTGATAAATATCTTAAATTTATGAAATATCATAAGCGAAGTTTAAAAATAACAAAACCAAGTAATTCAATCCCGCTTAACGGGATATTAAATTTTTTGCGTATATAGAGCAGACTTTTGCGTCTGCTCTTTTTTTATAACGGATTTCAAATAAGGATAAACAATAAAGGAGAAAAATATATGTTATTTATGCCTAAAGAAGTAAAATTCTTCGACTTGTTCGATAAACAGGCCGAAAATCTGCTGGAGGGCGCGCAGCTTTTTAACAAAATAATCAATACGCCCGATATCAGCCGCGACAATGTGGACAAAATGCACGCCATAGAACACCGCGGAGACGAAATCAACCACAATATTTTAAATATGCTCAACGAAAGTTTTATTACCCCTTTTGACAGGGAAGACATCTTTTCCCTAGCGCAGAATATGGATAATATCATAGACGGCATATATATGATAACCAACCGCTTTTATCTTTACAAAATATTTAATCCCTCTGAAGAGAGTAAAAAACTTGCTTCAATAATTGAAAATTCCGTCAAGGCCGTAAGCAAAGTAGTCAACTTTTTAAGAAGCAACAAAAATATGAAAGAAACTCTTAAACAGTGCGTGGAAATAAACCGTTTGGAAAATATGGCCGACGAAATCCGCGACGAAGCGATTTCCCGCATACTTAACGACGAGAGCGCAAACCCTATACTTGTAATTAAACAAAAAGAACTTCTTGAAGAAGCGGAAAGTGTTACGGATATGTGCGAACACGTGGCCAATGTCGTAGAATCAATAATAGTTAAAAACAACTAAGAGGCGATTATGGCGATTTGGATACTCTTCCTTATAGCTTTGGCTTTATTTTTTGATTATTTAAACGGCTTTCACGATGCTGCAAATTCCGTTTCCACAGTAGTGGCCACAAGGGTGTTATCCCCGCGATTGGCCGTATGGTGGGCCGCGTTTTTTAACTTTGCGGCTTTATTCGTATTCCATACGGGTGTCGCTAAAACCATAGGCAGCGGCATAGTTGATATTTCCATAGTGGACGCAAATTTGGTTTTCGGCGCGCTTATGGGCGCGTGTATATGGAATTTGCTTACTTGGTGGTGGGGGCTGCCTTCAAGCTCCTCGCACGCTTTGATAGGCGGGCTTATAGGCGCGGCTTTGGTTAAAGCCGGCCCGGCAAGTTTGGTAACTTCAGGCATACTCAAGACTGTGGCTTTTATCGTTATAGCCCCCGTAATGGGCTTTGTGATGAGCATTGTTATGGCTAGTATAGTATTTAGGATTTTCGCTCATTTCAATCCTTTTAAAGTGGACGGGATATTCCGCAAAGGGCAGCTGTTTTCCGCCGCGGCTTACAGTTTGGGGCACGGCGGCAACGACGCTCAGAAAACTATGGGTATGATATCTATGATTTTATTCGGCGGCATAGCGGCTTCAGGCTCCGGCGACATAAGTGTCGTAAGGGATTTCTTTATGACTTCTTCCGAAGCCGCACGCTACGCCGCAGGGGAAGAGTTCTTTATCCCCATATCGGTTGCCGTACTTTGCCAGTTGGCCATAGCTTTGGGCACTTTAAGCGGCGGTTGGCGTATAGTAAAAACTATGGGGCAGAAAGTAACCCGTATAAAACCGATAGACGGCTTCTGCGCGGAATCGGGCGCGGCCATATCTTTGTTTGTATCTTCCTGGCTGGGCATACCCGTAAGCACTACGCACACCATAACCGGCGGAATAGTCGGCATAGGCTCTTTTAAAAGATTTTCGGCTGTACGTTGGGGCGTAGCCAGGAAAATCGTATGGGCCTGGGTGGTAACGATACCTGCTTCCGCCTTGATAGCGGCCGCGGCTTATTGGGCTTCAACGCTGTTCTGATTTAAAGCAAAGCGTAAATTTTAAAGCCGCCGCAAATATACGGCGGCTTAATTGTTTATATTTAAATATAAAATGTTAGAATATATTTAAATATATTTAGGAGATTTTATGGCCGGCAAATTAAGCTTTTCTTATTCAAAAATGGGCATGTATAAAGAATGTCCGCAAAAATACAAATTCCGTTATGTTCTGAAATTGCCGGAAAAGCCTAAATATTACTTTGCTTTCGGTTCGGCCTTGCATAAGGCAATGGAATACCTTTATTCCTCCTTAAAACCCCCTTTTCCGCCTTTGGAAACGGTTTTGGATTTTTTTGAAAAAGACTGGGAGTCCACCTCCTATGCCGATAAAGGATACGCTTCCAAATTAAAAGAGAGCGAAGGCTACCTTGAAGGCGTAAGAATAATAAAAGCTTATTACGCCAAGCACGTTACGGATACGCTTTCCCCCATTGCGACGGAATTTAGAACCACCGTTGATATAGACGGGCTTTCGGTAATCGGCATAGTGGACCGCATTGACTATTTGGGTGATGGCAAAGTATCTATACTTGATTATAAAACCGGCAAAAAAATATCGCGCGAGCCGGACCAGCTTATGATGTACCAAAAGCTTATGACCGGCAATAAAGAACTGGAAAATATCGTCAAAGCGCGCCATCCCGAAGCGGAAAAAATAGAGTTTGCCAATATGGCTTTTTACCATTTGCCCAGTTTAGATTCCCAGATTTTTCCCCCCGCCTCTAAAGAAGAAATGGATGATTTTTGGGCGCGCGTTTTAGGCGTTGCGGCTGATATCAAAGCGGGCAAGTTTGCGCCCGATCCCGGGGAAACAAAATGCCGCTTCTGTGATTATAAAGATATGTGCCCGGTTTGGCGTTTAAGCCCGGCCGACGAACAGAGTTTCGGCGGGGAAGATTATGGGCAAGAGCCTTTGCAGCCGCAGAACCCTATGGCGGAACTTTCCTCAAAGATAGACGCTTACGGCAAAGCCTTGGACGAAGCCAAAAAGTTGGAAAAGGAAATAATATCCGCAATGAAAGAGAACTCTCTTAACAGGCACTTTGGTAAAAATTTTGAAGTTTCGCTCCACAAGACGCGCAATATAGATTTTAAAGATAAGGAAAAGACCGTTCAAACCTTAAAAAGTTTAAATCTGCTCGGTAAAACTTTGGTGCCGACTTTGGGCACTATAAAAGCTTTGCTTGAAAGCGGTTCTCTTACGCCCGAGCAGCATAAAATACTTTTCGATTTGGCGGAATTTACCGAAGAATATAAAATAATTTGTTCCAAAACGGAAGATTGATTATGAGATACGGACACATAAAATTGGCCAAACGCGGCGGCTCGCTTCAGCTTAGGTTTAAAGCCGCTCTGTTTTTTGTTTTCTCTTTCTTTGCTCTGTTCAGCTTTGAAAGATTTTTGCTTTTTTGTTTTAATTACTCTTTTTTTGAAAAGCTCTCTTTTTGGCAGACGGTTACGGCTTTTTTAAGCGGACTCAGATTTGATTTTTCTGCAATAGCTTTATTCGTTTTTCCTTTGATTTTTATGATGATTTTTCCCGTAAAATCAAAAAAATGGCTTAAGGTGTGGACTTTTGCCCTGTGCGCGGAATTTGTTTTATCGGGTGCGCTTCTTACGGCGGATTTGATATACTTCGGTTACGTTAAACGCCATATGGGCGAAGAACTTTTAAGCCTGGGTAATGATTTTTCCTTTATAGTAGGTTATGCTTTCGGCCCCGGTTTGTGGATTTTGCTTTTGTTGATTTTTGCTTTTGCATTCTTTATTTGGCTTGTCAATACTATAATAAACATTTATTACGATAAACCGGAATTTATGGGCCGGAAGGAAATTCTGTTTTATTTTATTTTTATACTTCTGGCGGCTTTCGGCATATACGGCAAAGTCGGCAAAACGCCCTTAAATATCCCCGACGCTTATAAAAACGCCGACAGCGGTATGGCGGCAGATTTGGCTTTAAACGGCATTTTTACTTCTTACAGCGTTATCAGCCAAGGCAATTATATGGCGGAAAACGAGCGGGACATACATTTGGCTACCGAAGAAACCGTAAATATGCTTTCTTCCGCAAGGGAAGAATCCCCTATGCCTTATCAGTATCCGCTGATGCGTAAGTTTAAAAATGATAATCCCTATAAAAAACCTCTTAATGTGGTAATCGTCGCATTGGAATCCTGGGTTCCCAATTATATAGATTCCGTAAACGGTACGGCTTACGGAGTTACGCCCAACTTTGACAAATTGGTAAAACACGGCAATTATTTTAATAATTTCTACGCTTTTGAACTAAGAAGCCTGCAAGGCATAACGGCCGTTTTGACGGGTATTCCCGCTCTGCCTAAAATGCCGAAACTGGGATACGGCCTTCAGAATACTTCAATGACGAAACTGCCTCAAATCTTGAAAGATAAAGGCTATCGGACGATTTTCGCGCAGACTTCCCAGCGCGCTTCTTTCAATTTGGACAAATCGGCAAAACTCTTGGGCTTTGACGAAGTTTACGGTATGGAAGATATGCCCAAACAATTTAATTACGCCAAGGCAGAAGGCTACGGATATGATTATGATATGTATCACCTTCTGACCGAAAAACTCCGCGGCGGGCAGGAGCCTTTCTTTGTTTTCGCTTTCACGGGTATTACGCATACGCCCTATTTGGGCTATTTGGAAGGCTTTGACAAATATCCTAATACCACCGAGGAAAACAAATACTTAAATTCCCTCTTGTTTGCGGATTATTCCATAGGTTACTTTATTGAAGAGGCCCGCAAAGAACCTTGGTTCTACGATACCGTATTTATTTTTGTGGCGGATCACACTTTCAACCGCAACGGCAATATTAAGGAAAAATATCATATACCTTTCCTTATCTATGCGCCGAAATATATAAAAGCGCAGAAGAGCGATGCTTTAGGCTCACAGTTGGATATTTTGCCGACTCTTTTTGACTTGCTCCGCCTTCAGGAGCCTTATTCCGCCGCCGGGAAAAGCCTTTTTGCCGAAGACGGAGAAAGACGCGCCGTCTTTGCCGACGGCTATACGATAGGGCTTATCAAAAATGACGGCGCGATAAGGCACACCAGGGAAAAGGCCTTGGAAGAAGAAAAATACGAAGGAACTTTTGACAAAACAAAAGCGGAAGAAGAATTGCTTTCTTTGGATAAAACCGTATTTACTTTGATAAAGGAAGACCGCTGGTACCCTTCGGAGGAAGAAAATGACGCCAAAACCGGCGACTAAAATTAAAAACTTTTTTCAGCCTGATTATAAATTACGGCTGACTTTGGCCGTAATAGGCTTGTTTATCCTGCTTTTTGCGGCGGCCCGCTTGGCTTTGCTGTTATGTTACCCCTCCCGTTTTGAGGATATAGATTTATGGGTAAAAATATCTTCTTTCTTTTCCGGCCTGCGTTTTGATTTATCGATTACCGCCGTATTTTTGGCCGCGCCTTTGTTCTTCTTAAATATCCCGGTAAAGAACAAATATTATAATGCTTTTTGGCTGACTTTAACGGGCTTTCTGTTTTTTGCTTTTGCCGTTTACTCTTACGCAGATTTGCTATACTTCCCGGAGGTCAACCGCCATATTTCGGACGAGCTCCTGCATTTAAACAACGACTGGGGCTTTTTGATTAATTACGTCCTGAAGGTGCGGAACTTTATTTTTCTTTTGATTGCAGCGTCCGTTTCCGCTTTGATTGTTGTTTTGGCTTTAAAGTATTATAAAAAGCATTCTTCTTTTAAGCGTCCGCTTTGGAAGGATATCGTAAAACTTCTGCTTATCGCTGGTTTCGCCGTGCTTTTTATACGCGGTAAAATAGACGGAAAAGCCATAGGCATAGCCGATATTTACGATTACGCCAAAACCCCGGCGCAGGCTTCTTTGGTGGGTAATGCACCTTTTATAGCTTTCCATATACTAAGGAAAGGTTCGGCTTCTTTGGATAAAAACAATTTCCCGGCGGAAAAAGCCGTGGAAAACGTCAAAGCGCTTCTTTTTAAATCCTGCGAAGAAAGCTTTGACCCGGCCTATCCGCTGATGCGCAGGCCGGCATCCGCGCCAAATCCTAAAAAAATAAACTTTGTAATAGTCCTTTTTGAAGGCTGGATTCCCGCCTATATAGACGCAATGAGCGGCGGAAAAACCGGGGCGACGCCCGTCTTTGACAATATTATCAAAAACGGCGTTTTGTTTACAAACGCCTACTCCGTAGGGGCAAGAAGCATTTTGGGGTTTGCGGGGGCTTTCGCTTCGGTGCCGCTTATCCCGGATTTGCCGGTTTTCGGCTACGGCTTGGAACTTACGGAATTTTCCCCCCTTTTCGAATCTTTTAAAAAAGCCGGTTATTATACTTTTTACGCGCAGACTTCTTTAAGGCATTCTTTCAGGATGTGTTCTTTGGCTTCCTATTTGGGCGCCGAGGAAACATTCGGCTGGGAAGACATGCCTATGCTGCTTGACTATCTTGAAGAGCCTTTCTACGGATATGATTACGAGGCTTATATGCTTGCGGCCGACAAAATAAAAAACCGCGGTAAAAATAATTTCCTCGCCGCCTTGTTTACCGGGACGACCCACGAGCCTTTCGCCAAAACGCAGGAGCGGTTTTACAAGTTTACAAGCGGCTCTTGGGACGACGAATACAGAAACACTCTTTACTATGCGGACTGGGCTTTGGGCGAATTTTTAAATAAAGCTAAGGAAGACGGCTGGTTTGACGATACTGTGTTTGTTTTCGTTTCGGATCACAGCCTTAAGGAAAAACGTGATTCCCTTTACGAAAAATTTAATATTCCCTTGGTATTTTACGCGCCGAAACTCCTAAAACCCGCCAGGATAGATTATGTGGCTTCACAGTTGGATATTGCGCCCACGCTCTACGCTTTGGCCGGTTTAAATTATCCTTATACGGCTTTCGGGCGCGACTTGTTTGACGCCTCACACCCGGAAAAACGCGTGGCTTTCGTTTCGGAAGGGATTAATATCGGGCTTATAACCAAAGACGGTGCGATAAGGCATAACCGCGGCAAAATACTTTCCGCGGAAGCCAAAAACGATAAATTTGATAAAGCCAAAGCGGAGGAAACTTTACTCTCTTTGGATAAAGCCGCTTTGACTTTAATATCTTCTAACAAATGGTTTAAAAATGGAAAATAGCATTATAATAGCCTTGGACCAAGGCAGTTCCTCTTCTAAAGCGGCGGCGATAACTGCGGGCGGCGTTATTTTAAAAGAAACGCAAAAGCCTGTTCCTTTCAGGGCGGAAGGCAATATTTACGAGTACAGCGCGGAAGATTTGCTTAACACCCAAATTGAAGCTTTGGAGCGGGTTCTATCCTCCTTAAGAGCAGGCGACAAAATAGCCGCTATTGCCCTTTCCTGCCAGCGTTCGACAATAGTTTTATGGGATAAAAATACCGGCAAACCGCTTTGCCCCGCTTTAAGCTGGGCCGACGGCAGAGCCGCTGAAATAAGCGCGCAAAACCCGCTTTCCCAGGAAGTTGTACACTCCAAAACGGGGCTTTATAAGACGCCGTTTTTTTCCGCGCCAAAAATAGCTTGGTGCCTGCAAAACTATCCTGAGGTAAAGCAGGCACTTAACAATGGTACGCTCTTGGCCGGGCCCGTAGGCAGTTATATAATTTGGCATATGACGGGCGGCAAGACCTTCGCCTGCGATTACGCCTGCGCCCAGCGCACTTTGCTTTTTAATATAAACACTCTTGATTGGGACGGGGAAATTTTAAAATCTTTCGGAATACCTGCCTCAATTTTGCCTACGCCTGTTCCTTCCGCCGGTAACTTCGGCGAATATAAAGGTATAAAAATAGCGGCTTTTACCGGCGATCAGCAAGCCGCCGCATTGGCCTGCGGGCTTGATAAACGCGCAAAAGCCTGTATAAATTACGGTACGGGCGCGTTTTTCCTTTTGAATATAGGGGAGGAGCCAAAAAGCGTTAAAGGGATTTTAACTTCAATTTCCGCCGTTTCGGAAAAAGATAAGCCGCAGTTCCTTTTAGAAGGGCAGATAAACGCCGCCGGTTCTCTGTTTACCTGGCTTAAAGAAATAGGCATTGATGCGGAACTTTCCAAGCTGGATGAGTACGCTTTAAAAGCGAAAAATCCCGTTTATCTGCTGCCTGCTTTGGGCGGCCTAGGCGCGCCGTACTGGGATTTTACCGCAACACCTGTAATAGCAGGGCTGAAAATAGAAACCAAGCGGGAAGATATTGTATTCGGCGCTTTAAGAAGCCTTTGTTTCTTGATGGCGGATATAGTTTTTTATGTGGCTAAAGCGGGTTTTAACATAGAAGAAATACAATCCGGCGGAGGCTTAAGCCTTAACGATATTCTGCCTCAGACACAAAGCGACGTGCTGGGGATGCCGATCAGGCAAACCAAAAGGCTTAATACCACGCTAATAGGTTCGGCCCTGCTGGCGGCAAAGCATGAAGGCTTTGAGGTATCTGATTGGCTGAAAGAGGAATACAAGGATTTTAAACCCGCTGTTACGCCTATTGAAAGTAAAGAGCTTTACGCCAAATGGCGGGCTTTTTTTGAATGGGCGGTAAAAGCGCCCCGCCTTTAAATAAAAAGGACGGATTATGAAAAAACTTCACATAATAATAGTTATAGCAGTTTTAATTTCGGCTTTTGCTTTGGTTGGTTTCTTTGCTCTGCAAAACAGGGAGGAGCTTGAAGACGCGCCCGGCTTTGATTATATGCCGGCGGCTGCGGAGTAATAAAACAGCTTTTTAGAAATACCCGGTCTTAGCAGGCGGATTTCATCGGATATCAAACAAAAAACCCCGGCTTAAAAACCGGGGGTTTTTTATTAAAACTTAATTAGTTCTGCGCGATTGCACTTACCGGGCAGGTGCCGGCGCAGGAACCGCAGTCAATGCATTTGCCGGCGTCGATAAATCTTTTATCGTTCTGCTCGGAAATAGCACCTACGGGGCAGGCGGATTCGCAAGCGCCGCAGTTTACGCAAACATCAGGATTTACTTTGTAAGCCATATTACTTCTCCTTATAAATTAATATTTTCCTCAATATTATTATACTATTTTAAAGGCGGCAAATGCACGGCGGCAGCTTACTTGCACGCTAAGAGAGCCCGCGCGGTAGCCACTTTTGATTTTATCGGGGCTTTAAGCCCGCTTTCCCGCCCCAAATATGCGGCAAAAGCGTTAAAAGCCGCTATTTGCCCCCCCTTAAATTCAAGTTCGGCTTCCAGCAGTTTTTTATGCGTTCTGGATTTGATAAGACAGTCGTCAAAAGAAAGTTCAGCTTTAAACTCCGGCGCGTTTATTAAAAAAGTTTTGCGCTTGTTTGCTATTGAAAACAATCTTTTTACGCCGACGGCGTTTTTATTGAGCTTTGCGGCTTCCGCGCGGAATTTTGTTAAAGCTTCACGGCGGTTTTGTGCATTAAGGGGAACAGTAATTTCCTTTCGGCGGGCAAGGCCGTTTATTACCTCGGACGCGCTTTTAAGCGTAAGTTCGTAAAAAGTTTTACCGTTTAAAACGGTTTTTCTTAAGCGGAGGGCTGATTTTTCCGCGCTCAGCGCGCCGCCCGGAGCGTCGAAATAAGTGTCAAGCAAAAACGGGGCGGAAAAAGCGCAGTTCCAGCCCTGTGCGGCCAGAATATTTATAAGTTTTTGAAAATCTGAGCGTTTGTTTACGGCCCATTTATATTCCGTTTCAATGTGTTCCATTATTAAATGATAGCAAAATATAATATACTAGAAAAAAGGAGCTTTATTATGAATAAAAAACGTCAGCCCACCTCCTGCGGTTGCTTTTTATGCGGGAAGGATAATCCTTTGGGCCTTAAAATAGTTTGGTTTAACAATAATGAAAACAACACCGTGGAAGCCGAAGTTACGGTTTCCGAAAATTACCGTTCCTATCCCGGCGTGGTGCACGGCGGAATAGTGGCCGCTTTGCTTGACGAAACATCCGGCCGCGCGATAATGCTTAACGGCGATTTTGATAATCTTATGGTAACTTTAAAGTTGGAAGTGGTCTATAAAAAAGTTACCCCTACCAATACGCCTTTAAAACTTGTAGGAAGGGTTTTAAGGGGCGGAACTTCCAAAGCGATTGTGGAAGCAGAAATCCTGCTGCCTTCGGGCGAAGTAAGCGCAAAGGGCACAGCTCTGCTTTATCAAATGCCGGCGGACGTAAAAGCCAACTGGGCAGAAGAAGCCGACGAATGGGAACGCACAAAACATCTTTAGCCCGGCTGTTAATTGATATATCACTTTAACAGGGTTATATCATTGTATTTTACCTATAAAAGCCCGGATTTTCATCCATAAGAGAAGTTGCCGCAAAATAGTTTTTGCGGCAACTTCTTTTTATACTTAACAGAATGCCCAAGGCTTAAGCCAAGAGCACACTTATGGGGAATATAAATCTTATTTTTTATATCCGCACTTAGGACATACATGATTTTTATTAAGAGCAATTCCGCATAACGGGCATCTTTCAATAGTTTTATTGACTGTATAATCCTCAGTTGCGGCATTTACTCCGCTTGTAAACGTAAGCTTAGAAATATTTAATTTATCTTTAAGCAAATCATAAACAATTTTTATCATACCTTCTACCGTCAAAGTTTCTTTAGTTACTACAAGACGGCAGTTAGGATAAGCGGTTGCAAGATCGGTTTTAAACGCTTCGCCTTTCATCGTATTTTGCGGAGTACCGTCTTTGATGCCTTGGTTTTCATATACATCCAATAAAGCCGGCAAAAGAGGGTCATCTTCCCTTAAAATCGTAGCATGATCAAAGTTTTTTAATACATCCCAAGCTGTTTTTTGAATTTCATTACAGGGAAATACCATATTTACCCCGTCATTAACGCTATCTTCAACTTCTATCGTCAAAGTGCCTGTATGCCCGTGTAAATACTGGGCTTCGCCTTTAAAACCATAGAACCTGTGAGCATATTGCAAATCAAATTTAGTAATAGATTTCATCTTATATAATCTCCTATATTTAATACTATATTTTCAGTCCTTAAAGTATATCATATATCAATTATCTACCGCTCCGGCTGATTAAGATATAAGCCATACATAGGGCTGTTGAAAGCTTAATTTGCTTAGTCCTTCTTATTATTGACTGTTACTATTGTTTCTTCCTTATCTTTGGCAATCGCACTTATTTGATATCCTTCTCGGTTGATGCCTATACTGAAACCGCGCCTTCTGAAATTCTTTTGTATATCCCTCTGAAGCTGTACGGGATCGCCGCTGATAAGGGCAAGGCGCATTAAATCGGAAGTATAACGGCCGAAATGCTCTTTATGCACTTCTTCCAAATAGGCCAATTTGTTTAATTGCTCGCGGGCGTTATCCACCAGTTCGCGCTGATAAACGCTGGGCGTAATAAAGAATAAATAATAAATGTAAAATATAACTCCGCCGATAAGCATAGTGCCTAAAGCGGAAAGCGCAATAAATTCGTTGGGGGATTTTTCCCTTACCGTAATAACTTCGCTGCCGGCGACTAAATCTTCCAGCGTAAGGCGTTTTTTATTGAGCAAAGCTATGCCGAAGCCTATAAACAGCGTAAACAGGTTTACAAAATAAGTAAGCCCCCTAAGCAAAGCTTTGACGAAAGTCAACCCCTCGCCGGTTTTGCGGTCAATAACTTTTATGCCCACCAGAAATTTACCCAAAGTCTGCCTGCCGCCGCTTGTAAATACGGCGCAGTAAAGAGCAAAAAGAGCATAAAAGAAAATTAAAATTATCCAATAATTGTCTGAAGCTATAATCCCCGTTTTTCTTATCAGAATATAACCCGCAATATAAATAACCGCAAAAAGCCCTAGAATATCTATGGCGAACGCAACGGCCCTTTCAAATATGCCCGCTATGGGAAACTCCTGGGCCTGAGGCTGATTTTCCTGCTCCGGCTGGGCGTAATATTGGGTCTGATTGAACATAACGATATCCCCCTGCAAATAAATCTTTCCGTTTATTATTATATATATTTTTTATAAAATATTCTCAAGTAAAAGTTAAAGGAAAAGATTATGAAAACACAAAAAAAGAAATTCAAAATACCGCTGCTTCTGGCCGTGATGTTTGCTATTATCACCGGTATAATCGGCGGGTTGTACTTGCCTGACGGGATTGTAAGGCTGTTTATTACTTTTAATTCCCTCTTCAGCGCGTTTCTGGGCTTTATAGTGCCCTTAATTATCTTGGGCCTTATAGCCCCGGGTATTGCGGAACTGGGCTCCAAAGCCGGTAAGCTGTTATTAATAACCGTGGCTTTGGCTTACGCGTTTACGTTATTCTCGGGATTTTTCACTTATTTCGTCTGTAAGGCTTCTTTCCCCTTCGTTTTAGGTTCCATAACTATGACTGAATTTGCCGAGGCCGCTTCGTTAAAGCCGTATTTTACTTTGGATTTGCCCCCCATTATGGGCGTGATTTCGGCTTTGGTTTTCGCTTTTATGCTGGGGTTGGGCATAGCTTCCTGCGAGGGCAACACCCTTAAAAAAATTATGGAAGAATTTAAGGATATTACCTATAAAACCATTGATAAAGTAATCATACCGCTTCTGCCTTTGTTTATCTGCGGTATTTTTATGGATATTACCGTATCCGGGCAGGTTATGGGGATATTAAGCGTATTTATAAAGCTGGTGGCGGTAATTTTCTTAATAACGATAGTAATGCTGATGATACAGTTTATCATAGCTTGGCTGGTTTCCGGCGCAAATCCTTTTATATCGATCAAAAATATGATGCCGGCTTATGCGACCGCGCTCGGTACGCAGTCTTCCGCGGCGACAATACCCGTAACTTTAAGGCAAACCCTAAAAAACGGCGTAGCGGAAAATGTGGCTTCTTTCGTTATTCCTTTGTGCGCTACGATACACCTTTCCGGCAGTACTATGAAAATCGTCGCCTGCTCTTTGGCGATAATGATGATATCGGGTATGCCTTTTGACTTATATATGTACGCCGGTTTTATTACGATGTTAGGTGTTTCTATGGTGGCCGCGCCGGGCGTTCCGGGCGGAGCGATTATGGCGGCTTTGGGGGTACTCAGCGGCATTTTGGGCTTTGACGAAAAGGCCATCGCCTTAATGATAGCCTTATACATTGCTATGGACAGCTTTGGTACGGCCTGCAATGTTACTGGTGACGGCGCAATCGCTTTGATAATCAACAAAATTTATAAACCGTAACTATATTTGACGCAAAATGAAAGCCCCGACTTATAAAAGCCGGGGCTTTTCTATATTAAATTGCCTGTTTGCTTAATTTAATGCGGCGGATTCTTTGTTTACGCTTTCTTCGGACGCGCGCATCGCTTCAAGCGTATCTTGCATAAGCTTTTCCAAATCCCAGCCCAGCATTTCCGCGCCTTTTTTTATAATGTCGCGCGAACAGCCCGCCGCGAATTTTTTATCTTTAAACTTCTTTTTCAGGCTTGAAACTTCCATATCCCGCACGCTTTTTGAGGGACGCATTTTTGCCGCCGCGCCTATAAGGCCGGTAAGTTCGTCAACGGCAAAAAGGACTTTTTCCATTTGGTGTTTAGGTTCAATATCGCAGCAAAGCCCGTAGCCGTGGCTGCAAATTGAATATACCATATCTTCCCCCACACCCGCCTTTTTAAGGAGTTCCGGCGCTTTTTTACAATGCTCGGAAGGGTACATTTCAAAATCGATATCGTGCAAAAGCCCCGTTAAGGCCCAGTATTCTTCATCTTCGGAATATCCCAGATTTTTTGCAAACCAACGCATAGCGGCTTCCACCGTTAAAGCGTGTAAAATGTGAAAAGGCTCTTTGTTATATTCTTTAAGCAAAGCCAAAGCGGCTTCTCTGTTAATTTCACTTTTCATTAATATTCTCCTTTTAAAAATCTATTCCACCAGGCAGTGCTTTATGGTTAAATCTCTGTCGCAAAGGCTCTTCCAGCCGTTATGCCTTTTGTTTGGATTGCGCGGCATTAAAATGCAGTCAAAAAGGAATACAACTCCGTCGGCTTCGTCGCAGGTTACGTCGGGCGCGCCGGCGGCCATAAGGGAATCTTCTTTTATGGAAGATGTGCATAATTCCGGATTTGCGTTATGAAGCCCTGCCGGGTACTGATCGGCCAAGCCGAAAGCGTGGCCCAATTCGTGAATAAGAGTTTTATCTTGAAAATCCTCCGGCAGAAATATAAATCCTGCTTCATAACAAGCCAAAGCGTTGGAACCGCAAATCTCTTTTAAACTTTCTTTTTTAACTATGATAACGGCTAAATCCGCCTTTAAAGCCGTATCAAACGCGGAAACGGCGAGGCGGCTCTTCCCCAAAGATTCGCTTATCCAAGAAAAGTTCTTCCCGGTTTTGGATAGTAAATCTTCAATATTGCCGGCTTTATTTATTTTAGGCGAAAGCAAATAAGGTTTTAAATCGAAGAATTCGCTTTTGCGCTCTTCGGGGATAATATTCCACACGCCGGAAAACCAACTTTTAAACGCGCCGCTTAATCTTGAAAAGTAAGCCTCCGCCGGCGGTTCGGAACAGTCCATTTCTTCTTCACAATATAAAGCGCAGGCGATAGCCCCGTTTTTAATTGAAGCGGAATAAAGGCTGTCTTCCGGCCCGATATCGGTTAAAGGGGCAAAAGGCTCGGCCCGCCCCAAAAGCGGCAGGCAGGCGAAAAACAGTAATGAAAATCCCAAGCGTCTGAAAATATCAACATTCATATTTACATTCTAACAATAAAACAAGCTTTATAAAAGAGCAAAAAGCCCTATATTCCTATAGGGCTTTTTACCTAAAAAATCAAACCGGCCTAACCCGCTTTGACGGTTTTGTCTTCCACGAGGAACATAAACAGCGCGGCAATCAGCATAGAAAGCCCGCCTACGCCTACTGCGGCTATCGCGCTGCCGCCCAAAAGGTGCTTCATAACCGGGCCGAAGAACAAGTTTACGCATATTTGCGGTATAACGATAAAGAAGTTAAACACGCCCATATAAAAGCCCATTTTCTCCGCAGGTATCGAGTTGGACAAAAGCGCATAAGGCATAGCCAAAATACTGCTCCAGGCGACGCCAACGCAAACCATAGGGCCGAAAAGCATATACTTGTTAAACGTTACGCCGCAAAGCGTCAGCCCCAAAGAGCCCAGCCCCAGCGCGCCTATCAACAGGCATACTATATGTATATATTTTGCGGAATACTTTGTGGTAAGCCAAATCAGCAGAAAAGCCGTAAAGAAAGCCACTCCGTTATATACGCTGAAGCACGTCCCGGCCCAGTTTGAAGCCGCTTCATATTCCGACGTACCGGGCACGGCGTTAAACACGGCTGAAGCTATACCGACGCTGAAATATACCCACATAATCATAAAAGCCGCCCAAGTGAAGAACTGCACCACCGCCAGGCGGCGCATTGTAGAGGGCATGGTAATGAAGGCGGAACCCATTTCTTTTAAAGCTTTTAAAGGATTAAAAGCCTGCTTTTTCATGGCTTTAAAAGCTTCCATATCGGCGGGAGGATATTCCGGCGTAGTTTTAATTGTAGCCAAAATGGCCGCCAAAAGGACAACCGCCCCTATATAAAAAGAATATCTTACGCTGGGCGGAATGGTGCCGGCGGGGGCATCGGTGCTTACGCCCAAGCTGGCAAGAATAAAAGGCAGGGAAGAAGCTATTACCGCACCCGCGCCTATCATAACGCTTTGCATTGCGTAGCCGGTTTTACGTTGCTTTTCCGGCAGGATATCGCCGACGAAAGCGCGGAAAGGCTCCATACTGACGTTGACTGAAGTATCCAATACCCACAAAGCTATAACAGCCATCCATATAGCCGAAGCCTGCGGCATTAAAACAAGCGCCAAGGCCGAAAATAAGGCCCCGCCCAAAAAGTACGGGCGTCTTCTGCCGAGGCGGCACCAGGTTCTGTCGCTGAAATAACCTACAAGAGGCTGAACCAACAGGCCGGTTACCGGCGCGGCGAGCCATAAAAGAGGTATTTGATCCTCTTTTGCGCCGAGCCTTGCGTAAATGGTGCTCATATTGCTCATTTGCAAAGCCCAGCCGAATTGTATGCCGAAAAACCCCAGACACATATACATAATCTGGGAAAGACTTTTATTACCGTTGTTGACAGGCATTTATCCTCCCTTATATATAAGACGAAGTTTCAATTTTTATACTAAAAAAATTATACGGCGATATCAACTTTTTTTGCCTGCTCTTCTTCGCGTTCGCGCGGCTGTCTTTCCCGCATAAAGAAAGCCAACCCGAAGGTAATTACCCCTATTCTGCCGACAAACATCGCAAAAATAAGCACAATTTTGCCGAAAGCAGACATCTGTTCCGTCAGCCCCAGGCTTAGCCCGGCGGTGCTTAAAGCGGCCAAAGAATCAAAAACTATTTCAAGAAAAGAGGCGTTTTCGCTTATAGTAAGCAGCAAAATGACGGCATACAGCACTATCATATAAAAGATAAGCGCGGAAGATGCTACGAAAACTTTTTCTTGAGAAATATCCTTACCGTTGAAACGGACAAAATCCCTCCCCTTAAGCCTGCTTACCAGTACGGCAAAAAGCGTTACTACTGTTGTGGTTTTGATACCGCCGGAAGTACCCGCAGGAGCTCCGCCTATAAACATTAAAAGCATAAGAGCGCAAAGCGCGGGCGCAGAGGAAGCCGCCAAGTTTATGTTATTATAGCCGGCGGTGGTCATTGCGTTAATTGCTTGGGCGAACGCGCCGTAAACGCGTGTGGAAAAATCATAGTTTTTTAAAGAAGGTTCAAAGATTGTAAGCATTATTCCGCCGAAAGATATCAAAACCAAAAAAGAAAAAAATATTGAGCGGGAAGTATAAGAAATTTTCTTTGGCCGGCCCATCATATTTTCCGCTATTTCGGTTATAGGTATAAAACCGAAAGCCCCCAACAAAGCAAGAATGGAAGTAAGCTCCGTAACGAAAGGTACCTTTAAAAAGCCGGACATGCTGTCTGGATACAGCGTAAACCCGGCCGTACAGAAAGCCGAAACGGCGTGGAAAAGGCCGCTCCATAAAGAGGAAAAGAATCCCCCCCCGTGAAAGTAAAAAGTCAAAAACAAAAATAAAGTGCCGAAACTTTCCACAAACAAAGTAAAAAAGATAATGGACTTTATAAATAAGTTTAAATTAAAATCCTGCGGGACGGAAAATTCCGCTTTCATAATTTCTTTAGTTTCGCGCGGCAGTTTGGAATGCCCCTGAAGGAACAGAAAAGAGCTGAAACTCATGTATCCCAACGCGCTGAACTGCATTAACAGCAAAATAACCAACTGCCCGAAAAACGTGTAAGATGCGCCTGTTGGTACCGTAACAAGGCCGGTTGTGGAAACAGCCGAAGCGGAAGTAAACAAATTATCTATAAAGCCCACGGAAGTTTTCTGCGCGAAAGGCAGGCTAAGTAATACAAAACCTACAAGCATATAAAGTAAAAATATAACTACAAGCTTTTGTTGAGGCAAAAGAACGCGGTAACGGCGTAATAATTTTTCAAAATACATATTGTCCATAAAATTTTAGATGATAAAAGAAATATTTAAATTATAACTTTATTATAATATTTTTAGACATAATTACTTATTTTATTCGTGATATGATTTTATGCCCGTATTTTACCTGAATTTTGCATACAAAATACAGTAGGATACAAAGTATTGATATATAACAATATACCTGCTGTTAAGGCTATGATTAATAAAACGGCAAAAGCCGTCATCCCTATTTTATCTAATAATGCACCTTCAAGATATGATATAAAAGCCAAAGATGCCCAAGACACCAATGTTACCATACTGCCTATAACGGTCTTATTTTCAAATTGATTAAAAATATTCGGTATAAATATAAGCAAAAGCATATTATATATGCGGTCTGTCATAGCAAATAAGCCAATTAGCAATATAGTTGCCCAAACAGGCAGAATGCCTAATATGAAGGCAGTAAAAAATACTATATTGGTAAATACTGCAATTAAAAAAAGCTTTCTTTGCCCATATTTCATTAATATCGGCACTATAAAATTAATTGCGGTTTCACATATGCCAATAATCATAAGCGGTTTTGATAAAGCTGCTGCAGTAAAACCGTATTTTTTGATAAACCAAATACCTAGCATACTGTAAAAACCAAAATAACATAATCTGTTTATGAACATAGCAATAAAAAACGGTTTTACAAAAGGAGTTTTAAACAAGTCTATATAAGTATTAATAGCACCTGTAAAATTCAATTTTATAATATTGCCCCTATATAAAGGCAAAGCCCATATAAACACAAGCATTGACAAAACTAATATGCCCCCTATTAAAGCAAACGAAATACGCCAGCCAAGCACAACAGATGAGCATAAAATTAAAGGAACACCGGCAGCGACAGCCATAGGACGGCTTGCAGTTAAGACAGTTATCATAGGGGTATAAAACTTCTTTGATATGCTTTCATATGCAAGCCACCATAGAACTGTACTTACCAATCCGGCCCCCAAACCAAATATCAACCGGCAACCCAACGCTAAAAGAAAGTTAAATGAAGCTATAAAACCTGTTATACCTGTTAACATCATCAAAAGCGAGATATAACTGATAGGCCCGGGCTTATAGGCTTTAATTAATACAGGACCGGAAAACAAACCTAATAAAATCCCAACAGTACAGCTGCTGATAAGCCAAAGTGAACGTTCCTGGCTGATTGCAAAAGCCGTCTTAAAAATATCTGCCATAGGCGATATTGCATGATCCGCAGTACTAAAAGCAAAAACTACTGCAAAAGCGGCTATTACCAAACTCCAGCCTTTAAAATTTTCGCTATTAAAAGATATGTTTTTCATTTATTTTTGCGCTGTCAATGTGGACATAAAACAAGTGATTATATCTATTTTCCTTATATGGAATTTATTTTTTAAAAGAAGATTAGTCATTGTTGCTAAATCACAAGGCAATTCCTTATCCATAGTAGTAAAGAACGCTTTTTTAAAAGCAGGCCAGTTTTGCCCGTAATAAACGGATGCTTCTTCTTCAGCAAGATTTAAGAAATCTGATTTTAGCTGAAGATTAAAAGATGTTATCATATCCTCAACAATAAAAAGCCCCCCTGGCTTCAACCATTTATAAATTTTTGACAGCATTATGTCTTTTTCACTATCTGTCAAATGATGTATTGCCTTACGCATTGAAATTTTAGTAAAACTTTCAGTAGGGAAATCAGCTTCCTGTAAAGGAATTTCATATAAAGCAGTATTATCAAAATTTTGCAGTATTTCTTTGGAACGGGTTAACTGCTCTTTAGAAATATCCACTCCGCATACACTTGCACACAAAGGAGCAGCTATTTTTAGTAAAGTTCCGTCTCCGCAGCCTAAATCAAGCAGCGCATCTTCTTTATTAAAATTGAAAAGTTTGGCATAGTTTTCCAAATCAGCAATATTCTTCATATTCTTGTTATACCATTCCGGCAAAGCGGAATCATGCCAATTGGTAGTTGTACCGTCATTCATAAATATACCCCTCTGTATGTAATGATTTTTTATATTATACAAAAAACAGATATACAGCTTTTCTTACGTCTTTACTGTTTGATATAATTTTATTAAGTATTTATTGAGGCGGCTTTATATATGAAAATTAAAAAAAGTTTTTTTGTACCCGGTTGTTTGGGCACTTGCTGGTATGGTAAATATCACTATTTAGAACCATTTACGGGATGTGAACATGATTGTGTATATTGCTATGGCAAAGGCAGAAGTGATGTTTTAGAGGTTCTTAAGGAAATTGGAAACTCTTTTAATAATCCTCAAATAGGTATAGGCGCAGAAGATGCCTTAAAAGCTATTGAAGCAGAAATAAATGCCGACCCTAATATACACACGATTAAACTTTCAAGATATACGGACATATTTACAAATAAATTTGTTCAAGACGGCTATTCCTTTAAATTACTTAAATTATTGGCAGAACACCCGCAAATAAAAAGAATCATTATAACAACTAAAGGCATACCCAACGATAATATTATGTCCCTTATAGAAAAATATGCTAATAAGTTTTCCTATAATGCTGCTGTAAAACCTCAGGCAGAAATATGTTTGGAAACAAATGTCCCCACTGCAGAAGAACGCCTTAAATGGGCGCAAAGAGCAAATAAAGCCGGGGCTCTTACAACAATACATATGGATCCTTTAATTGTTGGTTTGGAGGATACTGCGGAAGTGATGGAACCTTTTATAGCCCGCCTTAAAGAAATGGGGCTAAACAGAGTAATGTTTTCCTATTTGCTTTATGATTATACTATAGCAAAAAATATTATTGACAAATTTGGTGAGGATTTTTTCCTTAAACTAAAATCAAACTATTTAGATAACAACAGGCAAATTTTACCTAAACAGACGGAAACGACTTATTATGCTTTAAAGTATGAGGTAAAGCTTGAAAGCGTTAAAACGATAACTTCAATACTAAAAAAATATAATATGGAATTTGTTTTATGCGGACTTAAATCTTCCGACAAAGAAGATATTTTGGGTATAAAAGGCTGCGGTTGTAATATTTGCGACGGGAAATTCTATGCCTAATAAAATTTGGGTCCTTAATATGGACGATTTTGTATTTAAGGAGAAAGCACTTTACGTATTAAAAAAGCATTCTCTTAAATATATACAAATTTTAAAACCTGATGATATAGCAATAGTTTCGCCTTTGGTGGAGAAAGACCCTGATTTTATAAAATATACCGAACAGCTAAAGAAATTTTCCAATAAAAATTGGCTTTTAAGCCCCTCCAAACATGAAGAGGGGCAGCCTTTGACGGAAGCCATAGCACAAGATACTGCATTACTATCAAAAATCAAAACGCTGTGCTCAAAAGATTATGTAATGATACCGCTTATTTACAGTAAAAATTTTGCTCAGTTGAGTAAAAAGGCATCTAATATATTATTTAACAATGCTATAGCTGTGTCAAAAGCAAACGATAAGCTAATGTTTAAAAACCTATGTAAAAAATTTGGCATCCAGACTATACAACCGGCAATATCATCTGGTAAAAATCAAAAAACTAAAATACTTAGATTTTTAAATTTTAACGATACATATCTTTTAAGAAGGCCGTTTTCAGCAGGAGGTTATGGCAACACAAAAGGAAAGCTGTTTGATCTCCTAAAAAAAATGCGTCAATATCATAAAGAAAGTGATTTTTATATAGAGCCTTTTAAAGAAATATATAAAACTCTAGGAACTTTGTGTATTTTAAAAGACGACGGTGTGCATTTTGCTGGTATAGATTGCCAAATAATACATAAAGAAGCTTGGGAAGGATGTTTTTTCCCGTTTAAAAAAATAGATAAAGAAATATTAGAAGAAGTAGAAGATAAAACTATGCTTCTTGCAAGTTATTATTATGGGCAAGGCGTCAGAGGACAAATTAATTTTGACTGGGCTATAAGGATAAAAGACGGAAAGCTATTAGTACGCGCTCTTGAATGTAACAGCCGCTATAACGGCTTTGGCCTTTGTTTACGATTGGCTGCGAGCCTTGGTATTGATAAAGAAAAGCTGACTTTTTATTTAGATACAAGCATACCTTTGCCACCAGATATAACTACAAAAAAGCTCATATCCCAGATTAATGAAATTAATAAATCAAATAATACAAAAGGCGGTATAATATTAACCTCATCAGTCCAACACGGAAAAGCCGGTTTTTGTTTTATGGCTGAAAATGAAACCAATGTAAGAAAATTGCGTGCAACATTTAAAAAGGTGGTATTAGCAAAATAGGATTATATACATTAATTTCTATTAAAAAAATATATTGAGTATTAATTTAGTTTTGAAAGAAAGCATAGAAATCCAAAGGTACAAACACTAGTTTTTCTTATCAGCAGATAATATCAAATAAAACTCAATTTATAAAATACATTCCCCGGGCATTTACCCGGGGAATTGCATGAAAACCGTTATTTATATAGGTTTAATTTTTTATGCCTTCGTTGGAAGTTTGGCATCTTATGCAATATCTTGCGAAAGGCAAAGCCAAAATCCTCTTTTTCGGGATTTGGCAGCGGCAATATTCGCAAGTGCCGTAAATGCCTTTGCTTATGCGTCTTAAGGCGGATTCTATCTGATCCAAAAGGGCTTGGGCGTTGCCGTTTAATTCAAAAAGAACCTCTTTATCCAAACTTTGGGAAGCCACGTCCGCTTCGTCGCCGACTTCGGTTTCCGGCATTTCGTGTTCTTTTTTGGTTCTTATTCTTTTTTGAACTTCTTCGCGCATTTCAAGGAGATGTTTTTCAATTTCTTTGATCTCCTGCGGGGTAAGCCTGTCCGAAGCCGAACCTTGCTCTTTGGCTTTTGCGGCTGATTGTTTTTTTAAATCCGTTACCTCTTTTTCAATTTTTACGACTTTGTTTTTTACTTCTTTTACGGCTTTTTTGGCCGCGGAAGCCGCGGTTTTAGCCGTTTTCTTTACGGCGGTTACGGCTTTCTTTTCAGCCTTTTTAACCGCAGCGGCTTTGGTTTTTAAAGCGGAAACCGCCTTTTTCTCCGTTTTTTTGACTTCTTTTATCTTGCTTTTAATCGTTTTGCCGGTTTTCATAAGTTCCTTCCATAAGTTTGATATAACAAGAAAGAAACGGCCGCGCCGTTTCTCTCCATTGACTTAATTTAGCATATTTTAGCTTTTACTTCAATATCCGCGTTTTACCCTTTCTTCCGTCGGCGTTTTAAGCTTTGCGCGCGGAGGAATCCAAAATGTCCCTGAAAGCGTCGCCGAGCAAATTCCAAGCCAAAACAAACAGCAAAAGCGCGCCGCCGGGTATTACTATGGTGTACCAATAAGCAAAGGGATTTCCGTGCCCGCCCAAAATCCAGTTGCGGGAAAGCGCCACCAGCTGCCCCCAGTCCGCCGTACCGACGGGCGAGCCCAGCCCCAAAAAGCTTAAAGAGGCGGCGGTAAGCACTATATAGCCGATATCCAAACTGGCCATAATCACCACGGGATAAATGGCGTTGGGGATAATATGTCGGAAAAATATTCTAAGTCTGCTTGCGCCCAAAGCGCGTGCGGCCGTAACGAAGTCCCTTTCTTTAACGCTCAAAACCCCGCCGCGCACCAAACGCGCGTAAGAAGGCCAAGATACTACCGTCAAAGCTATCATCATATTGCCTAAATCCCGCCCCAACATTGCGGCTATGACCATAGCAAGAACCATACTCGGTACGGCAAAAATTATATCGGTAAGGCGCATAAGTATCTCGTCAGTCCAACCTCCGGCGTACCCCGCCGCCCCGCCTATAAGCACGCCGATAAGCAAAGCGAAAAACACCACCGTTATCCCCACTTTAAAAGCCATACGGGCCCCCCATACTATACCGTAATAAAGATCATACTGGTTTTCAGTAGTGCCGAAGTAATGAGCGGAGCTTGGCGCCTGCGGTTCAATCCCGTAGCCGCTTTGCGGCATTTGGTAGGCGTCGCGCCCGCTTGAAGGGGCCAAAACCGGGGCGAAAAGGGCAATAAGCGCAAAAAACAACACCAAGGCCAAACCCGCCAAAGCGTTTTTGTTTTTAAGAGCTTTTAAAAATACGGTTTTAATCGTCATTTTAATCTTATCCTTGGGTCTATGACGGTATAAAGTATGTCGGCGGCCAAATTGCCTAATACGAAAAGTGCGGCAACCAACAGCGAAAATCCCATAACGCCCGCTATATCCAGCTGTCTGGCGCATTCAACGCCCCAACGCCCTATACCAGGGTAATCAAACACAGTTTCCACTATTACCGTACCGCCCAAAAGACGTACAAATTGTATGCCGGCTAAGGTTACTACGGGTATCAAAGCGTTGAAACCGGCGTGTTTGTAAATAACTTTAAATTCGCTCAGGCCTCTTGCCCGCGCGCTGCGGATATAGTCTTTATTGAGCTCTTCCAGCATTGAAGAACGCATTACCCTTACCATAAGCGCAAAAGAGCCGATACAAAGCGTAACCGCCGGCAGAATCAAATGTTTTAACACGTCAAAAAATACGTAAAATTTAAGGTTTAAAAGGCTGTCTATAAGGGAAAATCCTGTGTAAGCCTTAAAGGCCGGGCCGTGTACAATCATATCCGAAGCCAAAGAGTATTCACCCGGCGGGAACCATCCCAGTTTTCCGTAAAACACCATAAGCAGAACAAGGCCCAAAACGAATATCGGCAGGGAAAACCCCGCCAAAACGAAAAACCTTACGGCATTGTCAATAAAACCGTCCTTGTATTCAGCCGATATTATGCCCAGCCATACCCCGAAAAACACCACCAAAACCATAGCCGCGGCGGCAAGCTGCGCAGTGGCCGGCAAATAAGCTTTTATGGCGGAAGTTACGGGCATATTCGCGCTTTCGCTGTATCCCAAATCGCCTTTTACCGCCCCTTTAAGCCATCGCATATACTGTACTGGCATAGGGTCGTTAAGGCCGTATTTTTCTATGACTTCCTCCAAAGAGCCCATTTGTCTTGGGTCCTGTACGTAAAGCGAGGCGCGCATTTCCGGCGATAATCTCTGCGTCAGGAAAAACAGAAAAAACGTAACGCCCAGCATAACCAAAGGCAGCATTAAAAGTCTTCTTAAAATATAAACGAACATATAAATTCTTTCCTTAATAATCCGGCCCTAAAGCCGCCGTAAAATTTTACAAAGGCAAAACGGCTTTAAGCAGCCTTTTCGCAGCCGCGCTCTTTGGGGAAAGCAAAACCTCTTCCGAAGGGCCGGCTTCCGCAATTTCGCCTTTATCCATAACAGCCGCTTTTGAACATAAAAATTTGCACAAAGCCAAATCGTGCGATATAAAAACCAAACTAAGTCCGTATTCTTCTTTGATATCGGCCAACAAATTGAGTATCTGCGCTTGTACGGAAACATCCAAAGAAGAAAGCGGTTCATCGGCTATAATCAGTTTGGGCTTTAAAGCCAAGGCGCGCGCTATGGCTATGCGCTGACGCTGCCCGCCGGAAAATTCGCCCGGGTATTTTGCCAAGGAGGACTCCGCCAGCCCCACTTGGCTTAAAAGCTTCTTTAAGGAAGCGTGTGTATAATGTTCCCCGTGCACCGAAAAAGGCTCGGCCAAAATCTCGGCAATCGTCATTTTGGGATTTAAAGAGGCGTAAGGGTCTTGAAACACCGGTTGGACTTTGCGCCTGAAAGCCTTTAAAGCTCGTCCTTTTAAAGCGGAAATATCCTGCCCTTCAACATAAATTTTGCCGCCGTCGGGCATTTCCAAAGCCAGAATAAGGCGGGCCAAAGTGCTTTTGCCGCAGCCGGAAGGCCCCAATAAACCGAAGCTTTCCCCCTCTTCTACGCAAAAACTTACGTCTTTAAGCGCAGTTATCTTTTCCCCGCCCCAAAATGTTCCGCCGGAAATATAACTTTTGCTTATATGTTCCACTTTAAGCAGTTCAGGCATTTTGAGCGTCCTCGTATTTCCAGCATTTCACAAGCCTGCCGCCGCCCGCTTCAAATAAAGGCGGTTTGCGGGTTTTGCATTTTTCCGAAGCATACGGGCAGCGCGGCGCGAACTTACAGCCCTTAAATTCCTTCCCGGGCGCGGGCGGCGCGCCTTTAACGGCTTTAAGCCTTTTCTCTTTTGAGGAAAGTTTTACCACGGAATTTAAAAGCCCCTCGCTGTAATGGTGCAAAGGTTTTCTAAACAAATCTTCTTTTGAGCATTCTTCAACTTTTTCGCCGGCGTAAAGCACCAAAACCCTGTCCGCTATATTATTGACTATCGCCAAATTATGAGTAATAAAAATTACCGAAGCTTTATATTCCTTTTGAAGTTTCTTTATAAGTTCCAAAATCTGTAATTGGACTGTTACGTCCAAAGCGGTGGTGGGTTCGTCCGCTATCAATATGCTTGGGTTTAGGCTTAAGGCAAGGGCTATCATTACGCGCTGACGCATTCCGCCGGAAAGCTGATGCGGATAAGAGTTTAAAAATTTTTCTTCTATTCCCACTTTAGACAAAAGTTCCGCCGCCTTTTTAAGAGCTTCTTTTTTGCTTATTTTAAGGTGCGCGCGCAGAGTTTCCGTCATTTGTGCGGCTACGGTAAACACCGGGTTGAGGGACATCATCGGATCTTGAAAAATCATTCCGATTTCCGCACCCCTTAAAGCGCGC
>JAQXJI010000002.1 GCA_029008615.1 Elusimicrobiota bacterium | reverse complement strand
AGGAATAAAAACTCTGGGAAGCGTAAAAGCAGCGTGTTTTTTAGTAGTGCGAGAGTTTACGGCAAGCCCCTGAAACAAGTTCAGGGGGACGACAAAAAAACAAGCTGCGCGATAATGCAATTGGCGTGATTTTTTAGATTTGGAGAAAATTTATGTTTTATTCTGATTGAGGTATACTTGCAGCTATGCCGCCAAAGGCGGCGAGGTATCCGAATGAAGAAAAAACTTAAATTTACCCAAATAACGGTTAAGCAAAGCCTTATAATACGCCTTGCGTTGGACTTAAAAAGCTGACAATGCAAGGCAAAAAAAACGCAGTAAGGCAAATCCCTTGCAAGTTTTTTTAACGAAGCAGTGGCGGTTTTTAAGCCCAACCCTGCGGGCCACGCCGCTTTTTGAGTGTATTTATATTTTTTTCGCTTCGGCTGTGTTTAACAGCCGTTCACGAAAAGAAACATAAATCTACTTTAAAAAATCAGAGCGGCGCAAGGTGCAGTATAAGGCTTTGCTTAACCTAAGCTTGCTAGCCGTGAGAGTGGAACTTCACGCGATCTAAAAGCGTGGAAGCGTTTAACCTGCGTGCTTTGCTGATTTTGGAGCGGATTTTAATTTTTGACGAAGAAGGCATACCTAGAGTGGGCGGAACCCCGCGTATCCGACTGAGGAGAAAATCAAAAGCTGCCAAAAAGCGGAGAAGTGTTAGCCGAGAGCGCGTAACTTAGCCCGAATTGAAAGAAGCTTGCCAGCAGCGAGTACGCAACTTAGACCGAGTAAAAAATCACAGGTGTAGCAAAGACTTATAGGAAGACTTAAGCTTCTCCCCACCCTTCAAAAAACCCAGTTCGCAAACAAAAGCGCACAATTTTACTTCCGCGCCCAATTTGTTCACCAGTTCTATCGCCGCGTTTGCAGTTCCGCCCGTAGCCAAAAGGTCGTCAACAATAACCACTTTATCGGCTGAGGTAAGGGCGTCTTCGTGCATTTCAATGATGTCCGTGCCGTATTCCAAAGCGAAAGAAGCCGAAATGGTTTTATACGGAAGTTTGCCTTTCTTGCGGGCTGGGACAAAACCTACCCCCAAAGCGTAAGCCAAAGCCGCACCGAAGATAAATCCTCTTGATTCTATTCCCACCACTTTGGTTATTTCTTTATCCTTGCAAGCTTCGGCAAGGCCGCGTATAACTTTTGCAAAGAGGGAAGCATCGGCCAAAACGGGCGTTATATCCTTAAATATAATGCCCGGCTTGGGGAAATCAGGGATATCTCGCAAAGCTTTTATCAAATCGGTGTTGTCGCTCATTTTCTTTTTCCTTTTTTAGTCGTTTTTTTGGAAGTTTCAGCGTCCGTATTTTTTACTTTACTTTTTTCTGCGGAAGCTTTTTTTGCGCTCTTCTCGGCCGTGGCTTTTATTTTCATCAGTTTGGTGGCCTGAGGGTTGTATACGGAAACTTCATCGCCCAAAATATTCGTTTTGGCTTTTATGTCCATTCCGGGATGAATTTTTTTGGTTTTATGGTTCATTTCGGAAAACTCAAAAAGACCCAGTTCTTCCGCTTTTTTACGGACATTCCGTACGGCGCGCTCTTCTATCTGGCGGACTCTTTCGCGCGATATACCCATACGCTGAGAAACTTCTGCCAAAGTCAAAGGCTCTTCCGAATCTATGCCGTAGCGCATTATAAGGATTTCTTTGTCGCGCGGATTAATGCCTTCCAAAATACCCAAAAGTTCTTTATTGGCGGAAGCGTTTGTAACCAAATCGTCAGGGTTGCCTTTGCCGTAGTCGGTTATCGTATCTTCAAGCGTCACATCTTCTTCTTCGCTTAAAGCTGTGGAAAGAGAATCAACGCTGTAAGCCGCGCTTAAAGTATCCAAAATAGAGCGAACCTGACGGGCGGAAATGTTCATTTCCGAAGCCATTTCCTTAAGGCTGGGTTCACGGCCCAATTTTTCTTTCAGTTTATCCCAAGTTTTGCCCCACAGGCGCATATTATCCCAAGCGTGGGAAGGTATTTTTATTGTGCCGCTTTGTTCTTCAACGGCGCGGCGGATATATTGCTCTATCCAGTGTATGGCATAAGTTGAAAAACGGAAGCCCCTTGAAGGATCAAATTTGTCTATGGCCTGCAAAAGGCCTAAATTGCCTTCTTCAACCAAGTCCATAAGATCCATACCGCTGCGGGCGAATCTCTTAGCCGTGGGAATGACAAGCCTAAGGTGCATTTGGACAAGTTTCTCCCGGGCGTCTTTATCCCCGGCCTTGGCCAATTTCCAAAGCGAGCTTTCCTCTTCCCTGTCTATATCTTTGACGAGGGAACTTATATTTTTAAAATATTCGTTTGTAGAATCTACACCTTTTTCTTCCATATTTACATAATACTACATATTTAAAGTTATTGTAATATCCGCGCGGGCAAAAAATACCGCGTTGATACGGCCGCAAAAAGCAAGCGGAATTTATATTTTATATAATATGTTAATAACTTAAAAGGACTAAAACCAAGTTTCCGCTTGGTTTTTTATTTGCGCTATGGAAGAATCAAATATTACATCAAAACCCATAAAACCAAACTATAAAGCTTTGGCTCCGCTTGTAGTTTTTTTAATCTCTTATCTGGCGGTTTCAATAATCGCGGGGGACTTTTACAAAATGCCTATTACCGTTGCTTTTCTGCTGGCTTCGGCAGTAGGCGCGGCAATGATAAAAGGCGGAAACCTTCAGCATAAAATAGAAGTTTTCTGCCAAGGTGCGGCCAACGGCAATGTACTGTTTATGGTGCTGATTTTTATAATGGCCGGCGCATTCGCGCAGACCACCAAAGATATGGGCGCTGTGGACGCTACGGTAAATTTGACTCTTTCCCTGCTGCCGCCGGCTTTGCTTGCGCCCGGGCTCTTCCTGGCGGCTTGCTTTGTGTCGGTTTCCGTTGGGACTTCCGTAGGGACGATAGTCGCCCTGGTACCCGTCGCCGCCGGTATAGCCGCAAAAACCGGCTTAAATCCCGCTTTGATGACGGCCGTCATAGTAAGCGGCGCGATGTTCGGCGATAATCTTTCTTTTATTTCGGATACTACCATAGCCGCAACCAGAACTCAGGGATGTAAAATGTCGGACAAATTTAAAACCAATTTCCTTATAGTTATGCCTTTCGCCGTGATAACCGCGGTGCTTTATTATTTTTCCGCGAACGCTTCGGGACTGCCTTATGATCCTCAAAAAGTAGAGTGGTTTAAAGTGCTGCCTTATGTGGCTGTTTTGGGGGCGGCGGTATCCGGCGTTAACGTTATGTTGGTGCTTGCCGGCGGGACAATACTTGCAGGCCTTACCGGCATTCTGACTTCTTCCTTCGGCCTTTGGGGTTGGACGGAAGCTATGGGCAAAGGCATAGTCGGTATGGGAGAACTTATAATAGTTACCCTTTTGGCCGGCGGTATGCTAGAAACAATACGCATAAACGGCGGTATGGCTTGGATTATAGAAAAGCTTACCAAAAATATTAAATCAAAAAACGGGGCGGAGCTGAGCATTGCCGCTTTAGTCAGTTTTGCCAATTTATGTACGGCAAACAATACCATAGCTTTGCTGATGTCCGGGCCGATAGCAAAGGATATAGCGGCAAACTTTAAAATCCCGGCCAGCAGAACCGCCAGCATACTGGATATATTTTCCTGCTTTGTGCAAGGTTTGATACCTTACGGTGCACAGCTTTTAATGGCGGCGACGCTTGCCGCTATTACGCCGATAGAAATTATGAGATATCTCTACTATCCGATATTGCTCGGCTTGGGTACTTTGGTGGCGATATGGCTGGGATATCCGCAGAAAATAAGATCTATCTTTAAAAAATAAATCTACGGTGCGCCGGTATTTTTGCCGGCGCAAATATTCACTTATTATATTTTTGCAAGTACCATTTGACGGTTTGATCCAAGGCAACGTCAAAAGAGGTTTGCGCGCGCCAACCGAAATCTTTTTTAAGCTTTGAAGAATCAATGCCGTAACGCCTGTCGTGGCCGGGCCTATCCGATACAAAAGATATCAATTTGGAATAATCCCCGCCGGAGGGGCGAAGTTTATTTACAAGAGCGCAAATACGCTTGGCCAATGTAAGATTATCAAGCTCCGTACCGCCGCCGATATTATAAGTTTCGCCTGATGCGGAAAGACGGAAAATTAAATCCAAAGCTTCGCAATGGTCTTTAACGTACAGCCAATCGCGCACATTGCCGCCGTCGCCGTAAATAGGTATCCTTTTACCGCTTAAAGCGCAATTTATAACCGTGGGAATAAACTTCTCAGAATGTTGGCAAGGGCCGAAATTGTTTGAACAGTTGCTTACCGTTACGTTAAGCCCGAATGTTTTTACATAAGCGCGTGCAAGCAAATCGGCCGAAGCTTTGCTGGCGCTGTAAGGAGAATTGGGCCTTAAAGGAGAATTTTCCGTAAAACCGCCGATTTCAAGAGAACCGTAAACCTCATCGGTGGAAACCAAATGAAACCGCGCACCTTCATAACCGGCTTTAACTTTAAAAGGGCCTTCGTGCCAAGCTAGGTATGCGGACGAAAGCAAATTAAAAGTACCCTCTATATTTGTTTTGATAAATTCGCGCGGTTCTTTTATGGAATTATCAACGTGAGAACAAGCCGCCAAATGAAATACGCCGTCTACGGAATATGTTTTGAAAATTTCCGGGATAAGCTTCTCGTCGCAGATATCGCCCTGTATAAAAACATAATTGGAGCGCGAAGAAGCTTCCTTTAAATTTTCCAAATCGGCGGCGTAAGTAAGCTTGTCCAAATTTATTATGCGGCAGGCGGGATATTTCTCCGTCAAAAAAGAAATTAAATTGGAGCCTATAAAACCTGCCCCGCCGGTTACAAGAATATTTTTAAATTGTTTGATCATATTTAAAAAGCGGATTTTTTATATACTCGCTAAAAGAGCCCCATTTTAAATCCTTCCCGCTGACTATGGGGCAAGCTTCGCCGAAAGACCAAGGGAGATTTAAGGCCTTATCGTCAAACCTGAATCCGCATTCGGAAGAAGGCTCATAAAAATTATCGCATTTATAGGCTAAACGCGCGCTTGCGCTTAAAACGTGAAAACCGTGCGCGAAACCGCGCGGCACAAAAAGAATATTTTTGTTTTCCGCACTTAAAATTACCTTTTTGTACTGCCCGAAAGTGGCTCCGCCAAAACGCAAATCCAATATAATATCTTCAACTTCCCCCTCCAAAACTCTTATAAGCTTGGCCTGAGCGTGAGGAGGCTTTTGGAAGTGCATTCCGCGCAATACTCCGCGTGCGGAAAAAGATTCATTATCCTGCACAAAATCGGCATTAATACCCAAAGCGGCGAAAGTTTTTTTATTGTAGCTTTCAAAAAAACAGCCGCGCCCGTCTTCAAAAATTTGGGGCTTTAAAAGCTTGGCTCCGCTTAAAAATTCTTCCGCTATTTCCATAAGCCCTCGGCGTCGCGGTTTAAAAGATAATTGCCGTATGGCGTGCCCTTCATTTTAACTGCGCGCTTTAAAAGAGTTTCACGTCCTATCCAACCTTTTTGAAAAGAAATTTCTTCAAGGCAGGCTATTTTGACGCCTTGGCGGCTTTCTATGCTTTCTATAAAGGTTGAGGCCTTTATTAAATCCTCGTGCGTACCGGTATCAAGCCACGCCATACCGCGCCCCATAAAATTGACTTTTAATTTGCCGGAAGAAAGATAAAAATTGTTGATATCGGTTATTTCAAGTTCGCCGCGGGTGGAAAATTTAAGACGGGAAGCCGCCTCAACCACGGTATTGTCATAGAAATAAAGCCCCGTTACAGCCCACGGCGAGGCCGGTTTTGAAGGCTTTTCCGTAACGCATAAAGGCTTGCCGTCTTTATTGAATGAAATAACTCCGTAAGCTGCCGGATTTACCACGCGGGAGGCGAAAATCTCCGCGCCGTCTTTAAGTTCGGCCGCGCCAGAGAGCATTTTGTCCAATCCTTCACCGTAAAAAATATTGTCGCCCAAAATCAAAGCGACGCTATCCGTACCGATAAAATCCTTAGCTAAAATGAAAGACTGGGCGATGCCTTCGGGCTTTGGCTGCTCTATATAAGAAAGGTTCAGTCCCAGTTCTTCCCCGCCGCCGAAAAGCGCTTTGAAAGCGGGCAAATCCCGCGGAGTGGAAATAAGAGCAATATCCCTTATCCCCGCGCGCATCAAAACCGAAAGCGGATAATATATCATCGGTTTATCATATACCGGGATAAGCTGTTTAGATATAGCCAAAGTGGCCGGATACAAGCGGCTGCCGGTACCTCCGGCAAGGATAATGCCTTTCATTCGCCCTCCGTCAGATAATAATCAGATTATATCATAAATGGGCAGAAGCAATTTAAGTCGGCTTGTTTTTTAATCCCTTGGGATTATACTACTATGCAGGGGGTAATTTATGAGCAAAGTTATACAAGTAACAGATGAAAATTTTTATAATGAAGTAGCAAAAGGAACAATGCCATTAATGACGGAATTTTACGCCGTATGGTGCACACATTGCCAAAATATGGCGCCTATTGTGGAAGAACTGGCGGAAGAATTTTCCGGAAAAATTGATATTTACGCCGCAGATCTTGATAAAACCACAAAAGCGGCCGAAACATACGGAATTGGCGGAATACCTACTTTTGTTTTATTTAAAGACGCAAATCATTATGAAAAGTTCAGCGGAGAAACTTCCAAAACTTATTTAAAACAGAAATTGGAAGAATTGCTAAAAAAGTGAAGTAAGGCCGGGGAATAGCTCCGCCTTGTATAAAAAATAAACGGAACGCCCCGGCTTAGATCCCGGGGTTATTTAATTTGACGTTAAACAGACACATTTTATCGGACATAGGCAATATTTTGAGCCAAATTTAAAGCTATTATTTTATTTTTAATATGTAGGGTTTTGCGGATAAAAATAAAATGATAGAATTTAGTTTTAAGGCTGTGTTTACGCGCCCATAGTTCAATGGATAGAATAGCGGCCTCCGAAGCCGTTGGTGCAGGTTCGATTCCCGCTGGGCGCACTTTTTCAGACAATAGTGTAACAAAAAATGTAGTAATAATTTCCCCTGTTTAAACAAGTATTTATTTGCATTTTTGATTATTCTTTAATTTATTTTTACCCCCGATTAACGAACTGCCGCAAAAGTTGATAATTTCTAGTCCATACTCTTGACATAATCTAATACAAATTAATAATATTAGTTAAGCCGCTTTATATCATCGGCTTGTTGCTTTAAGTGAAATATAAAATTATGGAATATAAATTTATATTTCCATTTACGTTATTTGACAATTTAATTTAGTACTGTCACAGTCCAAACTAAAAAAGCAGATTTGTTTCAATCGTTAAAAGTAAACCTAGTTTACAGTTATAGTTTTGACAGGACTGAAAAAGCAGATTTGTTTCAATCGTTAAAAGTAAACCTAGTTTACAGTTATAGTTTTGACAGGACTGAAAAAGCAGATTTGTTTTAATTTAGCGGTTTGCCCGTTCTGTCTCCTAATTTGTTTTGACAGGACTGAAAAAGCAGATTTGTTTTAATACGAAATCGACAGGTTTAAAAGCGACTTGTGTTTTGACAGGACTGAAAAAGCAGATTTGTTTTAATTCAATCTACAGACGAATGATGTCGATATCTGTTTTGACAGGACTGAAAAAGCAGATTTGTTTTAATAAACAGAAAACCAATGACCGCCAAGCAACTGTTTTGACAGGACTGAAAAAGCAGATTTGTTTTAATCGCCGTCTTTGGTATATTGTGCGGCTTCTTGTTTTGACAGGACTGAAAAAGCAGATTTGTTTTAATAAAGAGACTCAGAAAAAAGCACAAAGGAGTGTTTTGACAGGACTGAAAAAGCAGATTTGTTTTAATGACTTCACATATAATTATAGTATAAATGTCGTTTTGACAGGACTGAAAAAGCAGATTTGTTTTAATGGATATATGGGAGCTAAAGGAGAAGAATTAGTTTTGACAGGACTGAAAAAGCAGATTTGTTTTAATATATTAAACTTTAACTTGTATCAGATATTTGTTTTGACAGGACTGAAAAAGCAGATTTGTTTTAATAAACAGAAAAGCGATGACCGCAAAGCAACTGTTTTGACAGGACTGAAAAAGCAGATTTGTTTTAATACAGAAAACCAGCGAACTTTGAAACAAATAGTTTTGACAGGACTGAAAAAGCAGATTTGTTTTAATAACGTAGATACCGATATTTACAAGACAATGGTTTTGACAGGACTGAAAAAGCAGATTTGTTTTAATTAGTTCAACGCATCTTTATCGCTTACTGTAGTTTTGACAGGACTGAAAAAGCAGATTTGTTTTAATCCAATTAAATTGGCAATGACTAAAGTTGGTGTTTTGACAGGACTGAAAAAGCAGATTTGTTTTAATCGGTTTGGCCAAAAGAAGCCCGTTTAATCAGTTTTGACAGGACTGAAAAAGCAGATTTGTTTTAATCAAATGAAAGATATTATATTGCGCGCCATTGTTTTGACAGGACTGAAAAAGCAGATTTGTTTTAATAAGTTCATTTTTTTTATTTCCTTATAAAGTGTTTTGACAGGACTGAAAAAGCAGATTTGTTTTAATCAAATGAAAGATATTATATTGCGCGCCATTGTTTTGACAGGACTGAAAAAGCAGATTTGTTTTAATAGCATTGTATAGACAGAACCTGTCTGCAATAATATAGATTTAAAGCTTTTCAGTTATGTCTTAACAAACGAAAGGAAACCGTACCTCTATCCAATACGTAAGGTTAACCTTTCAACCAAATATTTTCACCAAGCAATTGCTTATTACCAAAATTGCAATTGTTCCCCAACATTCGTTTTACTGTCTATTTGACGTTTCTTTTTGACCTCGGAAGCGCTTATAGTGACAATATTGCCCCACTGGGCGTCTGTAATAAAAACACACTGGACATTACCGGTAGTAGGACTGATTATTTTTAAGTTATGTATTACGGAGTTTTTCTTTTCAACGCTGACGGCATTTTTTGCATATACCGAGTACTGCAACATTAAAAAACCGCTGTCCAGAAGAGCATTACGAAAGCGGGTCGCTTCTCTGCGTTCTTCTTTAGTATCGGTAGGTAAATCAAATAAAACCAAAAGCCAGCCCATATAATATTTACTTCTAGGTGTAGGTTTATTCTTCAAAAGATATCCCTTTTAAAGACGGTATCTTTATATTATTTACTATTTCCGTCCGATAAGCATCACAGACGGAAGATATATAACTATCTAAAGCAACAGGCAAAGAAACTTTTTTTGCTTTGCCAATATTTATTCTTGCCGTTAGCATATCTTTTGCACAATGTTTTACAAATGTTTCAATCTCCAAACGTGGATATTTTTTGTGATAACGCAATAAAATAAAATCGCAAAAAGGACGCAAAGGTTCTATTAAATCATATACCAAAGGATTGCTTCTGAATCTATATTTATGATGTATCCCCAACACGGGATTTAAACCGTGTATCAGCATGCTTCTGTGCAACAAGGCCGACATAACGGCATAAGCATAATTAAGCATACCGTTTATAGGATTTTCCGCATTTTGATGTTCACGTTTTTTGGGAGCATTTTTACCGAAAGATTTAAAAAACACTTTCCAATAATGCCGGGCTATGTTGCCTTCTTCCAGGCAGTTATCCTGTATGTATTGCCATATTTTATGTTCTTTACACAAACAATCTAAAAGAAAGGCTTGGTTTTCACTCTTGTTTTTTAGGAGAAAAAACCATAATTTTGCCTGTAAAGACGGCGGCATATTTATTTGGCGTTCAAAGATATCTTTATGTACTATACGGTGCAAAGCGGTTGTCCTTCCTATGGGCTTATAGGAAGAATCACAATGTAAAATAACGGCGTTATTTTCCAGCAAGCGTGAAAAGCTCTCCCCGGAAAAACAAACTCCGCGCGCGGCAACCACAACCGCTAAAACATCGCACAGCGGCAAACGCTTTTGCGTTTTATCTGGTAAAGTACATGTAAGACAACCTCTGTCAACGCCGATAAAACTGCCATGGTTTAAAATGTGCACTATATGTGTTGTTATAGGATAGCTCCTTTATCTATTTTATAAGCCTTGCCTTCTTCAATAAAATTTTTCAATGATATCATATATTTCGCTCCGAAATCAGAGGTTAAAACAACTTGCCCGGATGAAATGGTATTCAATTTATATTTGCCGGGGTTTATATCAGCAGCTATACTTTTTTGACTTTTCTTTTTTGTTTCTTCATTCTCTATTTTAATTAATTTTACACCTTGCACTTTATTAGGCAAATATAGAGTTGCACCCGTGTTCCAAAACAAAACTTTACCGTACTTTTCTTTAAATTCTTTAAGTTTATTAACAATACTGTCAAATGGATAAATTTGTTCAACCGCCCATTTTTTGCCGTTATTATAAATAACTTGTCCTTTATTTCCTTCTTTAGGCATAAGATATTGGCCCCTCACTTTGCCCATAGCACGATATTCGCCTATATCAGTTTTTAGATAACCGTCCTCATTCATCACGTCTTGTTTTGTAAAGGCCTTAGAATTTATCATGGAGATTTTATAAACAGGGTTGCCTGATACTCTGAATTCTTTTAAAAACTTCTCCCATTCATCTTGCGTAGGATTGCTTGCAAGTTTCTCTTCAAAAGCTTTTTTTACTGATAAATCAAATATCTTTTTCACATTCTTTTCAGCGTCGGATATCTTTATAAATAATTGTTCTATCCTTGTATTGAAACGGGAAACCATATAATACTTAACCTCTTTTCCTTCCTGACGAGCGCGCAAAGCGTAAACAGTTTCCCTTAAAACGGGTTTCTTGCTTCTTAACTGTATAGGGAAGACTTTATCAAGCGCAGAATCAAAAAAATCAGGATTGCATGCGAAATCAGGCAAAACAGGTTTTCCTTTATCATTATATTTGATATTGCGGGCAAAAGAAATTACAAGAGCATCCAAAGCGTGATGTTTTTTATTGCCCCTGTTTTTTTCGTCCAGTTTCCCGGTAACGTAAAGTTTTTTAAATTCTTCTTTGCTCAAATCTTTATGAAGCAATCTGTTAAGCCCATATCGACTGCGTATTTTTGCCGTCAAACCGCCGGTACAAACGAACATTCTGCGTTTATCCCCTGCCGTTTGTTCCCCCCAACCGAAATACAGACTTATTAATTTTTGGGCAAGCTTTTCTATATATTTTGTGGCTTGCAAATCATTTAAACTTTTGGCTTTTTTTACGGAATCAGGTGACGTTAAATACAAATATTTCGTAGATTTAGCATCAATATCGGCTTTTTTTATATTTTCAAGAAAATTTTCCCATTTACTTTTATCGGAGAATAACCATTCATACGGCGTTTTATTTCCCTTTTTACTTTGATTTAATTCCTTTAACGTAACAATTTTATTTTGAAAGCTATCAGCCCCACCCAAAGAAACCGGAACAATATGGTCAATATCATAATTTTCTAATTCCTCGGGAATAATATTTCTTTTTTCTGAGAAAACATTATAAATATCTATCCATTTTTGAGCTTCGCATAATTTATATTTTTCCATATTCTCGCCGGAAATAGTAAGACCATATTTTTTTAAACTGTTATAAGCTTGTTCATTCTGTTTTTGATTTTTTTTATTAATAGCATTAAGTTCGTTTTTTTCTTTTTCGCTTATAAATTCTTCACGGCCGATTTCTAACACGCAATAATCCGGCATACCGTACTTTTTATCCAAATATTCTATGCGGCGCATTAACATTATCAGGCGGTGGCGTACTATAACATTACTTATTGAGCTAAGCAAATCGTCAATTTTCGCCAAGCGTTCTTCCTTTGATAAATTTTTATCTTCTTCCCTAAAGTCTGGGATATGAATTCTGTACCAATCATTAGGCATTGCAAGCAGAAATTTATAATCTTCCTTTACAAGCCCTTTTTTGACGTCAATATTGGTAACTTTTTCCGCAACTTCTTTATAAAAATCATGAGGATTCTTACCAGATAAAATAAGTTCTTTTAAAATTTTTAATGCAGGACGGCAAAAACGGCTGCGTCCGCTCGTTTTCGGAGCCAAGATATAATCTTCAGAAAAGGCCTCATATTCCTTTGACTTAAGATAATTTTTTAAGTCTCTTTTGCCTATATAATTTTGCTTTATTTTTGGCAAATCATCTTTGTATTTAAAAAATAATTCGTTTATTTCTTCAAAATCAAAAGAAGACACTTCCCCGTTTTTTATAAAACGAAAATTTTTTAAAGCAAGTAAAAAGCGTACTTCCATGCTTAAAGGCTCTTGCGACTTGCAGACATTGAGCCTCGGTATTAAAGAACATTTGCCTATTATCCTGTTGTCAAAGCGCGGAGTTTTCTGCCCTAAAAGGCCTTCGGATTCATATTTTCTTGCATTATGGTCTGTGCGCCCGGCGTGAGGTTTTCTGTTCGTTCCATATAAAACATATTCCGTATCCGGGATAGCAGGAAATTGTTTTTTTGCATTATCCAACAAAAAACGAAGCTCCAGTTCCACGATGGCTCTTGGGGCTATAACCTGCTCCTTACCGTCTTTATTTCTTGCATTTAAAGTTGCGGAACGAAGCCGGTTAACAGTCTTATTGGTTTTATAATCCCAAAGGCCCATTTTAAAAGCTTCATAATAACAAGGAAGACGGTATTCTTCCGGCAATAAAGCAAGTTTTTTATTGTAAAGTTCGCTTGCTTCTTTGCCTTCTTTTTCTGACTTTTTTTCTCCCTCAGAAAGGGCCTCTTCAGATTGCCAATTGTTATACTCATAACCCCTGTGCTGAAAAGCGGACCAAACGGCTTTAAAAATCTGCCAGCTTTCAAGTTTGCGGCCTTGGATAAGAGCAATCCTCAATAAAGCGGAATTATAAACAGTATCGTCATTATCTTTGGGAAACTCCCTCAGCATTCTTTCATCGGCTGAAAAAATATAATTGCCGAATCTGTCCTTTTTAATATCCCCGCCCGGAATATCCAATCCGGCTTGAAGTGCAATTTGTATCCACCAAGATTCCCTTGCTTTATGGGCAAGACGCGTCCTAAATGCGCGTCGCTGCTGCCTAATCGAAACAAGCGATGCAAATTCAGAATCAATAAGCAAACTGCTTAAATGTTTTATCTCCTCGCCATCTCTTACGCACTCCCCTATACTACCGCTGCCCAAGTCAAAAGAAAAAATTTTAGACATATTTCCCCCCTAATTATCATAATGCTAATATATCAAATTGACATATAAATTGAAATGATTATAAGCACATAGTAACAAACATCCTCTGGGATATCAAAACCGGGGATGGTTGAAGATGAAAGCGTTGCTAAATTAACCGTTAAATTACTCGTACCAGTTGATGTTCCTTGTTGCGTACATCACCAAAGCCACTCCGAAGAAAAGCCCTAAAGTTCCGAAGAACAGGGATAAATCTTCCAACTGCAAAAGTACGTATAAGTAGGCGTACAAAGCTCCCAAACCAACAGCTGCGCCGAATACTTTTTTATCGGCTTTTTTAAGTATGCCGTAGCGGATATAGGCGCTTACCAATATAATCGTCGCCGCGGCGGAAATTATATAGGAAAGGCCGAAACCGCAAAATTCCGATATGGATAAAAGCAGCAAATAAAACACCGCCATAGCCGTCCCCACCAAGATATATTGGAAAGGATGAACCGGCGTTTTATTGACGATTTCAAAAACGAAACAGGCCAAAAAAGTCAAAGCTACAAACAAAATGCCGTATTTTACGGCGCGTTCGGAATTTCTGTAATTATCTACGGGGAACATCAAAGACACGCTTACAAAAGGGAAGTCTTCCCCAAACCCGTTAAGATAAGCCGGTATCCCGCTTGAAATATTGTTTACCTTCCATTCTGCTTTAAAGCCTTTGACGGAAACTTCCCGCGTTTCAGGCAGGAATCCTCCCAAAAAATTAGGATGAGGCCAAGCCGAAGCTATTTTAAAAGTATTATCTTTAGCCAATGGAATAAAAGATATTGAATTGCTGCCGCGTACGGAAAAATCCAACTCAAAATCCGACGCGCCCGCGGAGGCAACCGGCGCATAAAGCATTTTAAGGCGGTAGTCGTCGGAATAACGGCGGTAAGTTTTCTCGCTGTAATAACCTTGGCCTTCACGCACTTTTTGGACTGAAACATTTAAGGCATCGCCTTCAAGGGCGTTTTCAAATTCCCGGGTTTCGCCGTTCCATTTTATAACGGGGGTATCGGTAACGCCTTTGAGGCTGTTTATCTCCAAGGAAACAAAAGCTTTGCCGGCGGGGGCGAGCCTTACGGAAGAATCCAAAGGAACTTCCGGCTTAGAGAAAGAACCTTTCATTTTAACTTTGGCGGTAAATACCGGCACTTTAAAAATGCCTATTTGGCGGATTTGCGGAACAATCTCCACATCAGCGTCTAAAGAAGACGGCGTATATTTGTAAAAAGAAGTTTCATATTCGGTAACTTGACGGCCTTCCACTTTTTTGGTTACCGCGGAAACGTAAGGCACATTTAATATCGGCGCGGCGACGTAAAGTTCCGAACCCCAAGCCGAAGTTATTTTCAGTTCGGCTTCATTTTTATAATTCAGGCGGCCGGCAACGGTACCTTTGACGAATGCCAAAGGTATAAGCATAAGCAGTATAAGAACGCCTATCACCCCGGCTTTTATTATGATTTTTATATTCATTTTGTTCATTTTTATCCTCTTGGTTTTATTAAAGCATTTTTTAGCATATAACGGAAATTATGCTACACTGCGGGCGGGCGGAAGATATTTTTTGTATAATTTGATTATTCGGGGCATGGCTCAATGGTAGAGCGCCCGCTTTGGGAGCGGGAGGTTCCCGGTTCGAGCCCGGGTGCCCCGATTTTTATTTGGAGGCCGAACCAATGCACCACCTCAGCAAAAAACAGATAGCCCTTCTGCCGGTTTACAATACCATTTTTACCAAAGAACAATTAGCGGTTACAGCTCAATTTAAAGGATTTTATGTAATAGCTTCAAAGGCGATAAAAGCCCCTTTCGATTTTAATTCTTTAACGCTTTCTTTAAGCGCAAAATTAAATAAAAATTCGGCCGTTTTGGTTGAATCCGCCGTAAAGACGGATAAAGGTTGGAGCGGGCTTTACAAACTTTTTTACGTCAGCGCGGATTATAAAAAAACTTTTAAGCCGCAGAAAGATGATTTCGCTTCCGTTGAAGGGGATATTCTCTTCCCCAAGAAAAGCGCTTCCGCATTTAAGTATCAGCTTACCGTACTTGGCAAAGCTAAAATTGATTTCCTTACGGCCGCCTTCACAAAAAACGGGGCGAAATATGATTCTTCCCTCGCCTTGGAAACCTTGGATTTAAAAGATTTTGAAATACCTTTAAAACCTATAAGCCAAATGCAATACGCGGACAAAAAATTACGCACAAGAATTTGCTCTCCGGCTTGTTTGACAATGGTTTTAAACTATTACGGAAAGAAAGTTTCTTTGGAAGATGCACTTAAAGGCGTTTACGACGAAGAATCCGCCATTTACGGGACTTGGCCGCTCAATACGGCTTTTGCCGCTCAGCAAGGTTTGGGCGCAGGGGTGGTAAGGTGCAGTTCTTTGGCTCAGGCCGAAGGGGAACTTTACAAAGGCCGCCCGCTTATAGCTTCCATAGCTTATAAGGAGGGGCAGCTTAAAAACGCCGCAGTAAAATCGACTCAAGGGCATTTGGTGGTAATATGCGGTTTTGACGCCGAGGGAAATGTAATAGTTATGGATCCGGCCGCAAAAACGGAAAAAGAAGTGCGCCGCGTTTACGACAGAAAGCAGTTCGCTTCCGCTTGGATAAAAAACAAAAAAGGTTTGGCTTACGCCATAGGTGAATAGATGAAAAAAATTTTACCTTTCCTTTTGTTTTTTGGCCTCTTTTCTTTTGTATCCTGCGCCCCTAAGCAACAGAATAATATCCTTACCGTGGCGATAGTCGGGGAAGCCGAATCTTTTGACCCCGTATTTTCTTACGACGGCTTCACGCACGGCGTTTTGCTTAATATATACGATACTTTAATTAAGTTTAAAGGTTCTTCTCTGACAGAATTTGAACCGCTGATAGCAAAAGAGGTTCCCACTCGCGAAAACGGTTTAATATCCAAAGACGGCAAAACCTACACCTTTAATATAAGGAAAGATATTAAATTCCACGACGGTTCTCCGTTAACTGCGGAAGACGCGGCTTATTCTTTAAAACGCTTTTTGATTTCCGACGCGGTAAGCGGCCCTTCAACTCTGCTTTTGGAACCCATTTTGGGCGTAACATCCACCCGCGACGCAAAAGGCACTATAACGCTTGACTACAAAACCGTAGAAGAAGCCATACAAGTTCAGGACGACAAACTTATAATAAAATTAAAAAGGCCTTTTGCGCCGCTGCTTTCGATATTGGCGAGATGGTCTTACGTAATAAGCAAAGACTGGGCCGTAAAAAACGGAGAATGGGACGGTACGGAAGACACTTGGAAAGATTACAACAATAAAGGCAAAGGCGAATCTTATTTGTTTGATAAAGCCAACGGCAGCGGGCCTTTTATGCTCCAACGCTGGGATAACGCCGCCAAAAGAATTTATTTATCGGCCAATAAAGATTATATTTTGGGTGCGCCAAAACTTGACGGCGTGCAGCTTATAACCGTACCGGAGCAAAGCACAATGCGCCTTATGTTGGAATCCGGCGACATTGATATTGCGGAAATAGCCCCGGCTTTTACGGATCAAATATCCGCCAATCCCGATTTGGTGGTGCAAGACCGCCTGCCCAGGCTTAAAACCGATCCCGTCATATTCTTTACCTTTAATATAAACGCCGAAGCAAACCCGGATATCGGCAGCGGAAAGCTGGACGGCAAAGGCATACCACCAGATTTCTTTCAAGATATTAATATAAGAAAGGCGTTTTCCCACGCGTTTGATTATGACGCTTTCGTCAATGATTCTATGGGCGGGAAAGCCCCCCGCGCCTGCGGGCCTGTGCCGCCCGGGCTGGCTTCTTACGACAAATCCGCGCCCTGCTATAATTTTGACTTAAAGAAAGCGGAAGAATATTTTAAAAAAGCTTATGACGGCAAAGTTTGGGAAAACGGCTTTATTTTTACGCTGACTTACAATACCGGCTCCCAAATGCGGCAGACGGCGTCGGAAATATTAAAAAGAAATATAGAGAACTTAAACCCTAAATTTAATATTGAACTGCGCGGAGTTCCGTGGGCGTCCTTCTTGGAAAAGACGCAAGCCTCCAAAATGCCTTTGTGGGCGCGCGGCTGGATAGCCGATTACCCCGACGAGCATAACTTCGTCTTTCCGTTTTTGCACTCAAAAGGGCGCTACGCAGTGGCCCAGTCTTTCAAAGACCCCAAATTGGACTCTTTGATAGATGAGGCCGTCCGCTCAACCGATCCCGCCCGCAGAATAAAACTATACCGCAAAATACAACAGTTAAGCTATAACGCCGCCGCGCAGATTTATACCATTCATTCCCCCGGCGTATGGGTATACAGAAAAGAGGTAAAAGGTTTTACGGATAACCCCGTGTTTATGGGGATATATTTTTATCCGATATACAAAGAAGCTTAAGCCTTAAAGTCCGCCAATATAATTTACAAGGTAAAACTTTTTTGTTATAATATTTATACGCAAGCGCCCTTAGCTCAGTTGGTTAGAGCAATCCGCTCATAACGGATGGGTCGCAGGTTCAAGTCCTGCAGGGCGCATTCTGATTTGTTTAATAAACCCCGTTCTTCGGGGTTTTTTTATAGAGGCATAATATGGAAAATAAAGCGCAAGAACAAACGCAGCAGCAAAAACTTTCCGGTTTGGAAGATATTATAAAACATAAATATCAGGAAGCCGCAGAATTGAAAGCCGCCGGGTTCAACCCGTATCCGGCCCACGTTGAAGTAAAAAACACTTGCCTTGAAGCCAAAAACGCCGCGGAAGAAACAACCGTTACCACCGCCGGACGTTTGGTTCAGTTAAGAGTTATGGGCAAGGCCGCTTTTGCCCATATAAAAGATGTTACAGCCAAAGTACAAATTTATGTACAGAGAGATTTGGTCGGCGAAGAATCTTACGCTTTCTTTAAAAAACATATAGCCGTAGGCGATTTCGTTTTGGTAAGCGGGCATATGTTCGTAACCAAAACCGGCGAAAAAACCATTAAAACCGATAAAATAGAATTGATTTCAAAAGCGATACGCCCTATGCCGGAAAAATTCCACGGCATACAGGATACAGAAGTTCGCTTCCGCAACAGACATTTGGATCTTATCGCCAATGAAGAGGTAAAAGACATTTTTGTAAAAAGAGCAAAAATTATTTCTTCCATACGCAAAACCTTGGACGAAAAGGGTTATCTTGAAGTCGAAACCCCCACTTTGACCCCCAGCGCCGGCGGCGCGATAGCCAAACCGTTTGAAACCTATCACAATGCTCTTAAAATGCCGCTTTTTATGAGGATTGCTTTGGAGCTTTATCATAAAAGATTAATCATCGGCGGGCTTGACAAGATTTACGAAATCGGCAAAATGTTCCGCAACGAGGGCATAGACACAACCCACAACCCGGAATTTACTATGATGGAAATGTACCAAGCTTACGGCGACGTAAACACTATGGCCGATTTGTTTGACGAGATTATCGGCAACGCCGCCAAAGCCATTGGTGTGGAAAAGGTTATGTACAGAGGTATGGAAATCAACCTTAAACCGCCTTTCAAACGCGTTTACATTCCCGAAGCCTGGAAAGAAACCTTCGGCGAAGATATACACGAAATTTTAAACGGACGCGAATTTAACAGGGAAAAACTTATCGCTTTGGCTAAAAAATCCGGCGTAAGTTTTAAGGAAGACGAGCCTTCCGATAAAATTTACGACGTGCTTTTTGAAGAAAAAATCGTCAGCCAATATAAAGACCCCGTCTTTATGATGGATTATCCTACGGCGGTAAGCCCGTTCTCCAAGAATAAACCCGGAGACCCGGAAATAGTGGAACGCTTTGAGGCTTTCGTCGCGGGCGGACAGGAAATAGCCAACGCTTACAGCGAGATTAACGACCCCGCCGACCAATATCAGCGCCTTAAAGACCAAGCCGAGGCCAAAGCCAAGGATACGAAAAACGAAGACGCGGACATCGTGGATATAGACTATATCACGGCGATGGAATCGGGTATGCCCCCTACGGGCGGTATGGGCATCGGTATAGACAGAATAACTATGATGCTTACCGGCCAAGATTCCATAAGGGAAATCATCTTGTTCCCCACGCTTAAAAACTTGGAAAAATAACTTTGTTTTTAACCGAAACCCCGCCTTAAAATTAAGGCGGGGTTTTTTATACTGAAACGGACTTGGGCATATAAATCAAATGCAATAAAATAAAACTTCAAAGAATAATCGGGGAGAAAATAAAAAATCCCTCTGATTTTTCTTCAGAGGGAAACTTTAAAAAACTCCGGGACTAGGACTCGAACCTAGGCTAAACGCTCCAGAGGCGCTTGTGCTACCATTACACCATCCCGGAAAAATCCGTTTTACTATCGCTTTTATAAAAAAGCGTTTTTTACTACCTAAATATTTTAGCATTTTTACGAAAAAATTAGAATAGTGTATAATATTTTATGTTATGAAACCAAACGAACAAGCAATCGGGATTTTTGATTCCGGCCTCGGCGGGCTGACCATTTTAAGAGCCGTAAAAAAGCTTATGCCGAAGGAAAATATCATCTACTTCGGCGATACGGCGCATTCCCCATACGGATCCAAATCAAAAGAAACCGTCGCGGAATATTCCTTAAATATAGCGAAATTTCTTGAAAGTAAAAAAGTCAAATTGATTTTAGTTGCCTGCAATACGGCATCGGCATTGGCTTTGCCCATTTTAAAAAGGCACATCAAAGCGCCGGTGTTAGGCGTTATTGAACCGGGTGCGGCCTGTGCGGTAAAGGCGGCTAAAAACAAAAAAGTAGCCGTATTGGGCACAGAAGCCACGGTAAAAAGCAAAGAATATATAAAAAATATAAAAAAATTTGATAAAACCATTTCCGTTACGCAGTATGCCTGCCCGCTTTTTGTACCGATAATAGAAGAGGGCCTGGCCGACAGCGACATTTGCAAACTGGCGATAAGAAGATATTTGACGCCGTTGAAAACAGATAAGGCCGATACGGTAATTTTAGGATGTACGCATTACCCCGTAATAAAAGAAGGCATAGCCAAATTCCTCGGGCCGAAAATTACACTCGTGGACTCCGCGGAGGAAATTGCCAAAAGGGCAAAAGAGGCTTTACAACGTAAAAATTTGCTTAAAACAGGCGGGAAAGCCTCAACACAAATATACGCAAGCGATTTATCGGAAAGATTTGCAAGGCTCGCCTTAAATATCATAGGCGGGAAAAAACTTAAAGTGAAAGAGAACAGATTTTATATATGAAAATATTTTCAGACGAAAGACTTATAAATTTAGGTATAATCAGCGGTACGGCTTCAAGGGAAATGGGTTCCGGCAGGGAAAAGGAAAACTCCGACAAATTATTTTCAGCTTTGAATATTCCCCCACAAAAAATCCTCGGCCTTAAACAGGTTCACGGAGATAAAATAATCAATATTTTAAATGAAGAGGATTTGGCCTCATACCACGCTCAAAAAGAGCACGAAGCCGACGGTTGGCTTTTGGGGCTTAAAGGAACAGGCGTGATGATTCTTACCGCCGACTGCGTCCCCTTGTATTTGTGGGACAAACAAGGTAAGTTTATAAGCCTTTGCCATTGCGGTTGGCGCGGCGTTGCGGCACTTATGCCGGCAAAAGCGGCCAAACTGTTAAAAGAAAAAGCCGGGCCCGGCGCGGAGCTCTGCGCCTATATCGGCCCGCATATAAACGCCTGCTGTTTTGAAGTCAAAGAAGACGTCGCAAGCCAATTTGACGCAGGCTGCGTCATCAGGAAAGACGGCAAAATTTTTGTGGATTTAACGGCGGAAATTGTGCGCCAGCTTAAACAATGCGGCGTAAAGATTGAGGATATCAAATCCCCCTGTTCTTGTGAATGTACTTGCTGCAATAAGGAAGTCTTTTTTTCCTACCGAAGAGATCACACAAAAAACGTGTTAATTTCCTTCGCTTACAAATTATAGGCGGTTAAAAATATTCCGAGCGGAATTATCTGTCTTTGGCGATTAAATGCTTCTGTTGGTGGCCGATTTCAATTTTTTTGACGATCGGGGCCGGAATGGCATCCGGGTAAACTTCGCGATGTCTTTTAAACAGAAAGTTTACGGCCGGTATAGCCCAGCCCTTTTCTATAAAGAAGGAAAGTAAAGTCGCTAAAATGATGCTGAAAAGTATTACCGAATAAATAGTATTTTGCAGTACCGCGCCGCCGGGTACGCCGGATTGCATAATCAAAGAGGCCAAAACCGCAGTCACCAAACCTTTAGGGACCATTATAGAAGTTACAGCGCTGTCTATACGGCTGACGGATTTTTCCAACACATAATTTACCGTCGGTATTCTGGCTATGAATATAACAAGCGTAAACAAAAGACCGCAAAGCATTGAATAAAGGCTGCTGAGCTGCATTGAAATGCCGATGTAAACAAAGAAAAACGTCCTAAGCACAAAGACGACTTCGCCGAAAAAGCTTTTTTCCGTATCGTTGAAAGCCTTGCTTTTTACGTTCATTGTAAAGCGTTCTATAAATTTGAAACCGTGAAGCTTCCTGATAGTTCTGATATTCCCGGCCACTATGCCGAAGATAAAAGCCCCGATGGAGCCGTCGGAACCCAAAGTTTCGCAAACGGAATATACCACCAAAACGAAAGCCAAAGTAAGGAAAATGCCGTTTTCAAGCTTTCTGACTTTATTTAAAACAGTAGTCCAAAATATCGCCGCCGCGCCGCCTGCTATGCAGGCCACCAAAAAGGTGTACATTATTTTGGCGATTATAAGGCTTACGTCAAAAGACTGTATTTTGGCCATATTAAGCAGTGTAATAGTAACTACTATGGATATGACCCCGCCTATGGTGGATTCCGTCAGCAGAACCGTTTTTGTGGTATTGGTTATATTGAGCTTGGAAATCAAAGGAATAATAATCGCAAAGGAATTATCGGCCAAAATGGATCCTAAAATAACCGCGTAAGCCCAATGCAGATTTAAAACTATTTTCGCCAAAACGGCGACTACGGCCATAATCACGGCAAAGCTTATCAAAGTAAGGCGGGAGCTTTGCTCCCAAGTGCTTCTTATCTGCGATATTCTTAAACCGAGCCCGCTTTCAAACAAAATCACTATCAGCAGAACCCTTGTAAAAACTTGATCCACCATACCGAAATCCGCCGGCGAAACTATATTAAGCAAAGGCCCCAAAAGTATGCCCAAAAGCAAAAGCGGAAGAACCTCCGGCATACGCGTTTTTACAAACATTGCCGAAAATAAATGTGAAAGAAAAATCAATATAGCGAGAGAAATTATTACCCCTTCCATTCTTATATAATAGAAATTTACCGGCCTTATACGCAACAAAATGCCGCCTCTAGTTAAAAATGATTGTATTTATCGTCAATTTTATTCTAAGATAATAATATGTATAGATTCTTAACGGCTTTAATTTTATGTATTTTGCCCCTGTTTGGTTTTGCCGCACAGTCCGCGCCGATAATAGTGGAAGGGAGATACTCGGCCGGATTTAAGAATATAGAAGATGCCTCCGACATCAAAAAGGCTTCCGCTTTAGAAAAAGCTTTAAACGAAATACAGCGCAAATTTAACGCCGGCGATTATGACACCGTTGTAAGCGCGTGCCAAAGCTTGGCCGACAACGGCTATGACGACCCGCGCATACTTACACTGCTGGCAAAAGCTTATGAGGAACTGGGAGAGTTTGACAATGCCCATTATTTTTCTTCCCAGGCGATAGCCAAAAGGCCCTCCAATGTGGAAGCCTATATTACCCGCGCGCACAGTTACCTTGAAAAGAAAGATTTTTTGCGTGCCGACGAGGACATAGAAACCGCTTTGCAGTTAAACCCCCGCGCCTCCCGTGCGGAAGAAGTGAAGAAAATGATATCCGAAGCACAAAGGCCTTCCGGCCATAAAGCCGAAAAATCCCTCTCGGATTATCATTTGCCGCCGTGGTTTTTCGTATATTTTATATGCGTGGTGCTGGTAATAGGCTTCTATGTTCTGCTTAGGTACTTTAATGTTTTCGGCGGCCCGGTTGACGTAAAAGGCCGAAAGCTGAAAGAAGTAAATATAAAGGAACAATATCATTTTATCCGCCCCATCGGCGAAGGCGGTATGGGTAAAGTTTACGAAGCTTATGACAATGCCCTTAAACGTAAGGTAGCCGTAAAACGTATAAAGCCGGAACTTTTGAGAAGCGATTATGTTCGCGAGCAATTCCTTTCCGAAGCGAGAATGGTCGCAATGCTGCATCACCCGTGCATAGTGGAAATTTACACCGTAATAGAAACCGCAAACAGTTTATATTTGGTTTTTGAATACGTTGACGGACAAACGCTTGAAACGCGCCTTGATATCGACAATTACATAGATTTTGAAGAAGTAAAACATATTTTTGATTCCGTCTGCCAAGGTTTAAGTTATGCGCACTCCAACAATATTGTGCATTGTGATTTGAAACCGGGGAATATTATGATTTCAGACAACGGCATAGCCAAAGTAATGGACTTCGGCGTGGCTCAAAAAGTTACGGAAGAAAACGAAAACAGCTCCCGCCCGGTGGCCGGAACTCCGGCTTATATGTCCCCGGAGCAGCAAAAAGGTTTTACTTCCAAACAGTCGGACATATATTCCCTGGCGGTATGCCTTTATGAAGCTTTGGTCGGGCAGGTTCCTTGGAGCGTTAAAGGTTTTGACGTAACCACCAAAAAGATAGTTCCGCCTTCGGAGATAGCCTCTTATATCCCCAAAGAAATAGACGAACTTATTATCCGCTCTTTGGACGAGGATCCCGCCAAACGCATACAGACCGTGGAACAGTTTTGGGATATTCTTAAAAATGCCCAGGCAAACAACGGTTAAAGAATTTTTATAAGATCCGTAACGAGAGCGCGCAAAGCTTTTAAAGTTTGCGCGTTTTTTTGTGCGGGCCGCCAAATACCGCCGTAAAGCAAATCGCTTATTACAAATGCCGCGCCGGCTTCAAATCCGCGGGATTTGGCAAAAGCGAAAAGGGCGGAGGCTTCCATTTCCACGGTAAGGCAGCCTTTTTCCCGGTAGGCTTGTACGGAAGCTTTGGTTTCTCTGAAAAAGGCGTCGGTAGTCCAGCTGTCCCCGGCGGCTTTTACCGGCAAAGATGAAATGCCGTCAAATCCGCAAGCGGGAAAATAATTCCCTCCGGCGTAATGGCGGCTTGTGCCTTCTTCGGAATATGCTCCGCGGCACAAAACCCTGTCGCCGAAGGAAAGTCCTTCCGCCAAAGCCCCGGCGGAACCGGCCAGAAAAAACTTCTTTGCCCCCAAAACGGCGGTAAGCTCCGCCAGCAAAACGCATAAAGGCGCGCCCAAAGCGAAATTGTGCATAAGCGCCAAATCGTCGCTTATAATTTCGATATCGCCTATAAGTTTATAAGTTTTCTTTGATAAACCGCCCAAGCCCGCTCCCAAATCGGCGGCGGGCAGCATAAGCAAAGTCTGCGGGACTTCAAAGCGGATATTTTTGCTTTGCAAATAAGCCTCGGCAGTAAAAAGAGGCTCGTTTTCATTAATTACTTTCTGAGATATCGGCACCGCTGAACTTCCAATAATGATAAAATATAAAGATATTACAATTATATAAAAAGATTACGGAGCACTCTATGCAAGAGTTAGAAAATATAATAAACCGTATCAATGAACTGATATGGACTTATCCGATGATATTGCTGTTGGTTGCAACTCATCTTTACCTTACTTTCAAACTTAAATTTATACAAAAATATATTTTTAAAGCGATGAAACTTTCCCTCAAAAGGGATAATTCCGCAGGTATGGTGAGCAATTTCGGCGCTTTGGCCGTATCCTTGGCGGCGACTATCGGCACCGGCAGCATTTTGGGTATGACGACGGCCGTTGCGACGGGCGGGCCCGGCGCGGTATTTTGGATGATTGTAATAGGCGTTTTCGGCATAGCTACAAAATACTCGGAATGCCTGTTGGCTGTAAAATACAGAGTAAAATTAAGAACCACAAAAGAGTATGTAGGCGGCCCGATGTACATAATGAAAAACGCTCTTAAAATGAAATGGATGGGCGTAATATTTGCGGTATGCGGCCTTTTAATGGCGATAAGCGGAGGCGGATTTTTACAGGTAAACGCCATAGTGGACGTATTGGGCAACGCTTACAGCATAAACGGGCTTTTGATAGGCGTTATAGTTTCCCTGATTGTAGCGATAGTGATTATAGGCGGCGTGAAAAGCATAGCCGCGGTATGCGAATGGCTCGTCCCCATAATGGGCGGCTTATATTTGTTGGCGGCTTTATATATTTTCGCGATAAACATACATCAAATGCCGGCAACAATAGTTTTAATATTAAAGAGCGCTTTCGGCTTTAAAGCGGTAGGCGGCGGTTTTGCCGGTGCGGCCATTTTAACGGCCTTGCATATAGGCGCAAGCAGGAGCGTGCTTTCAACCGAAGCGGGTATGGGCAGCGCGTCGGTGGTGGCGGCAGCGGCAAAAACCAAGAACCCCGTACGCCAAGGCCTCGTAGCAAGCACTTCGGTGTTTTGGACTTTCTTCATCTGCACTTTAACCGGTCTTGTAATTATAGTGGCCGGGGATTGGCAAAGCGGGCAGAAATTCGCCGGGGATTTATGCAACAGCGCATTTGAAAGCATACCTTATATAGGCGTACCGCTTTTGGTATTTTCTTTGACGATATTCTCCCTCACCACCATTATCGGATGGGCTTATTACGGCGAAAAGTTTATGGAATTTTTGGGCGGAAGCAAAATAGTAAAACCTTTCCGCATATTTTGGATACTTTTTATGCTTTCGGGCGTGTATATTTCCCCCTCTTTGGCGTGGGCGCTGGTCGTTACGGTTACGGCTATGATGTCCATACCGAACCTGATAATGATATTTATGCTAAGGAAGAGAATCGTAAAAGAAACGAATCTCTATCTTAAATCGGAAATAGATAATATATAATTAAATTGTAACGGAGGCTAATATGCAGAGGACTTATTTAATCAAAAACGGCAAAATTACTGAAGACGAAGCGGCTTCCGCCTCCAGTTGCGATATTCTTTTGTTTGTTGATCCCACAAGCAGCGAACAAAGATATCTTATAGACCACTTAAGAATAGACGAACACACTTTGGCTTCTTCTATGGACCCGGAAGAGCTGCCCCGTCTTGAAACCGAGCCCGACCATACGGCCCTGATTTTAAACAGGCCGCGCAATTATTCCGGCAAAGAACAGTTGGTGTTTAAAGTGGCTTCAATGGGAATGTTCCTTTTTAAGGATAAACTCGTCATAGTTATGACGGAAGATATCCCGCTTTTTATAGGAAAGCGTTTTAACAATGTGCTTTCTTTGCACGACGCTTTTTTAAAAATAATTTATAACGCCATAGCGCATTATTTGGAACACCTGCGCGTAATCAATATGATTACGGAAGAAATTGAGGATAAAATGACAGGCTCGGTAGACAATAAGTATTTAATAAACCTATTCAGCCTGGAAAAGAGCTTGGTTTATTATTTAAGCGCGATAACCTCAAACGGATTTGTGTTTGAAAAGTTAAGGAACTTCTCCGGACGTATCGGTTTTGACGAACGCTGCCGTGAAATGCTTGACGACATCATTATTGAAAACACCCAATCCCAAAAACAGGCGGAAATTTACTCTAGCATTTTGGCGGGCCTTATGGACGCCAGAGCTTCAATCGTAAACAACAACTTGAACCTGCTGATGAAACGCTTAAACGTAATTACGATATGGATTATGGTGCCGACTTTTGTGGTAAGCGCGTTTTCTATGAACGTTATGATACCGCTGCAAGGTCACCCGCACGCATTTTGGATGGTAATGGGTTTGGCGATGATGTCCGTATGGATGACGGCCATATACTGGAAACACCGCAACTGGTAGCCCAAACATAAGCCGCTGAAAGAACGGATTTACTTCAAGAAGTATAAAGCTATAATCAAAGCGCCCAAAGCCCAACGGTAATATACGAAGATATCAAAACTGTGGCTTTGTATGTATTTCATCAGGAATTTTATAACAAGCCAACCGCCTATCATCGCGGCGAAAAAACCGGAAACGAAAGCCAAATCAATATCGGCAAATGAAACATCTTTAAGTTTTAATACGGCCGCGCCGGCTATTATCGGCATAGAAAGCAAAAAAGAAATTCTTGCGCCGTCCGCACGGCTAAAACCAAGCAAAAGCGCCATAGTTATAGTTACGCCGGAACGGGAAACGCCCGGCATTATCGCCAAAGCCTGCGCACAACCTATAAGCATTAAAGGCAAAAGAGTTATGCCTTCTTTGTACTTTTTGATTTTGCCGTTATATCTGTCTGCCAAAAACAAAAATAAAGCGAAAACAATCAGCATCCCGGCTATCATCAGCGGAGAGCGGAAAATATTTTCGGCCGCATCCTCTAAAAAGTAACCGGCCAAAGCCGCAGGGATTGTGGCAAGGCCTATAAACCAAAACCGGCGGCCCTGCTCGCTTTTGGGTTTTGTAAGGCCGTTTAAAGTAAGGCTAAGCAAATCTTTCCAAAAATAAGCGCATACGGCTATAAGCGTAGCCAAATGCAAAGCTACGTCATAAGTAAGGCCTTGATACTCTCCGCCGCTGAAAAACGGAAACAGAGCCAAATGGGCCGAACTGGATATCGGCAGAAATTCCCCCAAAGCCTGAAGCAAACCTAAAAACACCGCATTAAGAACCGTCATAGCACCGCCTTTTAAACATTTGATTTATCAAAATAATACATAAATTATATATTATTTATATATGCGTCTGTTTACCGGCAATTTTGACGCTCTTGAAGAGCATTTGCTAAACTTTATCAGCTTTGGCGGGAAAGCCCCGACTGATAAAGTTCTCGTAGTTTTGCCTTCCCAAAGACTGCAAAATTCCTTAAGGCGCGGTTTAGCCGATGCCTACGGCTGCATAAGCGGGGTAACTTTTTGCAATTTTACGGCTTTAAGCGCGGGTATAAATTTTTCCGCAGAGGCGGACTCAAAACCGCTTTTGCCGGCCGGTGCGCGGCAGGACTTCATAATAAAAAACATCTTAAGCCGATACAGTTCTCTGCCGCCTTCAAGAGGTTATTCAAAAGCTTTTAAAGCCGCCTTCAGGGATTTGATATCCGCGGAAGTTTCCGTCAAAGATTTACTGGAACTGAAAACATCAGGGGAATTTCCCTCGCCGGAACAGCAAAAAAACCTTGAGGAGTTTATAGTCTGCTACAATCAATATCAAGAACAAATGCCGGAAGATGGCTTTGAAACTTACGGAGATTTCTTTAAAAAAGCGGCTTTAAACGCCGCGGACAATCCATATCTTAAAAGTTTCAAATACATAATTTTTTACGGTTTTTACGATTTTACCGCCCTGCAATACAATTTGTTTAAAGAAATATGCTTAAATTTTGACGCAAGCGTTTACTTCCCTTATGAAGAACACCCGGCTTTCGGTTTTACAAAAAACTTCTTTGAGGCTTATATTTATCCGCTTGCAAAAACGAGCGAAAAACTGCAAAAAAGGCAAAATCCGCCCGCTTTGGCGGCAAAAAATATTTTTGATTCCGACGCCGACTTGACGCCTGACGCGGAAATGAGATTTATCAGCGTTTCAGGCGTTTCGGCGGAAGTTCAGGCTGCTGCAAAAGAAGTTCTCCTGCTTCACGAAAAGCATAATATCCCTTTCAACAAAATAGCCGTATTCGCAAGAAGTATGGAAAACTACAAATACGATATACCGACCGTATTTGCGCGCAATAAAATACCCGTAAATTACAGTTTTGATTTCCCGCTTGTCAGCCACCCTTTGGCGGCTTTCCTTTACAATCTGTTAAACCTCGGAAGAAACGACTTTTACAGCGCCGACGCCGCGGCGGTTTTGGCTTCCCCCTATTTTAAAGACGGCAAAAGCGGTTGGCGCGACATTATCAAAAACAGCGGTATTACCGGCGGCCTTTCCCAATGGGACGGCCTGGCGGATTTATATGTAAATTCAAAAAGCGAAGAAATCAAAGAGAATTTCAAAAAAAACGCGGGTGAAATAACCGCCGCGGTAAAACTGCTAAGCGGATATTATCCCACGTTGGAAGCCGCCGGAAATTTTGAACTCCTCGCCGAAAAAGCAACGGCCTTTATAGAAACTTTTACAAAAGCGGAACTTTCAGCGCAGGAACAAAACATCTTTAACGCCGTTAAAGATATTATCTCCGAAACGGGCGGCTTTGCAAAAATAAGAAAACAGGCCGCGCTCGGGGAATTTTTGGAAGAAGTCCTTTCAGCTTTAAAAGAAGCCTCTTACAACAAAACGGAATCTTATGAAAACGCCGTGGAAGCCGCAGACATTATGGCCTTAAGGGGGCAGCGTTTTGAAGCGGCAGTATTTATCGGTATGAACGAAGGCCTGCTGCCCGCCGCGCCTGCGCCCGATCCGGTACTTAAAGAGGAGTACCGCGCACTCCTTCAAAAAATAGGTTTTTTAATACATACCCAAAACGAAAGATATTTTGAGGAAAAACTCCTTTTTGCGCTTGCGCTTTCCTCCGTAAAAGGAAAATGCAGTTTTATTTTTGAAAGAAGCGGCGATGACGGCAAACCGAAAATACCTTCCCTGTATTTAAGCCGTCTGGCCGCAACCGTAGGCAAAAACCTCAAAGAGCCGGATTTGTTTTTGAGCCGCAGAGAAAGCGAAAAACTTAAACAGTGGCCTTTTGAACTTTTAAACAGAAGCGAAGTTTCCGCCTACGCCGCCTTAAACTGCCCGGGCGACGCTCAAATTTTACATATCGCCTTCAACCCGGGAAACAATCCCAATGAGGAACTTAAAACCATACTGGCCCGCGCGCCTTACTTGGCCTTTAACGGCGGAGGATTGAATTTTTACGACGGAATAGTAAATAAAAATAATCCGCTTTACACAAAATTGGAACGAAAAGGGCTATCCCCCAGCTCGATGCGGCTTTTGTGGCTGTGCCCGTGCGCTTATTTGCTTAAAAACATTATCCGCACCAATGATCCCGCCGAATACGACAGGGCAAAAATACCCGCAAACGCAAAAGGAACTTTGCACCACGAGATTCTGCAAAACTTCTACCAATATATAATGAAGCATAATCTTTTGGAGAAGCTTTCGGCCGAGAGCGCGGGCGAAATTTTTGATAAATTCGCGGATGATTTCCTTCCGCCCGAAAGATATAAAGAATACGGGCTTTACCCCCTGCTTTGGAAAACGCTTTGCCAAAATATAAAAAAGAATTTACGCGGACTTGTAGAAGCCGATATCCCCGTTTTGCAGAAAAGGAATTTAAAGCCGTCTTTCTTTGAATATCACCTTGAAGCCGAAGCCGAATTTGCCGGACGCAAAATTAAACTTTACGGCGATACGGACAGGATAGACGTAAATCCCGCAAACAAAATGTGCAGAATAGTGGATTATAAAACCACAAAAGAAAGTTCGTCAATGACAAAAGCCGTTTTTGAAAAGGGCGTTTTGCAGCCGCCTTTATATATGATTATGTTGGAAAACTCAAAAGACGAAACTCTTAAAGGGCTTCGGCCGGAAGAGGCGATATTGTTTGCCATAGAAGAGAACGGCAAAAGGGAAAAATCTCTTTCCGCCGGAGATTATGAAATTATAAAAACGGAGTTTGAAAAGGCCGCAAATTACCGCGTTGATTTGGCCGAAAACGGAATATTTATAATAACGCCTTCGACGCAAGCCTGCGAATATTGCGCCTACGCAGACATTTGCCGCAAAGACCACGCCCCAAGTTTAAGGCGGGCGCGGGGTTCGGCCCAAGCAAGAAAACTAAGGAGTTTTAATGCCTCAAAATAATTTTTTCGTTCCGCCCGATCAAAAAGACCGCGACACCGCCGTTCTGGAAACTTCCAAAAATATCATAGTGGAAGCCGGCGCGGGTACGGGCAAAACCACTTTACTGACGGACAGGCTTTGTTATCTTATTTTGGGCAAAGGCATAGCCATAGACAAAATTATCGCCCTTACTTTTACGGAAAAGGCGGCGGCGGAAATAAAATCCAGACTTCTTGAAAAAATGGCCGAAACGCTTTCCGCTTTAAAAGGACAAAGCGAACCAAGCGGAGAAATTGCAAACCTTATCAAAAAAATAGGCCGTGAAAAAGAAGAACTGATAAAGGAAATAGAACAAAACTTTGAACTGGCCGAACGCGCTATGATAAGCACGATACACGGCTTTTGCTTTAAAGTGTTAAGACGCTTCCCCGCAGAAGCCGGAGTTCCGCCAGACATTATGCCCGACGGCGACGAGGCCGCCCGCGCCGTAACGGATAAAATATGGTCGGCCTTTTTGGACGAAGAATTAAATTACTCTTCCCCCAACGGAAAGAAGTGGGAAACTCTGCTTGAAAATTTTTCTTTGGAAGAAATAAAAGATTTTGCGCTCGCGCTTTTAAAAAGCCCTCTTCAAAATTACAATCCCGCGCACAGAAAAACAAAAATCGCCGGCATTCTGCGCGAGCAGGCTTCGGAGGCGAAAAAGCTTTTGGATATTTACAAAAGCAAAAGGAAAAACGCATTCGAAGAAAATCTGCAAAAGGCGATTGAGATTTTAAACAATGCGGCCGATTATCACGATAATCTTGAATTTAAAGATTTAAATTTCGAAGCCAAAAGCCAGTCCAGGCCCGCCGCTTGGAAAGACGACGAGGATTTTGAAAAAGCAAAAAACATAATTCAAACTGCGGAAAGCGCCTCGATGAAAAATATCCGGCTTCTGCAAACCGCGAGTGAAGCCGTGAGTCCTTTTCTGCCGAAGGCCAAAGATGCTTTGCAAAAATCCGGCCTTATAAGTTTTGACGAAATGATACTTAAAACCAGAGATTTAGTTAAAAATCATTTGCATATAAGGCAAACGCTTAAAGAAGAATACCGCAGTATTCTTTTGGACGAATTTCAGGATACCGACCCCGAACAGGGCGAAATATTTTTATATCTGGCCGAAGCCGAAAAAACGCAAGCTTCCGACTGGCGGGAAGTTTCGCTCCAACCCGGAAAGTTATTTATCGTAGGCGATCCAAAACAATCCATTTACCGCTTCCGCGGGGCGGATATAGCCGCTTATGACACTTTTACCGAAGCTATGCTCAGGCAAGGCGCGGTAAAATGTTTCCTGCAAAGCAACTTTAGAAGTTCGGCAAATATAGTGGCTTACGCAAATAAGTTTGGCGAAAGAACCATAACCGCACAAAGAAACGTACAACCGCAATATGTGCCCATAAACCACAGTAAATCCTATAAGCCCGAACCCGTCAGCCTTATAATAACCGACCCGGGCGAAAACAAAATAAGTGCGGAAGATATGCGCGCGTTCCAAGCCGGGGCAATAACTTCTTGGATAAAAGAAAACACTTTTAAAACGAAGCTTTCCTCAGGACGAGTGATGACTTATAAAGACATTGCCGTACTTTACAGAAGCGCAACCGGGCTGGACGTTCTGATTGACGCTTTTAAACGCGCGGATATAAGTTACAGCGTGGAAGAAAATAAAAACTTCTATCAGGCGCAGGAAGTTAAAGATATTTTAAATCTTTTAAAATTGGCGCAAAACCCGGCAGACAAAACGGCCCTCACAGGAATTTTGAGAAGCCCGCTCTGCCTTGTAAAAGACGAAGAAATTTTAAACCTCTCCCAAAACGGACTGCTTAATATTTACGCGGACGCAAAAGACGAATACGTCAATTCCAAATATAATGCTCTTAAAGAAATTTGCCGCCGCGCGCAAACTATGCCGCTTGAAGAGTTTATCAATTATCTTTTATTTGAAACTCACTTTAAAGAAATGCAGATTTTATGCTCCGCAAGCGAACAGACCGCGGCGAACATATCTAAGTTTATGGACGTAGCAAGACGTTTTACAAACGCCGGGATTTTGACTTTGCCGCAGTTTATCTACCATTTGGAACATTATTTTAAAGAAATGGAAAAGGAAGGAGAATCGCCTTTGGCCGAAGAATCTTTGGATACGGTAAAACTTATGAGCATACATAAATCCAAAGGGCTTCAATCCCCGGCGGTAATAATTTACGATATTACAAAAGAACAAAACAAAGGCAACAAAACCCAGCCGCAATTTTTGAGCGACTGGCTTTCCGCTTCGGCCGCGCCGCGCCTGGGGAAAGTAAAAGATTTGTCTTACGCCCTTTTGGAACAAGCCAATAATTTGCACGCAAAAGCCGAGGAGCTCCGAATACTTTACGTAGCACTTACAAGAGCGGAAGAAAAACTTTTGATAACGGGCGCAAAAAACGCAGAAAAAACTTTGGCCGCACCTTTGCTTAAAGCGGGATGTTACCCAGGGGAGAACGCCCCCGCCGAATTGCTTGGAGGAATATGCGAGGCGGTCTATATCCCTTTTAAAGAAAGTGATTTGCAGCCCCGAACAATTGATAAAACGCTTGCGGGCGAAAACCCGGAAAAATTTAAACTTTGGCGGGAAGCCTGGCTTAGCAGAAGCGAGCAATACGATAATGCGCTACAAGAAAAAGCGATTACGCCCAGCTCAACCAACCGGTATGAAGAACCGGGCCCCGCTCAGATTTCCGCTATGCTTACGGGCAGGATATGCCACCGCATATTAACGCAATTATTTAAAGGAGAAGCGGCAAATGCGGCAAAAGCCGCCGCGGAAGAAGGTGCAAACCCGATAAAAAACTTCAATGAAATTTCCGACGCGCAAAATATAACCGAAAGTTTTGCGCGAAGCGAAACTTTCAAAGAATTGGCGGCAATGAAGTTTAAAACTTCGGAGCTGCCTTTCAGTATGAAAGACCCGCAATCCGGCCTTTACGCAAACGGCATAATAGACGCCGTATTTGAAGACGCTCGGGGAAATGTATTTATAGCGGAGTTTAAATCTGATAATATTAATAAAGAGCAAGTTAAACAAAACGCCGAGAAGTACCTGCCACAAATTGAAGTTTATCTTAAAGCGGCTAAACTTCTTTTTAAAGGGAAAAATATAAAAGGAGCTTTGGTATTTTTGCGGCCGAATGAAATTTATTTTTTAGGAGATAATTAAATGTTTGATAACTTGAAAAAATTAATGGAACTTAAAAAAACGATGACGGAAGTCAAAAAACGCTTGGACGAAATGGTAATAAAAGTGGAAAGCCCGGCAAAAAATTTTGAAATGACGATTTCCGGCTCTCAGCAGGTCAAAGAACTGAAAGTTCTTACCGATTTGAAAAACATCTCAAAAGAAGAGGCGGAAAAAGATTTAGCGGAACTTTTCAACAAAGCCGTAAGGGATTCCCAAGCAATGGCCGCGCAGGCTATGGGCGGCTTGGCGAATTTGGGCCTTTAAACGGACTTGGGCAAAAAATGGAAAAACAGATTATCGCGGTAATGGGCGCGTCTTCCGACGTTAGCAAATATTGGTATAAAATATTTAAGGACATAAAGGATTACGGCCTTAACACTTACTGCGTAAATCCCAAAATTCCGCAGGATAAACAAAACCGTATTTATAACAATCTTGCGGATTTGCCCGAAAAGCCCGACACTATGATAATCGTTCTTCGCCCGGAACTTGCGGACAATGCTGTAAAACAGGCAGTTGAAAGCGGAGTAAAAACAATTTGGTTCCAGCCCGGCGCTTACAGCAAAGCCGCCGAGCAGGAAGCCCTTAAAGCAGGTTTGCGCGTACATAACGCCTGCTTTATGTTGGCGGCGGGCATTTGGTAATGCTTTACGCCGAGAAAAAAGACTTAAGATTTTCCCGCTTGGCTCTGGGCACTTGGGCTATGGGCGCGGGCAAGGATTGGGGCCCCGCCGATAAAAGCGAATGTATAAAAGCCGTACACGCGGCTTTGTCCGCAGGCGTAAATTTGATAGACACCGCACCGATTTACGGCAACTATCGGGCGGAGCTGCTTACGGGCGAAGCCTTAAAAGGCAGAAGAGATAAAGTTATATTGGCGACGAAATGCGGCCTAAAACCCGGGGAAAGGGCGGTTTCCTTCGACCTCTCCGCAAAAGCAGTGCGAAAAGAGGCGGAAGACTCTTTAAAAAGGCTTCAAACCGATTATATTGACATATATCTTATACATTGGCCCGACAGAAATACCCCTTTGGAGGAAACTTTCGGGGAATTTGAAAAGCTAAAAAAGGAAGGCAAAATACGCACCTTCGGCCTTTGTAATTTTGATGAAACTCTTTTGCTCCGAGCCAAACAAATAACCGAAGCGGACTTCGTCCAAAACGAATATTCCTTACTAAAAAGAAACGAAGCCCCCCTCAAATTCTGCGAGGAAAATAAATCCGTTTTTATGGCATACGGCGCGCTTGGCGGCGGCATATTAAGCGGCAAATACAAAAAAGAGCCGTGTCTGCCAAGGTGCAGCGTCAAATCTTTTTTTTATAGATATTATAAAGGGGAAGCGTTTTTAAAATCTCAAAAAGCGGCCGATGTTTTAAAAGAAACAGCAAACAAACATAAAGCGACGACAGCCCAGGCCGCGCTTAATTTTGTTTTGGCGCAAAGCCCGCGGGCGGTTGTTCTGTTCGGCGCGAGAAACGCAAAACAAGCCGAGGAAAACGCCTCCGCCGCAAATTGGCAATTCACACAAGAGGATTTGGATTATATAAATGAAAGACTTTCTTAAACTTCAAGAAGATTCGCGCCTGCGCGCGGAAGAACTTTTGCCGGAAGCCGGGATAAACAAAAAAAGGGAAATTTGCCGTCTGATTTTTGAAATATGCAAAAGAGACGGTTTAGAGCCCAAACAACTTTTAAACGGGGAAAAAATAAAAAATTTCGAGCAGGCAAAAAAACTCCTCTTGGCTTTAAGATATCCTTTAAGTTACGGCAAAGCGCCGGCTTCAAGTTATTATTTGCCCAAGTTGGATTTGCAGGCACTGCCCGACGCGGAAATCAAACAGGAAGAATTTTATCCCAAAAATCTGTTTATTGAAAAAGAGGTTTTGGATTCCCCTTTGGCTAAAAGAGCTTTAAATTTGTTCCCGAAAGCAAAGCTTACAGTTCTTGAAAAGAAAACTTTTTGCGGCAGCCCGAATTATTCCAAACGAAAGGAAAACCTTGTAATAATAAAAGAAAATTTTGATTTTATAAAGCCGTGCCCCTGTACAAAAAACTGCTTTTGCTGCGGATACAATCTTGTAAATTTGGGCTTCGGCTGCGCTTATGAATGTTCTTATTGCTTTCTTCAGCAATACCAGAACCTGCACGCCGTGGTTCTGCCGGCAAATATTGAAGATTTTTTAAACAAAATAAACGGCGCGAAACTGAGAAAAGGGCCCTTTCCGCATATACGCATAGGCAGCGGGGAATTTACGGATTCTTTGCTGTTTGACCATATTACGGAGTATTCCTCGGCCATAGTAAACTTTTTTAAAGGCAGGAAAGAATATTTTGAGTTTAAAACCAAAAGCGCTAATATCGCCAACTTGCTCAAGCTTGAAGCTTTGCCGAATATAGTAATAGGATGGAGCGTGAACCCGCAAAATATAATCTCCTCCGCAGAACCGCTTACCCAACCTTTAAAAAACCGTTTGGCGGCGGCGGCAAAAGCCGCAAAACACGGGTATAAAACGGCCTTTCATTTTGATCCTGTAATTATCCACGAAAACTGGAAAGAAAATTATTTAGGCGTTATAGAAGAAATCAAAAATACGGTTCCCGCCGAGTCAATAGTTTGGATAAGCATAGGCACTTTACGGTTCAGCAGAGAACTTAAAAAATGCATAGAAAGCCGCTTTAAAGGCAATAAAATCCTTGACGGAGAATTTTTATTGGATTTTGACGGCAAAATGCGTTATCCAAAAGAACTGCGAAAAGAAGTTTACCAAACGCTCGCCCCCGCACTTAAGAAAGCGTTTCCTCAAACTTATGTTTATCTGTGTATGGAAGAGGCCGACCTGCAAATTTAAAAATACGCAAAAAAATCCCCCGCTTAAACGGGGGATTTTTAATCATTTCGAAAACAAAACTTATTATAAAGTTTCATCTATTGCGGCGGACATTGCCTTTACATACTCGGGATCAAAGCCAACCCATTTCTTCATTTCTCCGTTTTCATCGATAAAGAACATTGTGGGGAAACCGGTTACGCCGTTGTCCTGCGCAAACTGGGAACCGTTGTAATATACCTTTACGTTCTTCACGTTTTTAACGGGTTCAAGGGTTTTAAGATCGTCGGATTTCTGATCCACAAAAGCGATGATTACGTCAACTTCCTGGCCTTTATACTTGCCGGCCAACTCGTCGATATAAGGAATCATCCTCTTGCAGAAACCGCAAAAGCCAGCCATAGAAGCGACCAAAACCGGCCTCTCCGCACCGCCTTTCTTCAAAACAAAAGCTTCTCCGCCGTTAACAGCAGGCAAAGTGTATACGGCCGCCGTTTCCTGCGCGGCAGGGGCGGGAGCGGGCTGTTGTTTGGGGCTTTCTTTGGCGCAAGCCGCGAAAGCAAATACAGCAAAAGTTAATATTAATAATTTTTTCATAAATTTATTATAGTTTTTATTTGACGTTTTTGCACCACTTTATTAACAAAGTAATAAAAACAATGAAAAATGATAAAATGGAGATTGTGAGAAAAAGCCAATCTTCTTTATCGCGATTATTTTTTGAGCGTATGGAAATAGTCCTTATGCCGCGTTTCGGCGCGGGCATAAAATTTTCCGTATATCCTTGGGCTTTGCTGCTTTTCGCGGCGTCTTGGCTTGCGCTTACCCTTTACGCTTTATTTGCCGCGGCGCAGAATGTGGACTGCAAAATAATCAAAGCCGACAACAATATAATGAAAACCAAATTCGCGATGATTGCCGAAGAACTTTCCAGAAACAGAAAGTACATTGAAATGTCCCACACCACGGACGAGCAAATGCGCCAAATGCTCGGAATGAAAGGCGGCAAGCACATAAACCGCCCGTTCGGGGAAGAGGAAGAAATCAATTTTAAAGAAGTGTTTGCAAAGAACCCTACGGAAATAGACGAAAAACAAATAAACGAATATTTAAGCCGCACCACCGAAATGGCTCAAGAGCGTTTGGCCAGTTTCCAGGAAATAGCCTGGTTCTACGCCAATCAAAAGAACATCAGCGATTCCACGCCCTCAATAAAACCGGCGACGGACGCGGTGATAACATCAGGATTCGGATACAGACTTTCGCCTTTCGGCACTTTTATAGCCTCTTTCCACAAAGGTTTGGATTTTGCGGGCAAACCCAATTCCAAAATAAGAGTTACCGCCGACGGCGTAGTCCGCCACGCCGGCTGGGCGCAGGGATACGGGCAGGCCGTGCTTGTTGACCACGGATTCGGTTATTCCACGTTATACGGACATTTGTCCGACATCAAAGTTAAAGCGGGGGACGTAGTTAAAAGAGGACAATTTATAGCTAATATGGGCACGACGGGACGTTCAACGGGCGTACATTTGCATTACGAAGTATGGAAAGACGGAACGCCGGTCAATCCCAGAACATATTTTTAATATATCGGAGGAGTTATGGGTTTTTTAAGTAAAGACGTAAAAGCCGGGGAATATGTCTCCGTCATCAGCGAGCAGTGCCAGTTCCAGGGAACTTTGGATTTGCAGGGTTCTTTGAGAATAGACGGCGCGCTTGAAGGCAATGTCGACAACGCCAAATATGTTACCGTAAGCAAAAGCGGCACGGTAAAAGGCGACATTACCGCGCAGGGCGTAGTGATAATCGGCAAAATGACTGGCGACATCGTGGCCGACAGCGTGGAAATACTCTCAGACGCGAAAATAACCGGCAATATCCGCTCCAAAAGTATATTGATAGAAGGCGGGGCCAAAGTCAGCGCGACGATACAAGTCGTCGGCGAAGAAGAAGCTTCTTTAGACGAAGAAGAAATCGCCGCGGACGAGCCTAAAAAAGCCGAAGAACCGAAAAAAGAATCCAAAGCGGAAAAAAAAGACAATAAAAAAGGAGATAAATAAATGATTTCCATTCTCAATAAATACAAAAACCCGATTTTAATAATCACGATTTTATTCTTTGTGGGAAGCCTCGGCTTCGTCGGTGCGGGCGTCTTTATGGAAGAATACGGCCCCAATGCGGCCATAGCAAAAGTGGACGGCGAATCCATAAAATATAAAGACTTTTTAAGAAATGTCGATTTACTCTCTCAAGAAGCCAGAAACCAAGAAGACTTTGACGAAAACGCCGAAAAAGATTTGCGTCAGCAGGTTTTGCAATCAATGATAAGCCAGCTCAGCTTGGCCCAAGCCGCACAGCAGTTCGGCATCGGCGTTTCCGACTTGGAAATCGGCTACGCCATAAAAAGCGCGCCGGTTTTTAACGTCGGCGGCGGGTTTAACAAGGACGCCTATATTTGGGTTGTAAGAAATCAGTTCCATATGAACCCGGCGGAATACGAAGCCCAGCTTAAACGCGAAAAACTGGCTTCCAAATTTCAAAACGCTTTGATTTTGGCCGCGAAAGTAACCCCGCAGGAAGAAAAAATTTTGAAAGAAGAATCCGATAAAGCCCTCTCCAAAGAAAAGAAAGGCAAAAAAACTTCCAAAAAAGACGAGGAAAGCGCCAATGCGGCTTTATCTTTGGCGGCGATACAGTTAAAAGCCCAGGATTTGCTTGCGGCTTATTCCGATAAAATCAACGCGGACAATAAAATACGGATTTTCAAAAAGGACTAAAATGAAAAAGAGCAAGGTATTGATAGTAGGCTCTATGGCCTTTGACAATATCAAAACGCACAAATCTTCCGTAAAAAATGTTTTGGGCGGATCGGCTTCTTATTCTTCAATAGCGGCCAGTTTCTTTTCCAAACCGAAAGTTATAGCCGTAGTCGGAGAAGATTTTACCAAAAAACATATAAAGCCTTTCCACGATTGCGGAGTGGATACCTCTTGCATAGAAGTTAAAGAGGGTAAAACTTTTACTTGGGCCGCTTCCTATGACAAAGACTTTAAAAACGCCACCACTCTTTCAACGGAACTGAACGTTTTTGCGGATTTCGCGCCCGTAGTAAAAAAAGAAGACGAAGCCCCGCAGGCCTTGTTCTTGGCAAATATTTCCCCCAAGCTTCAGTTGGACGTTTTAAAACAGGTAAAAAAACCGCGCTTGGTCGCCTGCGACACAATGAATTTATGGATACAAAACAATAAGCCCCAGCTGGTTAAACTGCTTAAATCTATGGATATAATTTTTGTAAACGAGGCCGAAGCCAGGCAGCTTACCGGTGTGTATAATCTTATAAAAGCGGGTAAAACCATACTGAAAATGGGGCCTAAAATAGTGGTAATCAAACTTGGGCCCAACGGCGCTTTGCTGCTTACGAAAGACGCTATGTTCCAAGTGCCGCCTTTCTTGGTGGAAGACCCTATCGACACCACCGGCGCGGGCGACACCTTCGGCGGAGGTTTTGTGGGATATTTGGCTTCCGTAAACAACTGGAACAATCTTAAGCATATTAAAAAAGCTTTGGCTTACGGAACGGTTTTGGCTTCCTTTGCGATAGAAAGTTTCAGCGTAAAGAAATTGGCCCAGGTAAAACCCGAAGACCTTAAAAAACGCTTTGAACTTTACGCCAAAGCTTGCAGTTTCTAATTTAAAGCCCGGTCAAAAAAGGCCGGGCTTGTTCCTTTCCGAAGAATTTTAAAACACAAGTTTTATTGTTTATTGGCAGAGAAAATAAAAATTGTTATAATTTATTGTCAACAGACGCCGAGGTAGCTCAACGGTAGAGCAACGGTTTTGTAAACCGTAGGTTGTGGGTTCGAATCCCATCCTCGGCTTGTTTTGCAAATTTTTAGGCAAAAACTATTTTTCAGGCGCGGTATTTTATGAGGAAAATAACCCTTTTCATACTTTTGCTTCTGCCGGCCGTAACTTTCGCCCAAAAAACACCCGCCGAAATAGCGGGCCGATTCGGCGACAGTATAGTTTCCGTAAATGTGCTTAAAAAAGACGGCTCCACACACAGCGGCACAGGTTTTATAGCCAATTCCGAAGGCTTAATCGCCACCGCAGGGCACGTAGTAAAAGATGCGGTTTTTGTAAATCTTACTTTTAAAAACGGGGTCGTCTCCGACGAAGCAGCAATAATCGACGCAAACGAAAACAAAGAAATTGATTTGGCTCTCCTAAAAATCAACAACCGTAATCTGCCCTGTGTGGAATTTACCAACGCCGACTACGTCAAAGCCGGCGAACCGATTACCGTCATAGGCAACCCGAGAAGGCTGCAAAACACCGTTACAAACGGGCTTATATCGCAAATAAGACGCGTCAGCAAAGGCGTGATATGGCTGCAAATAAGCGCGCCGATTTCCCCCTCCTCTTCCGGCTCGCCGGTATTTAACGAGGAAGGCAAAGTTATAGGAGTGGCGCTTTCAAGCCTTAAAGGAAACGACGTTCAAAATATCAATTTCGCCATACCTTCAAATTACCTTATGCAAATGATGCGTAAAAACGGTTATGTGATACCGATGCCTTCAAAATACGTCTATGAAGACACCGTTTGGGGCCGCTTTAAAAAGCACTGCGGTAAATCCTGGCGGATAATCAAAAGCAAATTTGCGAAAGTGTTTTAAAACCGATTTACAATAAAAAGCTTTTTTAGTACAATATAGGAAATAAATTTACAAGTCAGGAAGATAAAAATATGTCATATAAATGCGAAATTTGCGGGAAACAATCTGTAAGCGGCGGTTCTTACAGCCACTCCCATTTGAAAACCAAAAGAACTTTTAAACCGAACCTCCACAAACAGAAACTTGTTTTGGACGGCAAAACGCAGACCGCTTATGTCTGCTCCAAATGTATGAAATCCGGCAAAGTAGTAAAACCGGCCAAATAATAAAACACACTGTTTTTATACCCCGCTTTACGGCGGGGTTTTTTATTTTTGACAAATCCACTACAAAAACTCTCTCCTTCAACTTAGTTTTACTCTTTTTTAGAAATATGCAATAATTTAGCGCAAAAGCGCGTTTTATTATTGAGGGCTTATGATACACGAAGATATGCTAATTTACAATGTGAAGAACGGTAAAACCGAAGACTTCGGCCTTATAGTGGAAAAGTATAAAGATTCTTTATATTCTTATATTTTTTACAGTGTTAAGGACGAAGGTACGGCAGGTGACATCTTCCAGGACACAATGCTCAAAGCCCTTACCGAAATACAAAAATACAAAGAAGAGGGCAAATTTAAGGCTTGGCTTTTTACGATAGCGAGAAATAAAATTACGGACTATTTCAGGAAAGCCTCAAAGACCGTCAGCTTAGACGATGACGAAAACGCCCAAAGAGCGGACGCAGCGGATAATACCGAAGCCAAAGCCCTCGGCAATATATCTTTGGAGGAAATATCCGCCTTCATAGATAAATTGCCGCAAGCTCAAAAGGAGGTAGTGCTTTTAAGGCAGTATCTCAGCTTTAAGGAAATAGCCGACGCGCTTTCCTGCCCGCTGGGAACGGTTTTGGCCAGAATGAGCCGGGCCGTAAAAAAATTGCAGGAATTTATGGGGGAAGAATATGCAGTCTAAACACGATGTAAAAATGGACGAGGCGGCCTTGCTCTACGCTTACGGCGAACTGCCGCAAAGCGAGGAAAAAGCCTTCCTTGAACACTTAAAAACCTGCTCCGTCTGCCAAAACACGATAAAAGCCACAAATCTTTTAAACGCGGCTTTGCCGCAGATAAAAGCGCCGGAAAGCTTGGATACCGTTCCGTACGCGAAACCGAAAAAATCTTGGTTTTCCCTGCCGCGTTTTAATTTTAATTTAAGATTGCTGACGCCTTTGGGCGCAGCCGCGGTTATAACGGTTATGGCTATCGGGTTTTATCAGACGGCGGCCATATATTCCGCCCGGAATCAAGCTGCGGCGGAAAGTAGTATAGACGCCATTTATGACAGTCTGTACACCTTGGAAGACGAAACTGAAGATTTAATCAGTTATATTGACAATCTGTAAAAGGAGGATAACAATGAAGAGAATACTTATAACGGCTATGGCCGTAGTTTTCGGGGCGGGCGTTTTGGCCGCACAGCCCAATCCCGCAGAAAGAGAAGAAAGACACAAAGAGTTTATGGAAATGAACAATCTTGTGGAAAGCTACAAGAAAGAGAAATCCAAAAAGAAAAAGGCCGCGATTGAAGAACAGGTTAAGGCAAAAGTTTCGGCCAATTACGACAAACATATCAAATTCCTTGAAAAAATGGTTGCCGATTCCGAAAAAAGGCTCGCCAAAGCCAAAGAAAAACTGGCAAAAGCCAATGAACCGGAAGCCAAAACAAAACACGTAGAGGAAGTTTCCAAAAAGATACTTTCCGGCGAGAAACCGACCCTTTTCGCCCCGCCCGCACACGATAAAAACGCAAAAATGCGCGGAAAGTTCCACGGGCGTCAAGGCAGACCCGGCGGCTGCCCTTGTATGAACAGGCCCGACAACGGCCCAGAAGCCGACGGAGAACTTCCGCCGCCCCCGCCTTTTGAAGAAGAAGCGCAGGAACCGGCTTCCGGCAAATAATATTATTCGGCAACTATAAAAGGCGGCTTTAAAGCCGCCTTTTCTTTGTAATGAACCGATGCCGCCGAACTGTTTTTAAGCGAAGCCGCCAAATATAAAAAACATATCTCCAGTAATGTTATAATATTTATATGTTTAAATATTTAAGATATATACCCCTTTTCATTTTTACTTTTATGCCGGCTGTCTTTTGTGCGGCCCAAGGTCTTTCTTTGGACGAAGGAGTAAAAAGAAGCCAATTTAATTTTACCAGAGAAAATTACGTCAGCCCGGAAGAATATCAGGAAAGCCTGGGCGCGGCGGAATCCGCCGAAGAAGAGTCTTCCGAAGGCACAACCGACCCGAACGGCCCTTGGATGATATGCAAAATAACGGCGGACGGGCTTGTTAATATCAATAAAAAAACGATTACAAAAAATATTTCCGCCAAAGAAGGCGCCCTTTATTATAAAAGCGCAATTCAGGACGACGTAGCAGCTTTAATGGCTTTAGGCAATTTTGACAATATGGAAATCGCCATAGAACAATCCTCCGGCGAGAAAAAGGACAAAGAAGATAAGCAACTCTATCCCTGCCATACTCTTACCGTCATATTAAAAGAAAAACCTATCCTTGAAAAAATAAATTATACGGGAAGGAAAGCCCTGTCCAAATCGGCCATACAAAACGCTATGGCGACCAAAATCAAAGATCCTTTCAGCCGCGCCAAACTGGAAGCGGATATGGAAAAAATAGAAGGCGCATACGCGGCAAAAGGTTACGTAAACACTAAAGCTTCTTTCGATTTTTCTTTGGACGAAAAAACCAATACCGTTACCGTTAATATAAATTTGGACGAAGGCTCCAGAACGCGCGTTAAGGAAGTCATAGTTGAAGGTTTAAACGACATTCCCGAAAAAAAGTTTATAAAACAACTTTCCAACAGGCCGAAAAAGATTTTTAAAGCGCAAAATATTCCCCAGGACCACTACAAAGCCGTAACTTATGCCAGGAACTTGGGCTATTTTGATTTTAAAATAGACGATTACTCCCCGGAATTCAACGAAGACAAAAGCGAAGTAATCTTAAAATATAAAGTTACGGAAGGCCACGACGTTGTATTCGGCGACACTACATTTGAAGGCAATAATGTCTATACCACGCCGGAATTGGAAAAAGTCGTCTTTTACAAAAAAGGCAAGCGCTTCAATCAGCAGAAGTTTGATATTACCGTAAGGGATTTACAGGAAAAATACGCCAATAAAGGTTATTTGCGCGCCGATATTACCCCGCAGAAGAACCTTGACGAAGAAAACGGCGTATTGAACGTCAATTTTGATATCTTGGAAAACAACCGCGTTTATATTGACCACGTGGACATTACCGGCAACGAACAGACAAAAACTTATGTTTTTGCCAGGGAACTCACAATAAAAGAGGGCGAAATCTTCAGTTATGACAAAGTAAGAAGAAGCCAAAACAAATTAATGAACCTTGGCTTTTTAAACGACGCTCAAATTGACATAACCCCCACCAACGATATAAGCAAAGTTGACGTATCTTATAACGTAGTTGAAGGACGCCCGGGGATGTTCACGGCGGGCATAGCGATGTCCTCCTTAGACGGCTTGTACGGCGACGTTTCCTTAAACCATCTTAATTTGTTCGGCAAAGCGCAAAGGCTTTCCTTAAGGGCTTTGTTCGGCAGCAGGATTTTGGATTATACTATCAGCTGGTCAACCCCGTGGATAGGCGAAAAGCCGATAAGCTTCGGCGTTGACGCATTTAATACTCGCCGTTACCGCTCTTACAGAAGCACCAGCTCGGCCTATACGGAAAAAAGGCAGGGCGGAAGGCTAAACTTAGGCCCCAGATTTAATGACGATATGTATCTTTTAAGCTTTTCCTATACTTTTGAAAATATCCACATTTACGATATAGACGAACAGTACCAAAGCGAACTGGAAGACGGTACGACCAATGTTTCCACTTTGGGGGCGACATTCGCCATAGACACCAGGGACAATGTTTGGGACGCCACAAGCGGAAGCAGGAACTCAATCGGCATAGATCTTTCCGGCGGTCCGATGTTCGGCGACTTGGATATTTACAGGCTTACGCTGAAATCCTCTTACAATAAGACTTTGATAAATATCGGCAACGATTACCCGATAGTCCTTATGATAGGCAACAGAATGGGTATGGTAAAACCCTACGGCAGAACCGATGAAGTTCCGGCTTATGAGAGGGTATTCCTCGGCGGGGCGGACACCGTAAGGGGTTATGACACCACAGGGCAAATAGGGCCGGCCACCGGCGGAGAATTATATTATATAGGCAATGTCGAGCTTAAATTCCCGCTTGCAAGGGAAGGCAGACGCACGATAGCGCAGTTTGCGGCTTTCTTTGATATCGGCAATTCTTGGATGGATTTTAATGACGTAAAATTCCAGACCGGCACCAAAGAAGACCAATTTAAAATGGGCGTCGGCTTGGGTTTAAGGTTGGTTACCCCCTCCTTACCCATTAGGATAGACTGGGGCTACGGTTTGAACCACCAACCCGGGGAAAAGAGAGGTTATATATACTTCTCAATGGCTAATTTGTTCTAAGCTATTGCCCGAGCGGTTTAAATCTGCTTTACTAAATTTAAAGTGATGAAAATAAAATTTATAAATTCTTTCGCTCTTTTTACTTTGCTGGCGGTTTTTTGCTCCGCCCAGCAAGCCGGCGTTGCAGCGCCGGGGCAAAAAGTATCGGGAGAAACGGCGGAAGCTTTACGGAAACTGCCGGGAACATCGGATATACCTTTGCAAAAATATGACGCAACCGCCATAGTGGAAATACCGAATATGTCCCCTAGCGAAAGCAAACCTGCCGGCGATTTCGAGAATGTATCAAACGGGGCGGAAGGTTCTTCAAGCGGGGAAGGCGAAATATCGGATTTAGCGCCCGTCCAAAACCCGCAGGCCGCCGCTTTGCAAAAACCTGTGGAAAACGCCCTTTCAACGCCTTTGGCGCAAGAGGAACTTCAGCAGGCGCAAGAACAATCCTCAAATCAAACAAAGGCGGCGCACAAAGCAAAACCGCACTTCGGCCTTAAACTTGACGGCAACGAAGAAGACGAAGAAGAAAGCGATATCCCGCCCGGCACCTTGGCGGTATACATTGATATTGAAGAGGCTTTCAACAATAACCCGTGGACGATAAAAGCCCGCAAAAATATTAAAATAGATCTCGAAGCCACGCAAGTGGAATATGTCCAAATGCAAACGCAGCTGCAGGAACTGAAAAATAAGCTTTCAAGTTTAAACAAAGACTTGGCCTATTATATGCCTTACTATCAAAATGTTCAATATATCCCGGCTTTGGGGGACGATTATCCCAAGCTTAGAACCGACAACACCGAAAACATAAGCAAAGATTTGCTTTTTTCCTCTTCAGCTACGCAGGTGGACAGTCCTTTGAATATTCCTCTTAAAATACAGCAGCTTAAAAGCTCTATAAAAGACACTAAAAAATCCATTATAGAAAAGGAAGCTTTCCTTTTGGATTACAGGGAACTTTCCAGAGAGGAAATACTCTCCCGCCAAGATTATATAGTGCAGCGGATACTAAAGCAAATTTACAGCGGCATAAAAGAATACGCCGCCGTAAGGAATATAGGCATAGTGGTGGATAAAAAAGATTTGATCTTCGGCAAACCTTTAAACGTAACGCCGGAGTTTATAAAATGGATGAAAAGCTATAATAAAAAATATATCAAAGAAAACGGAGATTTATTATGAACCTTACCTTGAAACAAATAGCCGAAATGAGCCAAAGCGAGCTTAAAGGCGACGAAAATTTTAAGCCGAACGGCATTTGCGGCTTGGACAATGTGCAGGAAGGAGCGCTCTCATACAGCAATAACGCCGACAAACCGGAAGCTTTTAAAGATTTGAAGCTTGGCGCGCTTATTCTGCCGCTTGCCGCCAAGGAAAAGGAAATTCCTTTCTCCGGCAATATAATTTACGCAAAAAATCCCGAATGGGCTTTCACTTTGGTAATGAGGGAAGTTTCAACCTTGAACAAAGACGTAAAACCCGGCATTCACGAAAGGGCCGTAGTTTCCCCCTCTGCCAAAATCGGCGCAAACGTTTTTATAGGTGCAAACGCGGTTATTGAAGACGGCGCAACGATAGGCGACAATACCATAATTTACCCTAATGTCTACATCGGCAAAAACGTACAGATAGGAATGTACTGCATAATTTACCCCAATGTCGTAATACGCGAAGAATGCGTACTCAAAAATAAAGTTATCCTTCAGCCCGGCTGCGTTATAGGCTCCGACGGGTTCGGATACGTATTTAACGGCAAGCACGAAAAAATCCCCCAGCTCGGCAACGTGATTTTGGAAGACGACGTCGAAATCGGCGCCAATACCACCATAGACAGGGCAAAATTGAACCATACCGTGATAGGCGCAAACACCAAAATAGACAATTTAGTGCAAATTGGCCACAATGTAAAAACCGGTATGAGCTGCATTTGCGTTTCCCAAGTGGGCATAGCGGGTTCAACGGAACTCGGCAACGGAGTAATATTGGCGGGGCAGGCTGGTATTTCCGGCCATCTTAAAATCGGAGACGGCGCGGTTGTTGGCCCGCAGACAGGCGTTATAAGCAACGTCAAAGCCGGCGATAAAATTATGGGCTCCCCCGCGATGCCTTACGGCGATTTTATGAGGCTTAACGTAATCTTCAAAAAGTTGCCTGAACTTTATAAAGAATTGACTAATTTAAAGAAAAAATTTAAATTTTTTTAAGGACCGCACATGAACAGAAAAACTATAAACAAAACCGTTACGGTTAAAGGCATAGGCCTGCATACCGGCGAACCTTGCTCAATGACGTTTAAACCCTCCGAGGACGGCTTTATAAGCTTTCTGAGGACGGATATTAAAGACGCCGCCCCTATAAAAGCTTTGGCGCAGAATGTTTGCTCCACTATGCGCGGGACAAACCTTTCCAACGGAAAGGATCAAGTACATACCGTAGAGCACGTTTTAAGCGCGGCGCACGGCTTGGGTATAACGGATTTAATAGTGGAAATGGACGGCCCGGAACCGCCTATAATGGACGGATCTTCCCTGCCGTACGCTCAGGCGATGCAGGAAGCGGGATTTAAAGAAATACCGCTGCCCGCCCCTATCCTTACGCTTAATAAAGATATAGAATATAAAGAAGGGGATATCTTTTACAGCGCGAGACCGGCTTCAAAACTTATTTTTACTTTCTTATTTTTAAGAAACCACCCGCTTGTAAACAGGCAGGAATATTCTTTCGAGTATTCCCAAGACGGATATCTTAAACAGATTGCCCCGGCCAGGACTTTCGGTTTTGAGGAGGAAATAGCTTTCCTCCGCGCAAACGGTTTGGCCAAAGGCGGACGCATAGACAACTGTGTAATAATACAAAAGGACGGATTTTCAGTGCCTTTAAGATTCCCCGATGAGATGGTTCGCCATAAAATACTTGATTTGTTGGGCGACCTTAAACTTACCAATAAGATTTTGGGGCCTATGCACATAACGTGCCATTGCGGCGGCCACAAAACAAATGTGGAGTTTGCTAAGCTTATGCTTAAGCAAAGCGAGGAATAATGTCAGGAAGGTTGGAATTTGTTTTAAAAATGCCCGTAGTAAGGGTAATAAGCAAAAAAGAGGCGGAGCAATTCCTGCCGCACAGGGATCCGTTTCTCCTATTGGATGAAACCTATGTTCTGGAAGACGAAAAATATATTTCAGGCTCCAGATTATTCACGGGCAAGGAAGATTTTTTTAAAGGACATTTCCCCACGCATCCAGTAGTGCCTGGCGTTTTGATTTTGGAGATAATGTCCCAAATAGGCGCGACGGCCATAATGCAGCAGGAGCGTTTCAAAGGAAAGGTCGGCTTTTTAATGAGCATAGACTACGCCAAGTTCCGGGGCCAGGTGGAGCCGGGAGACAAGTTAAAAGTAGCAATAGAAGTGCTCAGAGTCGGCAAAGTTACGAAGCTTTACGCTGAAGCTTATACGGACAAGGGCCTCTGTTCCGAAGCCCAATTAAATTTTATCTTAGGAGAGAAATAACAATATGCAACCCGCTAAAATTCACCCTACGGCAATTATAGATGCTGACGCTAAACTCGGAAACGGCGTAGAAGTAGGGCCATATACCATTATAGGCAAAAACGTTACCATAGGAGATAATACCAAAATAGGCCCTTTCTGCGTAATAGAAAACACCGTAATGGGCAAAAATAACGATATAATAGCCAGCGCGTTTATAGGTGTAAAGCCTCAGGATCTTTCCTACAACGGCATTGAAAGTATGGTTATTATGGGCGACGGAAACAAAATCAGGGAATGCGTAACCATACATCGTTCAACTTCTTTGGATCACCCGACAAAAATAGGCAACAACTGCCTGCTTATGGCAAACTCCCACGTCGCGCACGACTGCACTTTGGGCAACAATATCATATTGGTAAACAGCGTAGGTATAGCAGGACACGTAACGGTTGACGACGGCGCGATACTTTCCGGTATGGCGGCGGCACATCAATTTGTAAGAATAGGCAAATACGCTATGGTATCGGGCTTAAGCGGGCTTCCGCTTGATATGCCTCCTTTCTGCAGGGCGACGGGCGGCAGAGCGAAACTGGTAGGATTAAACACCGTCGGGCTTGTAAGAAACGGCTTCAGCAAAGAGGCAATACGTTCCATCAAAATGGCCTATAAAGAGTTATTCCTTTCCAACAGAACTTTGAAAGAATCTTTGGAACTGCTGAAAAAATCAAATCCCACGCCGGAAGTTATGGAACTTATTACTTTCTGCGAGAACACAAAACGCGGTATTACCCCCGCAAGGATGAAATTCCACCACAGCGGAACTCAGGATGACGAATAAAGAAAAGTTGGGCATTATCGCCGGAGAGGGGAAATTCCCCATAAATATAGCTAGAGAGGCTTCTTTAAAAGGCGTGGAAGTTTACGTAATCTGCGCAAAAAACAACGCCTTTGAAAAAGATTTCGAGCCTTACGCTAAACTTTGCACGACGATGAAGCTCGGCCAAATGAGCAAAGCCATAAAATTTTTTAAGGAAAACGGCGTCACCAAAGCGGTAATGGCCGGCAGAGTACAGCACGTAAGCATATTCAGCGTAATGCCGGATTTCAGAACCGCTAAGGTACTGGCTTCAATAAAAGATATGCGCGCCGATACCATTTTAGGCGCGGCCATAAACGAATTTAAAAAAGACGGCATTGAATTTATTTCTTCTTCCTCTTTCATGGAAAAATGTATAGCCCCAAAAGGCGTACTTACCAAAAGAACCCCTACCGAAGAAGAGCTTAAAAGCATAGATTTGGGTTTTAAGATATCAAAAACAATGGCGGATTTGGACGTCGGGCTGACTTCCGTAATTTGCGACAGGGCCGTTCTCGCTCTTGAAGCTATGGAAGGCACGGACAACTGCATAAAGCGCGCAGGGGAAATTTACGCCTCCGCGCCGGTTACCAAAAGCGCAAGCATAGTTGTTGTTAAAGTAGCGCGCCCCAAACAGGATGACCGCTACGATTTGCCCGTAATAGGCAAAGGCACAATCAAATCAATGATAAAAGCCAAAGCCGCCGTCTTGGCGATAGAAGCGGAAAAGACTATCATTTTGGATATTGAAGAAGTCTGCGGCCTTGCCGACAAAAACAATATCTGCATAATTGCAGTATAGTTTTTATTATTTGCGTTTAATTTCCTGTATTGTTATTACCGCATATTTTAAGCGGGAAACTCTACCTATTTATCATACTGTAGAATATGAGGAAATACCTTATAAAAATTCTATGCTATAATATGATTTATACAATTTTACTTATCAAAGTTTAAAACCTGTAAAAAAATGCTATATTACAGTTAATTATTGCAAAATACTTGTTTTTAATTACTTAAACCCGCAATAACAAGCGGTAAACTTAAAAATAAAGGAGTTTTGTTTTACCCGCAGGTTTAAATTTAACCTGTTTACAATTTAATACTGTTTTTGGACTCCCGCAAGGGAAGAATTTTTGAGAAATCAAAAATATCTACCACACCAAAAACAGCCGATTTAAAGCATAAGACGAAAGGAAGTCATGAGCCTTTTGTTTTATGCTTAATGTTTCTTGCCGCTGAAAGGCGGCAAGAACTACGGCTGTCTTATTTGGGTCTGTGGTAGATCTCAAATACGGCAGCCGTTTTTTTATTGGATTTTGGGCGGAAAAACCGCTTTATCAGACGGTAAAACCGATTTAAAAAGTTCTGCGACAATATGCCGGCGCAGGTCTTTTATAAACTATAAAAAACACTAAAAAGGAGATTAAATTATGGCACTTATAAAATGTAAAGAATGCGGAAAGCAATTTTCGGATATGGCAGATGCCTGCCCTAACTGCGGATATAACCCGACGAAAGCAAAAGATAAAGCCTTAGGGCTTAAACCCAAAGGCGAACGCAAGAGCAAGGCTGTTGCCCTGCTACTTACATTTTTCCTGTTTTGGGCGGGCGGCGACCACTTTTATTTAGGCAATATCGGCACAGGGGTAATCGTACTTATAGCCAGCGGTATCAGCGTGGTTATAGGGTTATATGAGTTTGTGTTATTCGGTGTGGCTTTAATTGCCTGTATTAACTTTCTGCGCATTGCCTGTATGAGCAGCGCAGATTTTGACAAAACCTACAACAAGGAGATATAAAAATGAAAAAGATATTTATATTATTTGCAATTATCATATTATTTTTAGGGTGTGAATTTACGGATTCCGCCCTTCCAAATACAGCTACCCAAAAACCATTAGATATTCGCTATTCCACAGTTCCAGATGCAACTGTCCAAAAAGCATTAGATATTGCCTATAATGAAATAACAAATATTAATTTAAATGATGTCTATCCACCGCAAGAATATCTTGTTATTAAGAGATATCTTGAAAACCAAAATTATAAAAAAAATTATAAATGCAGCATATCTGATATCTCAGATGTGCAAGGTGAAAAGTATATAAAGGTATGTCTGTTAAAAAATGCAAATAACGAACCAAGCGATCTAATCCATCTCAAAGAAAGTCCTGATGTTTTGGTAATGGCGGAACAAAGCAAAGAGAATAGAGATATTGTAAAACTTATATTTTTTAGCATAGCCTTCGGAAATACACAAAAAACAGAAAAAGGCTTTCCTTTTATGCAACAAACTATTTTAGTTAATTTAAAAACAAAAAAGATAGGCACATTATAATTTTGATAAAAAATCCCCTTTTACTCCCGTTCTAAACATAGCGGGGCGAGGGTAAAAGGGATTATTTTTGAAAGGTCTTCCAATGATACTTCCACCTGAAAACCGCGCTTGCCGCCGCTGAAAATAATCGTTTCAAAAGAAGAGGCGGAAGAATCAATAAAAGTTTTAAAAAACTTCTTCATTCCTACGGGTGAACACCCGCCGTGTATGTAACCCGTAAGCGGTAAAAGTTCTTTGGATTTTAACATCTCTACGGATTTTTCCCCGCAGGCTTTGGCGGCTTTTTTAAGGTCAAGTTCTTCTGCCACGGGGATAAGAAACACGTAATGCGCGCGGCTTTTGCCGCAAGTAACCAGCGTTTTAAAAACCTGCGCGGGATTTTCTTTTAAACAAGCGGCGACTTCCGTTCCGCTTAAAGCCTCCTTGGCGTCGTAAGAATAGTGTTTATAAACGATTTTGGCCGCGTCCAAAACGCGCATTACATTGGTTTTATGCTCCATAAGTAAATTATATAAATTTAAAAGCGACGGCACCCTATTGATAAAATGCCAAGCGGAAGCTATAATATTATTCGCCGCTTTGCAATTCCGTTATTAACCCGGTTAAAGCGGCTTAAGGAAAAGAATATGGAAAAGACAAATAATTGCTCAAGTTGCATAAATTTCAGAAAAGCGGCCGTAATAGGCTGCGGATTTGTCGGCTCCGCTTCGGCTTTCAGCCTGATGCAAAGCGGAATGTTTACGGAAATGGTTTTAATAGACGCCAATAAAGAAAGGGCCGAGGGCGAAGCATTGGACATCAGCCACGGCATACCTTTTGCCCGCCCGATGAAAATCTACGCCGGCGACTATAACGACGCGGCCGACGCGGGCATAGTAATAATTACGGCGGGGGCGAACCAACAGCCCGGCGAAACCCGATTGGATTTGGTAAAAAAGAATATCAAAATTTTTGAGTCCATTATCCCGGAAATTTCCAAAAGGAACTTTAAGGGCATTATGTTGATAGTCGCCAACCCGGTGGATATACTTACGCACGTCGCAATAAAATTAAGCGGCCTGCCGGAAAACAGGGTTATAGGCTCCGGCACGGTTTTGGATACGGCAAGGCTTAAATGCGAAATAGGAGAACATCTTAACGTAGACAGCCGCAGCGTACATGCCTTCATTATCGGCGAACACGGCGACAGCGAAATCGCAGCCTGGAGTTCCGCAAACGTCTCCGGCATACCTTTAAACGACTTTTGCGAAATGCGCGGACACTTTGACCACAAAAAAGCTACGGAGAAAATCGCTTCCGACGTAAAAAACAGCGCCTATGAAATTATCTCCCGCAAAAAAGCTACCAACTACGGCATAGCTATGTCCGTAAAAAGAATTTGCGAGGCTATCGTCCGCGACGAAAAATCAATACTCCCCGTTTCTGCTATGATGCACGGCGAATACGGCATAAAAGACATTGTTTTAAGTATGCCCGCCATTGTCGGCAAAAACGGTTTTGAAACCCACGTGCCGATATCTTTAAACAAGGAAGAAATAGAAAACCTGCAAAAATCGGCATCAATATTAAAAAGCATTTTGAAAGAAAACAATCTTCTATAAATGTACAATATCGGCCGGCATACGCAAAAAAAGCGCCTCACAAGAGGCGCTTTTTAATTAAATTAATATATTTTGCTAGGCCGATTTCTTAAAGCCGTTTTTATCAAATTGTATAAGCGCAAGGCTGATTATAATTATAATCATACCGATAACTTCATACTTATTGGGCACTCTTCCGTTTAACAGAAAATCACTGCCTACCGCAATAAAAGGAACAAAATAAGTGGCCAAACTGGCCCTTAGTGCCCCCCATTCTTTAAGAAGCTTCATCAAAAGCAGCAAAGCCGCAGCCGACGAGCATAAAGCCACATAAAGTATCGAAATTACAACTTTAGGGGCCAAAGCCTGCTCCAAAGACGGCAGAGGAGCGCGGGCGAGCAAAGCTACAAAAAACAAAAATATCGTGGTAAACAAATATTGATGGAAAATGCTCTGCTGCCAAGTGATTTTGTTTATCATAATATATTTGATAAGAACATTTCCGCTTGCGTAACAAATCGCCATCATCAACAAAGAAATGCTGCCGTAAAGCGCCATTTTATCCATTGAGGCGGAAGTATAAGCCTGCAAAGCCGGCTGAAAGACGAACATCAACCCGATAAAACCAACTATAACGCCTATGGCTTTACGCCAAGTAAAACGATCCTGCCCTTTAAGAGTAATTGCGGCTATTATAAAAACCCACAACGGAACCGTACCGTTAAAAATGCCGCCGGTGCCGGGGGGAAGAAACTGCTGTCCCCAATAAAGAAATATAAAAGGCACACCCATAATCAGCATACCCGCAAGCCAAGGACGCCAGGCTTCTTTCCTAGGCAGATAAAAAGATTGTTTCGTAATCAAAAACCAGCCGGTAAAGAAAACGAAACCGATAAACGCCCTTAAAAATGAAGAAAAATATGGATCAAAAACGTCAACCGTATACTTTACGCCAACATACGCCGTTCCCCAAAAAAAAGCCAACAGCATAAAATAAAACACATTCATAATACACTCTCCTGAAATTTTCGGCTTTTACAAACGATATTAAATATATATACTTTCTGTATACGCCTATAAGGTAATTATATGATAAAAAAATTGATATTGATACCTTCAATTCTGCTTTTGCTGGTCATATCCGCGCAAGCAAAGGAAAAGGTGCAAACTTTTAAAACGGATTCTTATACCGATATTTTTATTTCCTCCCAAAAAGCGGATATTACCGTCGTACCGGAAGTGGGAGCAGAAAGCTCCGTAACGTGGCGGTCCCTTTTATGCTCTATGACTTTAAAACGCCCGAGCGAAAACGTCGTTGAAATCGTAATAGAGCCGAAAAAACAAAGAGCTCTCTTTAAAAAGATATTAATGATACCGCGTTCAAGATGCTCCGTAAAGCTTCAAGCCGGGGAAAATAAACATATTTACGCTTCTTCCCAAACCGGGGATATAAGATTTTTTTCGATAAATTCAAAAACGGCGCGGGCTTATACCGGCCAAGGCGTTATAGAAACTTCCGACATAGGCGGGAATTTTACCGCAGAAACCCTTACCGACAGAATCACCATAAGAAATTTTAAAGGAAAAGACCTTTCTTTAAAAACGGTAAGCGGCAATGTTTCCGTAACGGGCTCGGCGGAAGATATCAACATATTAAATACGAGCGGCGGCAGCAAAATGACCGGCTCGGCCGAAAATTTAATGTTTTATTCTTCACAAGGTAAATTAAGCGCAAGGTGGACTGCATTACCTAAAAATCCTTTAAGCATTTCGGCCCATTCATTTTCCGGCGATATAAAAGTATATTTGCCCAAGCTTGAGGAAAATTATAAAAAGAACAGCAAAATAGATTTAAAAACCTTTTACGGAGAAGCTTCCGTAGAAGAAAAATAATTTTTAAAACGCGGAGTGCCTGCCCGCGATTTTTACGCAAGTTTTAAGCAGACAAGGAGATTACATTATATGAAAGCCATCTGTAAAACCAAAGCGGCCCCCGGCGCGGAATTTATAGACGCCGAAGTACCGCAAATCAAAAGCGACGAACTGCTTATAAAAATACACGCCGCTTCAATCTGCGGCAGCGACTTGCCGATATACGCTTATACGTCTTGGTCCGCAAAAAGAATGCCGATACCTTTTATTTTCGGGCATGAACTTTGCGGTGAAGTCGTGGAAATAGGCGATAAAGCAAAAGGCTTTAACAAAGGTGATTTCGTTTCGGTGGAATCGCATATATTCTGCGGTTTATGCTATCAATGCCGCAACGACCAAAGGCACGTTTGCTCCAACCTTAAAATTTTAGGTATAGACACACAGGGCGGCTTTGCCGAATACGCCGCCATTCCCGCGCGCTGCGCGTGGAAACATTCCGACGATTCCTGCAAAGACATCGGCTCAATAATGGAGCCTTTGGGTAATGCCGTGTTTGCGACTCTGTCGGAAGATATCGTAGGCAAGTCCGTAGTGATTTCCGGCTGCGGGCCGCAGGGGCTTTTTGCCACGCAAATAGCCAAAGCTTGCGGTGCGGCGAAGGTAATATCTTTGGAAACTTCACCCTTCCGCCAAAATTTAGCCGCCAAAATGGGCGCCGACCTTGTGCTTAACCCTATGGAGCCGGACATCCTTAAAAAAATAATTGAAGCCGGCGGCGACAAATCCGGCATAGATATTATTATTGAAATGTCGGGCAACGCTTCGGCAATAAACCTCGCGCTGGAAGCCGTAAAACCGGCCGGAAGAATGGTTTGCTTCGGCCTGCCGAAGGAAAATATCAGTATAGATTACGCGAACAAAATAGTGTTTAAAGCCGTGCGTCTGCAAGGCATAGCCGGAAGGGAAATCTTCCGCAGTTGGTACAAAATGGAAAGCCTTTTAAAGAGCAAAGCCATAGACCCCAGGCCCGTAATTACGCATACTTTTAAGATGAAAGACTTTGCAAAAGCTTTTGAAATCGCTATGGATCCCAAAAAGGAATGCGGCAAAATTTTGCTTATACCGTAATATAAGGAGCTATAAATGGATAAAATGAAATTTTTAGAGCAGGAAATAGCGCAGCTTAAAGCGGAAAACCGTTTTATTCAGCCCAATGTGCTGCAAAGCGCGCAGGGGCCTGTTTCGACGATAGACGGCAAAGAAGTAATCAACTTGACTTCAAACAATTATCTCTGCCTTACCACTCACCCGAAAGTGATTAAAGCCGCCGTCGAAGCGACCGAAAAATACGGCATAGGCACAGCCGCCGTACGCACGATAATCGGCACAACTTCTATGCACGAAGAGTTGGAAAAACGCCTCGCCGAATTTAAGGGGACGGAAGATTCCATAGTGATACAATCTGGTTTTACTTCCAATACGGCTACTTGCCAAAGCCTGATGACCAGCCCGGAGGACGTTTTAATTTCCGACGAGCTAAATCACGCTTCCATAATTGACGGAGGCAGACTCGCCAAGGCTAAAAAGAAAATCTACCGCCACAACGATATGGCGCATTTAAAAGAAATTTTGGAATCGCCGGAAGTGCGCGGAGCAAGAAGAAAATTGCTTGTTACGGACGGAGTATTCAGTATGGACGGCGACATAGCAAAACTGCCGGAAATAGCCGAACTGTGCAACAAGTACGACGTTATCAGTATGGTTGACGACGCACACGCAAGCGGCGTTATCGGCCCGCAAGGCAGGGGTACGGTAGCCCATTTCAACCTTAAAGGCAAGGTGGATATACAGATAGGCACGCTTTCAAAAGCTTTTGCCACGATAGGCGGATATGTGGCCGGCAGCCATAATTTAAAACAATATATGCAATCCGTTGCTAGGCCGTTTTTATTTTCAAGCTCTCACCCGCCAGCCGTCGTAGCCACCTGTCTGGCCGGCCTTGACGTAATTTACAATGAGCCCGAAAGGCTTAAAAAACTTTGGGATAACACAAAGTTCTTTAAAGAAGAGCTTAAAAAAGCCGGTTTTGATACGGGATCTTCCGAAACGCCGATAACGCCGGTTATGGTCGGCGATACCCAAAAGGCCCACGCTTTAAGCAAAATGCTGTTTGACGAAGGCGTTTTCGCTTTGGCGATAGGTTTCCCTACGGTCGCGAGAGGAAAGGAAAGATTAAGAACCATCGTTACCGCCGGGCACGAAATCAATCAGCTTGAAAAGGCGGCCGCCGCTTTCAAAAAATGCGGAAAGGCCTTGGGTATCATCTGATGAATCGCATAGTAAAACATTTAGTAAGCGTCGGGGCCTTTACGGCCCTGACGCTGGCTTTTTGTGCCGGTTGCGCCAAAGAAGAGCCCGCCCGGCAAAAGGCGGAGTTCGCCATAAAGACCGTCGAAGCCGATTATGTAAGCTATACTTTGGCTTCGCAGGTGCTTAAGGACATTGCGGAAATAAAAATGATTATCCCCCCCGGTTCCCAGCCGCACGGCTTTGAACCTTTGCCACAGGATATCGCCAATATAGAAAAATCCGATTTTCTTTTTTATATAAACGACAGGCTTGAACCTTGGGCTAAAAAACTTGGCGGGGAAAAGGCCTTCGCACTTGAAAGGAATTTGCCCCAAATCGACCCGAAAGACCCTCACATATGGATGGATTTTGACAATATTCAGGTAATGGCGGAAAATATGGCCTATTATATTTCCGAGCAGTATCCCGATACGGAAAAACAACTGCTTAAAAATATTTTAAATTTTCATAATGAAGTTGATATGCTTAAAAGAATGTACGGGCAAATGTTCTCAGGTTGTGCAAGCAAAGACATTTACCATATAGGGCATTTGGCCTTTGGCTATACGGCGCGCAGATACGGGCTTAATTTTAAGCCTTTGGCCGGTGCAAACGCCGACGCCGAGCCGACGCCGAAAGATATGGCTCAGATGATAAAAAACATCAAACAGAGCGGCGCAAAATACATTTTTACGGAAGAAACCTTAAATCCGGCTATAGCCGAACAAATAGCCAAAGAAACCGGCGCACAAATTTTGCATTTGTACACAATAGAACACATAACAAAAAAAGATTTTGAACAAAAGCCCACTTACAGGCAGTTGATGATAAAAAATATGGAGAGCCTGGCAAAGGGCCTTAACTGCAAAGCTTAAATATGGACATAATAGAAGTTAAAAATTTATCTTTTTCCTATAACGGGGAAGAAACTTTAAAAGATATTTCCTTTACCGTTAAATCCGGCGATTTTACCGGCGTACTGGGCCCGAACGGCGGAGGCAAGACTACGCTTATAAAAGCGATACTCGGCCTGCTGCCTTCGGAGGAAGGGCGCATAAAATTATTCGGACGGGATTTAAAACATTTTAAGGACTGGCAAAAAATAGGATATCTGGAACAAAAAGCTACGCCGCCCAAGCTTATGCCTTTGACGGCTTTTGACGTAGCGCGTCTGGGGCTTTTAAGTTCAAAGAAAATGCCGCGCATATTTAACGCGGAAGACAACCGCCGCACCCTTGCCGTAATGGAAACGACAAAATGCCTTGAATACAAAGATAAACTTTTTAACGAACTTTCCGGCGGGCAGCAGCAGCGCGTACTTATGGCAAGAACGCTTGTAAATAATCCCGCGCTTATCATTTTGGACGAACCGTCCACGGCTTTGGACGGATCTTCGCGGGATAGTCTTTTTGAGATGATTTCCCGAATAAACAAGAACTCCAATACAGCAGTTTTGGTTATTACGCACGACATCGCCGATATCGGCAAATACGTCAATAATTTTATCATCGTAGACAAAAAATTGATTTTCAGCGGCGACAAACATAATTTCTGCCGTTCTAAAAAAGTTACGGATTATTTCGGCCCGTATACGCCGCATCTTATGGACCATTTGCACAGTGAAGGCTGCTGTCCTTTCGCCGAGGAGTACAAATATGAGCGTCATTGAATTTTTATCTTACGCTTTTGTGCAAAAAGCGCTTATAGCCGGCGCGCTTATAGCCGTAATAACGGCGGTGTTGGGCGTGTTTTTGGTGCTTAAAAGGCTTTCTTTAATAGGCGACAGTTTAAGCCACGTCGCTTTAAGCGGAATAGCATTGGGCCTTATAACAAACACAAGCCCTGTGTTTATGGCCATACCGGTGGTTATGTTAAGTTCCTTGGGGATATACAAAATAAGCGCAAGCGCAAAAGTCCACTCCGACAGTGCACTCGGCATTATCGCCGCGGGCGGGATATCCTTTGGCCTTATTATAGCCGCATTGGCAGGCGGCTTCAATGTGGATTTGCTTTCTTTCTTATTCGGCAGCATTTTAACTGTAAACTCGGCTGAACTTATTTTAGCCGCCGTACTGACTTTAACGATACTTACCCTGGTATATTTATTTTACAATGATTTAATAGCCATTACTTTTGACGAGAACTTCGCCAAAACGGCCGGGGTTAATACGGAAAGGATAAACATACTTTTGGTGCTGATTTCCGCTGCGGCGGTGGTAATAGCTTTAAAAGTCGTCGGGATAATGCTGGTTTCGGCTATGATAATAATCCCGCCGACGGCGGCCTTACAACTTGCGAAAACTTTTAAGAGGGCTCTTGTTTTGGCTTCGCTGTTTTCAATAACGGGCGTAATAACCGGGATTTATTTGGCCTTTATTTTTAATATGCCGAGCGGAGCTATGATAATTTTGACCGATATATTTATTTTATTTATAACCGTAATACTGAGGAATTATGCTTTTAAAAAAAGAAGAACTGCCGACACTGATTAAAGATTTACAAAAACTTTATCCCAAAACTAAAACCGCTTTGCACTATGAAAGTGCTTTTCAGCTTTTATGCGCGGTAATACTTTCCGCCCAGTGCACCGACGTACGGGTAAATATGGTTACGCCTAAATTATTTGCGAAATATCCTTCCGCAAAAGAAATGAGCAAAGCCTCTTTGGAAGAAATAGAAAACATTATCAAATCCACCGGGTTTTATCACGCGAAAGCAAAATCAATTTCCGAAACTTCAAAAATACTGTTTGAAAAATACGGCGGGGAAGTGCCACCAAGTATGGAAGAATTGCTTAAACTGCGCGGTGTGGCCCGCAAAACGGCGAACGTGGTATTGCAGGATTTTTACGGCATATCGGAAGGCGTAGTGGTTGATACGCACGTCAAAAGGTTATCTTACAGAATAGGGCTTACAAGAAATACCGAACCGATAAAAATAGAAAAAGATTTAATGAAACTGCTTGATAAAAAATATTGGCATTGGATAAGCCACGCTCTTATCTGGCACGGCAGGGGAATATGCCACGCACGCGCCCCCAAATGCGAACAATGCATAATCGCAGCTTACTGCCCCAAAAACGGCGTAAAAGTAACTAAGAAATAATTTAAAATATATACATTAAGGCGTATTCAATGAAAAAAGTCTTAAGCGTAATATTGATATTGTTTGTATTATGCACCGCAGGATTATGGTGGGCGTATAACAATTGGAAAGAGAGCCCCTCTTATTCCTTATCCAAAGTGGGGTTGGCCTTGCAGAGCAAGGACTCTATGATGATTGAAAAATATATAGACATAGAATCTTTGTTGGGTGACGCATTTGATACATTTTTCAAGGAAAGTCTAAAAATTTACGGAATCGAAAACAATAACGATATGCTGGATATGATGATAGGCGGAGTTGTTTCCGCAAGCAAACCGCAGATAGTTTCCGCATTAAAGCAAGGCATACTTGACGGAATTAAAAACACTTCAGAAAGTTCTTACGAAGAAAGTATTTCAAAAAGTAAAATAAAATCTTTAAAAGTTATTAGGAAAGACAGCGATTTGGCTTCCGTTGAAATTATTTTATTAGTGCCGGAAGCGGGCAATAAGGAATTAAAATTGCTTTTGGGTATGAAAAAATATTCAAATTATTGGAGAATTGAAAGGCTGCAAAACTCGGAAGATATTTTAAAACTGTTTGAAGAAGAACTCGCCAAAGCCTTTTCTCCCTCTGTAAATCCCGAACAGAATATCGCATCGGAAATGATTTCAATATTAAAGAATATCAGCGGTTCTATGCAAAGAGCAATGCTGATAAACGGCAAATATCATACCGATTTATCGCTTTTGGACGTACAGCCCTCCAATATTCCCTTTAAAGGAAATTCTTTTAAAACGGATTACTTTGAGGTTAGCATATCGGGTACTACACAATCTACCGGCAAAGCCGTAGCAAGAAGAATCGGCCCCAAACCGTATACGATTACCATATACTATGACAGCGGCGACCTGCAATGCAGTGACGCCGGAAACGGTATGTGCGGCCAGATTAATTTATACGACTATTATTAACGCCGAGAATTATCTTTACATATGAACCGGGCGGTAAGTTTAAAACTTGCCGCCCGTAATCAATTTAAAAAGCCTGAAACCGTTCTAATACAAAGTAAAATTTGGAAAAAGAATATTTACTATAAGCCCTACGCTTAAAAAAGGGCCGAATGGAATAGCGTTGTTTTCCGCGGGTTTCTTTAAAAGCATTAAAATACCGAAGTAAAAAACCCCGGCGAAAGAGGAAACTATCAAAGCGTTTACAACACCTATCCACCCGCTTAAAGCGCCTATCGCGCCCATAAGCTTTATATCGCCGCCGCCCATAGCTTCTTTCTTAAAAATAAGTTGGCCGATAATAGCCGTTATCCACAGGCCGAAAAAGCCTACCGCTCCGCCGATTAAAGAGGAAATAAGTCTATCCCATACGCCGCCGCTAAATGCCGGATTTGCAAAAGCGGAAGCCAAACCGACAACTATCAAACCCAAAGAGAACCTGTCGGGAATAATCATCAGCTTCATATCTATTACCGACAAAACTATAAGGCTGTAAAGCGTAACAAGGGCAAAAGGCAGCCACCAAGTAAGGCCCAATCTCCAAGCAAATAAAAGAGTAAGGCAGGCGGTTACAAATTCAACTATCGGATATTCTATGGATATTTTTTCTTTGCAGAAGCGGCATTTCCCGCCCAAGAATAAATAGCTTAGCACGGGGATATTATCGTACCATTTTATTTTGTTTTTACATTTAGGGCAGTGCGAAGGCGGCCAAGCGATTGAAATTTTAGCCGGTATTCTGTAAATGCAAACATTAAGAAAACTGCCTATAATCAGGCCGTAAATAAAAGCTAGAACCAAAATAAAAATATCCGGCATCAAAAAACTCCTAAATATTTAAAAATACCTCGCAATAATGTTCGGACCGGGGATTATTATCAAAAATCCATCCGCCGCCGCCGTCAAAAAACAAGCCGTAAGAACCGTATTTTACGCTTGAATCATAGTCGGACAATGTTTTGTAAGCGAAAGGGATTTTTTCTATATAATCAGGAACCAACAGAGCGAGGCTTTGAGGACAGCGGTTTTCATTGTCCCAGCGGTAAACGTTTACCGCATCTTGCAGCATAATAAGACTTTCCTTGGAAGCGGCCGCGGCGGCCTCCGCCCGGATTACGTTAATCTTCCGGGCGGAAAGCCAAGCCAAAACGGCCACTGCCATAATAACGACTATAATTTCCGTAGTAAATATACTCTTTTTCATCTTACTTCAAATGCATAAGAATATAGCTGATTACTTTTATATCGTTCAAGGTAAATTTTAAGCTGGATTTCTCGTTCGGGACGTGCGGCACTCCGTAAATTCTGGAACCGACAACCGCCGCAAGGCCCAAATTCCTGACTTCCGCCGCGAAAGTTCCCCCGCCTACGCCCAAAACTTTGGGTTCGACTTTATTGATTTCTTTTACTGCGTCGCAATAAAGCTTTACTATCGGGGCGTCGGGAGAAGTCGCTTTTGAAACCGCACTGTGCATTATTTCGCAAGTTACTTTTACCTTAAAATCTTTCTCCACGCTTTTTACTATTGAAGCCACCTCATCCTTAAAAAGCTTAGGGTCGTAAGAAGGCAGCATACGGCAGTCCATATAGAAAACGTCCGTACCGGGGATAGTATTAACATTCGGCACATTGGCGTCTTTTTTAGTAGGCTCAAAAGTGCTGTTATCCGGGGCGAACAAAGCGTCGCGTTTATTGAATTTGGCGTAAAGCCCGTCTCTTAAACGGATAATCAGCTGCGCGCCGGCATACATAGCGTTATTGCCGGTGGCGGGCATAGAACCGTGGCACTGTTTGCCTTCAGTGGTAAACTTCATCCAAAAAACATTTTTCTCCGCGATTTCAACTTCGCGGCCGTCCGGGTCGCCGGAGTCCTGCACCAAAAAGCTGTCGTTTTTGCCGAACAAATCCGGGCGCTGCTTAAGTACATAGTCCATACCGTATTTATTGCCGGTTTCCTCATCGGCCAAAAGCATTATTCCGAGGTTTACCGGGATTTCCACACCCGTTTCCATTACGGCCTTGGCCGCGCCCAAAGCGGCGGCTACGGCTTGCTGATTGTCTTCCACGCCGCGGCCGTATATGGTGTCGCCGTCGGCGTCCAAGGTAAGTTCAAAAGGATTGGTTTTCCATAAGCTTCTGTCGCCTTCGGGTACTACGTCCATATGCGCCAAAAGCCATAAAGTAACGTCTTTGTTTTTACCGTAATATTTGGCTATGATATTGGGCCTTATGCCGCCTTCCGCTTTGGCGTCGGGCGCGTCTATACGGAAAATCTCGTCAAATTTAAGTTTCTTAAGTTCGCTTTCAAGATACTGCGCTTTGGCGAATTCGCCCTTTCCGCCCTGTTCCGGAGATACCGCCGGAAGGCGAGTCATATTTGTTTGCAGTTCAAGAATATAATCCTTAAGCCCTTCTATGTTTTTAAACAACTTGTCCATAATTCATTCCTCCTTCAGAATGGATTGGGTATATCAATAAATTCCGTTTCAACTTTATAATGTTTCTTGATATATTCCATAAGCGCTTTTATCCCAAACACTTCGGAATTATAATGCCCCATAGCTATAAAGTTAAGGCCGGCTTCGCGGCATTGTTCAAGCACATATTCGTCGCGGCTGCCGGTAACGAATAAATCGACCCCGGCGTCAATCGCCTGGCCCAACATATCGTGCGCGCCGCCGCTTACCACCGCGACGCGGCGAATTTCGTCCTTGCCGCAAGGCGCACATTCCCCGTTTAAAAGCGCACAAAAATACTCAAAGTCTTTCGCGGGTTTGACTTCCCCCGTAAAACCAATCTCTATGCCGTGATATACGCCGAAAGGCTTAATATTTTTAAGCCCCATCAGCTTGGCAAGGCCGGCATTGTTGCCCAAGACGGGGTGCCTGTCCAAAGGCAGGTGATAAGAAACCAAATTGATGTCATTTTTTATCAAAAACGCCACGCGCCGCCCGAAAACGCCGGTAATATTTTCCGCCGTGTTCCAAATAAGGCCGTGATGAGTCATTACCATATCGGCCCCCGCGGCCTTGGCCGCTTTAAAAAGCTCCATAGTGGCCGACACGCCGAAAACTATCTTCTTTATTTCCGTCTTACCCTCCACCTGCAAACCGTTGTGTTCGGGGGTAAGGGCGACGTTTAAAAGTTCATTTATATCTTTGACGATTTTATCGCGCTGTATCATATTTTTATGTTATCATTTTATTAGTATGAAAAAAACGGCAATCTTAATTTACTTATTGTTTTCGGCCGCCGCAGCCTTTGCCCAAACAAGTATCCCCACGGCGCCGAATTTAACCGTACAGGACAAAAATCCAAACAAAATATTGCCCGTTACAGTTGAATACCCGCACCAAAACACCAGAATAGCACAGGGGGCGAAGGGGATTTTCCTCTTCGGAAGAGTGCATTCCGGCGGGGGGCTTTTGACAATAAACGGTGTGGACGTGCCGATATACCGCACCGGCACTTGGCTGACTTATCTGCCCGTAAAACCCGGCAATATGGATTTTATTATAGAATTTACCGACGCGGAACAAACACATAAGTACATAAGGAGCGTTTTTGTAAGAGGTTTTGATTACAGGAAATATCTTGATAAGCCCGGGTTTGACACCTCGACTCTGTTCCCCGCCAGCGACGTTGAACTTTCTTCCGCCGATGTTTTGGATTTTACCGTTGCAGGCTCGCCCGATATGGTGGTAAAAATGAGCGCGGGCGATTATTTCAAGGATTCTCTTTTGATAGCTTCCCAGCGGGAACCGGGTATTTACAAAAAAACAGTAAATTTCAATAATGCCGAACCTTCGGGCAAAGCCGCAAAGGTAACGTATTATATGTATGACGACAACGGCAAACTTAAAGCGAAAGCCTCTTCCTTGGGGCGCATTAAGATTTTACCTGAAAACAAAGTCTCAAAAACGGCTAAAGTAATAAGGGAAGATTCCCGCTTAAGGCCAGCCCCTCAGCCAAACGGGCACATACTTGATACAAAGCTGTTCGGCAATGTGGAAATTACCGGCAGAATAAACAATTTATACCGCGTGAAGTTGGACGATAAAGTCATCGGGTGGATTGAAAGACGCTTTTTAAATCCTTCGGCCGAACTGAAAAAACCGAAAAATATCGCTTGGGAGATTTCCGCTTCCCCTCAGGAAGGCAAAACCGTTCTTACCATTAAAAATACGGAAAAAGTGAGTTTTAAAGTGGAAGAAACGCATAATTCTTTCAATATCGTTTTATATTATACTCAAGCCCTCAACACTATTATGAGCGACAGCGAAGACGAACTTATAAGCGGCCTTGACTATGAAATACTTTCCGACGGAACAAAAAAAATCAAAGCCAATTATAAAAACGGCGCGAAACTTTGGGGCTACACTTATAGATATGACGACAACAACCTGATTTTTGAACTTTATCATCAGCCCAAATTCAATTTTACCGAAGAAAAACCTTTAAACGGCCTTAAAGTGGTGCTCGACCCGGGCCATTCCCCCAAAAGGACTATTCCCTACGACGGGGCCGTCGGCCCGAGCGGGCTTTTGGAATACGAAGCCAATTACGATATAGCCCTTTCCGCAAAAAGCCACCTTGAAAGTTTGGGGGCGGAAGTTTTCCTCTCAAAAGAAGAAAACGAAAATATGCCGCTTGGCAGAAGGACGGAAAAAATAGAGCAAAACGGCGCGCACCTTTTTATCAGCGTTCATAACAACGCCCTGCCGGATTTTATAGATCCGTTTGCAAGGGAAAGAGGCTCTTCCGTATTTTATTATTATCCGCACAGCCTGCCATTTGCCCAGGCTATGCAAAGCAGTTTTATAAAGAACGTCGGCCTGCCAACGGAAGGTATTATTCAGGCGGATTTTTCCGTTACAAGGAGCTCCCCCCAAGTGCCTTCAATATTGATAGAAAACGTGTATATGATGATTCCTTATCAGGAAGAACTGCTTAAACAGGAAAGATTTATAAATATTTTGGGCTCGACGATAGCCGAAGGCGTGATAAACTTTGTAAACCCGACGTGGAACATAAAGGAAAGGGGTTCAATCGTCAATATGCCGCAGAATTAAAAAACGGCGGATAAGGCGCGATTGCCGCCCCAATCTGCGCATAAATATTAATTTTATTTTGGAAACGCGCTTTAAATTTGCTAGAATTAATATATAAGCAGTAAAAACAATTTAAGATTTCGCCGGGATGCTGGAATTGGTAGACAGGATAGTCTCAAAAACTATTGTCCGCAAGGGCGTGAGGGTTCGAGTCCCTCTCTCGGTAATATTTAAAAAGCCTTTCTTTTAAGAAAGGCTTTTTTGTTTGCGGATTGTTTCTGTTCTCAGCGTATTTCCATATACATTTACTTTCTGTAAGATTCGCATTCCATCATTAATTTTTGTTTAAATTCTCGGAAATCCAAAATATAAGGGACCGGGGCGGATGAAGTTCCGACACCACGAATAACAACTGAGGCACAGTCAAAAATACGCCCTAAAACACTTTGTTCTAAAATAACCCCTTCAATTTTATCCAAATGTATTTCATAAGATTTGCGCCAAATAAATCCGAACTTGCAAATAACTCTTTTATTGGTAATAGCTAAATCTGTACCTGTATACCGTATATAAGCTGAGAGCCAAATAATAAATAAAATAAATGCACAAAGAAAAACTCCGCCTCTCTCGCCTAGCAAAAAAACACCCAATATTATAGGCCCGAAAACTAAACTACAAATAATCGGCAATATCCAAATCTGCCAATGTATTTTACATTTATAAATAAGATATTCTCCAGGAACCAGTTGCTGATTAATATACAGGGATGATTGCACATATTTTGCCCTATCGCAGTTGGGACAGTCATCCAGAAAATCAGAATATTCTTTCCCGCATTCTTTACATTTAATCAACGCCATATTATTTCTCCTTATTATTTTTGATTTATTTTTTCGGGCTCAAAGCATAACAAGAAGTAAAATCGGGCAAATAAAAACGGCTGTTATATTTGAGCCATTTTCCCTAACCCAAATAATAACAGCCGTGGTTTGCCGCCCTTGAGGGCGACAAACACTCGGCACAAAGTAACCGGGTAATTAATCCGCTTACTTTGTGCCTAAAACGACTGTTTTTGGAGGGAAAATGTGCCGCCGGTATCCCGGCAGCGCACCGTATTCTTCATACAGTTCCAAAAACAGAATTAAATTATATATAAGCCGCGTTTAAGGCTTATTTTGCGTTTTAAGAAACTCCTAAAAACTAAATATAATTTATTATAAAAACTTTTGTTCTGTTTGACTACTCTTTTGTAAAATAAATATTCCCTGGCTATGCTGGGGGATATTTATTTGCGGAAATTAAAGTGGAAAATAAAAAACTAAATTTAAAACGCTTATTTTGCGCCTGCGGATTTTAGCAGTGATTCAATTTCCTTATAGCCCTTTTCTTTGGCAAAATCCAAAATCGTTTTGCCTTCTTTATTCTTCGCGTTTACGTTCGCACCCGCACGGATGAGAACTTCCGCCGCTTTCAATTGTCCTTGAAAAACCGCTTCTCCCAAAGGCGTATCATCATCATTGTCTCCGAGATTCACATCCGCGCCGGCTTTAATTAAGGCTTCAAGTATCTCCGTATTGCCGCTCCCCGCCGCGAATTTAACCGCCGTAGTGCCAGCACCTTTTTGTTTATTAATATCCGCGCCGGCTTTTATCAAAAATTCCGCAACGTCATAATGGCCTTTTGCCGCGGCAAGCATAAGGGCCGTTTCGCCGAAGCTGTTTTGAATATCCAAATCCGCCCCGGATTGCGCCAAATATCTCACCACCGGCAAATGCCCGCCCAAGGACGCCAAAATCAGCGCCGGGCCGGTTGAGCCTGTTTCGGTATTTTTCTCAAAGGCGATATCCGCGCCGTTTTCAACCAATATTTTTACGCAGTCCAAATCACCCGAAGATACCGCGAAAAGCAAAATATCATCGCCTTTATCGTCTTTTTGATTTACGTCAAGCCCGGCGGAAATAAGAAGCTTTAAAACCTCGCTTTTACCTTCTTGGGCGGCCATAATCGCAAAATGCGCATTGGGTTTTACTCCGTGTTGAATAAGCTGTGATACAACTTCCGTAAAACCAAAAGAGCACGCATAATCCATCATAGGATTAACTTGGTCATCTTTAGATATTTTTCCCAATCTGCCCCCTGCTGAATAAAGAAGTTTTGCCGCTTCCGTTCTGTCTTTCCAGCCAAGCGCAAACTGTAAAGCCGTTTTGCCGTGAAAGTCCGCTTTATTGACGTCCGCACCGGCCTTAAGCAAAGCCTCGGTAAGCCTTTTATCGCCGTTAATCGCCGCTTCCGTAAGAGCGGGACGATAAGGATATCTGCTTTTGATATTTACATCCGCACCTGACTGTATAAGGAATAAAGCGATATCGCCAAAGCCGTTTCTTACGGAGCTGACCAAAGCGGACAAGCCGTCTGCACCAATCGCATTTATTTTTGCGCCGCCTTTAACAAGCTCCCGCACTACCGGCTCACTGCCTTTCTCAGCGGCAAGTATTAAAGCGGTATTGCCATTTCTATTAGACGCATTTACGTCCGCGCCGGCCTCAATAAGCAGCTTGACGCTTTCCACATTTCCGCGACGCGCGGCTATCATCAGGGGAGTATCTTCCAACATATCCCTGGCATTGACATTAAGGCCTTTATCCAATGCCAACTTCAAAGACTCCGTGCTGTCATTTTTTGCGGCGGTGATAATCTCCTGTTGTTTTTGAGAATGCAAATAAGAATCATGCGCTTTGGCGGCGGTTTTTCTGATAACCCCTCCGAACAAAAACACAACGAAAAACGCTAAAGCGAAACAAAGCGAAGTATTGCCGGAAGCTATCCCGGCGAGACTGCAAAAACATATCAAACAGCCTATTAAAGCAGTCCATATAAACTGCCCGGTAATAACGGACAAATTATCGGGAAAGCCTGCCAAATCGCTTAACGTAAAAACTCCCGAAGCCGCACCAAGTACAAACAATAAAATATAAAGCGCGGTAAGCCACCCTCCGCAATGAAGGGCAAAGAACATCTTGCCTAACTTGAACAAAGCGGGGAATATGGAAATTAAAATAAATAAAGCCACGGCTATGCCGGTAATAACGATAAGCCACATCCCCGCGAAACCCAGCCCCATTGAATCCGGCCCGCTTGCCGAAGCCATCGCCTTAAAAAATAAAATCCATATTCCTATAAAAGGCAATATAAATACGCCGTGCAAAGCAACGATAATCCACGGGTGAGAAAAAGCGAAAGAAGGCGTACCGCCGTTTGAATTTAAAAAACCGTAAAGGACAAAAAACGAGAGCATTAAAGACGGCAGCAGCGGAAGCCGCGTCATCAGCAAACCGCTTCCGAAAAAGAATCCGCCCAGTGAACAAACCTGGGCCAATAAAGGCAAAGAAGATAATTGTTCCATAAAAAATTCTCCTAATTACCGGCCGAAAAATATCCACCCGGCTATAAACCAATAAATAAACGCCGTCGCATACGCAAAAACTTTAGACCGCGTATAATGTTCTATCCGCAAAACGTCGTTAAGCTTTCCGCCCAGCAAGGAAACCGCACCGAAAACGCAAAAGGCCGTAAGCGCAAAACAAAAACCTAAAAAAGCTATATACAAACCTTTTGGCAAAGCCGAACCTTCCGGGACGAAAGCCGGAAGAAAAGACAAAAAGAAAAGTATCACTTTGGGATTACACAAGTTCATTATAAGGCCTTGTTGATAAAGAGCGAAAAAGGAGTACTCTTCCGCACCGTTTTTTTGTGATAACGTACCCTCGCGCGCTTCCGTTTTTTTATTCTTGGCAAGAATCGGCAAACAACTCAGCCCAAGCCAAAACAAATAGGCCGCGCCGAAAATTTTTATCCAAGTCATAAAGACGGGGCTTGCAGCCATTAAAGCGGCTACGCCCAAAGCCACCGCCGCCGTATGAAAGAACAAGCCCGAACAAAGCCCCAAAGTTACGGCAAAAGCCGCTTTCGCGCCGCGGCTTATGCTTTGCGTCATTACAAAAATTATATCCGGCCCCGGCAAAAGGCAAAGTATAAAAGAAGCCGACAAAAACTTAAAGAACATAAGAACACAACCTAAGCTTTAAACCCTATCCTGACCAAAGCGGAAATGCTTGTTACATAATCCCCGCCGCATCTGAAAATTCCGTAACGGGCCTCAATCCCGCCCAAAAAGCCTGAGCTGAAATCGTGCTCTAAGCCAAAGCCGCCGTAAGCGTATATTCCTTGGCCCAACATTTTATCTTCTTTAAACTCGTGTTTATAGCCTGGCAGAAGATCCGAATATGCGGTATATTCCGTAGTTTGGTCCTTCTGCATATAGCCGAAAGCGAAAGGGATATAAAATCTGTCGGCGTAATCCGGGTTTAAGTTAGCGCGCGCGGCTAAAAGAACGGCAAAAGTTTTATAATAGTTCTCATCTTTCTTAATATAAAAGTAATCGCTTTCGTATTCGCTCCCGTAATAAAGCGCGCCGCCGCTCATCCCGCCGTAGCCGAAAATGCCTTCAAGCCCGATATGAAAATATTTAGTTACGGCGTAAAGGACGCGCAGATTCATCAAAAAAGCTCCCGTTTTTAAATTTGCGTCTGACGCGCCGGAATTTAAGTATTCCCCGCCAAATCCCAAATCCACCATTGCGCTCCCGGAGCTTATGCCGTAAGAGTAAGAAGCGTTATCAAACAGGCTGCTTCCGGCGTGAACCGAAGACGGCAAAATGCAAATAATGGAAAACAAAAAAACTATAAATAATTTCCTCATAATAATTCTTTAAATAATTTGATACATTATAAAAAAAGTATAACAAAATAAAAGGAGTTCTTATGAAAAAACTATTTCTGACGCCGATACTGATTTTCGCCGCCGCAATGCTCTGCGCGCAAGAGTCAAAAAACATTCAGCTGAAAACCCCTCAGAAAAATAAAGGGGCAAAAATAATGCAGGCTTTATCCGAAAGGAAATCGACAAGAGTCTTTTCGGAAAAAGAGCCGGACTTGCAAACGCTTTCCAACTTGCTTTGGGCCGCAAACGGCATCAACAGGCCCGACGGCAAACGCACGGCACCTTCCGCGATGAACAGGCAGGAAGTTGAAGTTTACGCCTGCCTAAAAAGCGGTGCATATTTTTACAACCCGCAAAAAAATCTTTTGGAGTATGTTTCCGACGCGGACTGTCTGCTTAGGGATGCGCCCGTAACTTTATATTTAACGGCAAGGGCCGAGGCCGGCAATAATTGGGCTTATATCGATACGGGGATAGTATCGCAAAACATATCATTGTTTGCGTCGGCTTTCGGGCTGGCAACGGTACCGCAAGGCTCTATGCCGAGAGAAAAAATTATCAAAGATTTGAAGCTTACAGATAAGCAGCTTCTCATCTTAAATCACCCGGTGGGCTACCCGGCGGAACAAAATAAATAAGGCGGATATATGCAAATAAAATTATCAATGCTTATTTTTACTTCTCTTTTACTTTGCGCCTGTGCCGCAACGCCGGACGTAAAAGGCTCCTGGATTGACGGAAGAAGGCCCAATCCACCGCTTGAAAAGCAGGGAATATATCTCGGCCCCGAAGGCAAAGCGGCGTCCATAAACGGCCAAAACAAGGCTTATAAAACTTGGGCCCGCAAAGGCAAAAACCTGACTTTGACCGGCGTTGAAGCGGCAAACAATCAATTTACCGATTTTACGGAAAACTATAAAATCAAAAAAATAAAGGACGGAGTTATGACTCTTAAAAAAGAGGGCAAACTTCTGCACTATATAAAAGACGATTCCGCAAATTATAAAGAAAACCGTTAAAGGAGAACAAATGAAATATATTCTTGCTATCGCCGCTTTTGTTTTTGTATTGGGCTGCGCCCAGCAAACCGAAAACAAAGCTCAGGACTTGAATCTGCCGGTAACCGGCGAATGGAGCAAACCCGTTGAGGGCCAGCCCGGTAATACGGACGGCATGATACTGAATGAAGACGGAAGCGTTACAACCATAAATATGGCTACGCTTACCTATAAAAGGTGGACTAAAGAGGGCAATACTCTTACGTTAACCGGCTTAAGCGAAGGCAACGGCAGCAGGTCCGATTTTAAGCTTACGTTTAAAATAAAAGAACTTACGCCCGAGCGCATGGTGCTGACGCTGGACGACGCGGAGTTCGTTTACTCAAAAGTCAAATAAATATATAACTCCCCCAGCTGGATTAAAGCCGGGGGAGCGGTTAGTTAAGAGGCCGTTTTAGGCCTTAATCTATGCAGGTTCTGTACCTCAAACCTTCAAAATAGCAGTTTATAGTTCCGCTTGGCAGACCGTGATTATACCTCATAGTCAATATGGAAGTGTTCCCGCCGGAAGCTTCGGAAGCCGGTCGCTGCGACGAATCGCAATTTGGGGAAAGGCTTTCAGAAGAATTGTACTTTTCATAACAATTTACAGAAGAAGCCGACGTACATTTAGGAACGTTGTTTGTCATGGATTTTGCGGCCGACCAGCATGCCGCACATGTGGCTTTGGCATATTTGAAGGACTTATATTCCACACATGAAGTCTCTTTCTCACATTTTCCGTTTTTTAGCGTATAGCCCTTATTGCAGACGCATGTCCCGTCGGTATAGCTCCAGCCCTTGCCGTTGGTGCAAGTCCAGGTTCTCGTGCAAGTGCCATTAGCACAGGAACACGACACGGGCGGTTTGGACGCACACGTTGAGCCTGTCCAGCATTCTCCAGACGCGCAATTATCGGAGCCCGTACATTTGGCATCCCAGGCGGACCAATTACCGCTTGCACAGCAAGTCCTCTGCGATGTTTCGCAAGAACCTTTAGGTTTATATTGAACCGATCCGCTTGAAGAACAGCTTTCGGCATAAGCTAAACTTACAGCGGTAAAAAAACAAAATACCGCCAAAAATGCATTTCTAACCGTTTTGTTTTTTAACATCTTTTTAACCTCCTTTATACTTAAACAGCCCGCACGAACTAACCTAAATAAAAACAAAGACATTACATATTCCGCAGGCTGAAATTATGAGGCTACTGTATCAAAAAAAAAAAACAAGTCAACTGTTTTCGCTTTTTATCGAACCGACACAACGTACGACACAGCAAAAGGAACTACAATCTGTCATCCTGAACTTGTTTCAGGATCTTGTTACAAATAGTTACGGCATTATGCTTAACTCTAGTTCAGCATAATGACTTAAAAGAGGGGGCGAGCGGAAAAAGGAAATCCGTCAGGCATAGCCTGACCTACAAAGGCTCTGGCAGTGCTAGTATAAAAGTGGCGTGATTTTCCATATTTGAGTAAATTTTTATTTTCTTTAATGCGAGGTATACTAAACGTGATGCGCCCACAGGGCGCGCAGTATCCGAAGCGGTAAAAAAATAAAAATTTACCCAAATATGGAAAATTGCTAGCTACCAGTACGCAACTTTACATGAGGAAACATTTGCCTAAATATTAAAGCTTGCCAGCCGCGAAGACTTAACATAGACCGAGTAAAAG
>JAQXJI010000001.1 GCA_029008615.1 Elusimicrobiota bacterium | reverse complement strand
TAAGTCCGACTAAAAGCTTCTTTAACATAGTTTCCTCTTCCCTCCAAAAAATTTACTTCCTTCATTCTTATTTTAAATAACTATTCAGCCTTATACAAGGTTCTTTGGCCCTATTTTCTGCTAGGTCTTTTGGCCTATTTTAACCTGAAATAGAAAGGCCGGCTTTCGCCGGCCTAAATCTATCTGCCCCTTGCCGAAGTCGACCTCTGTGCAGAGGCACTTTGTTGAGGTGCCGTCGGCGCAGATGCCGCAACTTGCGATGGCGGAATGGTGTAAGCCATAATATTATTTGATTCCGAAGTAGTTGGAACCAAAGTTCCGTCCGAAGTATTATAGTTGAAACGGTATGTAAGGCTGTAACCTTCATTATTCGGCGGAAGTTTTACGGCAATGGAATAATAAGCCGGATCAACCGCCGGTTCCGCGCTCCATTGGATAAGATCCGCATTATTTCTATGGGCGGACCTAATCTTAGCTTCAAGCGTGGACGCGTCGGCAAAGGTGTAATTTTTTACCGTACGGATTATATTATCCGCCATTAATTTGGCCGGATCTTCTTCGACAGCGGGTTCTTCCGTATCGGCGGCGGGAACCTGCAAATCCGGGGTTTCCTCAACGCCCGGGCCCGCAACTTTATCTATTATATAATGTATCGGGCTTACGTCCTTGGACAAAATGCCCATAGTCGCCAATACTGCCACGAAACCGAGTACGGCACACAGTAAAACCATCATAAGAGCGAAAGATTTAAGACCTTTTACCAAAGAAGATTGCGTGCGAAGTTCCGTTACGGCTTCTTCAATATTGGGAGTATTGTAATCCGCGCCGATAGGATCACCTGCGGCAACCATAGGAACAGTCTTAATCGCAGCGGGCTTAATACGTTTTACTTGGCGGACGTCATCTGCGGGATGAGCGGTCAAATCAGCCATTCCGGCTTGAGCTTCCGGCTGAGCCGCAGGTATTTGAGGGGCGTCGTTCTCGTCATACAAAGGATTATCCGCACTGATTGTCGGCGGAACATAATCGGAAATAATGGAAGTAGGCTGATCCAAAAAGACTTCTTCTATGCTGCTGGTAAAAGTTTTAAGGAATTTATCATCCACGCTTTCAACTTGGGCCGTACCCTGCTGCTCTTGAGCGGGTTGGCCTGATGGCGGCATTGTAAGAGCGTCAAGCGCGCTCATTTCGCCTTGGGCAGGAGTTTCTGCGGACGGAGTTTCATCCGCGGGAACTTCCGGAGCCGGTGCAGGTTCCGGAGCGGGCTCCGGTTCAGCCGCAGGAGCGGGCTCTTCCGTAGGCAGAGCAGGTTCTAAAGTCGGCTCTTCCATTTCATAAGCGGGGGCCGGTTCCTGAGCGGACGGGGCCGGTTCTTGCTCGACTTTTTCAAAAGCCGGTTCAGAGGCTGGTTCTTCCGCAGGTTCGGCTATTTCGTTGATGTCCTTTTGCAAATCGTTTTCAATTTCTTGGAGATCCTTATCGGCCTCTTCGTTCTTTTTTTCTTCTTCTTTCTTTTCTTCGGCAAAAGTTTTTAAAATCGCTTCCTCTTCTTTATTGCCGATGGAGGCTACTTCCAAAATCTCGGCTTCGGAAGATTCTTCCTCGGGCTCTTCAACTTTTTCTTCGACTTCCTCGGAAAGTTTCAGGGCCGGGGCTTCTTCAGCGGCTTTTTCTTCCTCTTTAGGTTCTTCCTTTTTTTGTTCTTCTTCTTTAGAGGCTATTTCAATGGTTTTCTTGGCGGCCAAATCAAAAGCAACCTGCCCGACGTTATTTTCCGGGACGGTTTTCATTCTTATTGTATTTTCTATGGCCGATTCCAAAATATCATCGTTATTGGGAACATCTTTGGGCAAATTATCGTCGGCGGAAGCCTTTATAACAACCGGCTCGCCGGATTTCTCCTCGGAGACGGAAAGCTTTTCTTCAACGGGTTCTTCGGGGATATCGCCTTCGTTTAAGGGAATAAGAGGGGCGGCCTGAAAAGCTTTGAAAGCTTCGGCGTCCTTTACTATCGGGCCGTCTTTTTTAGCGGGCTGAAAAGGCGCAGGCGAGGCGGAGTACATAGTCATTGCGGCGGACTGTTGTTCGTGAATGACGGCTATATCTTTTTTAAGTCCGGCGACTTCGTTAATAAGGTATTCTAATTTATCAAGTAAAATTTGTTCTCTGGAAGGACTTTGCTCAACGGCAGCGGATTCCTCCCTGCCGTAAGAATCCGGCAAAGGCTCCGGCGTATATTCCGCCGAAGCGTCGTAAACATCCTGCTGATCGGCATCATCGGCCGGGGCGGAATAAGAAGGCGCTTCCGGCTCAGCAGGCTGAGGCGCGGCAGTATTAAGCACTGTAGCCGCGGCAACCCATTGTTGTTCTTCGCCTTCAGGCGTAACTTCGGGGTAAATTAATGTTTGATCATTAAACCCCGGAATAGATGATAATTCCGCCGCTTCATAAGGCTGCGGCAGCACTTGATCGTTAAGATATACCCAATATTTCATTTTTCCCTCTGATATATTAAAATTCCCTCTAAAAAACAGTTTAGCAAATTATCAATAAAATGTGTCTATATATAGACCGTCGGACGCAAAACGCTACTGAAGCATATTGGAAACGCGTTTGGCGGCGTCTTCGTGATCCGACGAAACCAAATAAAACTTTTCATAAGCGGAAAGTATGCTCTGCTTAGTAAAGTTAGTATGGGCCGGCAAAGCTTTTAAAACAAGGTCTATGCTTGATTCCGGCCAGTTCTTTTGAAGCATATCCAACCCCAAAGAAGCCGCAAAAGGAGTTATATTTCCGTTAAGTTCGCCGACGAGCAAGCTTAAAGCAAAGCCGTATTTTGCGTCGTCGGTTTTCCAAAAATCATAAGAGGAAAGCCTCTCCCTCAAAAAATGCAGGACTTCGGCCCTGTCTTTAGTGCCCAAATAGCTTTCCACCGCTTCGCTTTCAAGACTGCCTGCGCTGTAAAGAACTTTATTTTCCTTTCTGAAAAGCGCTTGCGTTTCGGCGTCGGCTTCGGGCAGCTTGCCCAAAAGAACTTTTACCGCTATATCGGCGTTTTCGTAAATATCTTTATTGTGCGGCAAATTCCGCAATACGGAAATAAATCTTTCTTCCACGCCGTCTTTATCGGTTCTGCCGTAAAAAGCGGAAGTAAGCAAATCTTCGTATCCGTTAAAATGTTTATTTGAAGCCACGCTGCGCAAAAACAGCTTTTTGCCGCGATTGTAAGAAGCTTCCCTTTCCGCTTTAAGCAAGGTATCGCCGCAGGCGTCGGTCATAACTTTAAAAGCCAAAGAGAGGTTCTCCTCCTGAAAATCCACATAAGGAAGCCTTTTTAAAACCGCTTCCAAAGTGTCGGCGATTTCTTTAGGTGTTTTAAGTTTAAGGTATTTAAGCGTAAGAAGCTGTAAATCTTCCGGCAAAATATTATATTTTATTTCCTTGGACAAAACGGCAGCGGAAGCGGCCTCTTCCGAGGTAAGCTTAAGCAGCAATACCCGCGCGGCAAAATCATAAGACCAAACAAAAGAAGTGTCGGCCTCGTTAATTTTCTTTAAAACTTCTTCAAAAGCCGGTTTTAAAGCTTTTGCACAGGGCTTGACGTAATAATCGGCAAGGCGGGCGGCTAAAGCAGCGGAAAGCTTCTTACTTTTTGAAAGTTCTTCCGCAAAGGCTTTGTTTTCCTCAATTATTTTGGGCGAAAGTTCCTCAAGTTTTGAAGCCTCTTCAAGTAAAGCGTCAACGATTTTTGAAGCTTCTTTAGAGTTAAAATCAACCTCGCCCTCAAAAGAAGCGGAAAGTTCCCCCCACCGTTTGATAAAGGTCTTTTCCGACGCGGGAGAAGCGTAAGCGTTAAGCAAAAGCTTAAAATACTTTCCGTCCAAAACCAATTTGGAACAAAGTTCCGCCACAGCCCGCGCGGAAAGCAAAATTTCCACTCTCGTTTGGGCCGCTTTAAGAGAAATTTCGTTAAGCAGAACTTCCGCTATAATATAATCGCCGTCGATACCCTCGGGCAAAATAATGTCGCGGCGGATTTCTTCCACCGTTTTTGACAAAGCCGAAATTTCTTCTTCCGTTTTAAATCTTAGCGCGATAAGACCCGCTTCCGGCTGACCGGCCTTGGGCAAAACGGCCAAAACGGCTTCTTCGGCGTTAAAAGGTTTGACGGCGCTTTCTTCTTTCATATATATTATTATATCAGAACAATCTGGCTTTTATACGGCCGGATTATAAAAACCTTGCAGGAAACGGATATTTTCTTCAAGTTCGTTTAGCAAATTTTCATCTTTTATAAAAGGCAAATTCGCTTTTATGTTTTCCACACTGGCGGCTATCGCCGCTTTAAGCATTATTCTGGCACAGATTACGTCCGATTTTATTACAGGGGAAATTTTAGGTTCAATCTCGTCCGTCATCTGCAAAGTTTTTACGGCTTTTAAAGCAGTATTCAAAGGAACTTTGGCGCAGGCCGCTACGGCCTCTTTAAGATATTCCGCGCGTTCTTTGCTGGCCGCCGGCAGTTTTTTTGCGCTTAAATATTCCTCGTAAGCTTTGGCGTCGTTTAAATAACATTCTTTAAGTTCGTCGCGCAAAATAATAAATTCGTCCAAAGCTTCGTTGAGAATTTTTTTTGTTTCCGCGTCGGTGGACTTCATTTTCATAGTAACCGATACGGACATCATCGTCAAAGCGCAGCCGTTGGCCGCCGTAAAAGCGCCAACCGCGCCGCCGCCCGGCGTAGCATTGCCGGAAGATACGGCATCAATAAAGCTTTCCGCTCCGTTTTGCCAATTTACCATATTTTACCTGACTCCAAATCCGAATATTTTTTTATTCTGAACATTTTTAATCTTTGTTCGTCAATGCCGGTGCGGCTGAAAAACACGTGTTCTATCGCGCTGGCGGGCATTATATAAGAGCCCTTTTCAACACCTTTCGGGTCTTGGCGCAAATCAAGCCAAATCAAAAGCAGTTCTTCGTCTTTAAAAGTATCGGCTTCAACTTCCGCCGCAGCTCTTAAAAGACGCTCTTTATCGGCAAGGCCGGCTTCTTTTATAACAGCGTTGTGATAGCCGTTTTCTTTTGCGGCGATTACGTCCAAATGAGTGTCGCCGATAACGTAGACTTCATCGGGAGTAAATTTATGTTTAAAAACTTTTGAAGCGCGCTTTACGGCCGCTTTTAAAAGTTCGGTTCTTTTGGCTCCGTCCCAGCCGAAGCCGCCGGTAACGAAATATTTATCAAGCCCTGCAGGCGCAAGTTTTATTTTGGAAGCCTCTTCCACATTGCCGGTAGCCAAAGCCACTTTTACATTAGGGAAGGACAGCAAAGTCTTTATGAAATTTTCTACGCCGGAAGCGGCTTTATATTTTTTATTTTTCTTAAGAGCTGCAAGTTCCGAAGGTAAAAGCGAAAGATACTCTTCTTTAACGCCCTCCAACTGCTTGGCGGAAGGCTTTTTGCCGGTTGCACAGCTGTACATATAAGCGAAATTGTGCTTATCTGACATACCGATAAATTTTGTCAAATCATATTTAGGTTTCTTGCCGGTAATATTTTCTACGGCCTTTTCCAAAGATTTTACGCCGAAAGCGCCCGTATTTAAAAGAGTGCCGTCAATATCAAAGAGTACAAGTTTCATTTTAGTTTTCCTTCCTGATAGTATTTGTTACCATATAGGCCCCGCCCATAGCGAGCACAAGGCCGCAAATCTGCATTAAACTGAATTTGTCAAACCCGGCGCAGACCGAAATTATATAAGTAAAAACCGGGTAAACCAACATTACCGCCGTAGCTTTTGCCAGCGGCATATTTCTTATGGCTTTATACCAAAATATATTGCCTATAAGATTGTTGAAAACCGCTATAAAAAGCAATATAAGAGCGCTTCTTAAAGAGGCTTTGCAATAAAATTCCACACCGAAATAAGTCATCGCCGCAGCCAGGGGCAAAGTCCACAAAAAACCGAAAAGAGCCCTTGCGCAGACTATAAGATTATCCGGCGTATCGGGCGGAAGCTTCTTTGCCGCAATATGCGATAGCTGAAACATCCACACCGTAGCCAAAATTATCAAATCGCCTTTGATTTTTACGCTGAAGCCCTCCCCCAACAAAAGCATAACGACCCCGCAAACGACCAAAGCCGTACCCGCAAGCTGCCTGCGGGAGGGATATTCCTTTAAAAATAAAGCCGACAAAAGTAAGGAATAAATTACTTCCGTCTGATTTAATATCGCCGAATTTGCGGGAGTAGTGTAATTTAGGGCTATAAAAATCAGCAAAAACGGCAAAGCCGTGCCGAATAAACCAACCGCGGCGAATTTTATAAGCAAATCCCTGCGGAAAAGCTCCCCCCACAAATTATTTTTAAACAGCCACGGCACATATAAAAGAACCGTGCCCAAAGTACCCAACACCGCTATCGCCGAAGCGGAAACGTAACCCACGGCAAATTTGCCTGCAACCGGGTATATCGCCGTTATAAAAACGGAGGCCCACAAAGCCTGCAAAGGCGAAACCAAAGACATAATATTTAATTATAACATTTTAGCCAAAACGTATAAAATCAAAAAGATTGGAACTGCGGCGGGAAATCAGTCGGGGACGGTGTTCTCAAAAGCTAAAAAGATTTCGGCCACTTCCGCCGGAGTGGAAGCTTTTAAAATATGATCCTTCATCACTTTGTTGGAAGATATCGCCGCAAGTTCCGCCAAAATTTTAAGCTGGGCGGCAGGATCTTTAAAAGGCGTCAAAACAAGGAAAATTATCTTAACATTGTTGCCGGGTTCAAATTCTATTCCTTTTTTGGATATCCCCACGCAAACCATAGGCTCACTTAAAGAGGCCACCCTGGCGTGCGGGATTGCTATCCCCTTGGCGAAGACGCAGGACATAAGCTTTTCCCTGTTGACGATAAACTCCCGCGCCTGCTGCTTGGAAAATATCGGCCTTTGGGCGTACATAGCGTTTAAAAGACGGTCAAAAGCGTCAAATTTATCGGCAGCTTTAATATTAATTATGGAAGCCGACGGCATAAAGAAATTGCTCAGGCGGTAAGTATTGGGCTTTTCGTACTCGTCGCGTATTTCGCCGACAAGTTCCTCCAAAACATCTTCCAAGGTAACCAATCCGATAACTTCCCCCTTGGCGTTTTTTACCAAAGCTTGATGTTTCCTTTTGGTCTGGAACTCCCGCAACGCTGCTTCTACCGGAGTATTTTCATCCAAGGTTAAAAGGGGATAGGTGTATTTTTCCTCAATGGGCTGATCGGAATGTTCGCTTAAAGCGTCCAAAGACATTTCCTTTATAAGAACATAATCTTTGGCGTCGTCTATGGTTGCGTCATAAAGAGGATAACGCGAATATTTGCGTTTTTTGATAATCGCCAAATTTTCCGGCCAGGAATTTGATTTTTTCAAAGCGGAAATTTTATCTTTGGGAGTCATTATTTCTTTAACGAGAACTTGCTCAAAATCAAAAAGATTTTCAAACATCATCAGCCTTCTTAATGAAAATCTGCCGCCTTCCTGCGATTTCGAAAACATCATTCTAAGTTCTTCCTGGCTTAAAGGGGATTCTTCGACGTGAGGATTAATCCCTGCTATTTGCAGACTCTTATAAGCCACAACCACAAGTATCTTTCTAAAAAACTTCGTGATGACATAAAAATAATGCAGCGGAACGATACACCAAAGAAGAGTCTTTTCCGGGTATTTTATTGAAAACAATTTCGGCACTTGTTCGCCGTAAACCACGTGCAAGGAGGTTATTATCAAAAAAGAAAGTACGAAAGAAACCGTATACAAAGCGGCGTCCGGCAGGAAAGGAACAAGCCAAGGCAAAGCCCAACCGAGAAGCTTGCCTACGGAAGGCTCGCCGACCCAACCCAAAGCGAGGCTGGTCATTGTAATGGCTATTTGTATGGAAGAGAGGTAATTGTCTATTTGTTCATGCGCCTGAAGAGCAAGTTTTTCCTTATAGCCGCCGTTGCGGGCAAGTTCTATAAGGCGTGTTCCGCGCACTTTCACCAAAGAAAATTCCCCCAAAACGAAAAATCCGTTAAGGACGATTATTATCAAAGCCACAAAAATAAACAAAATGGTGCTGAGCATCGTTTATATTATACAAAAAGGCAAAGATTTCCCCAAAAACAACAAATAAATTAAAAACTCTTATGACGAGCGCCCGCCAAAGCTTCCGCCATATCGGCAATGCGCCCCGCCGCTTTTAAAGGGCTGGGTAAAACCAAATTGCCGAAGTTCGCCGACATTTCCTTAAGTTTTTTGGGCGAAGCCAAAAGCCCCCTTAATGTATGGTCAAGCTCAGCCGCAAGATTGGGGCTTTCTTTAATCAGCTTGATACAACCTTTATCGGCAAAAATTTTTGCGTTGCAATATTGGTGATTGTCGCTTGCGTAAGGGAAAGGAACCACTATCGCCGGTTTTGCCATAGAATAAATTTCCGCCAAAGAACTGGCCCCCGCGCGAGATATCACTATATGAGCGGCTTTCATCAGGGCGTGGATATCTTCCGCGTAAGGGATAAGCTCCACGTGTTCGGTATCGCCGTATATATTTTTGATTTCTTCATAATCCCTTGTGCCGGTAATATGCAGGAAATGAAGACGTTTTGTTTTGCCGAGCATATCTTTCGCGGTCTTTGCCGCGGCGATACTTAAAGCGCGCGCGCCGCCGCTGCCGCCGAATATAAGGACATTAATTGAAAAATCGGTAACGAATGTCCAATAGTTTTGCTCTTCTACGGAGGCTTTTAAGCGGAATTCTTCCCTTATCGGAGTGCCGACCAAATAGGAATTTTTTATTTTTTTATCCACGGGCAGCCCCAACAGGAACATATCCGTAAACTTGGAACAAACTTTATTTGCCAAACCTATTCTGGAATTGGAATCGTGCACGGCCGTTTTAACACCCATAAAATGAGCCGTAAATATCAACGGGAAAGAAATATATCCCCCCATACCTATACAAACCGCCGGTTTGTAGCTTTCTATAAAGCGGCGCATTTCCAAAATGCTCAAAATAAGCTTCCAAAAGAAATTAAGCCATTTAAAAGGATTTTTACCGCGCGGCATAGAAACGAAATCTATCTCCTGATAAAGCAGTTCGTTTTCTTCCAAAAGTTTGGCGTTGGGGCTGCCGCGCTTGATAATAAACACGACGTCCCGTCCGCGTGAAGCAAGCTCCTTTCCCAGAGCAAAACCCGGATAAAAATGCCCGCCGGTACCGCCGGCGGCTATCATAAATACATTTTCCACTAACCTCTCCCCGCTTGTTTAGAAGCGTTTTTACTCTCAACTGCGGCCAAGTTCATTAATATGCCCATCATAGCCAGCGTAACCACCACCGAAGAACCGCCGTAAGAAAAGAAAGGCAGCGGCAAACCTTTTGTGGGGGCTATGCCCGTAGCGACGCACATATTGACGAAAGCCTGCAAAGTTATGCAAAGCGTTATCCCGGCCATTAAATAAGAATTAAAAGTATTTTTTGCGTTAACGGCAAGGCGTATGCCGTGAATCAAAAGCCACAGAAATGCGGCCAAAATCATAAACACGCCTATCATACCGACTTCCTCGCACATAATGGCGAAAATGAAATCCGTATGGGCCGCGGGCAAATATTCCAGTTTCAAATCCGAACCGCCAAATCCTTTGCCGAACCACCCGCCCGAACCTATGGCGTAAAAAGAGTGCACAAGCTGATATCCTATCGAGCCGGCGGCGTCTTCCGGGTTTAAGAAAGAGGCTATCCTTTTAAGCCTGTACGGGTGGCGGTAAATCTCTATAAGCACAATCGGCACCGCAGCTATAAAAACGTAAATTAACTTGGAAACGGGCGCACCCGCTATAAAAAACATCGCAAAAGCTATGGCCGTCATCAGGGCCGGAATGCCCAAATCCTTCCCCGCAACGATAAGAGCAAGCGTTATAAGCGTATAGACAAGCGGGGTTATAAGAAGCATATTATCACGCCGTTTTTCCGGCAGTTTTGCAAGATATGCCGCCAAATAAATTATCAGCACCATTTTGGCGATTTCGGAAGGCTGTATGTTAAATACGCCCAAGTTTATCCACCTGTGCACGTGTGCGGCCGCAGGCTGAAGCAAAGCCCAAATTAAAAGAACCCAAGCCGCAAACAACATCCAAACGGAGCTGAACTTCTTTTGCAAAACGGAATAATACTGCGATAAAAACAACATCGCGCAAATTCCGCACAAGTCAAAAACAATCTGCCTTTTGAAATAGGACATTGAATCAAACGCGCTGGAAGAATACGTAAATATCAGCCCGGCGATAATCATTATAGCCGTAAAAGAAAGCAGCTGCTTATCCAAAGGAAGGAAAGCGCTCTTCTTTTTTATACCGCCGCGCCTTTTGGCAAGATTTGTTTTTTCCAAAAATATTCCGGGCATAAATTACCTTATTTTGAGCGAAGCCAAAGCCAAAAGCATAAGCACTATGCCGACTATCCAAAACCGCACTATGACTTTAGGCTCAGCCACACCTTTAAGTTCGAAATGATGATGCAAAGGCGCCATCTTAAAAAACCTTTTGCCGCCGGTAATACGGAAATATCCCATTTGTATGATTACCGAAAGCGTTTCCATAACGAATATTCCCCCCGCTATGGGCAGGACAAGTTCCTGCTTTATACATATTGCCGCGGTGGCTATAACGCCGCCCAGAAAAAGCGAACTGGTATCGCCCATAAAAACCTGCGCGGGATATGCGTTATACCACAAAAAGCCCATACACGCGCCGATAAGCGCGGAAAGAAATACCGCTATTTCCCCGCTGCCGGAAACATAAATTATTTTTAAATAAGATGCAAAGCCCGTATTGCTAGCCAAATACGCAAATACGGCGTAAGCGCACGCGCAGAAAATAACGCTGCCCGCCGCCAAGCCGTCCAACCCGTCAGTCAAATTGGTTGCGTTGGAAGAGCCTATTATCATAAGCATAGCAAACACCAGATAAAACCCGCCCAAAGAAAGCATAAAAGCCCCGTTAAAATAAGGAATGGTCAAAACGTCCGGGTAAAGCGGATTTGGAGGGTACGCTCCCAAATAGCCCACCACAACAACCGCCGTAATAATCTGAACGACCAATTTAACCCAGCTCGGCGCGCCGTTTGGGTTCTTTTTGACGAGTTTGGTGTAATCGTCCAAAATGCCGACGAAGGAAAGCATTACGGAAACAAACAAAAGCAGCCAAACAAAGCGATTGTCCAAACGCGCCCACAAAAGCACGGAAGAAAGCAAGCTGATTATTATTATGATGCCGCCCATCGTCGGAGTGCCGTTTTTGGAAAGATGGCTTTGAGGGCCGTCTTTCCTTTGCACCTGCCCGATTTTATAAGAGCGAAGCTTGCTTATAATTGCCGGGGATATCAGCAAGCTGATAAGAAGCCCCGTCAACACCGCCGCGCCGCAGCGGAAAGTGATGTAATTAAATACGTTAAAGGCGCTTAAACTCTCTTTTAAATGCGATAAATAGTAAAACATTGTTTCTCCTTATATCTGCTCAAACAGTTCTTCAAAATTTAAAGCGCGGGAAGCCTTCATCAAGATAAGGCCGCCCTTTTCGGCCCGTTTCCTTAAAGAAGGCAGCAAATCGTTTTTATTCTCGGCGTATTCCGCTTTAATCCCAAAACTTTGCAAAGCTTCATAAGCGGCTTTCATTTCCGGCCCGGCCAAATAAATGTCTTTAAAGCCGAGTTCTTTTATTTTTTCCGCCGCCAGTTTATGATAAAACGCCGATTGTGCGCCAAGTTCCCTCATATCGCCGAGCACAACCGCCGCCGGGCCTTCCGTTTTGGAGCGTTCGGACAAAATCTCCAAAGCATTGCTTACAGAGGCGGGATTGGCATTGTAACAATCCAAAATAAAAACAGAGGCACCTTTTTTATGAATTTCCAATCTTAAAGGCATAGGGCTGTAAAGCGCCAAGCCCTGCTCTATCTGATCTTTAAAAAGGCCTAAAGCTATCGCTCCTGCGCAAGCGGCGGCGGCGTTTAACTGATTATGTTTTTCAAGAGATATGTCCGATTTAAAAATCGCGCCTTTATAGCCGAAAGAAAATTTCTCCCCGGGGATTATCCTTAAGTCGGCGTCGGCCGAAAACCCGAAACTTAAACTTCTTCCGTCATACTGTGTTTTTAAGCGGCGCAGCATAGAATCGTCATTGTTATATATAAGAGTGCCGTAAGAATTTATGGAATTTATGATTTCAGTCTTCGTTTTGTAAACCGTTTCCATATCGCCGAAAAATTCCAAATGGGCGGGCGACACATTGGTTATTATCGCTACGTCGGGGCGAACTATCGAGGCTATTTCGTCTATATCGCCTTTATGCGATGCGCCGAGTTCAAAAACGCCGTATTTGTCTTCTTCGGTAATTTCCAAGATGGAAAGCGGCACGCCTATTTGATTATTGAAGTTTCCCTTGGTGTTGCAGGTTTTACCGGCGCGTTGGCAAACGGCCAAAAGCATTTGTTTTGTGGTGCTTTTGCCGTTGGAACCGGTTACGGCCGCTATCTTTATATTATGTTTAAGCCTGTGGTGAAGAGCCAAAGCCTGCAAAGCTTTTAAAGTGTCTTTAACTTCCAAAAGCGGTACGCCGGCGACTTTGGCTTCCTGTCCGCAGCCTTCTTCCGCTACGATTAAAGACGCTCCCTTTTCTATTGCGGCTTTTATAAATTTATGGCCGTCGTGTTTTTGGCCCTTTATCACCCAGTAAGCCTCCCCTTTTTGCAAAGTACGGCTGTCTATGCTTAGTTTTTCCAGTACGGAAAAGGGCTTTTCGGCGGTAAGTTTACCGTCAAGAATCTTAGACAAAGATTCATAAGTTATGTTAAGTTTCATCGTGTCTCCTCATCAGGCTCAACGGCGTATAAAGTTAAAAATTTAGCCGCTATTTCAGAAAATATTTTCGCGGACGTCGCGCCGAACAAAGCGCGTTCGGGTTCGTCCAAAACTACAAGTATGGTAAATCTCGGTTTGGAAGCGGGCACAAATCCGCAGAAAGAAGCTATATGCGCGCTTCTTTGATATTTGCCGTCTTGCGCCATTTTTTCGGTAGTACCGGTTTTGCCGGCGACGCTGTATCCTTTCACCTTCGCGCCTTTCCCCGTACCGTTTTCCACAACGCTAACAAGCATATCTTTAAGCTGATCGGACGTCTTTTTGTTTATGGCCTGCCTTACCTTGGACGGCTTTGATAAAACCTCTTCCGTCCCGTTGGCGAATTTTATTTTATCTATCAAATGCGCCTGCATCAAAGTTCCGCCGTTGGCTATTGCGGAATAAGCCGTAACAAGCTGCACGCCGGTAACCGCAACGGTATATCCGTAACCGGATTTTGCGGTGTCAATCGGCTTCCAGCGGGTATGCTCCCTCAATATGCCGGAAGGCTCGCCCAAAAAAGACACATTGCTTTTTACGCCGAAGCCGAATTTTTTTATATATGAATACATTGTCCGCGCGCCGAGGCCGTGCGCTATTTTTGCCGCGCCGATATTGGAGGAAACCTCCAATATTTCCGTTACGTTCAAACTCGGCTTTTTTTGGTGGTCGCGTATGGTTATGCCGTCCACTTTCCATTTATTGTCTTCCATAGAAAATCTATCCGTAGGTTTTACCGCGCCGCTGTCCAAGGCCGCGGCGGTGGCTATTGTTTTAAAAGTTGAACCGGGTTCGTAAACAAACTGAAAAGGCAGGCTGCGTCCGTCCAAAGCCGGATAAGAAGCCGCCGCCAAAATATGGCCGGTTTCGGGATCCTGCACTATTGCAAAAGCGCTTTTTACCTTATATTCTTCCGCATATTTTTTAAGAGTGCTTTCCGCGTAATACTGCCCCAAAGAATCTATCGTAAGATATACGTCGGCGATATCCAAGAACTCGGTTTGCTCTTTATCGTAAATTATGCCGCCGCGGCGAGCTTTCTTGACGCGTTTTGATTTTGTGCGCTGCGCGAGTTCGTCTTCATACATAAGTTCTATACCGGAAAGCCCGCTGTTGCGGGAATTGGTTGCCCCTAAAATATCCTGAGCGATACCGTCATAAGGATAAATGCGGGTATAGTGAGGTTCTATCTCTATGCCGCGGACTCTTTCTTTATTTATAAGTTCTTCCAGTTTTTCATATTCAAGCGGAGTAACGTCCTTTTTGACATAAAAGAAATTTCCTTTTGCATTCCAAAGTTTGTTAAGCTGGGCCTTGCTTACGGAAAGCGCTTGGCTTAAAACGCTAAAAAGTTCGTCTTTTTTATTTACGTTTTTTTTGCTGACCGCCACAAAATAAGTGCGCAGGCTTTCCGCCAAAACCACGCCTTTATTATCCAAAATCTTCCCGCGTACGGTATCGGGGACGGTTTGGGTATAAACGCGCTTTTCCGCTTTGGTAAGCAGTTCCTCGTGCCTGAAAGTTTGCAAATAAAACAACCTGCCCGCTATGAAAACCGCCGGCAGAAAACAGGCTATCGCGCAAATTTTAATTCTTGATTTCAGCGTTTTCATCATTATCCTTCAAAACTATAACTTCCGAGGGAGCGGCTATGTGCATTCCCTCTTTTTCGGCCTCCGCCATTATTTTATGCGGAGATTTGTACTGCCCTATCTTATAACGCAAATACTGATTGCGGGCTTCTTTAAAAGTTATGTCCTCCATAACCGTAGCCACCTGATAGCCGGTCTTTTCTTTTTGGACGCGTTCCATAGCTATTAACAACAGAAACAAACCGCAAAGCAAAATTATGTAAAAAATCTTCATTTAATCCTCTCAATTACGCGGAGTTTTGCGCTTCTTGCGCGAGGGTTGGCTTTTATCTCGTTCCAAGAGGGTTCTATAACCTTTTTGTTTACAAGCTTAAAATCCCCGCCGGCGGCAAGTTCCTTAAAAGCGAATTTTATTATTCTGTCTTCGGTAGAGTGGAACGTCAAAAAGGCGGCGCGCCCGCCCGGCAGTAAAATATCCTTAAGCAAAGCCGGCGCGGATTTGACGCAGTCCAGTTCTCCGTTGACTTCTATCCTCAAAGCCTGAAAAACTTTAGTGGCCGGGTGCGTTTTACCGAAGCGCGGAACGGCGCGCTCTATTATTTTGGCAAGAGCGGAAGTTGTTTCTAAAGGGGATTCCCGGCGCGCGGCGCAGATCGCCAAAGCTATCTTTTCGGCGTTGCGCTCTTCACCGTAAAGGGCAAATATTTTACTTAACTTATCGGCCGCGTAAGAATTTATTATTTCCTTTGCGCTAAGGCCTTTGCTTTGGTCAAAACGCATATCCAAAGGCCCGTCGTTTAAAAAACTGAACCCGCGGGAAGCGTCGTCAAGCTGATAAGAACTTAAACCCAAATCGAACAAAGCCCCGTTTACGCCTTTAAGGCCCTCCGATTTAATGGCGGAAACCGCTTCGGTATAACTTAAATTGAAGGTTTTAAGGCGGGCGTCGTTTACGTTTTCTTCAGCCATTTTTAAAGCTTGCGCGTCCTTGTCCAAACCGAGTACGCGCCCGGCTGAAGAAAGCCTTTTGATAAAAAAACCGCTGTGCCCGCCAAGGCCCAAAGTACCGTCAAGATAAATTCCGTTTTCATCGGTTATCAATAGTTCGGCTATTTCCGCGGCCAGTATAGGTATATGTTTAAAAACGCTCATTTGTTTCCTCTGTCAATTTGCTTCCTTAAATTGCTCTGCCAGGCCGATTCCAAAGCGGCCGCAGTATTTAAAGGCATACCGTAGGAGCGGAACATCGCCCGCCCCAATGGCATACCGTCTTTTAAATTTTTGCTGAACTGATAAAAATCGTCTTTTCCGTAACGCTCAAAAAGGAATTTTACCACACTGTAAGATTGGGCGTACCACATCGCTACTTCTTCCTTTTCATAGCCGAGTAAAGAAGATACTTCCGTAAAATCTTTAAAATCTATATATTCTTCCCGCGCAAACTTTAAACGAAAATTGTTAAGCCATTCGTTTTCGGCCGGGCTCTGGTAAAGGGACTGAACATACACCGCAAATCCCTCACTCAGCCAAAGCGGAGCGGAAGAAGGCTCAAAAAATCCGTCAAAGTAAATATGGGTAAGTTCGTGCATAAAATTGCTTTTGAAATTGCGGTTTTCCATTAAGTATATATACTGGGCCGATATATTGGCCGCACCCGCACTCCAATCCGGCCGATTTGCGTATGAAGTATAACTGGATTTGTTTTTAAACAACATTAAAAGTATGCGTTTAACGTCCGTCAATACGGAAAAAGGTGTAATGTTTTTTAAAAGGCTTGAGTGCATTTTAAGCACCAAAGTTTTAAAATCGTCCGTAAGCGGAGAATATTCCCTGTACAGGACATACGGTCGCGCAGTCGCCGAAAAGAAACCTTCCGGCAGAGGCGGCAAAGCCTCTTCGTGCAGTTTGGCAAGAGTCTGTTGGACGTTTTTTATTCTTTCGTTGCGAGCCTGAAGAGAATTTTGTTCGTCTTCTTCCCCCAAATCAACAATTATTTTTTGAGCGTCTTTGCGGCGTTTTACGTTAAATTTTTTTTCTTCCTCTTTTGCCGCGCGGAATTTTTCCGTTACGCGCATATCGGGAACTTGATTGAAAAAAGAATCGTGCTCTTCCTCTTCACTCCCGCTTATTATGCGCTTTACCGCTTGGTTTATACGCGCGGAACGGAGTTCTTCGTCATCAGGCGCAACAAGCGCATTCGGCTGATTGTAGACGAACACTCCCAAAGCGGCTATAAGCACAAAAGCCAAAAGGTAAAGTTTCTTTGTTATATCCATAAATCAAATCTTTTTAAAAACCGGCAGTCTTCTTATTTTATCTTCCCCGAATAATTTATATTCTTGGCTTAAATCCCGCTCGTAAACGCAGGAGCACTTTTTTAAAATTTCTTCGGCCCATTCTCTGTTTTCCGTCTGAAAAGGAATAAAGAAAGCGCCTTTTTTTAAGTCCGCGCAACATAAAGGCAAAATGTCGTTGATTTTGCCCATTGCTCTTTCCGTCGTAAAATCAAAAGGGCCGGCTTTGCCGGAAGATGCAGCCGCCCGAATGTTAAGCGTACGCGCGCCTTTAAGGCCGAGTTTCATTATGCACCATTCCATAAACATACATCTTTTGCCCAAAGTTTCAACCAGAGTTAAATCGCAAGCTTCGCCCAAAGCTATTTTCGCGCTCAGCCCTATATAACCGCAGCCCGCACCGTAATCGGCTAAAGAGTAAGTCTTTTTGCCATCCGACAGCTTTTTTATCAAAGCTGCGGCAAACAGCCCGTCGGTAATGTGTCTGTCCCAGATTTCCTGTTCACTTTCAACGCTTGTTAAATTCAAATCTCCTTTTTTAAGCCAAACCAAAGACGCATAAGCTTGCAAAAGTTCAAGCTGTAAAGCCGAAAGATTAAGGCTTAATTTTTCCAAGAAATCAGTTCTTAACTTCATTTTTAGCTCTTCTGAATTTTTCTATATGTATGGCGATAAGCTGCAAATCCGCCGGAGTAATGCCGGGTATTCTGCCGGCCTGCCCCAATGTGGACGGCCTTATTTTAGCCAGTTTTTGGCTGGATTCTATCAATATGCCTTTTACGGCGGCCACGTCAAAGCCTTCCGGGATAACTATTTTATCGGCATTGGCCAAAGCTTTGGCGTCTTTTAAGTTACGCTCCAAATAACCGGCGTATTTGCGCTGAACCGCGGCGGTATTTTTTGCCGCGCTTAAAGACCACGGGCTTAAATCGGTTTCGTCTATGGCGGCTTCCGGGTTTTTAAGCAGGTTTTCAACCGCGGCTTTATACGCGGCGAAAGGCTTTGCATATTCGGCGGGAAGCGAACCTAATTCTATAGCCAAACCGCTGAGGCGCAAGTCGGCGTTGTCCGTCCTTAAAATTATGCGGTATTCCGCGCGGCTCGTAAACATACGGTAAGGCTCGTTTACACCCTTGGTAATTAAATCGTCTATCAATACGCCGATATAGGCCTGATCGCGCCTTAAAACGAATGGAGGTCGGCCCTGCGCTTTCAATGCGGCGTTAAGCCCGGCCATAAGGCCTTGCCCGCCGGCTTCTTCATAGCCGGTTGTTCCGTTTATCTGCCCGGCAAAGAACAAACCCGGTACGGTTTTAACCTCCAAAGCCGCATTAAGGCAGGTAGGATCGGCGTAGTCGTATTCTATGGCATAACCCGCGCGGACTATTTGGGCATTTTCCAAACCGGGTACGGATTTCAAAAGTTCATACTGTACATATTCCGGCAAACTGGTGGAAAAACCTTGGATATAATATTCTTCGGTGTTTAAGCCCTCCGGCTCAAGGAAAAGCGGATGATGTTTATTCTCCGGGAATTTTACGGCTTTATCCTCAATAGAAGGGCAATAGCGCGGCCCTATGGAGTGTATGTTGCCGGAATACAAAGCCGATTCAAACATATGCTCTTTAAGCACTTCCGCCGTTTTATCGGTAGTGCGCGCTATATAACATTGCAGAAATTTTTTATCTTCCGGCCTGTTGAAAACGGACATAGGCGTATAAGGATTATCGGAAGGCTGAGGCGTAAATTTGGAAAAATCAACAGTCCTGCCGTTAATGCGCATAGGCGTGCCGGTTTTCATACGGCCTATTTTTATGCCGCACTCGGCCAAACTTCGGCTTAAATAATTACTGGCGACGTCGTTATATCTGCCGCCTTCAAGCATAAGCTTGCCGATATGAACCGTGCCTTTCATAAAAGTACCCGGCGTAACAACTACGGTTTTGGTTTTGTAGCGAGTTTGCCTTAAAGTATCTACCGCGGTTACAGCATTATCGGTCAAAACAATATTTTTGGCTTCATCTTGGATTATATGCAAATTGGGCTGAAGTTCAAGAAAATGCTTATAGGTGTATTGATATATCTTTTTATCGCACTGTACGCGCGGGGACCATACCGCTTCCCCTTTGCCGGTGTTTAACATATGATAATGTACGGCCGCCGCATCGGTAACCTTGCCCATAGCCCCGCCGAGGGCGTCTATTTCCCTTACTATCTGCCCTTTGGCTATACCGCCTATCGACGGATTGCAGGACATCTGCGCCACCGTATCAAGATTTTGGGTTATTAAAAGCGTAGACGCGCCCAGCCTGGCCGAAGCCAAAGCCGCTTCGCATCCGGCGTGCCCGCCGCCTATTACTATAACGTCGAAAGTTTTATCGTAAACGAACATAAATTTATTTACCTACGCAAAATTTAGAAAATATTTCGCCAAGTACGTCGTCGGGGGTAACTTCCCCTATCAAACGGCGCAGGCTTAAAAGAGCGCGGCGGATATGTTCCGCCATAAGCTCCAATTCCTCAAAACGCTCTTTGGCAAATCGCAGTTCGGCGGAAGCTTCCTTTAAAGCTTTATAATGCGCGGCGGAAGTGATAAGGATATCGTCTTCCTGCAATGCGCTTAAGCCTATCGCCGAAGTTATTTTGTTTTTAAGATCCTCAAGCCCCGCACCCGTCTTGCAGGAAATAAAACAGTCATATTCCCCCGCTTTTGCTTCCGCAGCGAGCGGCAAATCGGTTTTATTTAACACCTTCAATACTTTTTTGCCCGTTGAAAGAGCTTCTTTCAAAATTTCTTCCTGCGCGGCGGCGTCCGCGTGTAAATCCGCCAAAAATATTATTATATCGGCAGAGCGCATAGCCTTGCGGCTTCTTTCTATTCCCTCGGCTTCCGCCGCGTCGGAATGATCGGCGCGTATGCCGGCGGTATCCGTCAAAACCAAGGAAAAATCATTTATTTTTAAAACCGCGTCAACTGTATCGCGAGTGGTTCCGCTTACCGGGGAAACTATCGCCCTGTCAAAGCCCAAAAGAGCGTTTAAAAGGCTACTTTTGCCGCTGTTCGGCACGCCGACTATCGCAGTTTTTATTCCCTCTTTAACCAAACGGCCCGCACTGAAAGTTGCGGCTAAAGTTTCAATCTGATTTATTACGCCGTCCAAAAAGGGAAATATCTCCCCTTCGCTTAAAGCTTGCATTTCGTCGTCCGCGTCATCTATGCGGACTTCAACTTTCGCCAAAAGTTCCGTCAAAGCGGCGCGGATATTTTTGAATTTTTCCGATAATCTGCCGTCTAAAATGTTTAAAGCGGCCCTATGCGCGGATTTATTTTTAGCCGCTATGATATCGGCCACGCCCTGCGCCTGAGCCAAATCCATTTTCCCGTTAAGATAGGCGCGCATAGTAAATTCCCCCGGTTCTGCAAGGCGGGCCCCCAGGGAAAAAACAATTTCCAAAAGTCTGGCTTTTATGTATTCCCCGGCGTGGACGGTAAGTTCAAAAGAATCTTCCCCGGTATAACTTTTGGGCACTTGATAATATACGGCAACGGCCGTATCCAAAA